>JABAAB010000031.1 GCA_014238945.1 Lysobacterales bacterium
CGGCCAACGGGATGCGTTCAGTGGACTTCCAGGCAACTCCATTGCGGTTTCAGTAGCAGGCAAGATCCGATTTCGGCTCAGTTTGCTGTCTCGGATACTTGCCTGAATTCCGAAAAAGGTGGTTTATACTTCCTATCCGCCTTATGATTTTTGAGTTCCAGTCTGGAAAAGGTCAATTGTTTTGATCAAACGGCAGCCTCCGGGCTGCCGTTTTTTTTTCACCCATCAAACAACATCGAAAATCAATTTAAACTCCATGGCAAAGAACAGGCCGATGATGATTCGATTGAACATGAGCTCATTGGTTTTTCGCGAAAGACGAATACCGATCTGTATGAAAATTATGGTGGGCAGCAAGGCCATCAGACTTACTGACAGCCGTTCCGATGTAAACAGATTCAGACCCGAAATCGCGGTGAACTGGCCAATGGAAAAAAGCAGAAAGGCAAAACCCAGCGCAAAGGCATAGGCTCCCATTTTCAATCCGCGAGCATGGAAGTAAGGAGCAACAACGTGAGCGGAAATACCACTGGCACCCTGCACTGTTCCCGCAGCCAACCCCAATATTGGAGCCATCCTGGGCGCATTGGTCAGCCGTTCCCCGGCCTGGCGATGAAAATAATACTGAAAAAGATAGAAACCCAGCCAGGCAATGAGTAGTAACTTAAGCCATCGGTCATCCAGCGTTGACAACAACCAGGTGCCCAATAACCGCAATGACCAGCCATGAGTTACTAAGATCGAGTTCCATTGGTTTTTATTCGGAGAATCAAATTACAACAACACTGACAGTCTTTGTAATGCGATGCAAACGTATGCATAATTCTCCACAACAAAGTGAGAGATGAAGCTTTGATCATGACAATCGACTTCACGGTCAATGGTAAAAGTGTAAGCCTGAACATAGATCCAGAAACCCCCCTGCTTGAAGTTTTACGCAATGATCTGGAACTCAATGGGCCAAAGTTTGGTTGTGGACTGGCGCAATGTGGTGCCTGCTCTGTTTTGCTTGAGGGCAGATCTACCCGGACCTGCGTCACACCCGTTTCCGCAGTCAATGGCATGAAAATAACAACGCTGGAAGGTCTGGGTAATGAAGATCACCCCCATCCACTGCAACTGGCGTTTATCGAGGAACAGGCCTTGCAATGCGGTTACTGTGTCAACAGTATGATTATCAGTGCCGCGGCACTACTGCAAAGCAACCCAAATCCAGGAAATGATGAAATCAAGCAAGCTTTGGCTGGAAACCTGTGCCGATGTGGTGCTCAACCTCGTATATTGCGGGCGATAAAACGGGCCGCAGCTGCTTCTGGCGGAAATGGTTCGTGAAGACCACACGCAGGGAATTTATCAGCACGGGTGGTTTGCTCATGGTGTATTTTGCCTCGCCTGTACTTGCACTCGCCCAATACACATCACCGAATCCGGGGCAATCTGGCAAGTCACATGGCAATGAATTTGTCGACACCTGGATTCGAATTGAATCTGGCGGAAAAGTTGTGATTTCTGCCGGCAAAGTTGAATTTGGTCAGGGTATCCGTACGGCACTGGCCCAAATTGCAGCAGAAGAGTTGGATGTTGATTTCTCACGTATTCAGATGACCGAGGTGGATACATCCTACTCACCCGATGAGTTCTATACATTCAGTGCCATTTCAATTCAGCAAAGTGGTGGCAGGGTGCGAAAAGCCTGTGCACAGGCACGTCAGATCCTGCTGCAACTGGCAGCAGATGAACTGACTGTTACGACCGCCGGATTAAGTGTCAGCGATGGAGTGATTTTGGATGGAGGCCAGGCTACCACTGCCAATTACTGGAGCCTGCTCGAAGGCAAGAACTTCAATGCTGTTGTCCCCGATGAAGTCGTGGTCAAGGACAGGAAAGATTACACGTTGATTGGTCAACCCATCCAGCGGCTGGACATCCCTGCAAAGGTCTATGCACAGGCCTCCTACCTCTGTGATATGCGATTGCCAGGAATGGTACATGCCAGGCTTGTACGTCCACCCAGAACCGGCTTGAGTCTGCTTCGTGCAGAAACCGATGGCATCAACTCCATGCCAGGTGTGATAAAAGTCATTCGTGATGGTTCTTTTCTCGCGGTGCTGGCAAAACGAGAGCAGCAAGCAGTCAATGCGGCAAAATCACTGGCCTCGACCTGCCACTGGCAAACCACGGTTGATGAAACGAACAGCGATAACATCTCAGCGTGGTTAAAAACCGCACCAGCGAAGACCTACCCCGTTACCAGTCGCAGTTCAGACAAAACCGCCGATGTCACGCAAACGCTCTCAGCAGAATACTCACGCCCCTTTCTTGCCCACGCCTCCATTGCACCCTCGTCAGCGCTTGCCTTATGGGATGGAAATAATCTTAGCGTGTGGAGTCATGGACAGGGTATGTATCCTCTCAGAGGGGCAATCGCCAGGGCAGTTGACCTGAAGCAGGATCAGGTTCGTTGTGTGCATGTGGAATCGGGTGGGGTCTATGGGCACAACGGAGCTGACGACGCGGCCTGTGATGCGGCTGTGTGTGCCATGTCTTTACCGGGTCAGCCAGTCAGTCTGCAATGGTCCAGGACCGATGAGTTCTGTGGGGAACCTCTTGGGTCGGCGATGACGGTCAGTACACAAGCGGGGCTGGACCAGCACGGTCGTATTGCAAGTTGGAAGCAGGTGGTCTGGAGTGGTACTCATTCCACCCGGCCTTCTGGCCCGGATGGTGCTGGCAATCTGCTGTATGCGCAGAGCAAAGACCAACCCTTGCCCTCACCCCCTCTGCGTTCAATACCACAACCTTCAGGCGGAGCAGACCGGAACTCGGTTCCGATTTACGTAATCCCGGAAATAGATGTGACCAAACACCTGGTTGAGGCCATGCCGCTGCGTGTGTCCGCTCTGCGATCACTCGGTGCCTACGCCAATGTTTTTGCAATCGAATCTTTCATGGATGAACTGGCCCTTGCCAGCAAAGCCGACCCATTTGAGTTTCGCCTGGCTCACCTTTCCGATGACAGGGCAAGCAGAGTACTGAACAGATTACGTGATCAGTCCGACTGGTCAAACAGACCAGAAGGCGGATCCGGTGAAGGCTGGGGTATGGGTTTTGCCAAGTACAAAAATCTGGCAGCCTATACGGCCGTCGTGATTAAACTCCAGGTGACCGACAGCGGTGATATCCGCCTTGATCGCGCCCAGGCTGTGGTTGATGCTGGCCTGGTGGTAAACCCCGATGGCGTACGTGCCCAGATAGAAGGTGGGATTGTGCAGGCCTGTAGCTGGACGCTGAAAGAGCAGGTGAACTATCGACCCGGCGCCATTCTAAGCAAGGACTGGTCGACTTATCCCATACTCACCTTCCCGGAAGTGCCGGATGTTGATGTTGAAATTATTGATCAGGGTGACCATGCCTGGATGGGTGTCGCCGAGGCGGCCCAAGGCCCAACGGCGGCAGCAATAGCCAATGCAGTGGCTCACGCCTGTGGTGTGCGTGTCAGGAATACACCCATCACCCCGAATAAAGTGAATGCGACCTAGTGACAGACGTTGTTTGATAAACCCAGGGTAAATGCACCTGCACCATTTCTGGTCGCAGGGAAATAACGAATCGCCTGATTTTCCAGATCGACCATCGCAACTTCGGCAATATCTGAAAATACCACCCAGGCTGTGCGGCCGTCTGCAGATCCTCGTACGGCCAATGGCTGACCATCAAAAACTCCCTCACCGACCGTGGATTTACCCAGGTTGTCATAAATGGAGTAGTTCGGATTATCGGTACTCATAAACAGGTTATAGCGATCAAATCTGCCGACGGCTACCGCATTGACTCCATGGGCAAACCGGGTGTCGGCAAATTCCTTGAAAGCACCCTGCTCTACCATGACCGTTCTTCCGCTTTGCTGATCCATCAGGTATAGAAAAGATCCCTGCGGTGTGGTGTAGGGCCAGCCTGCACGCTGCCACGGTGTGCGAAGTGCATCAGCGCAGCAAGTTGGAGCGGCTGTGTCGCTACATCACGCGTGGGCCGATCGCCGCCCGGCGTCTGTCGGTCGATGACCGGGGCAGGGTGATATACCGCTACAAGCGCCCGTTCCGGGATGGTTCAACGCAGGTGGTACTGGAGCCGCTGGATTTCATGGCACGCCTGGCGGCACTGGTGCCGAGACCGCGACTGAATCTGACCCGTTTTCATGGTGTGTTTGCACCCAACTTCAGGCATCGGGGAAAGATTGTGCCGCGCTCAACACGGAGGAGGGTGGACAG
>JABAAB010000066.1 GCA_014238945.1 Lysobacterales bacterium
TGCCCTGATGCACCACAGCGCCATGCGTCACGTCAGCGTGGCACGCAAGGAACTGGGTATGCGTACGCTGTTCAATATACTTGGCCCGATGGCAAATCCGGCCGGGGTAACGCGCCAGTTGATCGGTGTCTATGACCGCGCCCTGTGTCGACCCATCTGTGAAGTGTTGCAAAGACTGGGCTCTGAACATGTGATGGTGGTGCATTCGGATGACGGCCTGGACGAAATCAGCCTGGCGGCCGATACCCAGGTGGCCGAATTGAAAAACGGCGTGGTCAGTGAGTACAGCCTGCAACCCGAACAGATGGGTATGCCACGGGAACCTTTGAGCGGATTGACGGTGGATGGCGTTGAGCCGTCACTGCAATTGTTGCGTGCCGCGCTGGCAGGTGGCAGCGACAGGAGTGAACGTGCACAACGTGCTGCCCGCCTGGTGGCACTCAATGCGGGTGCAGCACTTTATGTTGCCGGTGTGACCGACACCATTAAAAACGGTGTGGCTCTGGCAAACGAAGTGCTCACAACTGGCGCGGGTCTCGACAAACTGCAACAACTGGCAGATATGACACAAGACTTCTGATGCCAACCCCATCCATATTGCCATCCATTTTGCAACGTATACTCCAGCGCAAGTCGGAACAGGTCGCAATGGGTAAAACCACCATTGCTACCCGGGAACTGGCGGCCAGTGCGAAGGACTGTCCGCCACCACGCGGATTCGAACACATGTTGAGACAGACCCTGCTGTCCGGTCCCGCGGTGATTGCGGAAGTCAAGAAGGCATCCCCCAGCGCCGGTGTCATCCGGGAGCGGTTTGAGCCGGATCAAATAGCACGCTCCTACGCCACGGCAGGTGCAGCCTGCTTGTCGGTGTTGACCGATGAGGATTTTTTCCAGGGACACGCCGATGACCTGAAACGAGCCCGTCGTGCCTGTAGCCTGCCGGTGTTACGCAAGGATTTCATCATCGACCCCTGGCAGATTTATGAGTCACGTGTAATGGGAGCGGATTGTATTTTGCTGATCGTCGCTGCACTTGACCAGTCCACACTGCAGGACCTGCTTGAACAGGCGACGGCATGTGGGTTGGATGTGCTGGTTGAAGTACACGATGAGACTCAAATGGAGCGGGTGTTGCTGCTTGATCATGACCTGATCGGGGTTAATAATCGTGATCTGAATACATTTGAGACATCGCTGGATACCTCGCAACGTCTGCACAGTATGCTCACCGGCAACCAGATGATGGTGACAGAGAGTGGTATCCGCACCAGGGACGATGTAACACGTATGCAAACCAGCGGAATCAATGTCTTCCTGGTGGGTGAAGCATTCATGCGTAAGGATGATCCCGGGGATGCATTGAGCAGGATGTTTTTCTGACATGAACAGACCAACAACACCAAACTATCTGTTGCTCGCCGGTTTTCTTCTGGTGGTGAGCAATTTGGCCAGCGCGGACGAGCTGCCCGGCAAGAACAGCCAATGGAAGGATGCGGTGGTCACACAACTGGATGTGGATTTTGCCGATACCGGTTTCCACGCACGTTGGGAGTATTATCGCTGCGACTGCGGCGATGTGTTGATCTGGATAGAACAGGGCGCACCGGACGGTGTGCTGACCGGTGAGTTGTTGATCATTGATGGCCAGGTGTTGCTGGCACGGGGCTTTGGCCAGAGTGGCTTTGACCTCGCACCGATGATGCAGGCACCCACCCTGATGCTGCAACTGACCCTGGCCCTGCTCAATCACAGCCAGCCCAGGGGTCCTGCAGCGGTCCAGGAAAAACAAACCTGGCAAGTCACGGAACCGGACCGGGATTTCAGCATCAATACGGGACTTGCCAGCGGTGTGTTTGCAGCACCCTGGAGTATCAACGGTTCAGGCTGGGTCACCGAAGCCGGTCACCGGCGGTTCGAGCTGACGTATCAATTTACCAATCCGTTGTCCGGCGGTGCCGGGGGCTCCGATTCAATGAAGATGTCCGGTGATCTTGATTATTCGAAAAGAGTCTTTCCATATCCGCAAGACACCCTGCTGGAAGACTGGGAAATCCAGTGGTTCTCGCTGGGCGAAGATGAACCCAGGGTGGTTGAGAGGGGATTGACACTCAAATCCCTGCGGGAAAAAATCGCAGATATGTGAAACCTGCGGGTTACAACTTGTAAGCCACCGCCTTCATTACCCCGGCAGTCAGTTTCATCAATCCGCGAACAGGGTCCGGTAAATCCAGCGCCCCTGATTCATCCGCCATCTGGGCGTGCCTGGCCTCATCAATCTTCATCTGATCCAATATAGCGCGACTGCGTGCATCTTCTGGCGGCAGACGTTCAATGTGACCTTCAAGATGGGCTTCGACCTGGTTTTCTGTTTCCTTCAAAAAGCCGAGGCTCCAGCCATCACCAGCCAGACCGGCCACGGCACCAATGGCAAATGATCCCGCATACCACAAAGGGTCCAGCACACTCGGCTTGCTTTCAAGTTCATCCAGACGTTCCCGGCACCAGCTGAGATGGTCGGTCTCCTCGCTGGCGGCGTGTTTCATCTGTGACTGAACTTCCGGGTTGCGCGCCGTGACCGCTTGCCCTGCATACAGGGCCTGTGCACAAACTTCACCGGCGTGGTTGATTCTCATCAGCCCGGCCGCATGTTGCCGCTGCTCTTCTTCCATGACCACATCGGGTATGTCCCCTGCCGGGTTTTCGCGTTGCGCCTGGTCATGCTGGCCGGTAGCCAGCCGTAAAGCAGAGTCAATACCAATAATTAAACGGTCAAGGGGTGTGTAGCTGCGTGTTGTCATGTTCGGAGCCCGGGATACCTGGTGCGAATTCCCATTGTACTACTGTTCAGGCCAGTGGGTTTTCTTTCGCCATGGCATTATAATTCGCAAACTTTGATACCTCGTGAGGACCAGGTAATGCGTTATTTTGTAATGATCTTGAGTTTGGGAATGCTGTTGACTGTGACCACCGATGTCCGTGCGCAGGATAAAGAAGAGGAAAAGAAGACCGGCTGGGACGGTACGGGTGAGTTTGGGTTTGTCAGCACCAGCGGTAATTCTGAAACGGAAACACTCAATCTTAAACTGGAGTTTGTCAGGACTTCCAGGCACTGGCGACACCGCTTTAGGGCATCCGCTTTGACCTCCTCAGAAGATGGTAGTATTGATGCCGAGCGCTACCATGCGGAAATCCAGAGTGACCGCAAGTTGAGTGGCAGCAGCTACATATTTGTTGTTGGTCGCTGGGATGCAGACAAGTTCGGTGCCTACGACCCACAGCAAACCCTGTCCTCGGGGTATGGTCGTGAGTTCTTTAAAAGTGACCGGCATGTATTGAAGGGTGAGATTGGTCTGGGTTATCGCAGACTGGAAGAAACGGAGAGCCGGGTCACCACCAGCGAGGCGATCGGCAGGATCTCACTGGATGACAGCTGGAAGATATTCCAATCGACCGTCTGGACCAACAGGCTGTTGATTGAAGCCGGTTCCGGCAACACCTTTACCCAGTTCAACAGCGGTCTTGCGGTGAATATGAACAAGCGTTTTGCACTCAAACTGGGTTTCGAAATTCGCAACAATTCATCGGTACCCCCGGGTGATACAGAGAACACAGATACCACCACCACCATGAACGTGGTGTACAACTTCAACAGGTAGGCTTCAGGGCAACGGTGCAAAATCACAATGACCCCCTATTACCAGCGACATGTGTTCTTCTGCACCAATGACCGGGGTGCGGACCACGAGCGGCCATCATGCAACCAGTGTGGTTCGGTGGAGCTACGTGCCTATGCCAAGGCACGCATTAAAAAGATGGGATTGTCGGGGCAGGGAAAAGTCCGGGTTAATTCAGCCGGTTGCCTGGACCGTTGCGAACAGGGACCTGTCTGTGTGGTCTATCCCGAGGGGACCTGGTACACCTATATCGATGAAGAGGACGTGGATGAAATCATCGACAGCCACATCGTTGACGGGATTCCGGTGGAGCGTCTTAAAATCAAACCGGAAGAAAGCTGAAAAATAAGCCCCTGGAAGGTTGAAAATGAGACGCTAAGCCAGTAAAATTCCCGCCCTTCACCTGACGACACGTGTTTTGACCCGCGTCATATACAGAGAACGATAGAAATGAAGACTTTTACAGCAACACCGGCAACGATCAAACGCGAGTGGTTTGTTATCGATGCAACAGACAAAACCCTGGGCAGACTGGCCACTGAACTGGCACATCGTCTGCGTGGCAAGCACAAACCGGAGTTTACCCCCAATATGGACACCGGTGACCACATGATCGTGGTCAATGCGGAAAAGATAAAGGTTACCGGTAAAAAGCTCGATGACAAAATGTATCATCGTTTCACCGGCTACATTGGCAACCTGAAATCCGTCAACCTTGGGAAGTTGATGGATACACACCCTGAGCGCCCCATTCAGTTCGCGGTCAAGGGTATGCTGCCAAGGAACCCGCTGGGTCGCGCCATGTATCGTAAACTGCATGTCTATGCAGGACCCGATCATCCGCACGCCGCCCAGCAACCGACACAGCTTGAGCTGTAAGTCGCGACAACACTACGGACACGAGATTTATGGCTACTGAACAGTATTACGGCACCGGACGGCGCAAGTCATCCAAGGCACGGGTTTACCTGCGCAAGGGCAAGGGCGATATCACCATCAATAACCGCCCCATCGACGAATTCTTTGGTCGTGAGACGGCCTGCATGATCGTGCGCCAGCCATTGGAAAAGCTGGAAATGACCGATATGTTTGATATCACGGCAACCGTTGCAGGTGGTGGAATTTCCGGCCAGGCCGGCGCCATTCGCCTGGGTCTGACCCGCGCACTGATGGAATACGATGGTGACCTGCGCAGCACCCTGCGCAAAGAGGGTTACGTCACCCGGGACGCACGCGAGGTAGAACGCAAGAAGGTCGGTCTGCACAAAGCACGCAAAGCGACCCAGTACTCCAAGCGTTAAAATACGGTCTCCACTGGGGGATCGTCTAGTGGTAGGACTGCGGACTCTGACTCCGCCAGCGGGGGTTCGAATCCCTCTCCCCCAGCCA
>JABAAB010000073.1 GCA_014238945.1 Lysobacterales bacterium
CAACAGATTGAGCAGGAACTGGAACTGATTTCCGAACTGCATTATGAATCGTATTTTCTGACCGTCCACGACATAGTCCAGTTCGCACGCAGCCAGTCCATACTGTGCCAGGGGCGTGGCTCGGCCGCCAATTCCGCCGTTTGTTACTGTCTTGGAATGACCGAGGTGGACCCGGCCCGGATGAACATGCTGTTTGAGCGTTTTATCTCGCGTGAACGCGATGAGCCACCGGACATCGATGTCGATTTCGAACATGAACGCCGCGAAGAGGTCATTCAGTATATATACAGGAAATATGGCCGTGAGCGCGCGGCACTGGCGGCCACGGTGATCACCTACCGGCCACGCAGTGCCATCCGGGATGTCGGTAAGACGCTGGGTTTCAGCCCCGGTGAGGTCGACAGGCTGGCGCGTAATATGTCGTGGTGGGACCAACCGGATTGTTTTAGTGAGCGACTGGCTGAACAGGGTTTTAGCACTGACTCACTGCAGGTCAGGCAATTGCTGTACCTGGTGCAAAGCCTGGTCGGTTTCCCACGGCACCTGTCCCAGCATGTGGGTGGTTTCGTGATTTCGGAGAATACCCTGGCTGCACTGGTACCGGTGGAAAACGCAACCATGCCGGGACGCACCGTCATCCAGTGGGACAAGGACGACCTGGAAACCCTGGGACTGCTGAAGGTCGACTGCCTGGCACTGGGTATGCTCACCGCCATCCACCGCTGCCTGGACCTGGTCAACGATTTTCATGGCACCGGCATGGGTCTTGCAGACATACCCGCCGAGGACCCCGCGACCTACCACATGATCCAGAAGGCCGACACCATCGGTGTGTTCCAGATAGAATCCCGTGCGCAAATGGCCATGCTGCCCCGTCTCAAACCCGCCCGCTTCTACGACCTGGTGATCGAGGTGGCCATTGTCCGACCGGGTCCCATACAAGGCAACATGGTGCACCCCTATCTGCAACGCCGGCGTGGCCTGGAAACGGTCGCCTACCCGTCTGAGGCTTTACGCAGGGTGCTGCAGCGTACGCTGGGTGTACCCATTTTCCAGGAGCAGGTGATGCAAATCGCCATGGTGGCGGCCGGCTTCAGTGGTTCCGAGGCCGATATGCTGCGCCGCTCAATGGCCGCCTGGGCACGTCGCGGTGGTCTGGAACACATGCACCACCGCCTGGTCGATGGCATGCTGGAGCGGGGTTATCAACTGGCCTTTGCAGAGCAGATATTCGAGCAGATCAAAGGTTTTGGAGAATATGGTTTTCCCGAGTCACACGCCGCCAGCTTTGCCTTGCTGGTGTACGTGTCTGCATGGCTGAAACACCACCACCCGGCAGCTTTTACCTGTGCCTTGTTGAACTCACAGCCCATGGGGTTTTACCAGCCCACCCAACTGGTACAGGACGCGCGCCGCCACAAGGTCACCGTACTGCCTGCCGATATCCGTTACAGCAACTGGGACTGTGCGCTGGAGCGCGGTAGCGGGAACATACCCCGATTACGTCTGGGACTGCGCCTGGTCAAGGGGCTGGGCCAACAGGCAGCCACACGCATCAGCGAGGCCCGGAATGACAGGGCGTTTACCCACGTGCAGGATCTGTGTGATCGCGCACAACTGAACCAGCGTGAACTGGCTGTACTGGCAGAGGCCGCTGCGCTCAGGGGTATTGCCGGTCACCGCCACCGTGCCCGCTGGGAGGTCGCCGCGGTAAAGAAGCAACCCGGAGATTTACTGCTGGGGATCGCCGTGCACGATGATCCGGTATCGGTCCGTCCTGCGACCGAGGCCGATGACCTGCGTGCAGATTACGCCTCCACCGGTCTGACCCTGGGTCGTCATCCAGTAGCGCTGATACGCAATACATTACGCCAGCGACGGGTCACGACCGCACAACAGCTTTTGCAACTGGAGCACGGCAGCCCGGCACGTGCCTGCGGACTGATTACCATGAGACAACGACCCATGACCGCCAACGGCACCATTTTCCTGACGCTGGAGGACGAAACCGGGCACGTCAACGTGGTGGTTTGGCAACGATTGTGGGAACGACAACGCAACACCATCCTGAACGCATCACTGATCGCTGTAGATGGAATAATGGAAAGTGACGGTGAGGTGTATCACCTGATTGCCCGACGGGTGCACAATTTTGATCAACTCGCCCGCGGACTGAAAACCCGTTCACGGGATTTTTGCTGAAACGGTAATAGGCGAAATTTCGTGGTCTACAAGTGCTAACGTCATCCCGGAAATGCGCAGCATTATCCGGGACATCCCAAAGCACGCAGAGTGCAAAACCGGCAAGCACTAACAATCCCCCAGCATTGGTTTATCAATAATCCGGGGGTATAATCGCCTGCCTGATTACCACCCAATGTGACCGCCAAAATGTATATCCAACGAATCCTGTTTACATTGCTTCTTATGCTGGCATTCACCAGCGTATCTGCACAAGGTGACCCTGAAGCAGGAAGGATGAAAGCCTATACCTGTACCGGCTGTCACGGCATCATTGACTACAACAACAGCTACCCTACCTACCATGTACCACGCATCGGCGGGCAAAACAGCGAATACCTCGTCATTGCCCTGCAGGCTTACCAATCGGGTAAGCGCAAGCACAGCACCATGAACCTTCAGGCTGAAAGTCTCTCAAAACAGGATATTGAGGATATTGCCGTTTACCTGGCCAGACACAGTGATTCTCATCCGCTCAAAAGTTCTGACAGCAATGCACTCGAAGGACAGAGCAAGTCTGAAATCTGCCAGACCTGTCATGGCGCAACCGGTATCAGTACCCAGCCCATCTATCCCAACCTGGCAGGACAACACCGGGATTATCTGTCCAAGGCACTAAATGACTATCGGAGTGGCGCTCGCCAGGATCCCCTGATGAGCGGGTTTGCGGCCAATCTCAGTGATGATGATATCGAAGACATCGTCAGTTGGTACGCAAATCAGGCCGGTCTGACAGAAATGAAGGACAGGTAACAGCTACTATTGGTAATAGGGGTTATCACCACTGTCGTGATCCGTCGCATCGACGACCGCAGTTACTTCCGGAAAATGTTCTTTCAAAGTCTTTTCTATACCTTCTTTCAATGTGACACTTACCATTCCACAACCCTGGCAACCGCCTCCAAAACGCAGTACAACCTCATTTTCAGCTGTCACCGTTTCGAGCCGGACCATGCCGCCGTGTGATGCCAATCCGGGATTGATTTCTGCATCGAGTAACCAGTTTACGCGCGCAGCAAGGTCCGACGAATCATCGGGCTCCGTACCCCTGATTCCAGGTGCCCTGATGGTTAGCTGACCACCCGTTTCAGATTCTTCAAAGTCGATCCTGGCTTTATCGAGCCAGCTTTCGGAACTGGCGGGCACATACAAAATAAACTGCTCATAGGGGAATTCCAGATCCGGCTCAGCGGACTCACCCGCAACACGAAATTGCAGATCGCAGGAGGCCCCGGGTGTTCCCGGATTGAGCACGGACAATTGCAGCCCGACATCATTCATACCCTGCCGCTCGATCAAATCGGCAAAGTATTCCTGGGCGCTTGCTGTAATCTCAATCATCACTCATTCCTTTTAGTTTAAACAGACCCGTAGTTACAGGCGAGGTGTAATGCCCGGGCCATCCGGGGTAATGACACATCCAGACGCCAGTCCATACCCGAGTGGGTACCATCAAATTCTTCAAAATGATGTGCCACACCCAACTCTTGCAAACGCCTGACAAAACTGCGTGTACCGTACTGGATGTTGTACTGATCCCGGCTGCCAACGTCAAGATAAAAAACTTCC
Organism: Lysobacterales bacterium; assembly: GCA_014238945.1. GTDB lineage: Bacteria > Pseudomonadota > Gammaproteobacteria > Xanthomonadales > SZUA-36 > SZUA-36. The sequence continues at coordinate 3,811 of JABAAB010000073.1, forward strand.
AGTGATGCCAATTGTTCAGAAAATGACTCCAGCAGTCTCAGTGGATCATGGTCCAGCCACTTCCCCCAGCGTTTTTCATCCAATTCACAGGTGTGCAAATCGAACGGCAGTTGCAGGGCGGAACCGGACGAACTGCCAGGATCGTAACTGGCGGCCATTGCCAGGGTCATCAGTGTGGAATAATCAGCGTGACCCGGTTGTTTTTTTCTCCAGAACTTTTTCAGAAATCGACGGCTATCGCCACCCAGTGCGGACAACACCGTCGCTGCACGGGGAAATTCAGGCCGGTAAACCCATTCAAAACCCATATCAGCGGCATGGCAAGCCAGTCCGCCCCAGGTTTCCGGATAGTACATCGCATGGACCAATGCCCCGTAACCACCCGATGACTTGCCAAATACCCCCCGGCCAGTGCGATGGTTGATGACATTGAAATGATCTGACAAAAAAGGAACCAATTCTTCGACCACGTAGTCGGCATAGCACCCGACTGCAGATGAATTAATATACTGATTCCCACCCAGGGAAGTGTAGCAGTCAGGCATTGGCACCACGGTGGCCGGCATTTTCCCGGTGCCAATCAGACGGTCGAGGCGATCCGGAAGATTTTCACCCTGGTTCTTCCAGTTCAGGTGACCCGGACCGGTATTGGTAAATGCTGCAAAATCCCAAAGACTGATATACGGACTGGCTGAATCGGAATATCCAGGTGGAAGATAAACACAGAATTCCCGCTCGGCAGGGTCTCCCCAGATATTATTTTTCAATACCGTTGAATGGTGTTGTAAACGTGCAATTGTCCCCTGTGGCCAATTGACAGCAGGCCGCACCGCTCCATCGGACTCTGAGAACACCCGGTCGGCCCCAGCGCTGTCAGTTTTTCGAATCATTCAACAAAGAAAAATGGGAAAGCAAATCATGACGCAACTCTTTATCTTCCAGTGCGTAATCCACTGTGGCCCGGATAAACCCCTGGCGGCTACCGCAGTCATAGCGTATTCCGTCAAAGGTGTGCGCCAAAAGTGGATGGCTGGCAAGTTGGACCGCAATTGCATCGGTCAGTTGTATCTCACCGCCAACACCGGCACGAACAGACTCCAGTGTTGAAAATATTTCTCCGGGCAGGATATAACGCCCCACCACACCAAGATTGGATGGTGCAACTGCCGGTGCAGGCTTCTCTACAATTTCGCGTATGCGATTCCGGCCGGTTGCATCCTGGAGCACCGATACGATGCCGTAACGATCGGTCATTGATGGAGGAATTTCTTCAACACCGATACTTCCTATACCGGTTGCATGATATTCGCTCACCATCTGTTTCAGACAACCTGTACCGGGAGAACGAATCAGGTCATCGGCCAGTAAAACGGCAAATGGCTCTTTTCCAACCACCGCCCTTGCGCACCACACGGCGTGTCCCAGTCCCAGCGCCTCCTCCTGAATGACATAAGTTGTTGTCACATTCCGGGGGATGATATTGCATATCCGGGCATGAAGATCCTTTTTACCCTGTGCGAGTAAATGGGCCTGCAATTCCGCATCCGTATCAAAGTAGTCAAGAATTGCCTGTTTTTTTTCACTGATAACAAAAACCAGGGTTTCTATGCCAGCTTCCACCGCCTCTTCAACCGCATACTGGATCAGTGGCTTGTCCACGATAGGCAACATTTCTTTCGGAATGGACTTGGTTGCGGGCAGGAAACGCGTGCCCAGACCAGCGACGGGAAACACAGCTTTTCTGATTGGTGCGACACCAGACATTTGACCTACGGACTAGCGACTGCGGTGGATAGAAACAACCTTGGAATGTTCAGTACCAAGCCCGGATTTAGCCAGTTCTGGAACCAGACGTAATAGCGCCTTTTGAAGGTTGCCTGTGTCGTATCGTCTGACTGCAAGTTCGGATTTCCTTAATTCTGCACGCAATTCATCCCAGTTCGCCTCTCTTGGGTGGGCCAGAAATATCTTCTCGTGGGTGGTTTGCTCGTAAGGTTCCAGTTCGTGAAACAATTGCTCAAACAACTTCTCACCGGGCCGCAGACCGGTATAAATAATCTCAATATCGCGCCCTGGCTCTTTTCCTGCCAGCCGAATCAGATGTTCTGCAAGATAGGTGATGTTGACCGGTTCACCCATATCCAATACATAGATTTCACCACCACTGCCCAATACCGCCGACTGCATGATCAACTGGCTGGCTTCTGAAATGGTCATGAAATACCGTGAAATTTCCGGGTGGGTTACCGTTACCGGGCCACCCTTGCTGATCTGTTCCTGGAAGAGCGGTACCACACTGCCGTTCGAGTTCAGTACGTTACCGAACCGGACCGTAATAAATCGTGTTTGCGAACGTGCATTCATATTTTGACAATACATTTCAGCTACACGCTTGGTGGCACCCATGATATTTGCCGGGTTGACGGCCTTGTCCGTGGAAATCAGTACAAAAGTACCCACATCATGCCGTTCGGCAGCTTCTGCAACGCGCATGGTCCCAAAGACATTGTTTCGGAATGCTTCACGAATCTGGGTCTGCAGTATGGGCAGGTGTTTGTAGGCGGCCGCGTGAAATATCACGTCAGGCCGGTATTCACCAATAACTTTCTCGACCGTTGCCGGGTCGCAGATATCCCCGAGTACGGAGTAGAAGACCAGGTCGTGAAATTCGCTGCGCAACTCATGGTCAATGCGGTACAATGAGTACTCGCTGTGGTCGATTACAATCAATTCAACCGGGTTGAGACGGGCGATCTGGCGGCACAATTCTGATCCGATGGAACCCCCGCCACCGGTGATCATTACACGCTTGCCAACCAGACCTTCACGGATGGATTCCCATTCCAGTGATACCGGGTCACGACCCAGCAGGTCGTCAATTACCACACGTTTGAGGTCCCCGATCCGGGTGGCTTGTGATCCCAGGTCCTGTAAAGTTGGCAGGGTGCGGAATTCAATCTCGCTCAACTCGCAGATTTCCACGATATGTTGCATCTGCAGGTTGGTGGCAGACGGCACGGCAATAATCGCCAGGTCTACCTGTTGATCAAGCCCCACCCTGGTCAATCGGTCGATGCTTCCCAACACTGGAATACCATGCACCTGGGCACCACGCAAACGCTTGTCATCATCCAGGAATCCAATCACGTCAAATCCGCCACGACGACGCAGTTCCTTTTCCAGCATGGCACCAGAGCGGCCGGCACCAAGAATCAGAACCCGCTTTACACCTTTTTGTGAATTACTTGAAATCAGACGGGAATCTTTCCAGAATCGGTAGCACATCCTGGGCAGACCCAGCAGTACGAACAGCATGACCGGATAAATAAGAATGACCGGTAACCAGTGGCTGACCGAAAACCCCAGTGTCAACGCCTCAGTTGCAACAGTCAACACGGTACCAAAAGCACAGGCGCGTGCAATATTCCACATATCCTGGAAGCTGGCAAAACGCCACAACCCCTTGTACAGACCGGTCGCCCACAATACGCCACCCTGCAAAACCAATACAATCAACAGACCGGTAACCGTCGAAGATGTACTGCTTAATTCGGTGGGAGAAGTCTGTTCGATCAGCCAACCTGCCGTCAGCCAGGCCACCATGATCATGAAAAAGTCGTGAGCCACAACGGCCGCCCGCGGGTGACTCAACAAGTCAATAATCCGTCTCATGTCAACTTCGCTGTAGCACGCAGGCCCAGCCTCCGGTTTGTTAAGTACCAGCATGCCCCAAGCAAAACAAAGGTGGCTCCTGCTGTCACCATGCCATATTGCGGATAGAGTTCAGCCAGCAAAATTGCCGGCAATACCAAAATCACGTTTATTATTTGATAGGTCAGCATTACGTTTCCGTGTGACCATCCATGGCTAATTAGCCGTTGATATACGTGCTGTCGGTGCGCAGTATACCATTGCTCTCTGCGGAATACCCTTGCTGATAATGTCAGAGACGCATCGACGACAAACACCGACATGATGAGTATCCCGGTGAGCGGGTTTATAACACCTGTCTGTATTCCGTAATACAGAAATGATCCAAAAATGAACCCCAGTGGTACGCTGGCTGAATCCCCCATAAATACCCGCGCAGATGGAAAATTCAGTGGCAGAAAACCGGCGCAGGCCGCAGCCACAACCAGAGACAGCAATGCCCATGTCGATTCACCACCGGTGTAGAAAAGCACAGCCAATACCGAACCTGCGAACACTCCTTGAAATCCTGCCATACCGTTACTTCCGTCCATGAAGTTATACAGGTTCATCATCCACATCAACGCGGCGATGATACCCAAGAACCAAGCCATTCCACCAGGGGAAAATTGCAGACCGCTGAACCCTATCAGCCATAAGCTGACCGTAAGCTGAACCATCAGTCGCAGTCGGAAAGAAACATGTCGACAGTCATCGAACCAGCCGATGGTGGCCAGTAAAATAATACCCGGCAGTACATTAACGGACCAGAATAACGGCAACGGAGTGAACAGTTGTAAAAGCAATGAGGTCACAACCACGCTGAAAACCAATCCCAGACCGCCACCGGTGGGTGTTGCGACATCGTGGCTCTGACGTGCACCCGGTTGCGTTATCATCCCGGAGCGCCTGGCCAGTCCCATACTTGAGAGGCTGACAAAATAACTCAGTGTGCCGGAAAACAATACAACAGCAAACCAGTGGGTATATGACTGCCAGTCAGTGTCCATTAACGACACGTGCTACTCACCCAGCACACCACGGATGATCCGTGTTGTGCTCCAGTTTTTACAACTGGGGCATTGCCAATGATGACTGTGGCCCGCATAGCCACAATTCGTACAGCGATAGGACGGCTGGCGCGCCAATAACTTTTGGGCCACGGCACGTAAAATCGCATCACCGGATTCAGTGGCTTGCGCCCCGGCCAGTTTCAGTTCAATCAGACGGTCCAGTCCCTTGACCGATGGCCGCTGTGTCAACGCATTGGCAATGTAGTGGGATGCTGCATCAATGCCCTGCCGGTCACTGATTATCTGGGTTTGCGCCAGTAACAAACTGACACCATCGTAATCTTCCGACCAACGCTCAAGGTGCTCAAGTGTCCTTTGATATTCTTCCGATTTTTGTCCGCATAACAGATAGGACGGCAGGATTTCATGTATATATTCCATATCCATTGATGCAATGTCCTCGTACACGCTCAGCGCCTCATTGAACATCTCTTGCTGCTCTTCAATCCGAGCCAGTATCATTCTCGTACGTATGCTTTCCGGTGAATATCTCCTGGCCTGGCGTAATTGTTTTCTGGCTGCTCCAGGTTGTGCCTTCAGCAGCTCACACTCGGCCATCTCGCAGCAGAAATGGGACATGACCAGTCCCATTTTCTCCTCTGTCACCGCTTCAAGTTTTTGTGCCTGCAACAGTGCTTTTTCCCAGTCTTTTTCCTGTTGGTAAATATCCAGAAGACTACGCAAAGCCGATGGGGAATCTGGATCACGTTCAATCAACTCATTGAATAAACTCTCGGCCCGATCAAACAGTCCCGAGCGCATGTAGTCCTCACCCAGCTCCAGCAGGGCCCGGGTTTTCTGTGCTTCGTCCAGACCGGGTTTGGATATGATGTTCTGATGAATTCTGATGGCCCGGTCAACTTCACCACGACGGCGGAAGAGGCTGCCCAGTGCAAGATGGGTTTCGACAGTGTCAGCGGTTACCTCCGCCATTTCTATAAATACGGCAATCGCTTTATCGGGCTGCTCATCAAGCAAATAATTCAAGCCCTGAAAATAGCGGTTGCTGAAGCTGCGGTTGCGTTTGCGTTCACCCCGGCCGATTGCACCTCTTGCCACAGCCCAACCTGCGTAGGCAGCCAGGGGAATGAGTACCAGCAACAGGTATTCAGTCATCGGGCAAGTCGATTCCCTGCCCATCCTGCCTGGCCAAGGCAATCCGGGCTTTGCGTAGCTGCAAACGTAATGGGACGACTCGACCCAGGTAAATTATACCCAACCCGGTCACCACACCAATGGAAAAGCCAATCAGTAAGGCAAGACCCAGGGGCAGTTCAGATTGAAACCAAAGCAGGTCAAGATTGACGGGGTCTGAATTCAGGGTACCAATCAGCAATCCAGCGACAACAGCTGATATGGCCAGCAGGATAAAGCCCGTCTTTTTCACGATATACGCCGTAGGTCAAGTGTCAGGAAATATTGTTTACCCGTTCGCGCAGTGACTTGCCCGGCTTAAAATGCGGCACATGCTTGCCCGGAAGTGCGACAGCCTCTCCAGTCTTTGGGTTGCGGCCCATCCTGGGCGCTCGGTAATGTAGTGAAAAACTTCCAAAGCCCCTGATCTCAATACGCTCGCCGGAGGACAGCGAACCACTCATCTGCTCCAGCATGGATTTGACACCTAACTCAACATCCAGGTGTGCAAGATGTTGTTGAACTTCGGCCAAGCGGTCAATCAATTCTGATTTGGTCATTGGTATCTCACATTCTCGTTTGGTTGTTGTACGCTTAGTGTAGTTGAAAACGGGCGACTCTGTCCGAATCGCCCGTTCCCCGTATCAACTATCCTGGTCAAGTTGCTCCTTGAGCAATTCACCCAGTGAAGTGGTGCCACTGGAAGCATTCTTCTGGTGGTACTCTTCAAGCGCTTCGGCCAGTTCTTCATCTTCAAGCGCACGTATCGACAGTGTCAAGCCGCGACTCTTCCGGTCCAGGCTGATGAACTTGGCTTCCACCTCATCACCTACGGCCAGTTCCTTGGTGGCATCCTCTACACGTTCCTTCTTGATATCGGAAGCACGCAGATAGCCTTCAACACCATCAGCCAACTCAATGATCGCGCCACGGGCATCGACTTCCTTGACTGTACCCTTAACCTGGCTGCCACGTGGGTGCTCAGCCATGAACGTTGCAAACGGATCTTGATCCAGTTGCTTGAGGCCCAGGGAAATACGCTCACGTTCAGGGTCAACGGCCAGCACAACTGCTTCGACCTCTTCACCCTTATTGAAGTTACGTACTGATTCTTCACCCGGAGTCAACCAGGAGATGTCGGACAAATGGACCAATCCGTCAATACCACCGTCCAGACCGATAAAGATACCAAAATCTGTAATGGATTTAATTGCGCCTGAGACCCGGTCACCCTTGTTGTGGGTCGCTGAGAATGCTTCCCAGGGATTGGACTTGCATTGCTTCATACCCAGTGAAATACGGCGCCGCTCTTCATCAATTTCCAGCACCATGACCTCGGCTTCGTCACTGGTCTGCACGACCTTGGCAGGATTCACGTTCTTGTTGGTCCAATCCATTTCTGAAACGTGCACCAGACCTTCAACGCCATCTTCTATTTCAACAAAACAACCGTAATCAGTAATATTGGAGACCTTGCCGAACAGACGTGTCCCTATGGGGTAGCGACGGGCCAGGTCACTCCATGGATCATCACCCATCTGTTTCAGACCCAGTGAGACTCGATTTCGCTCACGATCAAATCGGAGCACACGAACCTCAAGCTCATCTCCAACATTGACAATTTCGCTTGGGTGACGCACCCGTTTCCAGGCCATGTCGGTAATATGTAACAGGCCATCAATACCACCCAGGTCGATAAACGCACCGTAGTCTGTCAGGTTCTTGACCACTCCCTTGACGATCACGCCCTCTTCCAGACGTTCAAGCAGCTGCTCTCGTTCAGCGCTGAATTCAAGTTCTACAACGGCGCGGCGCGACACCACAACGTTGTTGCGTTTGCGGTCCAGCTTGATGATCTTGAAGTCAAGATCCTTGCCTTCCAGATAGGCGGGATCACGAACCGGGCGTACATCTACCAGTGAACCCGGTAAAAATGCGCGGATATCGTTGATGTCAACCGTAAAGCCACCCTTGACCTTACCGCTGATCTTGCCCTGGACAATGTCTTCGCTTTCAAAGGCACTTTCCAATTTATCCCAAACCATGGCGCGTTTGGCCTTTTCGCGCGACAAACGTGTTTCACCGTATCCGTCTTCGACGGCTTCCAGGGAGACTTCCACGCTGTCGCCAACTTCTACTTCCAGTTCCCCGCTCAGTGAACGAAACTGGTGTATGGGCACGGTGCCCTCTGATTTCAGACCGGCGTTGACGATTACCGCGTCGTCCCTGATTTCAACTACCGTTCCGGTAACGATAGTACCCGGCTTGAGGCTACGTTGAGCCAGGCTCTCTTCAAATAATTCTGCAAAACTTTCAGTCATTGGTTTAATTCCACGGACATTGTGCAGGCTGCAAAACATCCACCTTTTGTGTTGGGCACGTTTTGTGCCGGTTAAATAATCAACCACCCATCAAGGATGGACCAAAATATCTTATCATTAATCAATGTCTTATGACGCTTATTTAAACTATCCCACAAACTTTGTTGAACACTTCTTCAATGTTCAGATTTGTCGAATCAATGATCACCGCGTCCTCGGCCGGTCTAAGCGGTGCAATACGTCGCGATTGATCGCGTACGTCACGCGCTTTGATCTCCCTGAAAAGGCGCGTGAGATTAACACTTTCCCCTTTGTCTTTCAACTGCTTATACCTACGTTGCGCGCGAATTTCAGCGCTGGCCGTGAGAAATATCTTAAGCTTTGCATCGGGAAAAATTACTGTCCCCATGTCCCTGCCGTCCGCCACCAGTCCCGGCGGCTGGCGAAATCGCCGTTGACGCTCTACCAGGGCAGCCCTTACCCCGGCTATGGCCGCAATCTTCGAGGCAAGAACTCCGACTTCTTCAAGACGTATCCGGTCACTCACGTCCGACCCATCCAACAACGCCCGTGTATGGCTTCCACATACCTCGAATCGTATATCCATGGCGGTGGCCATGCTTTGCAGGCCAGATTCATCTTTCGGGTCAACATTGTTCTTTATCACCGCAAGGGCGGTAAGTCGATAAAGGGCCCCGCTGTCGAGCAAATTCCAGCCCAGGTGTTCCGCCAGACGTTGCGAGATCGTGCCTTTGCCAGAGCCACCGGGACCATCAACTGCAATGACCTCAACTTCGTGTGGATAGTCTGGACCGGTGATCATGTGCCTGTATCCGTGAACATGCTTGCGCCCATGGCACGCATGTCATCAATAAACCCGGGATATGAAGTCGCAATATACTGCGCGGCATCGATATGCACCTCGGAAGATGCCCGCAGTCCAAGCAGTGCAAAGGACATGGCGCATCGGTGGTCACCAGCGCTGTTTACGCTGCCACCAGTAATTGTTCCGCCCTCTATATCCATTCCGTCAGGGTATTCCTGCAGGTTCACACCCATTTTCCTCAGACCAGTGGCCATCACGGCAATGCGGTCACTCTCCTTCACCCGCAATTCCCCGGCACCCCGAATCCGGGTCATACCCGAGCCCGTAGCGGCAAGCGCCATCAGTAGAGGCAGTTCATCAATCATATCCGGCACCCGGGATTCAGGCACTACAATACCCTTGAGTCTGTCAGCAAACACCAGTTTCACGTCACCTACGGGTTCGGGTGTTTCAACCAGAGGCACAACCGTGAGCTGCGCACCCATTTCACGCATGCATTGGAGAAACCCCGTACGGGTCGGATTCAAACCTACCCGGCGAATGGTAATCTCTGAACCGGGGACCATGGCCGCGGCTGCGAGCAGGAACACAGCAGAGGAAATGTCGCCCGGCACATCGAAATTTGAAGCCATAAGTCTTGAACCGCCCCGTACACAACGTGGAGACACCAGTTCAACACCGAACAAAGGTAGCATGCGCTCGGTGTGGTCTCGACTCAGACGGGGCTCTTCCACGCTGCTAACGCCGGTAGCAGCCAAACCGGCCAGCAACACACAGGATTTTATCTGTGCGCTGGCCACCGGGGAAACATAATTTATGCCCCGTAATCCACCACACGAACGAATCAGAAGTGGCGCGGTACCCTCGTCGCTCGGAGTGATATCCGCACCCATCAATCTCAGGGGATCGACAATTCGTGTCATCGGACGACTGTTCAGGGAGTCATCCCCTACCAGCGTAGTGTCAAAATCCTGACCACTCAATACCCCGGCGAGCAGACGCATGGCTGTCCCGGAATTGCCCATGTCCAGAACGCCGTTGCCCGTTGGGGTCAATTTTCCACCGGTCCCGGTAACCAGCAATCCGCCCTGGACAGATTCGCTGCTCGCCCCCAGTTGTACACAGGCCCGCAAGGTTGCCAGCGTATCTTCGCTACTCAGCAGGCCGCTCAACAGGGACTGTCCCTGTGCAAGACTGGCCATGATCAGGGCCCTGTGACTGATGGATTTGTCTCCCGGTGGGGAAATATCACCACGGAGGCCAGTGCGGGATGGCTCGACGGTCAGGATCACGATTTCTCCAGCACCACCAGCCCAACGGCAGGACTAGTCGGTACCCGTTGCTTCATGACCGATGACCGCCTTTGGATAGGAGCCCAGTACCCGTGTCATGCTGGTCAGTTTCTGCATTTCACCGAGTGCTGACTTCAATGGCTCCATCTCTGCATGTCCTTCGACATCGATAAAAAATACGTATTTCCATTTACCGGTATTCGATGGTCGCGATTCGATCCGGGTCATATTCAGGTTATGACGAGCCAATGGGGTCAGCAGACTGTGTAAATCACCTGAAACTGCCTCGCCTGCGAGCAAAAGGGTGGTTTTGTCTTCACCGGACGATGCCAGCAACTGACGTCCTATCACCAGGAAACGCGTTGCATTGTCAGGCTGGTCTTCAATGCGTGAGAATAAAATCGGCACACCGTATATCTCAGCAGCGGACTGGCTGGAAATCGCGGCGGCATCCGGTGCGTGCCGTATCCTGCGCGCGGCCTCGGCATTACTGCTCACGGCAATGCATTCCACGGCGGGCAAATGCTGGCGAATCCAGGCTTTGCACTGCGACAGTGATTGCTGATGGGAATAAACCCGTTCAATGTCTTCCAGACTGCGGGTCTTGGCGAGCAGATTGTGATGGATTGCCATCTGAATCTCACCACAGATCTTCAAATCCGAATTAACAAACCTGTCCAGTGTGTGACTGACAATTCCCTGGCTTGAATTTTCCACAGGAACCACACCAAAATCTGCCTCGCTGGTTTCAACCTGTGTAAATACATCGTCTATGCCCGAGACACCCAGCGCCTGGACGGAATGACCGAAGTGACGATAAACGGCCTGCTGGGTAAAGGTACCCTCGGGTCCGAGATAGGCAATTTTAAGCGCTTCCTGCTGGGCAAGGCACACCGACATGATTTCTCGAAACAAACGCAACATTTCTGCATCACTGATGGGGCCATCGTTGCGTTCACGCACAGCCCGAAGCACCTGTGCTTCGCGCTCGGGACGATAATAATCAACCGCGTTCTCAAACTGGCCCTTTGTCTCGCGTACCGCCCAGGCCAGGCGCGCACGTTCGGAGATCAGGGCCTGTATCCGGGCATCAAGAGTGTCAATCTGTGCCCGAACTTCTCCCAGTTCCGGATCCGTTTCGGTTGGGGTGTCTGTGGCTATATCATTGTCAGTTCCGGAATTCATCAGCCAACCTCTCGTTCAAATTGTGTCATGAAATCAATCAATGCCTCGATACCCTCCATGGGCATGGCATTATAAATGCTCGCTCTCATCCCGCCCACAGACCGATGCCCCTTAAGGCTGCTCAAACCTGCCAGTTCGGCCTCGGCGATGAACCGTCCGTGCAATGAGGGATCAACTATCTGAAAGGGAATGTTCATGTGAGACCGAAATTCGACGGGAATTTCATTCAGATAAAATGAGCTTTGATCCAGGTAGCGATAGAGCGCACCCGACTTACGCTCATTGTGTTGTGCCATCCGTTCTACCCCGCCACAGGATTCAACCCACTCAAATACCAGACCTGCCATATACCACGCAAAAGTTGGCGGTGTATTCAGGCGGGACCCCTTTTCGTGTTGAATTTTCCAGGATAGCAAATCCGGCACTCCGGGATCCAGGTCCTGCAGCAGGTCCTTTCGGACGACAACCAGTGTGATGCCCGCCTGGCCAATATTTTTTTGTGCACCGGCGTAAACCATGGAAAATTTCCCGATATCAAAGGGTCGGGACAGGATATCAGATGACATGTCTGCAACCAGCGGGCTGGCTATTTTGGGCGTATTCGGAAATTGCACACCCGAAATGGTTTCATTGCTTACATAGTGCACATATGCGTTGTTGGAACGAATATTCCACTCATCGGTGGGCGGAATGGTTTTGAAACCCGAGTCTTCTGAGCTGGCAGCCAACTGACCCAGTCCCAGGCGCCCGGCGCTGGTGAAGGCTTTCTTACTCCAGCTTCCACTGACTACATACGCCCCCGGCCGGTCCAGGCCTGCCAGGTTAATGGGTAGCTGGGAAAATTGGCTGGTTGCACCACCGGCGAGAAATAAAACGGCAAAGTCATCGGGGACGGATAAAAGACGTCTCAGACTGGACTCCGACCGATCGGCAATTTCATCAAAGGCGGTGCTTCGGTGACTGATTTCCATCACGGACATACCCAGACCGGCATAGTCCAGAAATTCTTCGCGTGCCCTTCCCAGCACCGGCAGAGGTAGTGTGGCCGGTCCGGCGCAAAAATTGAAAATACGTGTCATTGGGTAAATACCGATAGCAGGGATTTAACTATAGTCGTAATTGACGGCACAATGCATCATACGGCCTGTCAGACGCGTCTGCCATAGAAAAGAAACGGAATTCAGTTCGATAATAAAAACTGTCTTTCTTTCAAGCTGCGCTTTGCTGGCGCTGCAATTTGGCCTGGTCGGACCGCTGGAGTTGTAAATCTTCCAGGTAACCATCTGCCACTCCGGTGACGTATTCACCTGAGAAGCAAGAGGTATCGAATCTGGAAATTCGTACATTGCCCTCCCTGCAGGCTTCAACCAGGTCATCCAGACTCTGGTATATCAGCCGGTCCGCACCCAACTCCTGCTCGATCTGCTGCTCATTACGGCCACTGGCTATCAACTCCGATGTAGCAGGCATATCAATGCCATATATATTCGGATAACGCACGGGGGGAGATGCCGATGCGAAGTAAACTTTTCTGGCGCCAGCTTCACGGGCCATTTGGATTATTTGACGTGATGTCGTCCCCCTGACGATGGAATCATCCACCAGCAACACATTCTTGTTTCGGAATTCCAGGTCTATGGCATTGAGTTTCTGTTTCACCGAACGTTTTCTTTGTGCCTGCCCGGGCATGATAAAGGTACGGCCAATGTATCGGTTCTTGATAAATCCTTCGCGGTATTTGACTTGTAGATCATAGGCCATTGGCAACGCCGCAGTGCGTGAGGTATCCGGCACTGGGATGACAACATCAATATCATTGTCCGGCCACTCCCTGAGTATCTTCCTGGCCAGTGTCTGTCCCATCCGCAGACGCGCCTTGTAAACCGATATATCGTCCAACATGGAATCCGGACGGGCAAAATAAACATACTCAAAAATGCACGGACTTGCCGGCCTGGCGTACGGACTTTCATGACTATGCAACTGACCATCAAAACTGATGAAGATCGCCTCACCCGGTTTGAGGTCACGCATCAAGGTGAAGTCCAGCGCGTCCAGTGCAACGCTTTCCGATGCAATGGCAAATTCGCGACCCTTGTCGGTGTCCCTGTAACCCAGCACGGCCGGTCGTATTCCATGGGGATCCCTGAAACCAAGAATGCCCTTGTCCGCAATCAATGCGATGACGGAATAGGCACCCCTGCAGCGCTTATGAAGCCCGTCAACTGCGCGAAATACATCTGCAGGTTGCAAGCTGTTCGAACCCAGGTTCTGCAATTCGTGGGCAAATACATTCAACAAAACCTCGGAATCAGAATCGGTATTGAGGTGACGGCGGTCGCTGTCAAACAGCTCCTTTTTCAAGCTTGCAGTATTGATCAGATTGCCGTTGTGACCCAGTACGATGCCATAGGGTGAATTGACATAGAATGGCTGGGCTTCATCGGAATTGGCATTACCCGCCGTAGGGTAACGAACGTGGCCAATACCACTGGACCCCTTCAGTTTTTGCAATTCCGTGGCGCTGAAAACATCCCTGACCAGACCGTTGCCCTTGTACAGGTGCAGCCGGTGACCATCGAGTGTGGCGATTCCGGCAGCATCCTGTCCACGGTGCTGGAATACTGTCAGGGCATCGTAAATCTGCGCTGTGACCGACTGTTTACCGACAATTCCTATGATTCCACACATTCACAAAGACTCGCTATGACCGGAATTCGGGCGCATTCTATCATGCGTTGGAAACCTCCGTATCAACCAATTCAGTTTTCTCCGGGTCCACTGTGAAATCCAGGTATTCCCGAACCGACTCCGGTAGAAACTTGGTAGACCACTGTGCCAATGGGAGCAGACTCTGAATAGATCTGGATTGCTGCCACCAGGGGTCTTGCGGTATCGGTGTCAGACCAGTTGCCAAAATCAAAACCAGTACGATCACCAGCCCCCTCAAACCACCGAATACACCGCCCAGCAAACGATCTGTGCCACTGAGACCGGTTTTCTCTACCAATTCGCTCACCAGATATATCAACAGACCACCCGTCAACAATATTCCGAGAAAAAGAGCTGCAAAAGCCAGTGCCACCCGCGCCGAAGGCAACTCGACAAACCCCTCCATCTCGATTGCCAATGTGCCGGAGTAGTAATAGGCGAAAACGAAGGCGGCAATCCACACCGCCAGCGATAACACCTCCTTGATAAATCCTCGCAAAGCACCTACCAGGATTGAAATGGAAACGACCCCCAACACGGCAAGATCTGAATAGTCCATTTATTGCTCCCCCCTCAGAGCCCGTCGACAAAAGGCTTTAGTCAATGGTCATTACCAAACCATCGAGATCGTAATCTGTTTTAACTTTGAGAGCCAGAGCAGTCGCCTGATCACGGTCGATCTCCGGACCGACCCGGACTTTGTAAACGGAACCCTGCTCCGACGTCACCTGTTCCGAGAAAGCAGTAAGACCACCCAAACGTAATCTGGCAACCAGTGCTTCCGCATTCTTGGCATCGTGGAAACTGCCAACCTGTACCACCCACCGCACCAGTGGATCGGATGGTGTTGATACCGGCAAACTGTCATCCGGTCTGGTATCGAGAACACGTGGACTGAGGTCCGTATGTTGCGTTTGCAATCGCTGCACGATGGCTTCTGCATCCGAAAGTTGAAAGAATGGACCCACGCGAACGCGATGGAGCCGTCACGCCGCACGGTCTACGACGTCCATAAGCACTGACATATTGGCCGCTCGCAATTGGTCAGCAAGCGCATTGGCATTTTTTTCACTACTGAAACTGGCGACCTGTACGAGATAACGTGGCACCACAGGCGTTGTTTGCGGTGCAGGATCCACCGCTGACACCTGTCCGGAACCCGTATCGGCTTCATCGGCAGTCACTGCCCGGCCGGGTGGTTCGACAGGTTCTTCGATTTGATCGGACCCTGAATCAGGGGTTTGTTGGGCGGGCAAGTGCGGGCTGGTTGTCTGCTGGTCTGTTGTCTCCTGGTCGGGTTCTGCCGGCGCAGGTACCGGTTTGTTTGGAACACCAATCGGGAAACGACGGGTTTCAAAGGTCAACTCATCCGGTCGGGGTGGTAATTCAATTTGGCGGGATTCCTGTTTTAGAGTATCGGAACGCCCACTGAGCAGCATGGGCAATATGATGACCGCCAAAATGATGAGTACGCTTGCGCCCACCAGTCTTTGTTTTAATGCTTTGTCCATTCAGGGCATCTCTTTAATTGGTTATGGTTATTTGAATCTGCCGGGTTGACTTAATGCGATGCATCAGTTGATTCTAGCAGCATCAAGCGGCGGGCGCTGCATGCTATTTCCAAGCCAGGAGGTGGCCTGGGACACGGCTGCAAATGAACCGAATACAAGGACTACATCGTTCACACCCGAAGATGCTATTGCCATTTCCAATGCGCCAGCCAATGGACCAGAATTTTCCACCTGCGCAGATGGCAGTACCGCCCTGATGCGTGATGCAAGTATTTCCCCGCTCTGACCACGTTCGCCGGGTGTATCTGCACACCACCAGCTTGTACAAACCCTAGACAATGATTGCGCCACGCGCTCGGCAGGTTTGTCTGCCAGCATGGCCAATACGCACGACACGGATGATTGATTGTTGCCGGCCAGGTACTTTGCCACGGAATCAGCGGCCAGTTCATTGTGCCCAACATCCAATAACACGCACGGATCAGAACCCAGCAGTTGCAAACGCCCCGGCAGCGAACAATGCCTGATTGATTGATCCATGTCCCCAGTGTCCAACCTGTCTTCCGGATTCAATAACAATGTTGCCGCCAGGGCTGCTGCCAGGTTATCGAACTGGTGTTCGCCACCCATCGGAGGAAGGGGAACCCGGAATGTTTGCCCACCCATCTCAAAATGCATGGAAGAGGAACCAGCGATGGTATTCAGATCAAAATCTGTGCCACGCAGATAAGCCCTTGCTCCGAGGGCTGAAGCGCGGTTCAGTACGGCGACCGGCGGGTGTTCCTCAGTGCACACCACGGGGGCATCTGCCCGGATGATGCCAGCTTTTTCATGGGCAATGGATGCCAGGTCCGATCCCAGGAAGTCCTGGTGGTCCAGACCGATCGGGGTAATAACAGCACAATCTGTATCCACCAGGTTAACCGCATCAAGACGCCCCCCCAGACCCACTTCGAGTACGGCACAATCCAAGTCACTCTGACTCATGATCAGCAGTGCGGCCAGCGTGGTGAATTCAAAATAAGTAAGTGACACCCCGGAGCGTGCCTGCTCAACTTGTTCAAAAGCTTCCACCAGGCTTGCTGTGGATACCGGCTCACCCATGATGGTGATACGTTCATTGAAATGCAGGATATGTGGAGAAGTATAGGTGGCCCAGCGTTGTCCCAGACCCTTGCTGAGTGCGGCAATATAGGCCACGGTTGAACCCTTGCCGTTGGTTCCTGCAACTGTAAAAACCTGCCTGGCGGGGGGTGGTGAACCCAACTTGTGATAAACCGAACCACAGCGGTCCAATCCCAGCTCAATGGTCTTTGGGTGGCGCTGTTCCAGCAGCTCCAACCACTGTTTCAGCCCTGCACTAATTCGCCTGACACCGGTCGGGGTTTGTTCCCGGAAGTTAACAGGTCCAGCAGCGCGGAGATTTCATCGCGGTGATTACGCCGGTCAAGAATCATGTCGACCGCACCTTTCTGAAGTAGAAATTCGCTGCGTTGAAAGCCTTCGGGAAGTTTCTCACGCACCGTCTGCTCGATGACCCGGGGACCGGCAAAACCGATCTGGGCCAGGGGCTCGGCAATATTAATGTCACCCAGCATACCAATACTTGCGGAAACACCACCCGTGGTGGGGTGTGTCAAAACGGAAATAAAAGGAATCCCCTGCTGGTTGAGCCTGGCCAACAGGGCACTGGTCTTGGCCATTTGCATCAGGGACAGGAGGCCCTCCTGCATACGCGCACCACCACTGGCTGAAAAACAAACCAGCGGAGCCTGCATTCGCAGACTTTCCTGACCCGCTCGAGTGAACTTTTCACCAACGACCGACCCCATTGATCCTCCCATAAAACCGAATTCAAATGCGCATGCAACAATATCGGAACCCTTGAGCTCGCCCGCTATGGCAATCAGGGCATCGGTTTCACCGGTCTTTTTCTGTGCCGCGCTTAGTCTGTCCTTGTAGCGCTTGGAGTCTTTGAAACGGAGGACATCGATGGATTCCAGACCCACCGCAATTTCGCGCTGTTCACCCGGGTCCAGGAACTGCTCCAGACGGGTGCGGGCGCTAACCTGCAAATGGTGGCTGCATTTTGGGCAAACCTGCAGATTACGTTCCAGCTCGGGCCGGTAAAGAACGGCAGTGCACATGGTGCACTTGGTCCAAAGCCCTTCCGGAACGTTGCGTTTGTTACCACCCTCGGTGCGAATCCTGGAAGGTCTTAACTTCTTAAACCAGCTCATCTTTGTTCATTACTTCCTGTGCTTGAATATTGCGGCATCTCGGTAAACTTCACATATTGTCCATTGACTCACGGACCGGTGCAAGAAATGCCAGCGCCGATGAGCACGCCTGATCAAGTGATTCGGCGGCTGAAAGAACCTGCACCAGGGCACTGCCTATGACAATGGCATCGGCGTATTGGGCAACCCGGACCGCCATTTTTGCATTCTTGATGCCAAAGCCGGCGGCAACGGGAAGGTCGCTCAGTTCCCGAATCTGCTCCACGGGTTGTTGCAACTGCGGTGTATCGAGTTGCCCGGATCCCGTGATGCCCTTGAGTGAAACATAATAGATAAATCCCCTCGCCTCCTCTGCAATCAGGCGCAGACGCTCGCGCGTGGTGGTGGGTGCCACCATGCAAATCCCGGTCAGACCCGCCTGGTCCATCGCATTGCCCAGGCTACCCCTCTCTTCCGGGGGACAATCCACCAGCAGCAGGCCGTCAACACCCGAGGCAACTGCAGCGGCGGGGAAACGGTCGGAGCCAAATCTTTCAACTGGGTTCATATACCCCATCAGGATCACCGGTGTCCGGGCATCCTCGCGGCGGAAAGTTTTTACCATATCCAGTACCGCAGACAGATCCACATGCTTTGCAATGGCCCTTTCACTGGCCAGTTGTATCACCGGCCCATCGGCCATCGGGTCCGAGAATGGTACCCCCAGTTCGAGGACATCGGCTCCGGCCGCGACCAGTGCATGCATAAGCGGTACCGTCCAGGACGGATCGGGATCACCGGCGGTGATAAACGGAATCAACAATTTGCGTCCGGCTTTCCCGGCCTGGTCAAAACAGGTATCAATACGGGAACTCACAGGGTCAGTCCTTCCAGGGCCGCAACCGTTTCCACATCCTTGTCACCCCGCCCCGAAAGGTTGATCAATACACTCTGATCCGCACGCATTTCCGCCGCAAGCTTGAAGCCATAGGCCAGTGCATGACTGCTTTCAAGTGCGGGCATGATGCCTTCCAGGCGGGTTAACTGGTGAAACGCTGCCAACGCCTCATCATCGGTCACACTGACATATTTCGCCCGGCCGGTTTCTTTCAGCCAGGCATGTTCGGGCCCGACACCTGGATAGTCCAGACCGGCGGAAATCGAATGCGTATGACGTATCTGACCGGCATCATCATCCAACAGATAGGTGCGACAACCATGCAGTACTCCGGGTCTGCCCGCGCACAGGGACGCCGCGTGTGCACCGCTGGCCAGGCCCCTGCCCGCAGCTTCGACACCAAACATCTGAACATCACGATCTTCGATAAAAGGATGGAACAATCCCATGGCATTGGAACCGCCCCCGACACAGGCCACCAGTGCATCCGGCAGGTCATCTTGTATCTGCAGCATCTGCCGGCGTGCCTCCCTGCCGACCACTGCGTTGAAATCACGTACCATTTCCGGGTAAGGATGCGGTCCCGCAACCGTGCCGATGATATAAAAGGTATCGTCAATGTTGGTCACCCAGTCACGCATGGCCTCGTTAAGGGCATCTTTCAGGGTCGCCGAACCCGAGGACACCCCGGTCACCTCGGCGCCAAGCAAACGCATCCTGAAGACATTGATGGCCTGTCGCTCGATATCGGTCTCTCCCATGTAAACACGACACGATTTGTTCAGCCGGGCCGCTATGGTCGCTGAAGCGACCCCGTGCTGGCCGGCACCGGTCTCGGCGATCACCCTGGGCTTGCCCATGTAATGAGCCAGCAGGCCCTGCCCCACCGTGTTGTTGATCTTGTGGGCCCCGGTATGGTTCAAATCTTCCCGCTTGAGGTATATCTGTGCACCTCCGGCAGCGGCCGTCAGTCGTGCGGCGAAATACACCGGTGAAGGTCTGCCAACATAGTGGGCCAGGTCCTCATCCATACGCCGAACAAATTCTTCGTCCTGGCTCCAGCGGCCATAGGCTTCCCGCAATTCCTCAAGGGCATGCATCAGAGTCTCGGAAACAAAACTTCCCCCAAATGACCCAAAATGACCGCGCGAGTCCGGCAGGGGTGAACGAATTTGTGTCATTGAAACACCTCTCTATTGCTATTCGGTTCGTCAGATTTATGCTGTCTGACAGCGGTAATGAAATCGGAGACCAGATTCGCGTCCTTGATACCCGGACCCGATTCAACGCCAGTTGATACATCAACGGCATAGGGTCTGACAACGCGGATGGCTTGCGCGACATTTTCTGCGTTTAATCCACCAGCCAGCCAAACGGGTTTGGTCAATGGCCTGGACAGGGACCAGTCAAATACCCGGCCACTTCCACCGCGCTCACCCACGCCATGGCTATCGAGCAATAATCCTGCCGCCGCCGGGAAATCCTGTTCAGCCTTCAATGCGGACTGATCGTCCGCCATGGCCACAGCCTTCAGGTAGGGTAATCCAAAAGGGTTGCAATCCGTTTCGGGTTCGCTGCCATGGAACTGAAGCATATCAAGTGACACCGAATTGACCACATTCTCAATAAATGATCTTTGCTGATCCAGGAACAGTCCAATACGTAATACATCCGCTGGCACCTGGGCAACAAGGCGCCGGGCCTGCTCACATGTAATACGTCGGGGGCTGCGGGTAAATACAAAACCCACGGCATCGGCACCGGCTGCCACCACGTCTCTGACGTCGCGTACGCGGGTCAGGCCACAGATCTTTATCCTAGTCGGGCTCATGGTCATGGACGCAAAGGAAATGCTTCATGTTGTTCCGGAATTTTGAATTTTGGGTCATAACGTACTTTAACAAGGCAAAGGCCCTGTGAGGCTGCTGTTTTGCCGGCAAGTTCCCGCTGACCGCTTTCCAGCACAGTTCTGAACCACTGTACCGATTGTTCACCCCTGCCAACCGGAATCAAGGTACCAACAATATTGCGAACCATGTGGTAAAGAAAGGCATTGGCTGTGATATTTATCAGCACGGTATCGCCTTCCCGGCAGACTTCAATGGAGGTTATCTCCCGGGTTGCGTGGTTGGCCGAACATCCGGACGAGCGGAATGCACTGAAGTCATGTGTCCCCACCAAGTACTTTGCGGCCCGGTCCATACGGCGTGCATCCAGTGGCTGGCGCACCCATCCGTAATAGGAACTGCCGATGGCCGGACGCACCCAGCGATTGAGAATCGTGTATTGATATGATCGTGAGTAGGCACCAAAGCGGGCGTGAAACGTGTCATCAACCGTGCGTACCCACATGGCCCTTACCGCCCCGGGCAAGTTCGAGTTCACTCCGAGCATCCACTGTCTGTGCTTGCGTTCGGACGGGCTGTCAAAATGCACCACCTGACCACGGGCATGGACACCGGTATCGGTGCGACCGGCACATATTACCGTCACGGAATGGTCAGCCACCACCGACAGTGCATCTTCCAGACTTTGCTGTACGGTCAGTGTCTGATGCTGACGCTGCCAGCCAAAAAAGGCCGAACCATCGTATTCCAGACCCAGGGCGTGACGCATGGGTTCAGCGTCAGAGCTCTTCCATCATAAGACGCGCTTCTGCAACCTGCTCTGCGTTGCCATTTTGTATTGCTTCTCCAAGCATCGACCTTGCTGCCTCTTTGTCGCCCATCGACAGATATGCCCGGGCCAGGTCGAGGCTGACTTCAGGATCGTCCGATGCCGGTGCCTGTTCCTCTTCTTCCGGTTCGGGCACGGTCTGTTGGATGGTCTCTTCAACATCAGGTTTGGGTACGGGCTGTTGTATGGCCGTCTCCTCTTCAGGTTCCGGTTCGGGTTGCTGGATAACCGTCTCTTCCTCGGCTTCCGGTTGCTGGATAACGGTATCTTCCCGGGGTTCCGGTTCCTGTACCCGCGTTGCTTCCCCGGGTACTGATACCGGCTGGAATTCGCGTGGCTTTTCCACTGGGACCTGCACAGTTTCCTGGTCAATCGCCTCGACAATGGTTATTCCCGCCATCGCACTTCTGCGGCGCAGACCCCAGATAATCAGACTGATCAATACGACAGCAATACCCACCAGCCAGATGGTGCTGCCGGCATACCAGGGTTCTTCCTCACCACCGGGTGTCAGCGCAACAGGTGGTTCGGGCTCATCCGAGGCACGTTGGTCCGCCAGGCTGGTTTCCATTCCGGCGAGATCTGAATCCTCGACTTCAACTGGAATGTCCTGTTGTGTGGACACCTGCTCTTCCAGTTCCTTGATGCGGTCGCTCAGGTATTCGTTTTCCTGGCGCGCATTGACCAGATCCTCTTCCGTACGCGCCAGTTCCTCCTCGATGGGCTGTTCCGGTAATTCGGAATCGGTCACTTGGGATGACTGCCCTGAGTCCACCGTATCCGTATCATCGGCCGCTGGTGGCACCAATTCGAGGTGTCCGAGTTCTTCCGTTTGCACAGGTTCCGGTGTCTGTTCGACTACCGGTTCCCTGAAATCAGTGCTGTCCGCGACGGTTGGTGTAACAAAATCCGGAGCCGTGGTGCGGATACCGCTGCGGATTTCCTGTTCCTGGCGCATCACTTCCAGCATGGCCTGCCTGGAGCTCAACTGGCCGATCTCACTGAAAGAAGGCATACGCAAAATCGCGCCTTGTTTCAGTGAATTGATATTGCCGCGGATAAATGCTTCCGGGTTCTTCCTTTGCAGGGCCAGCATGGTCTGGTTGATGCCATAACCAGTTCCCCTGCTCCAGTCACGGGCTATTCCCCATAAAGTTTCGCCACGTGCCACCGGACCGTGTATCTCACCCTCTGTGGACTGCTCTTCCTCGACGGCAGATACTTCCGCCTCTGGTTCTTGTTCAATTTGATCATCCACCGCGGGTTCTTCCGCTGCGGGTTCACTTGCCTGGGTCTCTTGCTCAATGGATTCTTCAGCCCCAGCCTCATCCGCCAGGGGATCTTCCGCTGAAGGTACGTTGGTGCTGTCGGCATTCTCCTCGGGATCTTCCATCGGGGGTTGAGCAGATTCTGGTTCTGTTGTTACCGGCTCCCTTGATGGCGAATCAACCGAAACCGTTTCTTCTGGTGACTGCTCCGGAGTAGTGGGCTCATCTGTCACGCTTTCAACCAGCACCGGGTCCGGTGCCCTTTGTATTACAGCCGCAGGCTCCGGCTGTTTTTGTGGCGGAGGTTCAACTGCAACTTCCGGTTGGGGCGTTGGGGCAGGCCGGACAGACACCGGTGGCGCCTGTGACTCGAAGGTAGGTGGGTCAAGGAAAAGTGTATATTCACGCAGCATCCGACCGTTGGACCAGGCGACTTGGATCAACAACTGCACCACGGGTTCGTAGATGGGCAACCTGCTGGTAATTCGGACATAAGGATTTGCGGTATTGGTAACCGTTTCGAAGCGTAAGGGAACAGATATGGCAGACCGGCTCAGGCCCAGTAGTTCAAAGTCTTCTGTGGACGCCAGACCGGAACTAATACTCTGTAGTTCTTCGCTGGACCGGGAGATCAGTTCGACCCTGACATTCAACGGTTGATTCAGAAACGACTCTACGGTTGCCCCCCCCAAACCCAATGCATAAAGCATGGGACTGAACAGGATCAGCGTCATCGCAGTTAACCATTGGTATCTTTTGTACATGGTACTCCCCGTCGCTCCCTGACTACCTGTATACCGTTAATGAGGCAAACCCTGAAGAGTGTACGATTGCTTTCATCAGGTTTCCACCGGCAATTTTTGCGCGAATCTGTATATTACCCCGTTGTGTGTTGTATCCGGTCCAATATCTGTACCGCGTTCAATGCCGCACCCTTGCGTACATTATCACCAACAACCCAAAGGTTGATTCCGCGCGGGTGGCTCAGATCACGACGCAGGCGGCTGACAAAAACGGCATCTTTTCCCGCAGCGTGTGTGACCGCAGTAACCTGTTCAGCAGGTCCAGCATCCGTCACCAGTTCCAGTCCCGGGGCTTCAGCCAGCACCTCACGAACCTTTTCAATACTGATATCGCGTACAGTTTCCAGGTGTATGGCCTCTGAATGACCAAAAAATACCGGCACCCGCACTGCAGTAGCGTTCACCCTGATGCGGTCATCACCCAGTATCTTACGTGTTTCCCAGTGTAGTTTCATTTCCTCGCGGGTGTAATCATTTTCCTGCATGCTGTCTATGAGTGGTATGGCATTGAAGGCAATCGGTTGGGCGAAAACGTCGGGGCTGACCTCTTTGAACGTCAGCCGGTCCATGGTTTGCCTGGCCAGTTCAGCCATACCCTTTGTGCCTGCTCCTGAAACCGATTGGTAGGTTGCCACGTTGATCCGGTCAATACCGGCCGCCGAGTGGATCGGGGCCACTGCGACCAGCATCTGGATGGTAGAGCAATTGGGGTTGGCAATGATACTCCCACGCGAGGCCTGGTCCAGCAGATCGCCATTGACCTCCGGCACCACCAGAGGAATATGATCGTCAAGACGAAAGGCGGACGTGTTGTCTATGACGATAGCACCCGCTTCGCAGGCCCTTGGGGCATGCTTCAGGCTGACCCCTGCACCTGCGGAAAAGAGTGCAAAGTCCGTGCCTGAGAAGTCAAAATCATCCAGTACATCAACCGCCAGAGTGCGGTGACCAAATTCAACTGTTTTACCCAAAGAAGCCTCGCTTGCCAGGGCGTGTACAGAACTCTTTCCATATCCGTATTCCGCCAGTATGGAAAGCATCGCCTCCCCGACGGCACCGGTGGCCCCAATGACCGCGATTTTCAGATCTTCACTCATTGATATTCCATTCCTGTCCGTTTTGTGCCCGCTGCCGGAGCACATGGTCCATCAGCACCAGTGCCAACATGGCCTCTACTATGGGTGTTGCCCTGATACCAACACAGGGATCATGACGTCCCTTGGTGATAACTTCTACTGGCTGGCCCTGCACATCAATGCTTCTGCAGGGGATGCGCAAACTGGATGCCGGCTTGAAGGCCACACTCACCCGAACATCCTGTCCGCTGGAGATACCGCCCAAAACACCTCCGGCGTGATTACCGAGAAAACCCTCAGCTGTGATTTCGTCACGGTGTTCGGTTCCCAGTTGATCAACACAATCAAATCCGGCACCAATTTCAACACCCTTGGCCGCGTTGATTCCCATCATTGCTGCAGCCAGATCCGCATCCAGTTTGCCATAGACCGGCTCTCCCAGGCCGGCCGGTACATTACGCGCCACAGCCGAGATACGGGCCCCGCAGGAATCGCCTGATTTCCTCAGCATGTCCATATGTTTTTCCAGTGCTGGAACAACACTCGCATCCGGGCTGAAAAACGGGTTCTCATCTATCATCTGCGCATCATATTCCCTGTCGGTTCGTATAGGTCCCAACTGCGCGAGCCAACCCTGGATTTCAATACCCAGTTTCTGTTTCAAAAATTTCCTGGCAACCGCGCCGGCCGCGACCCGCATGGTGGTTTCCCGGGCTGAAGAGCGCCCGCCACCACGATAGTCACGAATGCCATACTTCTTCCAATAGGTGTAATCTGCATGGCCGGGGCGAAATTTTGTCGCAATATCGGTGTAGTCCCGCGGGCGCGCATCGGTGTTCTCGATCAGCATTGCAATCGGTGTGCCCGTGGTACGCCCCTCAAATACACCTGACAGCAATTGCACGTCATCTTTTTCCTTCCGCTGTGAAGTATGCCTGCTCTTGCCTGTCGCCCGCCGCCTCAGCTCAGACCTGATTTCATTTGCGTTGATTTCCAGGCCTGGAGGACAACCATCGATTACACAACCTATGGCCGGACCATGGCTCTCGCCAAATGTAGTCACCCTGAATAAGCGGCCGAATGAATTGTCAGACATATTTTCTTTGCTCCAGGAGCGCACGCACATCGGCGTTGCTTGCCAGCAGTTGATCATACTCCAGCAGGAATACGCCGTCTCCACCGTGGCGGAATTCCAGCCACAAGAAAGATACCCGCGGCAGTAAATCCACAAGTGCCCCGGCACTGGCTCCGACCTCTACCACCAGGATGCCGTCTTCTGCGAGGTGCCGACAAGCAGCATCCAGTATTCTCAAGACAATATCCAGTCCATCTGTGCCGCTGACCAGTCCAACGGCCGGCTCGGCATGAAATTCCGCCGGCATGGTGGCAAAATCCCTGGCAGAGACATAAGGAGGATTACTGACAATCAACTCGTAACGGGTATTTCCCAACTCGGTGAACAGGTCCGATTGAATCAGGTTTACCCTTTTGGACAGGGCATGCCGTTCAACATTTCGGGCGGCAACCTCGAGAGCTGCCTCTGACAGATCAACCGCATCAACCTGAACACCCGGCAGATTGAGGGCCGTCGCGATGGCTATGCAGGCACCACCGGTACACATATCCAGCACCCTGCCCTCTTTCCCCCGCATCAGCCAGGGTGAAAACTGTCCTGCAATCAGCTCAGCTACAGGCGAACGCGGGACCAGCACATTGGGCGTAACAAAAAACATCAGTCCACAGAAGCGGGCTTCACCGATCAGATAGGCCAGTGGACAACGCTGTTTGATCCGGCGTGCCAGCAATTGTTCCAGGAGGTTCTGCTGACCTTGATCAGGTACGATGTCCCATTGTTCAAAACTACCATCCAGTGGTGCATCCAGTACATGCAAAATCAACCAGGCTGCCTCGTCACTGGCATTATCGGTACCATGTCCAAAGTACAGGCCCGCACTTTTCATTTTTGCGGTACAGTGGCTGTGCCAGTTTGCGGCGGTTTTCATATATATCCCCGTCTTATCCGGCTCGCATTATAATCGACTGTTAATGGAATCTCTGATCTGTTTTTCAAGTTGATTCCGGTATTCTGAAAAGCTCCGGAATCAGATAATCCTGTATCATCCTCCTGGTTGAATTCAGCTAGCCCAATTTTATAATGAAAACTGTAATTGAACGCATACTGACCGGATTACAATACCTGTTGCCACAGCACCCGCTGTCGCGTGTTGTTTATCTATTGATGCGCTGTGAAACGACCTGGGTCAAAAATCTTCTGATCCGTCTTATCTCACGTCTTGCGGGCATCAACCGCGATGAAGCCCTGTCACCGGATAAAAATGACTATGCCAGTTTCAATGCCTGGTTCACACGCCAGTTGAAGCACGGTGTGCGATTGTTTGATCCGGATCCCGCGGCTTTTCTGTCACCATGTGACGGCACGATAAGCGAAACCGGGGACTTGCGCGGCAAGCGGATTCTGCAGGCGAAGGGTAAGCAATATTCAGTCCAGGACCTGCTCGCAGGTGACCCT
Source organism: Lysobacterales bacterium (assembly GCA_014238945.1). Taxonomy (GTDB): domain Bacteria; phylum Pseudomonadota; class Gammaproteobacteria; order Xanthomonadales; family SZUA-36; genus SZUA-36. The sequence goes on from JABAAB010000073.1 coordinate 31,025, forward strand.
GTGTCAGAGCAATTGCTGAACGGATATTACGCTACCATTTACCTGTCACCTCGAGATTATCATCGCATTCATATGCCCCTTTCGGGCAGACTGAAACGCATGATCCACGTTCCCGGCAGGCTATTTTCCGTGGCGCCCTATACCGTCAGACACGTTCCCCGTCTGTTTGCCCGAAATGAACGCGTCATCAGTATATTTGAAACCGACACAGGGCCGCTGGTCATGGTCATGGTGGGTGCCATGCTGGTTTCAAGTACGCAGACCACCTGGGCTGGTGAAATTACACCCAACAAGAACAAGGAAGTATCGGTTATTGATTACCCTGAGCACAATGTCACTCTGTCCAAAGGCGACGAAATGGGCCGCTTCAACATGGGCTCCACCGTCATCGTGCTGATGCCGGCGGACCTCGTCCATGGTGAGGCTGACCTGCTGCCAGGTTGTGCTGTAAAGGTGGGGCAGAGACTGGCGACCCTGCAACCGTCCCCTGGAGTTACCCCTTAGGGAGTGTTAACCGGTTCATAACCACGCCAGGTTCGATTTCAGTATTCTACCAACCACACTGTCTGCCCTGGTTCTGCTCATCCAACCAGGTCTTCAAGGGTGCAAAATAGTCGAGGATGGCCGTCGCGTCCATGGTCGACTGACCGGTCAGGGCTTCGAGTTCTTCAGGCCAGGGTTTACTGCGACCCATCTCCAGCATGGCATTCAGACGCTCACCTGCGGGTTGGCTACCGTAAATGGAGCAACGATGCACCGGTCCTTCGTTACCTGAAATGTCACACAATGAACGATGGAACTGGAATTGCAGGATACGTGCGAGAAAATACCGTGTGTACGGTGTGTTACCCGGCACATGGTACTTGGCACCCGGGTCAAATGCATCATCCGGGCGTTCGTTGGGCGCCTTAACTCCCTGGTACTTTTCGCGTAGTTCCCACCACAGGTCATTGTAAGCGGTGGGTCCGGCCTCGCCTGCAAACACCTTCCAGCGCCATTGGTCGACCAACAGCCCGAAGGGCAGGAATGCGATCCCCTCAAGGGCACGTTTCATCAGCAAGGAGATGTCGCCGGATGCATCCGGAACATTTTCCAGATAGCCAATTTTCTGCAGATATTCAGGTGTAATCGAAAGGGCAATGGTGTCGCCAACCGCCTCGTGAAACCCATCGTTCGCACTGGTGCGGTGCAGATAGCTCTGCTGGTTGTAGGCACGCTGATAATAGTTGTGTCCAAGCTCGTGATGGACGGTATTAAAATCCTCCGCATTAATCTTGATGCACATCTTGATGCGCACGTCATCCTTCTCATCCACATCCCATGCGGAAGCATGACAAACCACATCCCGATCCTCGGGTTTGACAAACAATGAGCGCTCCCAGAACGTATCGGGCAATTCTTCGAAACCCAGTGAACTGAAAAAGGCCTCTCCCGCCTCAACCATGTCGATGGCATCAAATCCCTTGTCCTTGAGAATTGCACTCAGGTCATAGGACGATACCGTTTCAGGCGGGGCCACCAGCGGATAGATATTGCTCCAGTCCTGGGCCCACATGTTACCCAGCAGATGGGCCGGAATGGGACCATCGGGCGGGACCAGATCGGTACCGTACTGTTGGCCAAGTTTTGCACGGACGTGGCAATGCAATGCGTCATAAAGTGGTTTGACCTCACCCCATAACCGGTCCAGTTCGGAGGGAAAATCCTCCGGCGGCATGTCATAGGCGGAACGCCACATCGTGCCCAGATCTGAAAATCCCAGTTCTGAAGCACCTTCGTTGGCCAACTCCACCTGGCGGCTGTACATCTCTTTCATCGGCGGGGAAACCTCCCTCCAGCCATTCCATGCCTCAAGTAGGTCGTCGGGATCACGTGATTCAGCGATGATGTCACTTAAACGGCCCAGGTCCAGGCATTCACCATCGGCATAACAGTACTCACCCTTGCCGTACATTCCACGAAGTTTTGTCCCGATCACAGATTGCTCCGCAGTCTTTGCCGCATCTCTTGGTGCAGGGATAGTAATACCGCTTCGTAACATACCGAGCTTACGCTTCGTGTCCGGATCCAGATTCGGGACATCTTTAAAGCGGGCAGCCTGCGATGCCATTTCAACCTGTATGGTGGTAAATTTCCTTCTCGCCATGGCCGCAAGATTTTCCGTATCCTCGGTAATGAAATTGCTGTAGACCCAGGAAATACGTGCAGCTTCCTGTCCCACCTCTGACAGGTTTTTTTCTGCCACGGCAACGAATTCGACCGCTTGTTCAGCGGTGGGCTCATCATTTGAGATCGAGACACTGATTTCCGAAGAATCATGGCAGGCTGAAAGACTAAAAATCAAGAACAACACAAAGCAGAGTTTGCTGGCGTTCGTCATGGCAAGTTTCCTGTTTCGAATGGTCTGACTACACGAAATTGTGGCGGCAAAGATTAACAGAACCACCCGCCTGACTCCAGCGTGTACCTTCATTGAATGGTTAGCGGTTAACGGGAAATTATGTCAACATGCCCGACAGACTTTGCGTACAGGAAGCGTTGGCTACCAATGATTAAACAATTGCACATTTTGTTCTTTATGCTCATGACCAGCAGTTCGCTTTTGGCATCAGACAAGGAAGCAACCGGCAACAAAAGTGATGAAGAACCAACCAGGCTCAACTTGTCACAGTTGGCGGCCAAGTCCGACATAGTTGCAGTGGCCCAGGTCATGGACACCGATTACGTCTATACCCGTTCGTTTCCCAGCGAAGGCAGTGCGTTTCTCAGAATACTGATCGGCTATAAGCTCAACCACCCGGTAGAGGAAATCATCGAGGTATTCGAAAGCGGTCTGCACCCGTATGAGTGTTATTTTGAAACCCCCGATGTCACCGAAGAAGGCCGTAGATTTCTGGTTTTTTTTCGTCTCGACCCGGAAAATCAGGAACGCTACCGGGGCCTGGCTGAAGGTTGTGCGCTTGAAATCCTGGTTGCGCAGGACAGCCGCTATGCGCTCAGGTATCCGGTCGAGGGAATTGCCTTGTCGGAGAACCTGGTTGACCTGGCCAGCCCCTTTGACTTCCGCGACAATTACGCATTGGTTGAGGAAGAAACTCTGTCACCGGCTGATCGGGACGCAATGCTTTCCGATGGTCACATCATTCCCTACCTGGATGAATACAAATACACCCATGGCATAGACCTGACCACGATTCGCAGACTGATTGATACCGACGCTCTGAAAACCAAATGATGAAATCTTCATCCCGGGGCCGCGAATAGCGGAACCCGGGACTTCCGTGCGCTGGCAGAGCGATCAATAAATCAGGAAACCACCCGGTAGCAGGGAATATATTTGGGGCCCGGCAACTTCATACGGCCCTGCTCTACAAATGATGCCAGTAAACGGTCAAGTGCCTGCATAATCTCCGGCTCACCATTGATTTCAAACAAACCCTGTTCACGCACTGCCTGCAGGGTATCCGGCTTGACGTTACCTGCCACAATGCCGGAAAAGGCACGTCTTAAATTGGCCGCCAATACGTGCCTGGGCAAATCCCTGTGGAGTTGCAACGCTGCCATATTTTCATGGGTCGGGTCGAACGGGGTCTGAAATTCGGTCTGAATTTTCAACTGCCAGTTAAAATAGTAAGCACCCTTGTACTTTTTGCGGTAGGCCCGCACATGTGTCAGACCGGTAGCCATGGTCTGAGCCACCTTTTCCGAATCGTCAATGATGATCTGGTATTTCGACTGTGCTTCTGCACCCAGTGCAAGGCCAATAAAAGCATCAATCTGCTCAAAGTACGCGGCTGACTTTGCCGGACCGGTCAGGACCATCGGTATCGGCATTTCCTCGTTTTCAGGATTCAACAGGATACCCAGAAGGAACAATATTTCCTCCGCCGTACCCACGCCTCCCGGAAACACGGTAAAACCGTGCCCAAGACGTACAAATGCTTCCAGTCGCTTCTCAATATCCGGCATGATCACCAATTGGTTCACAATCGGATTCGGGGATTCGGCGGCGATAATACCCGGCTCGGAAATTCCGATATAGCGACCATCTGTTACCCGCTGCTTGGAGTGCGCTATGGTCGCCCCCTTCATCGGTCCCTTCATGGCACCCGGACCGCAACCCGTGCAGATATTCAACTTGCGCAGACCCGTTTCATACCCCACTTCCTTGGTGTAGTTATATTCGTAACGGGATATCGCGTGCCCGCCCCAAAAGACCACCACATCCGGGTTCGTGGCCGGCTTTAAGGTATTTGCATTTCTCAAAATCTCAAAGACCACGTTGGTAATACCTGCCGGGCTGACCAGATCCATGGTTTCGTTACCACTGATTTCGGTATCAAAATAGACCAGGTCGCGAATCACCGAGGACAACAATTCCCGGATTCCCTGGATCATTACACCATCGACAAAGGCCGACCCGGGAGCATTGCTCAATTCCAGCCTGATACCGCGATTGACCTGTTGCACTTCAATTTTGAAATCTTCATGCTGACGCAGCAATTCTTCCGTATCATCGCCCTCATTTCCGCTGTTGAGCACAGCCAGTGCACATCGACGCAGTAACAGGGCAAGGTCCCCGCGACTCGCGTCGTGCAGACGTTCAACTTCCATGCGACTTAGCATGGTCAATATTCCAGCCGGGTAAATCCGGGCGCTAATGGGTTCAGCTGACAAGGTAAACTCCGATATTCTTGAATTGACTCCGAGGGTTCAGCTTAGCTGAATTCACACCCCGCGGCAGTAGAAAAAAAGAGGCCAGCGTCAAGCTGGCCTCCCGGTCACTTCCCTAACTTTAACTCTTCTGAATCTGCAGTGAACTCCGGGTAGCAGTGTCCAACGTCTGTCATCGGCGTGCTAAGTGAGGAAATCCTTTTCGATTTCATGTCCCGATACTAACTGCCTACCCCACACATCCAGTGTAATGATCGCAGCGAGTGTAACAAGAATTGTTTACAAAATATTAACAACTGATCGAATTTTGTAAAATTATGTTGCAGTAATTTGTAGTTTTTTACGCTGTGTGATTGTAGCGAATCCTAATTTCGATTCGCAGCTTCCAATGACACTTTTTTCCCGGGAAAATTATCGACGCTCTCCTGTCGGTAATTCATGCCGCAAATGTTGCTTCCGGTGGTGGTGCAGCGTCTTTGACGGGTAGCAGGTCTCGCATCTGACGGATGCATTGCGAAATCAAACGTCTGTGCCAGTGATTTGGAAGTGTCATGTCCGGGAAGAACCTCAAAACGCCATTTACCAAGTGCTTTTTCCGCTGCACGGTTGAACATCCGCTCGGGTGAGGCATCGACCACACTGATATCTCTTGCCCTGCCTTTATTATCTACTTTGAATGAAAGTTTTACCCAGCCCTCAACCGCCCTGCTCCTTGCGTAGCTGGGATATCTAGGATTGACGGTTTTCATCGCACGGACGGTAGCTTCAGCCCTTGACTTGTTGACCGGCTCAAGTTGTGCGTTCGCGGTGTCTGTTACCTCGTCGGCAATTTCCTCTATGCTTTGGCGTTCCAGTCCCGGACCCGCCTTTTCGGTGCTCAAAGAGGCCAGCTGTACAGCTTCTGAAAACCCTACCGGAGCGGAGAATGATACTTGCGCTTTGACTTGCAGTTCACCGGCTTCGTTCGACCTGGCAGGAGGTGACTGAATCGTCAGTGGTGTCACTTCAGATTGAGCCGGACCTTGTACCACTGCGGTCGCACGCCCGGACAATTCATTTCCGGCATCAGTATTTTCAATGATTCTGCTACGTTCCACACCTTTGCGAATATTGGCGTACGGCTCCACCTGGCCCAATACCGTTGTGTGCACAGCCTGTTGACTGGAAAAACGGAATTCAGAATCCAGCTTGCCTGTCACAGAAGGGAGTTTTGCTGTCTGGGCACTCACTTCGAGTCCACTGTGCGCCCCCATGGAAGCCACGCCGATCAGAGCTGACATCATGGCAATCTGTGCGAACCCTCCACTTTTACGGGGCATTTCCGTACTGGCGATCCTGTGGACCCGGCTGAGCAGGTCACCACCGGTTGCAGCAAGTGTCAGAGCATGTTGGGGTTGACGCAGAATCTCAAGGTTGGCCAGGGCACGGGCGTACAGGGATGGCCTGCCCTGGTAGTGCAGTACAAAGTCATCGCAACAATGTTCCCGTTCCTGGCGAATTTTGCGCGACATCCAACGTATACAGGGGTGATAGAAAAACAGGGTATCGACGACCAGTTGCAACAGATTGAACAGGTAGTCATAGCGCCGGATATGCCCCAACTCGTGCGCGATGATCATTTCGATCTGTTCCAGCGGCAAACGAATCAAAACACTGGCTGGCAACAAAATGACCGGTTTGATCCAGCCGATCAGGGTGGGCACCTTGACCCGTGTGGATACCAGCACTGAAACGGCCATTCGGACCTGCAACCGCTCCATTAACCGGTCAACACTGCGTTGCAGCGCCTCCGGAATTGGCTTGACATGGGTTCTGATCAACACCCTGGTGACACACCAGCCAATTAGCGCCTTTGATGCCAACAACAATACGCCTATGGCCCACAGCAAAACGACAACCGGCAGCAAGGGCTCGACACCTTCTGCCAGCCAGAAATCGAATCCGGGCTGAACACCGGCAGCTACGCTGACCATGGGGAACTCGCCTTGCAAAATTCCCGGTACTGCGGCGACTGTGGCGGTGCTGTTCAGAAAGAACACCAGGGTGTTAATTGAAATCGGTAAAAGCAGTATATACAGCGCCAGACCGGCCAGGTAACGCAACTGGGTACGGTCTCCGGGGACCAGTTTATAGACCAGCCACATCAGTCCGGCGATCAGCAGACCCTGCCAGATAAAATGAATCAGGGTCCAGCCAAGTGCACTGACAAATAACGCAATGTCCGACAGTTCGGTCACCTAGTCCTCCATTTCCGATATCAGGACACGAATTTTTTCCAATTGCTGCTGGTCGGCCTCGGGTGCATTACCCAGTGCCTGCATGACCAGTTCCGATGTGGAACCATCAAACAGTCGAATCTTCAGATCGGCCAGGAAACTGCTCTGGGTGTCCTCTTTGCTGGTTACAGCGTAGTAGACATGGGCACGCATCGAGTCGTCCCTGTGGACGAGCCCTTTATGGTGCATGACCTGTAGCATTTTCAGTGCGGTTGTATAGCCGCTGTTTTCGCTTTCTACTTCATTAAGCGCTTCGTGTACATCTCTCACGGTGCCCTGACCTTTGCTCCAGAGTATCCTGAGTATGTTCAGCTCTGTTCGCGTTGGCCGCGGCGTGTTACCTCGTTCACTTGTCATGTCGTATCTTTCTCCCACCAACTGTTGATCTTTTTTGACTGTATTTTCTCTCAACACACGAAAAGAATCGTACTTAATTGTTCGTGGTCATGCAAGTCTGAACCATTTCCGCATTTGATCTATCATTGAATTGCATGCCTGGTTTAAAATACGCGACTTGTCGGGGTGTAGCTCAGCCTGGTAGAGCACCACGTTCGGGACGTGGGGGTCGTGAGTTCGAATCTCGCCACCCCGACCAAAAAATAAAAAGGCCGCTCTCACCCACAGGGGAGCGGTCTTTTTGGTTTTTGGGTGGACTGTGGGACTCACCCGGAAGTTCACAAATTCGCCGGGAGCGAATTTCGAATGCAGTCACGTTGCGTGACAAACCCGAAGGGCAAGGCGCAGGGACGCGCCGCGTAAATCTCGCCACCCCGACCAAAAAATAGAAAGGCCGCTCTCAGCCCCCAATCTCACCAGATGGGTCAGCGGTCTTTTTGGTTTTTGGGCGGCCAATGGGACTCACCAACTTAATTCCAGGGCCAGCAATGGCCCGGTGTGGGTTAATTCAACATGGCCCTGCCAATTGGTTTTTTCAGTGTCCAGGTCAAGATGAAAGTGCTGGTATGCCACGTTGACGCCAACGTGTTCGAAGAACCGGTAATGCAAGGCAACGGACGTATTGGTGAAGCCTCCGGAGTAGTTACCCAGGCTGGCACTCAACCAGTCAAGTCGGACAGACACTGCCAGGCGGGGACTCGGAGAGTAAATGTACCAGGCCCCGATATCGGGCAGGGGAACACTGGCCGAGGCACTCCTGCCGAAACTCTCTGCAGGTTCACCATCCATGATGGCCTGCCCTGAAATCGTCCCTGAGAAATCCAGAAAGTGGACTCCGATCCCGGCACCAATTTCGTACCCTGGACCACTTTGCAAGCTATGTCCCAGTAACAGGCGGTTAATGTTCAGGTGGCTTTGGGCTAAAACTTCCGAACCCTGTTCATAAACGACGTTGCCCCACTCGATGTCACGATCAGTCACTTTGCCTGCGCTGCGACTCGATTTTATGTGCTGAAACTGCAGAGACCATTTTGTACCAAGTCGCCAGAACACATTCCCGGAGAGGGTCTGTTCCGAACCCTTCAGACCCAGGTCTTTCTCAAAATCAACCCCTCGACCGTCTACCGGTATTTCACCCTGCAACTCCATGAAAGTTTCCTGGGATGCAAAAAGACCGCCAGCGTTGACCACCAACTTTCCACCCAGTAGCGGGTGAACCTGCTGTAGCTCCTGTGCGTTTAAACACGGTGTGAGACACAACAGAAAAATACCGGCCGCCCATACTTGATGAGACAGTCGCAACTTCATTTTTCCGCTGTTCCATGACTGCGGTGAATCAGGCTGTGCACGATGGCACCAATGATCAGCGCCTGTATGACGGACATGACCTCGTCACCTTCCAGAACAAGGAATGTTTCGGAAAGAAAATATCCGCCTATGGTGGCCAGAGCAACAAAACCCAGCACGCCGAAAGCAGCGCGTTTTCCAAATACCGGCTGCACCATCATCCACAACATCAGACCGACACTCAATCGGTGCACGACGATGGCCAGCGCCAGGTTTTCCGGGGTTTGTACCTCGCTGCCGGCAAGGCCCGCCCCATCAAGTACCGCATGCAGAGCCAGCCCCAGTAACGCCAGAGCCAGGCTGATCAGGTGCAGCGAGTGTGCCGCTTTTTTGATCAATATCTCCAGCAAGCCTGGAACAAGGTATCCGGCCAGCATCAGGACCACAGACCAATATCCCAGCATGCTCCATGATTCCGGGATCAACCAGACCACCATCAAGGCGACAAGGACCGCAATAATCAGGGAATCCAGCGTCCTGGCAACGAAGCCACCCTGTCGCAACCAGTAATACAGAACCGGACCAATAAACAATGAAATGATGGACAATGACAACATCAGCACAAACGAATACCCGTCGCTTCGCAAAGCGGCAACCTTACCGGACAAAACAGCAAATTTCACGCGATGATTTCAGCCTGATTCAGTACAATGCTGATTTATTGTGTCTCCTGTTGTTAAACTATGGTGTCATTCGTTTGGGTTTACTGGCATGCAAACAGCTCAAATTGAAAATATCATTGCTACCCAGTTCGCTGATCCTCATGCGGCGGCTGACCTGCAGGAACTGTTGGCAGTGGTCGCGGAACGCGAGGGTGCTGATCCTGAAAGTTCAGAATTGGCGCTGGGTGCCAGTTTTATTTACGGTTACATCGAACAGGTGCCTTACCTGTTGACCGTCGCCTGGACATCTGCGCGGAATGTAGGCCTTGAGTCCGAAATCAAGACCATCCTGGATATGGTCGAGTCTTACTGGATCGAAGATGATGATATCATTCCTGACACCCTGGGTATTATTGGCGTCCTTGATGACGCTTACTGTTCCTTACATTCCATGCAGGCCCTGTCAGATTTATATCGGATGCAAACCGGTAAATTCCTGTTTCCAAATGACCTCACCTCCGCCAACAGGATCATGCGGAAAATAATCGGTGAGCCCTACGCAACTGAACTGGATACCATTGTTTCAACCGCGCTGGCCAATTCACAAATAAAAGATGCCGTCAAGCATTTGGCCAGCCCAGAGAAACAGAAACTGTTCGCCAGCCAGGCCACGATCTGGGGCCACGATCCGGTAAAACCCCTGCCGGTTGGCAAGCTGAGCGGGCTGGGATTGTCAGAGGACCTCTGATCCCGATCTGAACTGCAGACCGGTCATGCAGGCCAAAAAATTGGTTAAGAACCTTTACTGAGACAAATCCGCAAAAGCATCCCGGGTCAGGTTTCTGGGGGCTGCCCCGGTAACCAGAATGTTGTCCTCAATGCGGATTCCACCATTGGGGGTCAATGCATCGACCCGGTCCCAATTGATCGCAGATACGTCACCCGATTCCCGCCATTGACGCAATAGCGGCTCGATGAAGTACAGACCCGGCTCGATGGTGAGCACATTTCCGGGTTCCAGGTCACGTGTCAATCGCAGGAACGGATGACCGTCGGGACGTGGTATCGGTGTACCATCGGCGTCGGCAATCAAGCCCGCGACATCATGGGTCTGCAAACCCAGAAAGTGACCCAGGCCGTGGGGGTAGAATACCGAACTCAGACCGGATTCAACGGCAGCCTCGGGGCTCTGGTTGATCACACCAAATTCATGCAGGATTCCGGCGATATCCAGATGGGCACGCAGGTGCAGTTTTCTGTAATCCATTCCCATGACCACATCCGCACAAACTGCGCGTTGCATCTCATCCATGGCCACGATCATGTCTGCAAAATCACCTGGTCCTGCCGCATAGGTACGTGTGATGTCCGAGGCATAGGCATGTACCGTGGCACCGGCGTCGATCAGGAACGAATGAAACTCTGCCGGAGCCTGCTGCTGCTGGGTCTGGTAGTGCAGTACCGCGCCGTGTTCATTCAGCGCAATGATGTTGCCATAAGGAAGCTCGGCGTCCACGAGTTGTATGGACATGCAATACTGCTGATGGATGTCATATTCACTCAGACCCTGACGAAAAGCCCGTTCGGCTACCGTGTGACCCAGCGCACCCAGCCTGGCCGCTTCACTGATACAGGCAATCTCATATTCCGTCTTGCGTGTTCGTGCCAGGTGCACACGGTTCAGTAACCGCGGTGGGTTCAACCGACTGGCGTCAACCAGGGACACCAGCGCAGGAGCGTCACCGACAAAAGCAGTATGTGCACCGGAACTCTCCTGTTGCCAGGCATTGGCATCACGCACAGGCACCACCTCGAACTCATCCGCCCACCACGATTCAGGATCCGCCGGCGGCAGGTGCCAGTAATCATCCGGCTGGAAATACATCAGCTTCGGGCGGCGTCCGGGACGCACCAGTAACGCACTGTCATGATGATGGGTCAGTGGCAACCACCAGAGTAACTGTGGATTGCAGCGAAACGGATATTCATAATCATCAAGAAAACTGACCACCTTGCTGCCCGCATGGATCAGGACGGCATCAAAACCCTCCGCCGCCAATGCGTTTTCCCAGTGATGCTGGACCTGTCGAACGTGTGATTTGTAGCCCTGTGTGATGGTCTTATGTACGCCCATAGTGGTTGCCTCTTTACTTGCTATTCTTGTTAAAATAGCCGATTACCAAAAAATATTTTTAACGGGTTACCCGGCCATGCTGGTGAACTCCAGCAGAACACGACCCAGGGTTTTTACCATGACTCAAACTGAACCGTTGCGCTTGTACAACACACTCAAGCGTGAAAAACAGATTTTCAAACCGCTGGATCCCGGTCGTGTAACCCTGTATGCCTGTGGACCCACGGTTTATGACTTTGCCCACATTGGCAATGCGCGCCCGGTCGTCATATTCGACCTGTTGCACAAATTGTTGTCGAGCCGGTACCCGAATGTCATCTATGCGCGCAATATCACCGATGTTGATGACAAAATCAATGCTGCGGCCGCCGAGCAGAAGGTGGCGATCGACGTCATTTCGAAGCGATTCAGTGATGCCTACCATGAAGACATGGCCGCCCTGGGTGTTGGTTTACCCAGCATTGAGCCACGCGCGACCGGGCATATACCGCAAATGATTGACATGATCGAACGCCTGATAGCCAGTGGTCATGCCTACGTCACACAACAGCATGTACTTTTCTCCATTGAGTCATACGATGGATACGGCGCTTTGTCCGGTAGGGATTTGCGTGAAATGATTGCCGGCGCGAGAGTTGAAGTGGCCGACTTTAAAAAACATCCGGGTGATTTTGTGTTGTGGAAACCCTCGGTTGATCCACAACCGGGCTGGGACAGTCCCTGGGGCTGGGGACGCCCCGGTTGGCACCTCGAATGCTCGGTGATGGCCGAGCAACACCTCGGTGACAGCATAGACATCCATGCAGGCGGCCAGGATCTGGTGTTTCCACATCATGAGAATGAAATTGCACAAAGTGTCTGCGCCCATGGCGGCAAGACGTTTGCCCATTACTGGTTGCACAACGGCTTTGTCACCTTCAACAAGAGCAAGATGTCAAAGTCACTGGGCAATACACTCACCGTGCGCGATTTATTAAAACAGGTTCCCGGTGAAGTGCTGCGTTACCTGCTGTTGAGCGCACATTACCGGCAACCCCTGGACTGGTCGGATGCGGCCGTGAAGCAGGCGCGGCGGACGCTGGACCGGGTTTACGCTGTATTGCGTGATGCTGCCAGGAAATTTGGTCCATTGGAGGCTGCAAATAAACCAGCTGCAGAATTCATGTCCACCCTGCTGGATGATATCAACACACCGCAGGCACTGGCCTTCCTCAACAGTGAAGCGCGCAAGCTGGCGGGAGCCACCAGCGCTGAAGGTGCACAGCAGGCAGCCGGTGGTCTACTTGCCGCCGGTGCCCTGATCGGTCTGTTTCAGTCCGATCCGCAGGAATGGCTCACCGGTGATACCCGGGGAGTGGACGATGCTCTCATCGACAGACTGGTCGAAGATCGCAACACGGCCCGAGCTGAGAAAGACTTTGCCCGGGCCGATGAAATCCGAGATCAGTTACAGGAAATGGGAATTGCCCTGGAAGACGTTGCAGGTGAAACCCGCTGGCGTCGGATCAACAATTAAAGGGCACATTGATGCAAGACATAACCGTTGCCCAGAAAAGTATCATTGAAGACTTCAGCCTGTTTGACAGTTGGCTGGACAGATACCAGTACCTGATCGACCTGGGAAAAGCTCTGCCACCCCTGGCGGAGTCTGAAAAAACCGAAGACAGATTGCTGCACGGTTGCCAGTCCCGGGTCTGGTTGATCATCGAAGGCGAAGCGGAACAACTGACTATCCGTGCCAACAGTGACGCGGCCATTGTCTCCGGCCTGATTGCATTGTTGATCCGTGTCTATTCGGGTGCCTCGGCTGAGCAGATTCTGAACACCCGGCCGGATTTCATTTCGGCCATCGGCCTGCAACAGCACCTATCGCCCACCCGTGCCAACGGCCTGCATGCCATGCTCGAGGCAATCAACCACACGGCTCAAAGCTACCTTGAAGATTAGTACATCATGACCGCGAGCGGTCGGGCAAAAAAGCCGGGTTAGCGTGAATCGCCCATTTGCTTACGACGCAACTCCCAGCGCTCCTGGGCATCCAGGCACATGGTCGCTATGGGTCGGGCTTCGAGGCGGTTGATACCAATTTCCTCACCCGTTTCGTCACAATAACCGTAATCGCCCTCTTCAACCCGAATCAGGGCCTTGTTAATCTTGTTGATCAACTTGCGATAACGGTCACGGGTACGCAGTTCGAGGCTGTTTTCAGTTTCCCGCGTGGCGCGTTCGGCCTCATCGCCCACGTCCCTGACTTCGGATTGCAGGTGATTAATGGTCTCGCGGGATTCTTCGACCAACTCATCTCTCCAGTTCACCAGTTTCAGGCGAAAGTACTCGAGTTGAGTTGAGTTCATGTAATCTTCGGTGCCAGAGGGTGTGTACCCTTTGGGCAATTTTGCAGTTGTCGCAGTCATTTGCGCTTATAAACTCCTTGAGAATCTTAGCATGTATAATATAAACTATTGATTAGTATGTATTTTATTAAAATCCGGTTAAATGTCAACAAGATCAAGGTGGAGTGTTATATCTCAACTTGGAACCTACGGCAAGTTTTTTTTGCCTACAAATCATAATAAGCTCCAAAACAATCGCCATGGAAAAGATTCTTCTCAGCCTGATCCGCGCCTACCAGTTGATATTGAGTCCGTTCCTGGGCCCGCATTGCCGTTTTACCCCAAGTTGCTCCAGTTACACTTCGGAGGCTATCCGGAAATACGGAGCGGCCAAGGGCAGCTGGATGGGTCTGAAAAGAATCATCCGTTGTCAACCTTTATGTGAAGGCGGTCACGACCCGTTGCCCTGACTGCCCACGAAAACGTCAGGTGGTTCCCGCTTTCGTGGAAATGACGTGTATTCACTCCGTCATAACGCCAATAAAGTACATTTTAGCAACCGTCATCCCGGGCCCGCGAATAGTGGAAGCCGGGAACTCCCAACGCTCGCTGAGTGTTTTGATCTGATTTATTCAAATTACGACACCATCAGGAGTTTCCCGCTTTCGCAGGAATGACGGTAGGCTTACAATACAATACCTCCGACATACCACAAAAATCAGGTCACAAGAGAAATGAGCCAAGTATCGGTTATCCGCAATGCCCAGTTGGTCAATGAGGGCGCAACATCTGAATCCGATGTGTTGTTGAAAAATGGGCGTATTGAAAAAATTGCAGGTGAGCTGAAAATTCCTGAAAACGCCACCATTGTCGATGCACTGGGTCGTTACCTGTTACCCGGTATGATCGATGACCAGGTGCACTTCCGTGAGCCAGGCCTCACCCACAAGGCCGATATCCACTCGGAGTCACGCGCCGCTATAGCCGGTGGTGTCACCAGCTTTATGGATATGCCAAATACCAGGCCAACGACCACCAGCCAAGAGCAACTGGATTGGAAATATGCTCGTGCCAAAGATACTTCAGCAGCCAATTATGGCTTCTATTTTGGTGCCACCAATGACAACATCGATGCCATCCGGCAACTGGATCCGAAACAGACCTGTGGGGTCAAAGTGTTCATGGGTGCTTCCACCGGCAACATGCTGGTAGACAACGAAGCCACACTCGCTGCCATATTCCAGGATTCCCCGGTGGTGATCGCGACGCACTGCGAATCCACCCCGATGATCCAGGCCAACCTGGCGCAGGCCATGACACGTTACGGAAAGGAAATCCCGGTGACCGAGCATGCCAATATCCGCAGCGAGGCAGCCTGTTATGTGTCCAGTGCCCTGGCGGTGTCGCTGGCCCGTCAACACGAAGCCCAATTGCATATTCTGCATATATCAACTGCACGTGAACTGGACCTGTTTGAAGCCGGTCCGGTGGCGGGTAAAAACATCACCGCCGAGACCTGTATTCACTTCCTGCACTTCAACGATGGCGATTATGCCCGGCATGGAAACATGATCAAGTGCAATCCGGCCATAAAAACTGCATCTGACCAGTCCGAACTGATCGCTGCCGTGGCGGATGGCAGGATAGATATTCTTGCAACCGACCACGCTCCGCATACCCAGGAAGAAAAAGCTGACAGCAATTACCTGACCGCACCTTCCGGGCTGCCACTGGTGCAGGATGTGCTGCTGGCATCGCTGGAACTGGTACACACAGGCAAGCTCGATCTGCATACGGTGGTACGTGCTGCGGCCCACAATCCTGCCGAACGGTTTGGCGTTGTTGAACGCGGATACCTGCGTGAGGGTTATTTTGCCGATCTGGTGCTGGTTGACATGCATGCGGGCACCAGGATCAATCGCGCACAGGTTCTGTCCCGTTGTGGATGGTCACCATTCGAGGGTCGTGAGTTCAACAGCAGCATCGAACAGGTATGGCTCAACGGTACGCTGGCCTTTGATGGCAGCAGGGTCATTGAGCACGACGCCGCCATGCGTCTGCAATTTGATCGTGCCACGCGCTGAGACAGCATTTTGCCAAGAGTGACTTCTGCTGTTAACCTGCCATTCTTTTAACCAGGTCCGTTGCAGGGCCAAGACATCCGGAGAGACAATTTCATGGGATTTCTGCAAGGTAAACGCGCATTGATCGTCGGTGTTGCCAGCAAACGATCAATTGCTTGGGGTATTGCCGAAGCCATGCACCGCGAAGGTGCTGAACTGGCTTTCACCTACCAGACTGAAAAACTCAAATCACGCGTCCAGAAAGTCGCCGAAGTCTGTGAGTCGGACATTATCATCCCCTGTGATGTTTCGTTTGACGAACAGATCGACGATACATTTGCCCAATTGGGCGAATATTGGGATGGCTACGACATCCTGATTCACTCGGTAGGTTTTGCCCCACGTGAACAACTGGTGGGCAACTATATTGATGCTGTCACCCGCGAAGGGTTCCAGATCGCACACGACATCAGCTCCTACAGTTTCGCGGCACTGGCCAAGGCAGGCCGCAGCATGATGACCGGTCGCAATGGTGCACTGCTTACATTGACCTATATGGGCTCTGTACGGGCCATGCCGAGTTATAACGTCATGGGTCTGGCCAAGGCCAGCCTGGAGGCCAATATGCGCTATATGGCGCAAAGCCTGGGTCCAGAAGGTCACCGTGTCAACGCGATCTCGGCCGGGCCGATCAAGACCCTGGCTGCAGCCGGGATTTCCCAGTTCCGCAAAATGCTGGATCATGTACAAGGCACCGCGCCGTTGAGAAAAACCGTCACCATTGAAGAGGTCGGAAACGTGGCCGCCTTCCTGTGCTCGGACCTGGCTTCCGGGGTCACCGGTGAGATCACATACGTCGATGCAGGCTACAGTATTTTGGGTATGGCAGAGTTGGGAAGAGGCAGTTAACCAGGTCAACGTCTGTCCCGGCACCACCAGTTTATAAGACCCCGTCAGCCCGGGGCCGCGAGTAGAGGAACCCGGGACCTCGTCTCGTTAGCAGAGCGTTTGGTAGTGCAAATGTTTCAGATTACAGCAGCGTTTGGAGGTTCCCGCTTTCGCGGCAATGACGTTACTACTGGCGTACACCCAACAAATTACCTGATCCGGTCCTCGTAGACCTCAACCACTGCGGCTGAACGCAATTGGCGCATCAGTGCCCAGGCTTCATGGCTGGCACTTGAGTTGGCCAGGATCCTTTCATATTGCTGTTGGGCCAGTACTGCGCCCTCTTCAATGGCGCCATCGACCACCGATTCCAACTCGACGGTGGCAAAACCGGTCGTCATGGGCAGCACGGCCTGCACCGTTTCACCTTCGACAGGCGTGTTGAGACGGAATATTTCCTTGACCAGGGTACTGTCCGGAACAAAATTATTCCGGCCAATGGATTCATGTCGCCCGTATTCGAGTTCTTCGCCCGCGGCCAGTGTTTCCAGGTCTTCCTCCCCGGTCTGAAAAGAAGCCAGCAGGGCCTCGGCTTTGTTCCTGGCTTTTTCATCGGCCAAATTATCGGTCAGGGTAGAGGTAATTTCCTCTCGCACCAGATCAAGCGGTTTCAAGGCTACCGGCAGGTGTTCCTTGAGTCTGATCATGACCAGCCGGTTTTCATCCAGGTTAACCGGGTCACTGACCGATCCCTGCAATAAAACCAGGTCAGAAAAGGCTGCTGCAACCACGTCCGGATTGGCCGCCACACCGTCACCACCGGCGCGCCCGAACGGACCTGCCTCGTTCACGGTAAGCTCCAGGTCCAGCGCTGCGCCCTCAAGCGTGGTGGGGTCTTCATAAATCAGATCAACCAAACGGTCAGCCTGTTCCAGAAAGGCACGCGCTGCCTCATCTTCCTCGTACTCCTGGACCAGTAGCATCCGGGCCTCTTCAAAACTCATGCCGCTGGCTTCGCGAATTTCACGCAACTGGATGACATGCCAGCCAAAACCCGTCTGTACCGGTTCGGAGATGGGGGATTCCATGGACAACTCATACATGGCATTTTCGAATGCCTGGACCATGACACCGGACTCCAGCCAGCCCAGGTCACCGCCCTGCGCAGCGGAACCCTGGTCCTGGGAATATTCGATTGCCAGAGTGGCAAAATCTTCTCCATCGCGTACACGCTTGGCCAGTTCGTCTGCCAATTGCCGACCGGTTTCTTTCACTGCGTCGTCTGCATCTGCTGCAATTTCCAGGAGGATATGCGATACCAGTCGCTGTTCGGGTGTGACGAAACGGGCTTTCTGGGATTCAAACTGTTCACGCAGGTAGTCTTCTTCAGGGGCCTGGCCAATTGGCAGGAAGGCTGCGTCCAATTCTACATATTCGATCACCACCTGTTCCACGGAATGGAATTCATCCGTATGGGCTTCATACCAGCCATTGATATCTTCTTCACTGAATTCCGGTGCCTGTTCGAACGACTCAACAGGCACAAGCACGACATTTACGGTTCTCTTCTGGTTCAGTAATGCAACAAAGGATTTCAACTCCGCTGGTGTCGCAATACTGCTGGATGAAATATTACGGGGTAACTGGTTGACCACATACTGTGAGCGCATCTCATTTTGAAACTGTTTTGGTGTGAGGCCCTGGGTCAACAGACGGCTCTGGTAGACATCTGCGTTGAACTGTCCATCCACCTGGAACGCCGGAATATTGCGAATTTCCTCAGCCAGGGTCTTGTCATCTACATCCAGACCCATCGACTGGGCCGCCTGGGTAATCAACTCCTGGTCGATCAGGCTGTCCAGATGCGCCCTCCGGGCAATCAGGGTATCGAACTCTACCGGGTCAAACGATGCCCCCATGATGGATTGCATACGTCGGCGATAATTGGAATAACTCTGGCTGAAATCGTTGGAAGATATTTCCACATCATTGATCCTGGCAACGATATTGCCACCGTCGGTGGTGAAATATTCATTCACTCCAACAAGGGCAAATGGGACGATCAATATCCCCAGGATGGCAAATGCTAGAATTCCGGTCAGTCTGTCACGTATGGATTGAAGAACCATGGTATTGCAAATTTCCCATTTAGATAAGAAAAGAAAAAGGCGCCAATAAGGCGCCCTTTTCTCAAAAAGTGGCGGAGTGGACGGGACTCGAACCCGCGACCCCCGGCGTGACAGGCCGGTATTCTAACCAGCTGAACTACCACTCCACGAACTTTGGTGGGTGCTGACGGGCTCGAACCGCCGACCCTCGCCTTGTAAGGGCGATGCTCTCCCAACTGAGCTAAGCACCCCCGTCTAGAAGGCGCGCTAGTTTACGGCATCCTTAAGGGCTTTACCAGCCTTGAATGAAGGATTATTGGAAGCCTTAATCTGAATGGTTTCACCGGTACGTGGATTCCGACCGGCACGAGCTGCGCGATGTTTAACTGAGAAGGTACCAAAACCAACCATGGACACTGACTGACCCGATTGCAGTGCACTGGTGATTGTGGAAGTAAAGCCGTCAAGGGCACGGCCGGCGTCTGCTTTGCTAAGGCCTGAAGCGGCCGCCATTGCATCTACTAGGTCAGATTTGTTCATTAAATACACTCCATTAAATTTTTTAAGTGTCGTTTCTGTGAATACAGCTTGCATGGCCCAGCCAGCGCATAACCCCCACTGGAATTCCCGCCGGATGCGAAAGTAGTTTGAACCTCCCGCGAGGCCTTATAAATCAAGGCCTGCAAGCCGAAGCGACATGTTAATACACGACTCCGTCATGGTGCAACCGCTATTCACGGCCAAGACAACTTTTTTCTTTAATTTATCACTCCAAGCGACTCATTTGGCTCA
>JABAAB010000067.1 GCA_014238945.1 Lysobacterales bacterium
TAAATTCGCCGAAAGGACCTTCGGGCCGCAGCACATTTGGCAGGAACTGACCTTCGACGACTATTTCGGTGGCGCCTGGGTACTCGAGATCTATCGTCCGGCATTTCTGCATTGCAATCGCTTTGCCGCTAATCGCGGCCGGCTCACGCAGTATCAACGTGATGCTCGAGCCCATGCGCATGGCGGGTGCGGCGGGCAGGGAAATGCTGGTGGCCGCTGCTGCCAGTCGTTGGAGCATTCCGGTCGAAAAATGCTTTGCCAGGTCTCATGCTGTCTATAACCGCGACGATGACCGCAGTTTGCCCTATGGGGAACTGGCCGGAGTCGCCGGCGATATGGCGGTTCCGGAAGACCCCGTGCTGAAAACCCGGGATCAGTTCCGCTATATCGGCAAGCCCTTGCAGCGTCATGACCAGGGTGAGGTGGTGGTGGGTGAGCGCATCTACGGTTGCGATGTGAAAGTCCCGGGCCTGAAGTATGCCGCCATCCGGCATGTTCCCGTTTTGGGCGGTTCGGTCAAGTCACTTGATAAGAGCCCGGCGCTGGCCATGCCTGGTGTCGTGGACGTGGTGGTCATTCCGCGTTTTGACAGACCCTACGGATCACTGGGTGGGGTGGCGGTAGTTGCGGAAAATACCTGGCTGGCCCAGCAGGCTCTGGCGAAACTCGAAATTGAATTTGAAGCGGGTGAAAACGGCTCCTACGACACCGAAGAGTATAAGAAACAACTTGTCCTGAATGTTGAATCGCCGGCCAAAAAAGAATTTGAGAAAGGCTCATTGGACCAGGCCTTCAAAGACGCCAGCGCCACTCTCAAGGCCAGCTATACCGGCGGTCATCTGTCGCATTCTCCGATGGAGCCGATGGCCAGCCTGGTCTGGGTACAGGATGACCGATGTGAAATCTGGGCTTCGACCCAGGACCCGGCAGGAATCCAGCGAACCGTAGGCGAATTCCTGGAGCGCAAACCGGAAGATATCACGGTTCATGTCATGATGGCGGGCGGTGGCTTTGGCCGCAAGTTCAAATGCGACTACGTTCAGGAAGCGGCGGCCCTGTCAAAGGCCGTGGGTGCCCCGGTCCAGTTGACCTGGTCGCGTGAAGAGGACACACGTACGGGCTATTACCATTCCTGTAGTGCGCAACATATCGAGGCCTCGCTCAATGCGCAGGGCCAGGTAACCGGCTGGCTGCACCGTGCTGCTTTTCCAACCATTTCATCGACATTTGACCCGTCCGTGGTTCAGCCTTCGGCCAGAGACCTCGGGGCGGTCGCAAAACATCCTTACGGTATCGCGAATATGCGTGTCGAATCCGGCCTGGCTCCCGGGCACACACGCATCGGCTGGTACCGGGCCGTGTATGCCATATTTTATGGCTTTGCGATCAATGTCTTCACGGATGAACTGGCCCAGGCAGCAGGCGTGGACGCGCTGCAGTTTCACCGCAATATCTACGATAACAACCATGATCCTGATCAGAAGGAACAGGTCAAGCGTTGCCGGTCCGTTCTCGATAAAGTGGCGGAAATGGCGGGCTGGGGGAAGAAGTTACCCGCCAACCATGGTTTGGGGCTCGCAGTACATCACAGTTTCGAAAGCTATATTGCAATGGCCGTACAGGTCGAGGTTGATGGCGAGGATATCACCGTTCATCGGGTCGACTGTGCCGTTGATTGCGGCCTGGTGCTGAACCCGGATATTGCAACTGCCCAGATGGAGGGTGCGGTCATTATGGGAACGGGCCTGACACTGAACACCGAGATCCGCTTCAAGGACGGCGCCGTGGTCAATTCGAACTTCCATGACTACCCCGTGTTGCGTATCAGCGAAGCTCCACGGGAAATCAATGTCAGCTTTACCGGACAGGACTATCGCCCCACCGGATTGGGTGAGCCTGGCGTTCCAACGATGGCGCCGGCGTTGGTCAACGCTATTTTTGCCGCGAGTGGCAAGCGCTACCGTGCATTGCCGATCAGGTCAGTTTAAATAGAAGTATTGTTAAAAACTTTGGGGTCAGAGTAAAGGGACAGATCAAAGGAGAAAAAAACCGGCAAAACAACCCAAACTTAGGCCACAAGAAGGCTTTTAGTGAACTCTAATAAACGAAGCCGATCATGGGTTCAGTCTACAGTCACTGATGCCCTGTCAAATTTCGAAAAGGAGGATTTACATTTCCTGTCTACAATAAACAAGGCCTGCTGTATCGCAGGCCTTATTTAGTGGGCAAACTCGAGCATTAAAGGTCAATCATTCCAACCCGGCCTGTTCCCTTGGGGTGTGATCAGCAACTCGATAATGGTGGCCTGGTTATCCAGGGTGGACTGGAGGAGGGCTTTGATCTCCGAATCATGCGTGCTTACTGCCCCCTTCAACTCGCCATCATGCGTAACCAACTGATCAGCAATAGCCTCGTCATGCACCATCAGGGTTTCATACATTGTCCCCATGTTTGTGTTGATGGCCTCGACACCTGCAAATGTAGCGGTTAGTTCTGCCGCACCAATCGAGTCATTGCACAGTTCCTGATTTTGCTCCACTGCCACGGCGACAATATAGGCAATGTCAGTGACGATACACACCGGTGAAATGTTGAATCCGACTATATCCATCCCACAAATCTGCTCGGCTGCATCTTTCACCCCTTCGGCTGCAAGTGCCGCGTTTAGTACTCCGTTGCGTTCAGTGTAAGAAATTCCGGCGTCTGGCCAGTAGGCGCAATATCCAGATTTTTCTGTGTTTTCAGCTACGATATCAAGTGCATCGCAGACTTCCCCGGCGCCAAAAAATTCTAAGATTCCAGATTCGCAACCTAAGATGTTAGCAATGAATATGGAAGCGTTCAGGGCAATAGCTTCCAACTCGTCAAAGTTGAAGTTACCGATCCATTGCGTGCCATCACCGCCAAATCCGGTAAGACCCAGTTCGACTTCGGATGGCGGCCACATCAAATCCACATATAGAAATTCAGTCGATTCGGCAGTGGGTTGGCCCAGGACCCCTTGAGTTCTTTCGATCCTGGTGCCTGAACCTTTACCGCCTGAGGCTTGCCTTTGCTGACTTCTGTTCATAGCCCAATTGGCTTGCGCCATGGCAAGTCCGGCCGAGCGCAGGGCGGAGGTCAGTTCCCCGGGAGTTGCCTCCAGTTCGACTGTATCGGCCATTTCGATTTCCATGCGCGCTTTTTCAATGCGTTCTTTGTAGGGGAACAACATGTTCATCCCTTGCAGCATTTTTTCCGAATAATCCAGCAGGAAGAGAGAATCCATTCGGATCAACTCACCGTTGGGAATGTTGTCCGTCGTGACCGGTTCGGCTTGATCCTGAGCCGTCGCAGTGGAGGCCAGCACGTGCCCGATGAACACACAAAGAGCGAGAGCAAGTAACTTTTTCATGTGATTGTTTTTCCTTTTATGTGATTGTTTTTCAGTAGATTAGGCGAGCGCCATTTTCGAAGCCTAACACAAGGATAAGAGTATAGATACCGTCTTCGATTACACGCATTGACTCATATTTAATGTAACCCTACGGAGAAGTAACGCAGTATCGTTGACTCATATTACAAGTAACCGAAATTTGAGGACTGTAATATGGGCAAGACTGAACGCCAGGCTTATCTCAAGGCCATTCGATCCCGTTATCGACGAGCAAGGAAAAAGGTCAAGGTTACAATTCTTGATGAATTCTGCTCCGTATGTGGATATAACCGCAAATATGCCATTCGGTTGTTAAACCAGCGTGCTAAAACGCGCAAGAAACGGTGCACTGGACCCAAGCCCATTTATGCCTCAGCAGAGCTGCTAACCGCCCTGAAGCGTATCTGGTTTGCCAGTGACCAGATGTGTTCCAAGAAGCTCAAGGTGGCCATTCCGCTGTGGTTACCGTTCTATGAAACAGTCTACAAGGCGCTGTTACCAGAAACACAGAACAAGCTGTTGTCGATCAGTGCCGCCACCATTGACAGGGTATTAAAACCCGTACGGGTCGCTTATGGACGCAAGGGCCTCAGTGGCACCAGACCAGGTACCCTGCTGAAGAACCAGATACCCATCCGTACCGACTTCTGGGACGTCACCCAGCCCGGCTTCATGGAAGCCGATACCGTGGCCCATTGCGGCAACAGCCTGGCCGGTGACTTCGTCTGGTCGTTAACAATGACGGACATTCTTACGACCTGGACCGAGAATCGCGCCACCTGGAACAAAGGTGCTGAGGGTGTGCGAGACCAGATTGCGGATGTTGAAGCCAGCCTTCCCTTTGATATGCAGGGCTTTGACTGTGACAACGGCTCGGAATTCCTGAACTGGCACCTGCTACGCTACTTTACTAATCACCCCTCGGTTACATCTTTTACCCGCTCGCGACCCTACAAGAAAAATGATAACGCTCATGTGGAACAGAAGAACTGGTCACATGTGCGCCAGTTGTTTGGTTACGATCGTTTTGAAGATCTCAGCCTGGTGGACTTGATGAATGACCTGTATGCCAATGAATGGTCACTTTATCAAAATCACTTTATTCCCAGCATGAAACTGTTGGAGAAAAAACGCATCAACTCGAAGTACTACAAAAAGTACGACCTACCCCAAACGCCATATGACCGCGTAATGTCATCAGATCATGTTTCTGACGAAGAAAAAGAACGTCTGCAACCAGTTCACACTGCGCTTAATCCCTTTATACTCAAGAAGAATATTGAGAAAAAACTTCGGGTGATTTTCAAGAAGGTCAAAGTTACCTCTAATGTGAGGCAACGAATCTGATTCTCAGCGAGCTAGGGTTACCTTTTCCCATGAGTCAACGCGAGAGGGCAGGCAGCCCTGATATTTTCGCCGGAGTTTTGTATTGCTCGTATCCATGCTTATGATCGCGCGGTTGTTGACAGCTAGCGTTTTGTTTTGGCCCAGCGGGGTTCGATGATCTGACGCAGGGGGGTCATCAGTTTATAGGGTGCGGCAAGTATTGAATTCGAGTTTTCTACCGCATCGTTGCCCTCGAAGTCAGAAACCGTGCCACCTGCCTCCCGAACCAGCAGGGCCCCGGCAGCAACATCCCAGGCTTTGAGTCCTATTTCAAAGTAGGCGTCCATACGCCCCGCTGCTACCCAGGCAAGATCCAGCGAGGCGGCGCCATAGCGTCTGATGTCCTCAACTTTTTTGTATACCTCACTGAAAATACCGGTATAGGTACTCATCATGCCACGCTGGCGAAACGGAAATGCCGTTGCCACTATGGCGTTGTCCAGCGTAATGCGCGCTGAAACCCTCAGCCGGGTATTGTTCAAATGGGCACCACTGCCGCGACTGGCACTGAACAGTTCATCACGCATCGGGTCGTAAACCACGGCATGTTCGGTTCTGCCCTTGATTTGAAGGGCAATGGAAACTGCAAAATGGGGCATGCCGTGCAGATAATTGCTGGTGCCATCAAGCGGATCGATGATCCACACATATTCACTTTCACCCTGTGCCCCTCCTTCTTCTCCAAGAATGGCATGGTCCGGGTGATAGCGTTTGATTTCACGTACAATCTCCGCTTCGCTGGTCTTGTCGATCTCAGTCACATAATCGTGTCGGGCCTTACGGGTGACCGGGATTGACGCAACCTTGTGTAATTCGCGTCGCATCAGGTCGCCGGCGATGTGGGCAGCGTTAATAGCGATGTTTAATACTGGATGGACCATTACAATTAATCTATGAACTCAAAGGCGGCACAGGATAACAGAAGCGAAGCATTGGTGGCAGAAAGTTTGTCACACATTCGCATTGTTTTGATCAATACAACCCACCCGGGCAATATCGGGGCCACTGCCAGGGCCATGAAAGTCATGGGCCTGAAAAGCCTGCATCTGGTCACACCAAAATTGTTTCCCTGCGCTGAAGCTACGGCACGGGCATCAGGTGCCGACGATCTGCTACAACATGCGGTGGTCCACAATTCGCTCGACGCCGCCCTTGCGGGCTGCTCGCTGGTGCTGGGAACCAGTGCCCGATTGCGAAGCCTGCCGATGCCGCAGTTAGATGTACGCATGGCCGCTGAGCGGGCACTGGCGGAAGGCAGGCCGGAAGCCAGCGGTGCACAGGACGTTGCCGTTTTGTTTGGCCGTGAGCGTTATGGATTGACCAATGATGAAATGCAACGTTGTAATCAACTGGTACATATTGACACCAACCCGGAATACGGGTCGTTGAATCTCGCCCAGGCCGTCCAGGTAGTTGCCTACGAATTGCGGATGAAAGCCATTGGTGGGGCGGGAGTGGAATTAACACCGCCCGATTGGGTGCCGGTTGACGCGGGCCAGATGGAACGGTTGTTTGTACATCTTGAGGAGACCTTGCTTCAAATTGAGTTTCTGAACCCTGACCAGCCAAAACGCCTGATGATGAGACTGCGACGATTGTTCAACCGGGCACGACCGGACCAGAACGAAATCAATATCCTGAGGGGTATACTCGCAGCATCCCAACGGGCCGCAAAAAAACGTGAACACTGATCTTGCTCATGAACTGAGCCCGGAATTGCATACCTGGATGGCCTCCGGGAGAACCGCCAGTGTTGACGATACCCATGTGTGGTACCGGGTTGAAGGCAACGGGCCATGGCTGGTCTGTTTGCATGGATTCCCGACCAGCAGTTGGGATTGGCACCAGCTGATCCCACTGCTGACCTCGCATTACCGGGTGTTGGTATTTGATTTTCCCGGCTATGGTCTGTCGGAAAAACCATCGGCCCGGAGCTATTCGCTACGCCGGCAGATGGATGCCACCGAGGCCTTATTAAAACTACTCGGTGTCCGCCAGTTTGACCTGCTGGCCCACGATATGGGTGCCAGTGTTGCCGGTGAGCTCTTCTACCGGCTGGAACAGGGTTTGACCACTTTATCCATAAACAGCTTCACCATGCTCAATGCCGGTGTTTACATGGATTTGCACCAACCATTGCCTACACAGCGACTGTTGCGCACACCGCTGGTCGGTACCCTGACTGCTCGTCTGAGCAGTTACCGGATTTTCAGACATCAATATCCGCAAGCATACGCTGAGCCGGATGGTTTCGACGACGAACACTACCGCCAGCAATGGTCGCTGATATTGAATAATAACGGTCGCCGGACACTGGCAAAGGTCGCAGGCTATATGAAAGAACGTAAACGCAACCCGGAGCGTTGGCTTGGTCCCCTGCACCGGTTGGACCTGCCGTTCAAACTGATATGGGGCAAACTGGATTCAGTTGCCGTATATCCCATTGCCGAGAGGATTTGCAGTCGGAATCCCCGTGCCAAATTGTTGTCATTGGAGGATGTTGCCCATTACCCCCAGTTGGAGTGCCCGGAAAAGGTAGCAGCTGCCATGGTGGGTGGTGCGGGGATTGATACGTCCCCTTAATGGATTTGAGCAAGCGTGACCGGGGACCGAGTACCCGGTCGGTCACTCACAAGTAGTCCGGCCTGCCAACATCCGGTAGCAGGTCTGGTGCATCTACCGGTTCGCCGTTAACCTGTCGGGCGGGGACCACCCCTGCCCAGATCGGTGTTGACAGATCCGCTTTGAGATCCTCGGGTGGACCGGTGCGTTGCTTGACGCTGAAGGTCTCGATGGGCAGGGAGAGCAGGCTGGTGGCATTGAGTTCCTTGCGTGTGGAATCCCGTACATCGGTATGTCGACCTGGCATCAGGTGATCTATCAACACCTGGATACTGGTCTTTTTCTCATCGATACCCGTTACCAGTCGGGCCATCCCGAAGACCATCACCGAGCGATAATTCATCGAGGAATAAAACGTTGAACGTGCGTAAACCATGCCATCAAAATGGGTCACAGTGACGCAGCAGCGCAGACCGGATGCGAGGTTTTTCATTAGTCGACTGGCCACTGATCCATGGATCAGGAGTTCCTCATCTCTGCGGGCGTACGCCATCGGCAGTACATAGGGTTGCCCGTCCAGTGTAAAGCCGACATGGCAAAGCTTGCCGGCATCAAGAATATTACAGGCCTGAGCGTGGTCATGGCTGCCTCTTTCGGCTTCCCGCTTGAATTTTGTATCAACTTTTATTGTCATTCGGGTTCTGCTTCCTGTGTGTTGGATTGATGAGTATCCACCAATAACATGCTACCTTGTTGTCTCTGAATATGGAATTGATATACGGGCAATTTTGACTTGAACGAAGTGACAAGCAAGGGACCTGAAAAAAAGAGTCCTGACCAACAGACCTGGTACCGGAAAGTCTGGAAGGTCGTATGCGAGATTCCAGCCGGACACGTACTGACCTACGGTGAGGTGGCACGATTATCCGGCATGCCGCGGGCGGCAAGACGTGTCAGCCAGGCCATGAGAAGGGCGCCACGAAAATTGGATCTGCCCTGGCACAGGGTAATCAATGCACAGGGGAAAATTTCATTTCCTGAGGACTCCAGTGACTGGCGCTCACAGAAAGAAAGACTGGAAGCAGAGGGCCTGGTATTCCTGCATGGCAAAATTGATCTTGATCGTTATGGGTATCGCGGTGCCGTCGATCGCTTGCTGTGGGGGGAGTAATGAAGGGCTTCGGTATGGCCTGGAGCAAGCTGCGTGGCCATTACTGGGGAGCACTGGTGTTTGACGTGGCGGTCATCGTCACCAGCCTGCTGTTGATCCACACCCTGCAGACAAAAAACCTGCCTTATGATGAACCTGCACCTCCACTTGAACTGGGATGGCTGGACGATTCACGTATGGATACCATACTGGTGCCCGGCAGCACCGGGGTAGTGTATTTTTTTGCCCCCTGGTGTATTTATTGTAAAAGCAGTATCGACAATATGCAGAACCTGGTTTCCAGCGGCAAGCTGGCCTGGGCCCGTGCGGTAGCCCTTGATTATTCGAGTGATGCCGAAGTTCGTGAATTCATCCGCAATACGGGACTGGGTGTACCCGTATTAATGGGCAATGCGGGAACAGCACGGGACTGGCAGGTCAGGGCGTTTCCAACCTATTTCGTTATTGACGGTGATGGCCGGGTTGTCGCCCGCTCGGTAGGCTACTCGACCCGAATTGGACTACAGACCCGGCTTTGGATGTATGCCAACCAGTCAAATCAGTCCCAGCGCCTCGGCATGGTGATTCAGGTGTTCATCAATGTATGTTGAAATGAAGTTGTAGCCGTGGTCGTAACCCTCTCGCATCCTGACATCAAGGGGGTGGTGTGTGCAGATACAGGCCTGCTCCAGACTGCCGGGTTTCAATTCCTCACCCAGGAAGTCATCTTCGGTGCCCTGGTCAATCAGGATGGGCAGTTGTTTTTCCGTTGAGCAGACCAGTTGCGTGGCATCCCAATCCAGCCAGTCGTTGCGGTCTTCACCAAGATAATTGCTGAATGCCTTGATACCCCAGGGGGTTACCGAGGGGTGGCAAATGGGTGCAAATGCTGACACAGAGGAGTAACGGTCCGGATCCTTCAGGGCGCACATCAACGCGCCGTGGCCACCCATCGAGTGACCGCTGACAGAGCGCAGGTCGGTAACGGGTAATTGTGCTTCTACAAGGTCGGGTAACTCTTTACTGACATAATCGTACATGTGGTAATGGTTGGACCAGGGTGCACGGGTAGCATTGAGATAAAAACCGGCCCCGGAACCGAAATCCCAGTCGTCATGTTCACCGGGCAGGTCAGTTCCCCGCGGACTGGTATCCGGACAGACTATGGCCAATCCCAGTTCAGATGCCCGTCTTTGCGCACCGGCCTTGATGGCGAAATTTTCGTCGGTACAGGTAAGCCCGGATAACCAGTACAGCACCGGAACTTCGGAGGTTTCTGCCTGTGGGGGCAGGAAGACGCCAAAGGTCATGTCGCAATTGAGCACCTCGGAGTGGTGTTGAAACCGTATCTGCTGACCTTCAAAAAACCGGCTACGGGAAATTTCCACTATTCCTGTCATGGCATGTCGCCTAATAAATAACCACCGATCGTATGCTTTCACCCTCATGCATCAGGTCAAAAGCGCTGTTGATGTCATCCAGTCCCATGGTGTGGGTCACCATATCGTCGATGTTTATCTTGCCGGACATGTAGTTGTCCACGTAGCCCGGCAGTTCGCTGCGACCGCGTACCCCACCAAAGGCCGTACCGCGCCAGACCCTGCCGGTTACCAACTGGAACGGCCGCGTGGAGATCTCCTGGCCCGCTCCGGCCACACCGATGATCACGGATTCTCCCCAACCCTTGTGGCAGCACTCCAGTGCTGATCGCATGACGTTGGTGTTGCCGATACACTCGAATGAATAATCCACCCCTCCATCAGTCAGGTCGACGATGACATCCTGGATAGGCTGGTCCGAGTCCCCGGGATTTACAAAATCTGTGGCTCCCAACATTCGGGCCATTTCGAATTTGTCTTTGTTCAGGTCGATTGCAATGATACGTGATGCACCCGCCATGACTGCGCCCTGTACCACACTGAGCCCAATTCCCCCGAGACCGAACACGGCAACAGTTGATCCGGCTTCCACCTTGGCCGTGTTGAGCACCGCACCGATACCGGTGGTAATGCCACAACCGAGCAGGCAAACCTTGTCCAGCGGTGCCTCCGGGTTGATCTTTGCAACCGAAATCTCGGGCATCACGCTGTACTCTGAAAAGGTTGAGGTACCCATGTAGTGGTACAGGGTCTGACCATTGAGAGAAAACCTTGAACTGCCATCGGGCATCAGTCCCTGTCCCTGGGTCATGCGTATCGCCTGGCAGAGATTGGTTTTTCCTGACAGGCAGAAGCTGCATTTTCCGCATTCGGGTGTGTACAGTGGAATGACATGATCACCAGCCTTCACACTGGTGACTCCGGCTCCGACTTCTTCAACGACACCACCCCCTTCATGACCCAGGATCGCAGGAAAAATACCCTCGGGATCACTTCCGGAAAGTGTGAATGCATCCGTGTGGCAAACACCGGTGGCCACCATACGCACCATTACTTCACCGGCTTTGGGGCCTTGTACATCCACCTCGGCGATTTCAAGCGGTTGTCCAGCCTCAATGGCGACAGCAGCACGTGATTTCATAGAACTACTCCAGATTTGAATTGTCGGCGGGAGGAATCAATTTACCCTCGCACCCAAACTTTATTGTTGCCGGTTCAACCAGGCCACCAGCATACCCATGACCAGGATTGCTGGTGTGTCGAACAGGATCTGTTTGACCGCCAGACTTTCAGGCATGGGCTGAACAGCATAATAGAGCATGTAGGTTGGAATTGGCATCAGTACTGCAATCATGATACCAAAACGAAATCCCTGGCCGAGCCAGGGCTTGTCGTTCCGGCCTTCTCGATAGATCCAGGTGAGAGCGATACCCATCAGGATATGGGCAATCAACATGAAATGAAAATAATTGACCTGGTCCTCTTCTGACCGATACAAATCCGGCAGTGCCATGTAGTCCTGGGAAAGCAGGAAGCCGTGCACGACAAAACCCGCCATCAGGGTGGCAATGGACATGACGATGGCTGATATAAAAAATTGTTTGTTCATTTTAAGTTCCTCTACTGATCCCTTCCTGGTGTTGCATTTGATATTACATATCCTGTAATTTCCTGCGTTCGGTTTGGTGCATGGCAAGGTCAACACCGGTCTTTAGCAAGATCAAGACTACCAGCAGACCCATGGGGCTGCCAAAGGCAATGCTCAGGAAAGCACCGACGATGATGGTGATGTGTAGTGCAACTATGCGCCCGTAAGGTCGCATCATCAACATGGCCGGGTGGCTGCGCCGGTATTCGCCTGCGGCGATAAAATTGCGAAAAAATGAGAACAGGTGGCTGGCGGCCAGGGCAGCAATTGCGAACAACATGCTGCCGGTCAACAAATCCATAGCTTCCAGGGTATCCCGGTCGACGCTGGTCAGGCTGCCGTCACTGAACAAGGCAAATATGAATATGCCGTGGCCAAAACAGAACCCACCGTAGTGGATTATGAAAAACGGGATCAAAATCAGTTTGAAAACGCCACCCATGTTTGCGATTGCCGCGGTACGGGCGTCACCCGTTTTATCAGACTTTCCGCTCTTTGAGTTTCTGAGCGTGGTGACGGATTCATTGCCCGGGTTGCATACCAGCATTTTCAGCACGTTGATGGCACCGATGACCAGATTTTCGGCCCAGTAAAGAAATACGATATCAAATACCTGCCAATCCCAGACAATAACGCCGGCGATCAAACCGAGGTTCACAACTATCAGAACCCAGGCGGATGGACGCTGCAACGCATCGGCCAACCCTTTGCTGCTGATAAAGAAATGTTTAGCCGGCATATCGGTCAGTTCTGCTTATGGCCACAATGGAGGCACCTCGATCAGGATAAATTCGTTGTTGTCGGGTGGTGCAGCATCCGGCCAGCGGGCGTGACCAAAAGGATAGTTGTTGTCATTTACCAATCCCACAATTGTCTGGTTGATGATCACCAGGCCTTCTATGGTCTGGAAAGGAAAGGTAAATCGCCTGTTTCCATCCTGGTTGAGGTCACTGGGATCTTCGATATCCAGCAGATCGGCCACCAGCGTCTTGATGAGGAAACCGTCCTGATCAAGTCGGTCGAAGTCCAGCTTGTAGATTTTCTTGATCATGGCTATCTCACCCTGTGCTGAATCACGTTCTATCACCAGGGCACCGGTGTCTGAGTACATGATGAATTCCCCGATTGCAGTTGCAGCTTTGTCAAGACGGTATCGATAGCTGGGGTTGAGTGCATCGGGATTTTCAAAACCCTGATTCTCCACACTGAATGTGTAGATGTTCAAAGCGTCCGTATCATTGATTACTGAGCCTTCAAGCATGGGATAAAGCCATTTTTCGTCAGGTGAAATGGCCATTCCCTCAAAACCGCGTGAGCGGGGCAGGGTGGGAACGGTACCCTGGGGGTTATCAGCGGCAGCAAGACCGGAAAGCGTGAACGGGGGTGCCAGCAGCACACCGTCTGCAGAGAACTGCAACAATGCCGGAATCAGTTCCTCACCAACCCAGAAACTTCCATCAGCCGTTCTTTGAAAAGACTCGGGATCCAGGTCGGCACCGGTCAGAAAGCGGTCCCGGGGACGTTCAACCGGGTAGGGCAGGTGCCGTTGAGGATCCCTCAACCTGGTGGTATTGAGCAGCTGAATCTGACCCGCGCCGCCCGTGGGGCGTCTGAAATCAACTTTTATGTGGTAAATGGACAGGAGATAGTCCGGTGAGTTGGTGCGTGTGCCAAAACCATTGTCGCTGAGTACCAGGAAACTGTCATCTTCAGCATGGAGCAGAGCGGAGAAACCCTGTACCGGTTGCTGGTTTTCAAAGGGTGGCTTGCGGCCATTGGCGGCTTCAATAAATTGTCCTGAAGTGGGTCCGTTGCCAAAAGTGTCTGCCGGCAGTTGTGCGAATGCCACCAGCGTGGCTGCTGTCACCATCCCGGGTAGCAGCATTAGCAGTACCATCATAGCTGTCATTGTGGACCGCAATGCTTCTCCTCCCATGTGCCCAAAGCAACAGCCAGTAAGGAATGACCGCTATCGGGTTAAATCATGAATGGGCGATTTCCCCGTCAGTGAACAGGTAGCTCCTTAATTCATCCTCCATGACAGGGTCGTGCCGGCGGATCCATTCCAGAACCATGGCAGCATGTTCCTTCTCCTCGTCCCGGTTGTGCTCCAGGATGGCTTTGAGCGCAGGATCTTTACAGGCATCGACACGCTGGTTGTACCAGTCCACTGCTTCGAGTTCTTCCATCAAGGACGTGATGGCCCGGTGCATGTCACGGGTTTCATCGCGTAGTTCTGCTATGGGTTCGTGATAGCCTTCATTCGCCATGGTGTTTCCTTTGTTTTTGCCAGTTCAGGACGCTTTGTGCAAATGTACGTCCTGTTGTGGATAGGGAAGATTGCAACCGGCTGCTTCCAATTCAGTTTTGAAGCTCTCAAGTAATTCACCATGGGCGGTCCAGTAGTCGGATGTCTTGATCCAGGGACGTACCACGATGTCCACACTGCTGTCACCCAGGTTGCTGACGGCAACCTTGGTTGCAGGTTCATCCAGCGTTAATGGATGGGCACTGCAGACTTCAGCCAGGACATTACGTGCCACCTTCAGGTCATCGTCATAACTGACACCGATAACGAAATCCATCCGACGGGTATCATTGACCGAGTAGTTGGTGATCGTGTCACTGCCGACGATGCCATTGGGTATGATGATTTGCTTGTTGTCACCCGTTTTCAGTACGGTACTGAAGATTCTTACTTCAATCACAGAGCCGGATATACCGGCTACTTCGACAAAATCCCCTTTTTTGAATGGCTGGAACATGACCAGCATGACACCCTGGGCAAAATTCCCCAACGAATCTTTCAGGGCCAGGCCTATAGCCAGTCCCGCAGCACCGACAATGGCAGCCACGGATGTTACCGGTACGCCCATCTGGTTCAACGCGGTGATGATGACTGCCGTCATCATGGCGGCATAAACCACCTGTGCGAGGAAATCGACCAGCGTATCCTCCATCTCCTGACCCAGCAGAATGGATTTGATAACCCGTGTCACGCGTCTGGAAACCCAACGGCCGACCAGGAAAATGACCACTGCAATGACAAAACCGGTGAGCCAGTTGGTAATGGCTTCACTGTTCTGCAGATAATTCAGAAAATCTTTAAATACTTCCATTTCCTACCTCCCAATAAATGAATCATTCAAATCCATTCACCCTGCGCCCTCAATCCCTCTACACACCTTGAAACAGATTGCTAAAAATTGTCCTCACCGGCTTCCAGGGCAAACTCCATACGGTCTGCCATGGGTGCGACATTGCTGATTACATACTCCAGTTCCTCTCCGTCAAGTGAGCTATAGGGCAGGTTCTCACACATTTTGACATAGGCCGTGCCATCCAGATCACCGACCGCCAGGTAACCGATACGCTGAATCAGATTAATGCGCAGACACTTTTCAGCATCAAAATCTTCCAATGGGCAGATCAGTGTTTCTACCCTTATGTAACGTCGGTTATCCGATGACTTGAGCTCGGCAAG
The DNA here is from genome assembly GCA_014238945.1 of Lysobacterales bacterium. Classification (GTDB taxonomy): domain Bacteria; phylum Pseudomonadota; class Gammaproteobacteria; order Xanthomonadales; family SZUA-36; genus SZUA-36. The sequence goes on from JABAAB010000067.1 coordinate 15,025, forward strand.
GTAGATGCCCTGGGTTCTTTCACCCCCTTCAATATTGTATTCAAAGGCGAGCTGAAAGGGCTCATCCATGAATAACGAATGATTGTTCATGATGTGCTGTCTTACTTCGGCAAAGGTCTCCATCGCTTTCTCCCTATTTTGGCGCCAACCGGACTGCGCCATCCAAACGAATGGTTTCACCGTTAATGTAGCTGTTTTCCATGATGTGTGCAGCTAAATCTGCAAATTCTTCGGCTTTTCCCAGTCGGTGTGGGAATGGAATTGAAGCACCCAGGGATTCCTGAACCGCGACCGGAAGACCATCAACCATGGGCGTCCAGAAGATTCCCGGTGCGATCGCATTGACGCGTATGCCGATACGGGCAAATTCACGCGCAATTGGCAAGGTCATTCCCACGATACCTGCCTTGGACGCAGAATAGGCGGCCTGTCCGATTTGGCCTTCGTAGGCGGCGACGGATGCCGTACTGATAATCACACCACGTTCGCCATCGGCTCCCGGCGGGTTGGATTCCATGGCAGCACCCGAGGCTTTGATAATATTGAAACTGCCAATCAGATTGACCTGGATAACATTGGAAAAGTAGTCCAGTGGCATAGCCGCTTCGCGGCCCAGAACCCGTCCGGCGCCTATGATCCCGGCACAGTTCATGGCGACATTGATCCTGCCCATAATGGCCTTTGCGCTGGTGACGGCAACGGACACATCCTGCTCTGAGGTGACATCACTGCGGATGTATTTTGCGGCCCCACCCAATTCCGACTCTACGGCCGCACCCGCTTCATCGTTGATATCGAGTAGCACGGCCTGTCCGCCTCCAGAAACCACTTTACGTGCCACTGCCAGGCCCAGTCCCGAAACACCGCCGGTGATCAGGGCTTTGACTTCATTCAATTGCATTTGTAGATACTCCTGTGAAGGTGATAACACCGGTGGTCAAACCAGGGGCCAAAAAACAAAATTTAGCCAGTTGCATCCGTGTTGAGCAATGCCAATCCCGACTTGCTGTTATTGCGGCGATTCAGTTGACTTGATATCCATGCACCGGTCTCGACCAGTGCCGCCAGGTCCACTCCGGTTGGAAGTCCAAGCCCGTGCAGCATATACACCAGATCCTCGCTGGCTATGTTACCACTCGCGCCATTGGCATAGGGGCACCCCCCGAGTCCGGAAACTGATGAATCGACCGTTCGAATTCCAGTGTCGAGACAGGCGAGAATATTGGCCAGTGCCTGTCCGTAGGTATCATGAAAATGCACGGCGAGACGTTCGATTGGCACGACATCGCTGGCCGCTTGGACCATTGCCTTGGCACTGCCCGGTGTACCCGTTCCGAGTGTGTCCCCAAGCGAGATTTCATCACAACCCAGATCAATCAATTTTGCACAGACCTGGGCTACCATCGCTGGATCAACAATTCCTTCATAGGGGCAACCCAGTACGCAGGATACATAGGCACGCAGTCTGGTACCGTCTGCCTTTGCTCCCAGAGCCACCGGTTCAATCCGGGCAATGGACTCGGCAATACTGCAGTTGGTATTTCTCTGGCTGAAGCTTTCTGATGCCGCTGTAAAGACTGCGACTTCCCTGGCGCCAGCTTTCTTTGCCCGCTCAAATCCTTTCAGGTTGGGAACCAGGACCGGGTAACGTATACCGGGTCGGGGAGTGATGCCCTTCAGCACAAAGTCTGAGTCAGCCATCTGTGGCACCCATTTCGGGCTGACAAAACTGCCGGCTTCGATGACGGGAAAGCCACAATCGGACAAACGGTCTATCAACTCAATTTTTGTCGATGCAGTCACGGTTCCCGGTTCATTCTGCAGACCGTCGCGCGGGCCAACTTCAACCAATGTGACAAAATCAGACATCCGGGTTCAGTCTCTAACCCAACCGGGTCTGCGTTTTTCCAGAAACGCAGTCAGACCTTCCTGCCCTTCCGGTGACACCCGCAGTCTGGCTATCAACTCGGCGGTGTGCGTGTCCATGCGTCTTTGTGACTCACGATCATGACCCGCAACGGTGAATACCAACTGCTTGCAACAGGCAACGGCTAAAGGACCTCCTTTGAGCAGCTCGATGATGACATTCTCAACCGCCGAATCCAGCTCCCGGGTGGCAACGCACTGCTGGATCAGGCCAACAGCCATGGCCTGTCGACAGCCAAACCGTTCACCACTGAGAAAATAACGACGTGCGTTGGCTTCACCGACACGCCGGTAAACATAGGGCGAGATCACGGCCGGCGCCAGGCCCAGTCGGGATTCGGTCAATCCGAAGCGGGCGTTGTCATCAGCGATGGTGATATCACAGGCTGCGATCAATCCCAGACCGCCTCCAAAAGCAGCACCATTGATGCGTGCAATGGTAGGTTTTGACAGGTAATTCAGGTTCCTCATCAATCGGGCCAGCATCAGCGCGTCGTTTTCATTGTCCTGCTGACTGGCATTGATCAGGCTCTTCATCCAATGCAGATCTGCACCCGCAGAAAAATATCGTCCCTCACCGGTAAGAACAACCAGTCTGACATCATGATTTTTGTCAGCCTCCTCTAACGCCTTGGTCAGATCCCTGATCAGGTCGGGGTCAAAGGCGTTTGAAACGTGGGGCCGGTTCATACTCAGGGTCAGAATACCCCGGCTGTCGGCTGTGCTAATCAGCGTTTGCATAACTTTCCGGGTTCCCTGTGTTCAGCTGATCTCGATACCGATGATCTACATTCGGAAAATGCCATGTTTACCCTGCTGGACCGGTGCGTTCATGGCGGCAGAAAGTGCCAGACCAAGTACGTGCCGGGTGTCAATGGGGTCAATTACACCGTCATCCCACAAACGGGCAGTGGCGTGGTAGGGGTGCCCCTCACGCTCGTAACTGTCCCGAATCGGTTGTTTGAATTCTTCTTCCTCTTCAGGTGACCAACTGTTGCCAACGGACTCAATCGCATCTCTGCGTATGGTAGCCAGCACGGATGCGGCCTGTTCACCACCCATCACGGAAATCCTTGCATTGGGCCACATCCAGAGCATGCGGGGTTGATAGGCCCTGCCGCACATGGCGTAGTTCCCGGCACCAAATGACCCGCCGATTATGACGGTGAATTTGGGTACGTGACTGGTGGCCACGGCCGTAACCATCTTGGCACCATCCTTTGCGATTCCGGAATTTTCGTACGCCTTTCCTACCATAAAACCAGTAACATTCTGCAGAAATAACAAAGGTATATTGCGCTTATTACAAATTTGTATGAAGTGTGTACCCTTCAATGCACTATCAGAAAACAGGATGCCGTTGTTGGCCACAACACCCACCGGATAGCCGTGCAAGTGAGCAAATCCACACACCAGGGTTTTACCATAACGGGCTTTGAATTCATGAAATTCACTTCCGTCAACGAGTCGGGCAATGATTTCACGCACCTTGTAGGGATAGCGGGTATCACGCGAAAGGATGCCGTAGATTTCCTCGACCGGGTATACAGGGCTGACCGATTGTCGCATTTCGAGCGGGTTGCGCTTTTGTCGGTTCAGGAATTCGACTGCCTCGCGGGCCAGTTCAAGCGCGTGCGTGTCATCCAGCGCATAATGATCGGTAACTCCGGACCTGGAGCAATGAACATCGGCCCCACCCAGTGATTCAGCATCAACAATTTCCCCGGTAGCCGCTTTGACCAGTGGTGGGCCGCCGAGAAAAATCGTTCCCTGTTCCCTGACGATGATGGATTCATCGCTCATGGCCGGAACATAGGCACCACCTGCGGTGCATGAGCCCATCACGGCTGCTATTTGCGGTATGTTGGCGGCCGAAAGACGGGCCTGGTTATAGAAAATCCGGCCAAAGTGCTCGCGATCCGGAAAAACTTCATCCTGCAGTGGCAGGAATGCACCACCGGAGTCGACTAGATAGATACAGGGAAGGTGGTTTTCCAGGGCGATTTCCTGGGCCCGGAGGTGTTTCTTGACCGTAATGGGCAGGTAACTTCCGCCTTTCACCGTTGCATCGTTGGCGATAATGACAACTTCGTGTCCGCTGACCCGGCCCATACCGGTAATGATTCCGGCACACGGTGCCTTGTCATCGTACATACCCAGGGCCGCAAGCGGGGAGAATTCCAGGAAGGGTGTACCAGGATCGATTAGCCTGCTGATTCTCTCTCGAGGCAACATCTTGCCGCGTTTAACGTGTTTTGCACGTGCTTTTTCACCACCACCGAGTTCCACCCGGTCAAGGTGGGTTTGCAAATCAGCAACCAGTTCACGCAGGTGCGCGTCATTGGCCGCAAACTCCTGACCCGTGTTATCAATCTGTGTTTTGATGACCGCCATGAGGTGATTATGGCAGTTCGACGGCAATTGCAGTAGCTTCGCCGCCACCGTTGCACAAAGCCGCCACACCTTTCGACAGTCCTCGTTGTGCCAATGCGTTGATCAGTGTAACCACCAGGCGGGCACCTGATGCCCCTATGGGGTGGCCCAATGCACAGGCTCCTCCATTCACATTCATTTGGGAATGTTCGATCTGGTGTTCCTGCATGGCAGCCATGGTTACGGCTGCAAAAGCCTCGTTAACTTCGAACAGGTCAACCTCGTCAATGCCCCATCCTGCCGTTTCCAATACCCGTGTGATAGCGCCTATCGGGGCGGTGGTGAACCACTCAGGTTCCTGCGAAAACGTAGCGTGAGCGATGATACGCGCCAGCGGCTTGAGTTCCAGTTCAGCAGCCCTACTGGCAGACATCAGTACCGTGGCTGCGGCCCCGTCCGAGATTTTTGATGAACTTGCTGCGGTGACCGTGCCATCTTTTTTGAAGGCGGGCCGCAGAGAAGGGATTTTACCGATGTCACACGATGGTGGTTCCTGATCATGGCTGTAAACCACCTCTCCGCGTCGTGACCGCACGGTAACCGGTGTAATCTCGTTTTGAAAATCTCCGGACATTGCCTTGACTGCGCGGTTAACGGACGCGATAACAAAGTTATCCTGCTGCTCTCGTGTGAATCCAAATCGTGACGCACAGCGTTCACCGTAGGTACCCATCATCAGGCCTTCATCAGGGTCCTGCAGGCCATCGGTGAACATGTGGTCCAGGACTTCTCCGTGACCCATACGATGGCCACCGCGAGCCTTGGGAAGCAGATAGGGCGAGCGGGTCATGTTCTCCATACCACCCGCCACGACGATCTCCGCTGAACCGGCGATGATCATGTCATTGGCCAGCTGGATGGCTTTGAGTCCGGAACTGCAGACCTTGTTGATGGTCACCGCACCTGCCGCATCGGGTATACCGGCTTTACGGGCTGCCAGACGTGCCGGTGCCTGTCCGATACCAGCTGGCAGCACACAGCCCATCAACACATCTTCAACGGATGAACTATCGACACCGGCATGCGCAATGGCCGCAGCAATGGCCGCCGCGCCCAGTTCGTCTGCCGGGATATCAGAAAACTGCCCCTGAAAAGAGCCAATGGGGGTACGTTTCGCACCCACGATAACCACTTTGTTATTGCTCAAGCTTCTAACTCCGGTTTTTAAAGATTTTCAATTATCCAGTGAGACCAGTTCCCGACCGATCAGCATTTTTCTTATCTCATTGGTACCGGCGCCGATCTCGTACAGTTTGGCGTCACGAAGTATGCGTCCTGCGGGGTACTCATTGCTGTATCCATTGGCGCCCAGGGATTGAATGGTCTCCAGTGCCACACTGACGGCACTGACGGATGCCTGCAGCAGACACGCAGCCGAATCAACCCGTGAACTGCGTCCGCCATCAAAGTCCGCGGCTATCCGGTACACATAGGCACGCGATGCCTGCAGGGCCGTATACATTTCGGCCAGCTTGGCCTGCATGATGCCAAATGAACCAATGGCCCGGTCGAATTGCTTTCGTTCCTGTAGATAGGGCACCACCAGGTCAAGACAGGCCTGCATCAACCCCAGGGGTCCACCGGAAAGTACCAGCCGTTCGGTATCCAGTCCGCCCATCAGCAGGCGGACCCCCCGGTTGACCTCGCCCAGTATGTTGGCGACAGGGATTCTGCAATCTTCAAACAGTAGTTCGCAGGTGTTTGATCCACGCATACCCAGCTTGTCCAACTTCTGTTTCGTGGTATAGCCCGGCATTCCTTTTTCAACCAGGAATCCAGTCATTGCAGCCGAGCCTGCCTGTTTGGCAGCTGTGCGCATATATACAATCACCACATCGGCTTCGGGCCCATTGGTAATCCACATCTTTGAACCGTTGGCCAGCCAGTAATCACCCTTCAACTCGGCCTTGCAGGTCATGGATCCCACCACGTCCGAACCCGCACCTGGTTCGGACATGGCCAGTGCACCTACCAGATCACCGCTGCACAAGCCCGGTAAATACCTGGCACGCTGGTCATCGGTGCCATTCTTGTTCAGGTTGTCCATGCACAGATTGCTGTGTGCGCCATAGGACAGACCCACGGAGCCCGATGCACGGGATATTTCCTCCATGGCGACCACGTGGGCCAGGTAGCCGAATTCAGAGCCCCCCAGGGCCGCCGGTATGGTCATACCCAGCAACCCCAGTTCGCCGAACTTGCACCATAAATCCTGGGGAAAAGAATTTTCAGCGTCTATATCGGCCGCACGTGGTGTGATTTCCTGTGCTGCGAAGCGCTGCACCGTATCACGCAGTAATTCGAGTTCATCGCTTAATGGCATTTGTATATTCACAGGATCAGAATGTCCATCCGTCAGCTGTTGTTGTTCCGCTCTCGCCCCGGAAAGCGGTGGGGTTTGCCCATGTGGGGCAATTTGAGTTTACCGATCATCTCGATACGCTCTTCGGCCATGCGGTCCGCCGCTTTGTAGCTTGGAATTTTATCCCTCTCGGCGATGGTGAAAATCTTGCTCAGATTGTAATAAATGGTTCTGGACATTCGCAATGCCCGTTCACGGTTCCAGCCTTCAAATTCTATGGAAACGTTCATCAGTCCACCTGCGTTGACAGCGTAATCGGGGGCATACAGGATTCCGCGTGCTGCAAGTTCGTCTCCTGACTCTTCCGTGGCCAACTGGTTATTGGCTGCACCTGCAACCACTTTGAAGTTAAACCTGGGAATGGTTTTTTCATTGACCACAGCACCGAGTGCACAGGGGCTGAAGACATCTGCTTCCACATCGTATATCTCGTCGAGGCCAACTGCTTCAGCACCCAATTCGACGGCCTCGTCGACACACTCCTTATTGAAATCAGTAACGAAAACCTTGGCGCCTTCATCACGTAACAACCGGATCAGGTTTATTCCGACATGGCCTGCTCCCTGGACAGCAAAGCTGTAATTGCCCACATCCTGATTGCCAAATTGCCACTGCAGGGCGGCCTTAATACCCTGGAGTGTGCCAAAGGCCGTGTAGGGGGAGGGATCACCTGAGCCGCCATGTACCTGGTGCACACCGACGACATTATTTGTTTCCTGAAAAAGAAACTCCATGTCATTGACATCAATGCCGACATCTTCCGCGGTAATGTATCGACCATTCAATGAATCTATGAATCGACCGAATGCCCTGAACAATGCTTCTGATTTGTCTTTCCTTGGATCACCTATGATGACCGCCTTGCCCCCACCCAGATTCAGTCCTGAAACGGCAGCTTTGTAAGTCATTCCCCTGGACAGACGTAATACATCGTCCAGCGCTTCTTGCTCCGAGCCATAAGGCCACATACGCAACCCACCCAGGGCGGGGCCGAGCACAGTGTTGTGAATAGCGATAATGGCCTTCAGTCCGGCATCCGCATTGTTGCAAAACACGATCTGTTCATGCCGGGTAGAGCCCATTGTTTCAAATAGTTCCATCGGTGCTCCTCCAGGAAGACTTTGAGTTTGTGCAGCGCCGTATGCACCCCGGGGGATTCATGTGACTGACGCAGAATTTGTACCAGTTCGGCCAGCTTGGTGGCCGGTCCGTAATCAGCCGTCAATTATAACCGATTAGTGATTTACAGACAGCTTTGGACCCATGTAATTTGGCATGTTCCTGTAGTTTTTTTCAGGGGCAAAATCCAAAAAAATCAAAAAAATGGTTGACAGGTCAATTTAACAATGGGATAAAGCCAGCATGTCAAAGTATTTACAGCAACTTTTTATTCGTCCCCAGACCCCCGCCAGCAAGACTCGCGTGGATTTGCGGTTGACTCCGTTGCATGCACATTTAGCTCTGCTTCTGCTGCTAGTGATTATTCTCACATCCAGCGGGGTAGCTTTGATCGCATAAGAGAAATACGGTAAGAACAGCAAAAAACCCCGCAACTGAAAAGAAGCGGGGTTTTTTTTTACAGTACCACCAACCGGGAAACCAGGAAGAAAATAATGAAATTGTATACAGAACAGGATGTGCTTCGCGACGCACTACAGGACAAGACCATTGCCATACTCGGCTATGGCAGCCAGGGCAAGGCCCACGCACGCAATTTGCGTGATTCAGGCTATGAAGTCATTATCGGCGCGCGTGCCGGCGGTCCCACGGATGAACTTGCCAGAGCCGACGGTTTTGAGGTGTTGTCCTTCGAAGATGCCACACAAAGGGCGCAACTGATCAGCTTGCTGGTGCCGGACATGGCACAGCCACAGGTTTTTGAAGCGATAAAGGGGAACCTTGATGACGGGGATATCCTGCTGTTCGCACATGGTCTCAACGTACATTTCGATGCCATTGAAGTCCCCGCTGGTGTGGACGTCATCATGATTGCCCCCAAATCACCGGGTGACCTGGTTCGTCGCCAGTATCAGCAGGGCCGGGGTGTGCCCTGTTTGCGGGCAGTACATCAGGATGCCAGCGGTGCTGCCTCCGAGCGTGCCCTGAGCTATGCCCACGCCATTGGCGGTACCCGCGCCGGGGTGCTTGATACGACCTTTGCAGAAGAGACAGAAACCGATCTGTTTGGTGAACAGGCCGTATTGTGTGGCGGCGCAAGTCAATTGGTAATCCAGGGCTATGAAACCCTGGTCGAAGCTGGCTACCAGCCCGAAGCGGCTTATTTCGAGTGCCTGCACGAATTGAAACTTATCGTTGACCTGATGTATGAAGGTGGTCTCGACAAGATGTATGAATTTATTTCTGATACGGCGTCCTATGGAGACCTGGTCTCCGGGCCCCGAATTCTGGATGACTCGGTCAAGGCCCGTATGAAAGAGGTGCTTACCGATATCCAGGATGGGAGTTTCGCCCGTCGTTGGATGGATGAGTACCAATCGGGCTCGAAAAACTACCAGGGCATGCTGAAAAAACGTCGCGCACACCCGATTGAAGTTGTGGGTAGAAAGCTGAGGGATCGAATGAGTTGGATTACCAAGTCCAAGAAATCCCAAAAAGCCGCCTGAGACCTGGACGCATGACCGGATCAGCCAAAAAAGCCGAGGTGCTGCACAGTGGCTCGCAGACGCTGATTGGCGCGTTACAGCGCAATGGAGTAAAGCAGGTCTTTGGCTACCCTGGTGGTGCGATCATGCCCTTGTACGATGCCCTGGTGGGTTCCGACTTGGAACACTATCTTTGTCGGCATGAACAAGGTGCCGCACTGGCTGCAGATGCGTATGGCCGGATCACCCGCAAGGCGGGTGTGTGTATCGCGACATCCGGCCCTGGTGCCACCAACCTGGTAACCGGGATCGCCAACGCTTTCATGGATTCAGTCCCCATGGTGATTATCACCGGACAGGTTCCCACCGCATTACAGGGCACGGATGCTTTTCAGGAAGTCGACATTTTTGGAATCACCTTGCCGATCGTCAAGCACAGCTACATATTGCGGGATGTTGCCGACGTTGACGGTGTTGTCGACGAGGCTTTTCAACTCGCCCAGGGCGGTCGCCCCGGTCCTGTACTGATTGATTTCCCGAAGGATATCGCCACGGCCGTGACAGCACAATCCCGTTATGTGCCAGAGGCCGACTACCAGGCTCCGATACTGGATGTGGTGGCGGTGCAGGCGGCCACTGACATGCTTTCCAAGGCCAGGCGTCCCTTGATCATCGCCGGTGGTGGCATTGCGATATCAGATTCGATCCGTTCTTTCAGAGAATTTGCCGCCCGCACCGGTTTTCCGGTTGCGGCAACCCTCAAGGGGCTCGGTGTCCTGCCTACGGATGACCCGGGACTGGTCGGAATGCTGGGTATGCATGGTAATGGTGCGGCCAACCATGCGGTACAGAACTGTGACGTGCTGATGGTGGTTGGCGCTCGATTTGATGATCGGGTTACCGGCCATCTGGCCCAATTTGCACCGTCGGCGCGGGTAATTCACCTGGACATTGACCCGGCTGAAATTTCCAAACTGCGTAAGGCGGATATTTCGATCATAGGTGAACTGGGACCTGCACTGGATGGAATCCGGCTAAGAGGGGCCGCCAGCGCCTCGTGGCGTGCCCAGTGTGATGCCTGGAAGAAGGAGTTTGCCTGGCGCTACGACGCACCGGGTGATGGTATTTATGCCCCCGGATTGTTGCGTGAATTGTCGCTGGCACGGAAGGGCAAAATGACCATCACCTGTGATGTGGGACAGCACCAGATGTTCGTGGCACAACATTGTCATTTCGAACATCCACTGGATCACATATCTTCCGGTGGTCTGGGTACGATGGGTTATGGCTTGCCGGCAGCCATCGGTGCAAAAATTGCCCGGCCGGATTCCACCGTCGTGTGTGTATCAGGTGACGGATCCATCATGATGAACATCCAGGAACTGGCTACCCTCAAGCGCTATGGATTGTCGGTCAAGATCGTATTGCTCGACAACTCCGCCCTGGGTCTGGTCAGACAATGGCAGGAGATATTTTTCCAGGGCAATTACAGCGAGGTTGATCTGTCCGACAATCCGGATTTTGCCGCGGTTGCGGCCGCCTTTGGAATTGCCTCACGCACCATCAACAGGCCTGCAGAGGTTAGCGGAGCAATACAGTGGTTACTGGACCAGCAAGGACCTGCACTATTGCATGTGCCCATTGATCCACTCGAAAACGTGTGGCCACTGGTTCCACCGGGCGCAGCCAATCACAAAATGATGAAGTCAAAGTAGACAGGATTCCGGAACGATAAAATGAACCACAGCCTGAAAATTCAGTTGCGAAACAATGAAGGGGCCGTTTTAAGGGCACTGGGATTAATGGAGCGCAGGGGGTTCATGCTGGAGAGTTGCACTGTTTCTGAAGCAGAGGGTGAGCGGCGGTCCATGACCGTTGCGGTCAGTTCCACACGACCGGGTGACCTGCTGAAACGGCAACTGGAACGGTTACATGACGTGCTGCAGGTGGAACTGCGTGCTGCCGTCACCAATGAGAGAAAAGTTCCGGGCTTACGACCGGTTACCAGGAGAATTTGAATGGCCAGGAAGATTCACATATTTGACACCACCCTCAGGGACGGAGAGCAAAGTCCCGGATTCAGTATGAGCCTGGGTCAGAAGCTAAAGGTCGGTCACGCACTGGCAGAGATGAAAGTGGACATCCTTGAGGCCGGGTTCCCGGCAGCATCACCCGGTGACTTTGACGCCGTTCGTGCTATTGCGACCGAAATTGAGGGCCCGATCATTACCGCATTGTGCCGTACCATTCCCCGGGATATTGAATTCGCCGACAGGGCACTGGAACCGGCAACCCGCTCTCGGATACACACTTTTATCGCCACCAGTCCCATCCACCGTCGTGACAAGCTCAATATGAGTTGTGATGAAGTGCTTCGCCACGCCGTCAATGCCGTAAACATGGCAACCGAAATCTGTGATGATGTTGAATTTTCAGCGGAGGACGGTATCCGCACCGAAAGAGAATTTCTCGCAGAGATTTTGCAGGCCGCAATCGAGGCCGGTGCAGGTACGGTGAATATTCCGGATACCGTGGGATACGCGACCCCGTCAGAAGTGTATGACCTGTTCCGCTGGTTGATAAAAACCGTGCCGGGTATAGAAAACGTGCGTGTCAGTACCCACTGCCACGATGACCTGGGTCTGGCAGTAGCCAATTCACTGGCGGCAGTAGAAGGTGGCGCCACCCAGATTGAATGTGCCCTCAATGGTATAGGCGAGCGCGCCGGTAACTGCGCGCTCGAGGAAGTGGTCATGGCACTCAGGACCCGGGCAGACCGATTTGACTGCGAGACAGGAATCGACACCCGTAGATTTGCAGCGGGCAGTCATTTGCTGGCCGCCGTTACCGGAAACTTTGTACCACGCAATAAGGCCATAGTCGGGGAAAATGCCTTTGCCCACGAAGCAGGAATACATCAACACGGCATGCTGGCATCGAGTGAAACTTACGAAATAATGAAACCCGAGGATGTGGGGGTACAGCATTCTCAGCTGATCCTGGGTAAACACAGCGGACGACACGCGGTAGTGGACCGGGCACGGGTGATGGGATATCAACTCGAAGAAGATCAACTGGACGATATCATGATCCGCTTTAAAGACTTGGCGGATCGCAAAAAACGGGTCTTCGACTCAGATCTCGAAGCCATCATAACGGGCAGCCAGACCCATACCAACGGGCCGTGGTCGCTGAACTGGCTGAGTGTGGTAAGCCGGGTTAATGGAGAATCCGAACCCATGGCGTCACTGACACTGGCGCATCAGGACGGGACCACCAGCACCCATACAGGCGAAGGTGACGGGCCGGTTGACGCGATCGTGCATGCACTCGAACAGGTGACCGGTACCCGCATCAAGGTACTGAGCCTGGCCATGCGCAGTATCTCACTGGGTGAGGATGCCCAGGGAGAAGCCAGCTTGCGTGCCACAGTTGATGGGGTTGAATACAGTGGTCACGGTTTATCCACCGACATCGTTGCGTCCTGTGCGGAAGCCCTGTTGGAAATCGTAAACCGTGCCATTCGCTATAGCACTGAGATCAAGCAGTCCAACGCTGCCTGATTACAAGGATAAGATTTCAATGAAAGAACCCGCTACAATTTGGCACAACGGTGAGTTCAAGCCATGGCATGAAGCGACAACGCATGTTTTGTCACATGCGATCCATTATGGCTCAAGTGTATTCGAGGGCATCAGGGTGTATGACTGTCTTGGCACCCCCAAGGGTTTCCGGATGCGTGAGCACCTGGAGCGTCTCTATGACTCGGCCAAGGTCTATCGATTCGAGATTCCATACCCCATTGACACATTATTTGATGCCTGCTGCAGCCTGGTGTTACGCAACGGGTTGAACAGCGCTTACCTCAGACCTGTGGCCTTCAGGGGCTATGGTTCCCTTGGTGTCGCACCCAAGGATCCGCCACCGATAGATGTCGCGATTGCTGCACTCGAGTGGGGGGCCTACCTGGGTGACGAGGCACGTGAAAAAGGGGCAAGGGTCTGTGTATCCAGTTGGAACCGTGTCGCGCCCAACACCATACCTGCGGGTGTAAAGGCCGGGGGTAATTACCTGTCCAGCCAGTTGATCAGTATGGAGGCCCACCGGCTTGGATTTGATGAGGGAATTGGCCTGGCGCCTGATGGAACGCTGAGTGAAGGGTCAGGTGAAAATCTTTTCATGGTCAAGGACCATATTCTGATTACACCGCCACAGTCCGCTTCGATCCTGGCTGGAATTACCCGCGACAGTGTGATTCGCCTCGCCCATACCCTGGGTCTTGAAGTCCGTGAAATCCCCTTGTCGAGAGAAGCACTGTATCTGGCAGATGAATTGTTTTTCACCGGTACGGCAGCCGAGATTACACCGATCAGGTCGGTGGATGACATTGACATTGGCATTGGCCGTTGTGGCCCCATAACCGGTCAGATCCAAACTGCGTTTTTTGGATTGTTCGATGGTCAAACCGTGGACCGATTAGGCTGGCTGAATGCAATTGAAGATTCCGTTTCAATGGAAAGTGGGGCCAGCAGTGTCTGCGCCTGAAACGCTTTTTGAAAAACTGTGGAACGCCCACCTGGTCAGATCACAAAGCGATGACACACCGGCGATTATTTATATAGACCTGCATCTGGTACACGAGGTGACCTCACCGCAGGGTTTTGACCTGCTGCGGGAAAGGAACATTGCTGTGCGCAGGCCCGACCTGACCCTTGCTACGATCGATCACTCGACTCCGACCCTTCCGGCGGATGAAGATGGCAACAGACCATACATCACCGGGCAGGCCCACCAGCAAGTCAAAACCCTCAGAAAAAATTGCCGGGATTTTGGTGTTGAACTGCATGACTGGGACAGCCCTTATCGTGGTGTGGTCCATGTGATGGGCCCAGAGTTGGGTGCTACCCAGCCGGGAATGACCATCGTGTGCGGTGACAGCCATACCAGCACACACGGTGCGTTTGGCGCATTGGCATTTGGAATCGGTACCACCGAGGTGGGCCATGTGCTGGCAAAGCAATGCCTGTTGCAGCTTAAGCCACGCTGTATGCTCATCAAGGTTGAGGGAGAACTGGGCGCCGACGTCGGCGCAAAAGACCTGGCGCTGCATATCATCCGACATCTGGGTGTCAATGGGGGTACCGGGTGCGTCATTGAATATGCTGGAAGTGCTGTTCGGGGCCTGGATATGGAAGGTCGCATGACATTGTGTAATATGACCATTGAGGCCGGCGCACGCGCCGGTATGATCGCAGCTGACCAGGTGACTATCGATTATCTTCGTGGCCGGCCCAGGGCTCCAAAGGGGCCGGCTTTTGAACGTGCCGCGGCGCAGTGGCGAAAGTTTTTCACCGACCCGGACGCGCATTTTGATTTCCACGTGGACATAGATGCCTCGTCGGTGCGACCCACCATCACCTATGGTACGGATCCGGGCATGTCGGTGAAGATCGGTGAACCCCTGCCAATACCCACCAGTGAATCCCAGCAAAAAGCCCTCGATTACATGGATTTTCAGGGTGGGCAGTATTTGAATGAACGAAAAGTGGACCTGGTGTTTGTGGGTAGTTGCACCAATGGACGTCTCAGCGATATGCGTGCCGCAGCCGGGGTCCTGAAAGGGAATCAAATTGCATCGCATGTGCGTATGCTCGTGGTTCCGGGTTCGGAACACGTGCGCTGGCAGGCAGAGGCCGAAAACCTGCACCGGATTTTCGAGTCTGCCGGTGCCGAGTGGCGATTGCCGGGATGTTCCATGTGCCTGGCCATGAACGGCGATATTGTTCCACCCGGTAAAACAGCGGTATCGACATCCAACCGGAATTTTGAAGGCCGGCAAGGGGCGGGTTCGCGTACCCTGCTGGCCAGTCCTGAAACTGCGGCGGCCTGCGCTGTACTGGGTCATGTTGGCCGGGCAGTGGACCTCGAGAACGTGAAAGAAGTCACGTGAAACAGGCATTCAAACGCCTGACGGGCCCCGTCCTGGTGCTGGCCCAGGAAAATATCGATACCGATCAGATCATCCCGGCAAGGTTCTTGACCGCCACAGATTTTGACGGTATTGGAGAGCACGCATTTGCCGACTGGCGTCATGATGCCAATGGTGACCCCATCCAAGGTCATGTACTCAACACGCCCCGTGCCCGGCAAAGTCCGATATTGGTGGGTGGTCGTAATTTTGGTTGTGGATCGTCGCGGGAACATGCACCGCATGCCCTGCTGGGTTTTGGTTTCAGAGTGGTTATCAGTTCACAAATCGCCGATATATTCAGGAACAATGCACAAAATGTGGGTCTTTTGCCGGTGGTGCTTGAACCCGAGCAACATGTCCGGCTGATGAATATGGATGGTGCAGAAATCACCGTTGACCTGGAGCAGTGCTGTGTGATTGCTGCAGAATCGGATGGTCAACACAGTCGCTGGCCATTTGCCATGGACGGGTTCGCTCGTCATTGTCTGTTGCTCGGTCTGGACAGGCTGGACTTCCTGGACCGTGCCGAGACCGATATCCGGGCCTATGAGAACAGATTATGAGTGTACGTATTACTCTGCTCCCCGGTGATGGTATCGGTCCCGAGGTCACCACACAGGCTAAGATGCTGATATCCGCCCTGGCTGATGACTATGGACTCAGCCTGGAGATGGAAAGTGCATTGGTGGGCGGTGCCGCCATCGATGAAAAAGGTGATCCACTGCCAGCAAAAACCCTGGATACCTGCCGCAGGTCGGATGCCATCATACTGGGTGCCGTGGGTGGCCCAAAATGGTCCGACCCGAATGCACTTGTCCGTCCCGAACAGGGTCTATTGAAACTGCGCAAGGAACTTGGTCTGTACGCCAATCTCAGACCGGTCCGTGTCCATCCGAAACTGTTCGCAGCCAGTCCGTTGAAGCCGGAATACCTGGATGGCGTCGACCTGGTCGTGGTACGGGAATTGACCGGTGGAAGTTATTTTGGGGAAAAGGTGGAAGGTGACAAATTCGCCATGGATTCCTGTACCTACACCCGTGAGGAGGTCGAACGGGTAGTGGTCCGGGCGGCGCACCTGGCCCGCTCACGAAGCGGCCGGCTGACGATGATTGACAAGGCCAACGTCATGGCCACATCACGGCTGTGGCGTAAAGTGACCGTCGAGATCATGGAATCACAGTTTCCAGATGTGAAGTGCGACTATTTGCTGGTAGATGCGGCGGCCATGTTCCTGATGTCAAAACCTGCATCCTTCGATGTCATCGTGACCGAAAACATGTTTGGGGACATTTTGACAGATGAGGCTTCCATGCTGGTCGGTTCCATGGGTATGTTGCCTTCGGCATCGTTGGGGAGCGGCAGTTTTGGCTTGTATGAGCCCATTCATGGCTCCGCACCTGATATCGCGGGCAAGGGCATTGCCAACCCCCTGGGTATGCTGGCATCGGTCGCCATGATGTTTGAGCACAGTCTTGACATGGTTGAAGCGGCTCGCCGGATCGAGTCTGCCATCCACCAATGTATTTCCAGCAATGAATGTACGCCCGACCTGGGTGGTAACCTGTCTACCGGACAGGCGGGTGCAGCGGTACGTAGCCGTCTGGACGGGTATATTCCCACCGGGGTGGCACATGGGTGATATGGCACAGGAATGTTTACGTAATGCATTGACCTCCCCGGTTTACGATCTGGCACGTCGCACGCCTCTGGAAGCCGCGCCGGCGTTGTCCGGACGTATCGGCCACAAGTTGTGGCTTAAACGCGAGGATCTGCAGCCTACCTATTCTTTCAAATTACGCGGTGCATATAACTGCATCAGTCAACTGGACCCCGAGGTACGCAAGTCGGGGGTGGTGGCGGCATCGGCCGGTAACCACGCTCAGGGTGTGGCCCTGTCGGCACGGGAACTGGGGATCACGGCAACCATTTTCATGCCCCGAACGACTCCTGAAATCAAGGTCAGTGCCGTGGCCGACCTGGGTGCCCGTATTCAATTGACCGGTGATGACTATGACGAGGCCTGTGCCCAGGCACTGGAATTCAGCCGGGTGAGTGGCCGGTTTTTCGTCCACCCTTTCAATGATCCACAGGTCATTGCCGGGCAGGGCACGCTGGGTATAGAAATCACCCAGCAACTCACAAATCAACCCGGTGTGATCTTCTTGCCGGTGGGTGGCGGTGGTTTGGCTGCGGGTGTTGCCGCGACGGTGAAGGCAGTACATCCCGCGGTCCGGGTGGTCGGTGTAGAACCGGAGGACGCAGCCAGCATGAAGGCCGCCCTGGCAGCAGGTCAGCCCGTTGATATTGGCGCGACAGGTATGTTTGCGGATGGGGTTGCAGTGCGCAAGGTTGGAAAAACCAGCTTTGAAATGTGCCAGGCATTACTGGATGAGGTGATTACCGTCAGTGTCGACCAGGTTTGTGCTGCGGTGAAATCCATTTTTGAAGAAGTACGTGCGGTGGCCGAACCGGCGGGTGCGTTGTCGGTGGCGGGTGCGATTCAGTACGCTGCCCTGAAACAGGAAGATGAATTGCCGCGGGGTGACTGGGTTGCAGTGGTCAGTGGTGCCAATGTCAACTTTGACCGTCTTGGACACGTGGTGGAGCGCTGTGCATTGGGTGATGGCAAGGAGGTCCTGTTGGCGGTCAACATTCCGGAGCGCCCTGGCAGTTTCCTGGAATTTTGCAGCGCTTTGGGAGAGTCATCGGTGACCGAATTCAACTACCGCTATGCGGGAAGTGGCGATGCACATGTATTTGTCGGCGTCCGTCTGCAGGAGTCGTCACGTCACCTGCAGGATCGCCTCACGGGACTGGGCTACCCGTTGACGGATCTTTCCACCAATGAGGTCTCCAAGCTGCACATTCGCCACCTGGTGGGTGGCCGATTGCCATCCAGCAAGCGTGAGAGATTGTTCCGTTTCGAGTTTCCTGAACGCCCGGGTGCATTGCTTGAATTCCTGAGCGTGCTCGCAGGGCGATGGTCCATTAGCCTGTTTCACTACCGCAATCACGCGGCCGCCAATGCGCGCATTCTGGCAGGATTCCTGGTGCCACCCGGGGATGACGTGGCCTTTGGCCGTTTTCTGGAAGAAACGGGTTACCGATTTACCGATGAAACCGATAATGCCGCATGTCGGGCATTCCTGTCTGCACCAGAAGCCCTGGTGCAGCAGGTAAAATCAGCGGCTGTCTGAGCGGCGAGACCAATCCCTGTTTTGCATTACCAGGGGACGGACAACACGGTCCGCCGTCCCTGCTTGATCAATTCGGTTCACGGCAGCTTCAAGGGACTGCCAAACCGATCAGTCCAGTGGCTCTGATCCCCCGATTTCAAAACCGTCTTCATCGAGTGACTTGATCTGAATATCCAGTGCTTCCAGTTCTTCACGAATGACCGCTTCATCACCGACCACCACGATGGCCATATTTTCCGGATCGATGAGTCTGGACGACAGGGTATTGAGTGCGTCTCGATCGGTTTCCTTCAGAATATTGTTCTGAAGCGTACGGTAGTTAAGCGGAAGGTCGTGCCGCAAAACATTGCCCAACAGACCCAGTTTGCGGCCCGGTGTTTCGTACTGCAGGGCATCACGCTGTCCTATGGCTGAGCGCATGAAATCGTATTCCTCTTCGCTCATTCCATCGGCGGAGTAGCTTTCGAGTTCCTTCAGTATCTCGGTCAATGAGGCCGCGGTGGCGTCTTTGTTGACCTCGGTGGATACGCGGAAACTGCCAAACTCCTTGCCACCATTGAACCCGCTTCTGGCTCCATAGGTGTAGCCCTTGTCCTCACGCAGATTCAGATTGATGCGGCTGTTGAATGTCCCACCGAGATTGAAATTGGCCAGACCGGCCTTGTAATAATCACCCAGTGCATCGTATGTGATCGACGGTTGTGCGGTACGCAGGCTGGACTGGGCGGCACCTTCCTTGTTGACCAGGTAAAGCGTTCTGTTATTGATTTCCGGCATATCTTCAATGGGAATGCGGTAGGCCTCGGTGGTTTCTATTCCTGCAAAGCCCTGCAGTGCATCGATGATATCTTCCTGCTGTAGACCAGAACTGACCAGCAGACCCGTCAGGTGAGCAGGAATGTGGGCCGCATAATAGGCTCTCACATCTTCCAGGGTAATGGATTCCACGGTTGAAGGCAGACCGCCCATTGGGTAGGAAAGTGGGTGCTCTGGACCGTGCAACACCGCCTCGATGGCACGACCCGCCAGACCCCGTGGCGTCTTGCGGTTGGCCAACAGGCCTTCGATGGTACGGGTTTTGATGCGATCGAAGTCCTCTTCGGTAAACGCGGGCTCCAGGATACGTTCCAGCATCAATGCAATCGCCTTGTCGAGGTTCTTGGTCAATGAGTTGACCGTCACGGTGGTCTGGTATTGTCCGGGACCGACGCTGACACTGGCACCAATTCGTTCCAGTTCCTCGCTGAATTCAGCTGCGCTGCGCTGTTTGGTTGCTTCGCGCATCAGTGATGCGGTCAGGGAGGTCAGACCGGCCTTGCCGGGAGGTTCATCACGCTGACCCATATCAAAGGTTGCTCTGATGGTCACCGTTGGCGTTTCGGTGTTGGGGACTGCGAGCACGCGTACATTGTTGGTCAGGGATGTGTCCCAGATGGCGGGCAGTTCCACATTGGGATTGGTTCCAGGTACCGGGGTCAGGCTGCGGTCGAAGTCATCCGTCACCGGACGCAGTGAAAGCTCGCGGTCTTCATCACCGAAACTATCAGGAATATCCCGGTCCGGTGCCTGGTAATTCTGTTCGGCTGCAGCCAGTTCCAGTTTGCCTTCGGGTACGATGCTTAAAACCACCGCGGGTTGACCTGCAACATATTGACCGAATACACGCTGCACATCTTCGATTTCCACATTCAGGTAACGCTGAATCTCTTCACCGATCCCAGCCGGACTGCCGGTATAGGTTTGAAATGCAGCCAGGGTGGATACCTTGCCTGCCACGCTCTGCAGACCGAATACACGGCCGGATTCGTAATTCGCCTTGAACTTCTGCAGATCGTCCTCGGAGATCTCGCGGGCGGCAAACTCATCCATTGTGTCCCTTATGGCCTGCTCCATTTTCGCCAGTGTTTCACCGGAGGCAGGATTCTGGATGACAATGAACATGATCTCGCAGGCCAGTTCACGACAGCTGTGGTTTACAAAAGCATTTACGGCACGACCGGTCTGGACCAGACGCTGGTACAGCAGGGATGCTTGCCCCTGGCCGAGAATCTTGGCAGCTGCATCCAAAGGTGCTTCATCGGCGTGTGTCGAGTAAACGGTCGGGATAATCAATGCGACAGCCGGCAGGTGAATTTTGTTGTCTTCCAGTGTTACGTAACGATCGGCGTCAAGGTTGCCAGGTTCCTTTGGCAGGTTTTCCACCTCGGGACCACGCGGAATGGAACCGAAATATTGGTTCACCAGTTCCAGGGTTTTGATCGGGTCGATGTCACCACCGATGGTCAGCGCGGCATTGTTGGGCCCGTACCAACGCAGGAAGAAGTGTTTCAGGTCATCAACATCTGCCCGGTTGAGGTCTTCCATCCAACCGATGACAGGCCACGAATAACGATGTTCCTGCGGATAAAGTGCCTTGTTCAGCGTTTCAAAAGCACGTCCATAGGGTGCGTTATCCACGCTCTGACCGCGTTCGTTTTTGACCGTCTCGCGTTGAATTTCAAATTTTTCCTGGGTCACGGCATCCAGCAGGAATCCCATGCGGTCGGCCTCCAGCCACAGGGCAATCTCCAGCTGGTTTACAGGCATTGTCTGGTAGTAGTTGGTGCGGTCTGAATTGGTGGACCCATTCAGTGTGCCACCGGCGTTGGAAACGATTTTGAAATGTTCCTCGTCCGCTACGTTTTCGGAGCCCTGGAACATCATGTGCTCAAAAAAGTGTGCAAACCCGGACCGTCCCACCTGCTCGCGATTGGAGCCTACGTGGTAGGTCACATCAACGTGCACCAGGGGGTCGGAATGATCTTCATGAAGTACCACCGTCAGGCCGTTGGCCAGGGTGTACTTGGCATAGGGTATTGCAATACCGCTGTCGTCCCCTTTGAACTCATCGACCAGGGTAATACCCGGTGGTAACGCCGCAGGGACTGCGCTGTTGTCGGTGATGGTAGCGACTTCTGAGTTGTCGTTATTGCAGGCTGCCAATGGCAGCAGCAGAGCGAGAATTATCAGCTTTTTCACAAGTATTCCTTTGCTGGATGATGAGGCGGTCACGAAGTCTATCAAAAGAGAGGCCGGAGTTCCTGTGCTGGAAGCTGGGTTCTGGTGATAATTGTGACCATTTTTACTCAATGGATGTCGGAAAAAAGAAACCCCGCACGGGCGGGGTTTCCTTTTATTTGGATTCAGGTCACGGGTATCTTACCCGGCCTGATCGTATTACTTCCGGGTTCAGGGGCTGACCTGCGCCACCTTGACCGGATTAATGTCCAGAGAACGTCTCAGATCTTCGATTTTTGCAATCCTGGGGCTGTGTGCTCCGACGATGGTCTCGACGTTCAGTCCCAGCTTGTCAATGGCCTCGGCCAGCCGTTTTGTCACCGGTTGGGCTGGTTGCATGACGCCATTGATCGGATTGGGAAAATGGTCTGCCTCGAACAGTATTTTTTCTCCGGCAGCCAGCCAACCAACAGGTGCTCTGCATGCGGTGTGGGACCGATGTCTATGATCTCGAGCGTACGGTTACCGCCATCAAAGACATACTTGTCTTCCACAAACTGCAACTTCAGTGAATCGGCATCAGTGGCAGCTGCACGCATCACCGCCTCATTCTCCTTGACGGTCAGAACGGTGGCATCTTCGCCCTGGTAGGCAGGTACACCCAAAACATGATCATTGTGATGATGGGTCATGACTCCAAACTTGATGGGCTCGTCTTTCACCACCTCTCGCAATGCCTTGATGCGGTCCGGGATACCTGCAGTGCCACCGACCGCGACGACATGGTCATCCATTTCCACGAACATGGCATAGGTTCCGCCGGCACCCACCAGGAATACACCTACTGAAACTTCCTGAAGTTCTATATCGTTCGGTTGTGGCGGAGCGGTTTCAACCACTTCAAGGTCTTCAGGCAATCCGGTGTACTGCTCGACAGACTGGTTTACCCAGGTAGAGTGACGGTCGATGAAGATATTCGGCTGGTCATTCACATACAGTTTGAATGTCTTGCTGAAGGGTATCCCATCGATGGTCTGGTAATCGGTAAAACGGTAATCGACCTGGCCAAAAGGCGGCAACACACGTTCGCTGCGACTCAGCATATGGGTTTCCTGGTCAAAATACAGACTCAATGCGGGGCCAACCTCCATCACCAGGGTCACCACGTCATGCATGCGGTCATTGAACTCCACTTCGCCCAACCAGTGAGAAGTCTGACGCCGGTCCTGCAACTGTTTTACCAACAACGGGGCGGTTACCCGGATAAATGGGCCCGAAGTGTTATCAAAGTCGGGTTGGGCAAGTGGTGTGACGGAGCCACCACGAAAATCCAGTTGCCAGCCTTCCTCACCCTTGATGATCTGGCTGCCGTTAAAATTAAATCCACCACCAGTGCCCTCGTTTTTGCCAACAAAGGTTTTGTTCTCGAAATCGATGGCTGCGAAGTTGATGGTTTCGTTCTCGTCCCAGGGTGCTCCGGGTGAACGACTCTGGTTGGTTGCCCAGGTGATAAAGTGGCTCTTGCGTACGACGCTGTTCAGGTTTGCAATGGCTTCGGCTCCGCCATAGGCCGCCAGCGCGGCGTCAATCACTTCGTTGGCACGGTTAACGGCTTTCAGTGGCAGGCTGTCTGCAGCCTGGGTGGAGGCAGCGGTCAGCATCAAGCTGGCAGCAATGGCTCAAACAATAGGCTTTTTCATTAATCAGTCCTCAAATTTTGTTTGAAAAAGACGGTCGCTCCCTGATGCCCGGCACAATCTGCGCGACAGTGTGCTGTGCGACAGAGCGAATGTCTTGGCAGATTCGATGAGAGGATGTGGTGCTGCGACAAACAGCAATCTGTATTACAAAGTACAGTGGGTTCGATCGACCAAACGGTGGATGTAAGCCAGGAGATTGGGCATATTTTCAAGCAATTGCTGGGATTGGCCCCACTTGAGCGCGAAACCCACGATGATATCGGTAACGGAGAAGCGATCCTCAACCAGGTAATTCCTGTTGCCCAACTCCACCTCAAGAACGCTCGCCGCCTGGCAAAAGGCCTCGTTGTTTTGTTCAAATATGGCGGGCAGACGTTTTTCTTCCGGCAGTACAAAGGTGTTGCGGGAATTGCACCATAAATGTGCTTCCAGTTCGGTCAGGCAAAAACTCACCCATTGGTCATGTATGGCACGGGCCCGTGTACCCGATGGTGATATCAATCCCATTTCAGGTGCCAGGTCGGCAAGATAAGTACAAATGGCCGATGCCTCGAACAGCGGTTTTCCATCAATGATCACCGCTGGCAGTTTTCCCAGTGGGTGGATCTTTTTCAATTCATCGCTGTGCAGCAGATGTCTTCCCTCGATCGACTCGAACTCAAGCTCAAGTTCCTGTAATGCCCAGCGAACTTTTTTTGAGCGACTCGGGCCAAATTCATACAAGGTGATATCCATGGATTGTCCTTCCGTTCTTAAAAAATGGTCTGTTTGAATTCAAAAGCCTGCGTGAATATTACTGCCAAAAGACCGATGATGAAAATCAACCCGGAACCTGCATGTCCTCTTACACTCGCAGACCAGTGGGTTAACGCGGTAAAATAGCCAGGTTTCATTGAATGAGTTGTCCATATGAGCCGACCCGCTTCGGAAATTATTGCCGGCAGAAAATCTGCAGTCGATACACCTTTGCGTTTTGTTACCGCAGCTTCGTTGTTCGACGGGCATGACGTGGCCATTAATATCATGCGTCGATTGATCCAGGCACAGGGTTGCGAGGTCATCCACCTTGGCCACAACCGCAGTGTGCTGGATATTGTCCGGGCAGCCATCCAGGAAGACGCGGATGCGATTGCGATTTCCTCCTACCAGGGGGGACACATTGAGTACTTTCGTTTCATGATTGACCAGTTGAGGGAACGTGGGGCAGCGCACATACAGGTTTTTGGTGGAGGTGGCGGTACCATCACACTGGATGAAATCAGTGTTCTGGAAGATTACGGTGTGAACCGTATCTATCACCCGGATGACGGCATGGGTATGGGGCTGGTGGAGATGATCGAGGATGTGGTCAAACGCGTTGCGGGGCATCGCCTGGAAACCGCTTACCCGCTGCAACTCAGAACGGACAACGCCAACGATGTGGCGCGCATGCTGACCGCTTTGGAAAGCGGTATTTTTAGCGAAAGTGAGCTGAAAATGAAACGCAGGGAATGGACCGGGGCCAGGAAGCAGGCACCGGTTATAGGTATCACCGGTACAGGTGGTGCCGGAAAATCATCGGTCACCGATGAGATACTGAATCGGCTACTGAGCAGTTTTCCTGACAAGAGGATTGCTGTACTGGCAGTTGACCCCACGAGGCGGCGTACCGGTGGCGCCCTGCTGGGTGACCGGATACGGATGAACTCTCTGCGATCTGAACGTATTTATATGCGATCCATGGCCACCAGGCGTCAGCACCTGGCCACCAGTGCGATGCTGCAGGATGCCATCAGCTTTCTTAAAGCCGCCGGTTTTGACCTGGTATTGGTTGAGACCGCCGGAATAGGCCAGTCCGATTCGGAAATCGTCGATATGGTCGACTTTTCCTGTTATGTGATGACTTCCGATTTTGGTGCCCAGAGCCAATTGGAAAAAATCGACATGCTCGATTATGCGGAGCTGGTCATCCTCAACAAGTTTGACAAGCGTGGCGCCGAGGACGCCCTCCGGGATGTGCGCAAGCAGTACAAACGCAACCACCTGGCTTTTACCATGGACGATGAGGCCGTTCCCGTATACCCGACCATTGCCAGCCAGTTCAATGACCCGGGTATCAGTTGGATGTTTGTAAACCTCATCAGATTACTGAGCGATAAACTGGGATTGCCAGCAGAACAATGGACCACGGATATCGACGTTTCCGAGCGCAAGCCAACGGCGACAGTGCTCATACCCGGTAACCGCACACGTTACCTGGCGGAAATAGCCGAGCAGGGCAGGGAAGTCGACCGGGATGTTTCCCGTCAGGCCGAGGCAGCCAGCCTGGCACAGCACTATCATGCCTGTCTCAAAGACCTGGGTGATACGGAACTTCCTTCCATCTGTAACTTTTTCACCGAACAACAGTTAACTTCTTCAATTACATCCCAGGGCTCGATGAATGAGTCCCCCAGCAAATCCGGTGCGGCAGACCAAACTCTGATTTTATTGCGCCAACGATACAACTCCGCACTGGGTCAACTATCGGCGGACGCAAGGAAACTCCTTCAGGATTGGCCGGAGCGCAAGGCGGGTATCCGCACCGAGCAATATACCTACGAAGTGCGTGGCAGAGAGATCAGCGGAAACAATTACAAGCAGTCCCTGAGCAAGATTCCCATACCCAAGATCGGTATGCCACGCGATCGGGACTGGGGTGAACTGTTGGCCTTCCTGATGCGTGAAAATCTGCCCGGCTACTACCCCTATACCGCTGGTGTATTCCCTTATCGCCGACTGGGTGAAGACCCGACCCGCATGTTTGCCGGGGAGGGTACGCCAGAGCGCACCAACCGGCGTTTTCACTATTTGTCAAAAGATGGTGCCACGGCCCGTCTGAGCACCGCCTTTGATTCCGTAACACTGTATGGCGAAGACCCGCATACACGACCTGATATCTATGGAAAGGTGGGGAATTCCGGGGTTTCCATTGCCACGCTGGATGATATGAAAAAGCTGTATTCCGGTTTCGACCTGTGTGCACCCACCACCTCAGTTTCCATGACCATCAATGGGCCGGCCCCCATGATTCTGGCTTTTTTCATGAACGCCGCGATTGACCAGCAGGTTGAACTGCATCTCAGGAACACCGGTGAATGGGCATCAGCTGAGAAAAAGATCAGAAGTCATTTCAAAGACAAAAAACAGCCTGTCTATGCAGGTGACCTGCCGGATGGTAACGATGGTCTGGGTTTGTCACTGCTTGGGATCTGCGGTGACCAGTTGGTCGACGGGGAAACCTATGCAAGGATCAGGACCGAGACCCTGAAAAAGGTCCGAGGTACGGTCCAGGCCGACATTCTAAAAGAAGATCAGGCCCAGAATACCTGTATTTTTTCAACCGAGTTTGCCATGCGTATGATGGGAGATATTCAGCAGTTTTTCGTGGATAACCAGGTACGTAATTTCTACAGCATATCGATTTCCGGTTATCACATCGCCGAAGCCGGTGCCAATCCGATCAGTCAACTGGCGTTTACACTGAGTAACGGTTTCACCATCGTCGAGTATTACCTTGCCCGTGGTATGGGTGTTGATGAATTCGCACCCAACCTGAGCTTTTTCTTCAGCAACGGCATGGACCCGGAATATACTGTCATCGGTCGTGTCGCAAGACGTATCTGGGCACGCGCCATGCGCGAACGCTACGGTGCCAACCGCCGTAGCCAGAAGCTCAAATACCACATCCAGACCAGTGGGCGCTCGCTTCATTCCCAGGAAATTCAGTTCAACGATATTCGCACCACCCTGCAGGCACTTTATGCGTTGTTCGACAACTGCAACTCCCTGCATACCAATGCCTATGATGAGGCGATCACCACACCCACAGAGGAAAGCGTACGTCGCGCGGTGGCGATCCAGATGATCATCAACAAGGAATTGGGTCTGAACTTCTGTGAGAACCCGTGGCAGGGCAGTTTTATTGTCGATGAGTTGACCGACCTGGTTGAAGAAGCGGTATACCGGGAGTTCGAGCGGATTTCGGAGCGCGGCGGTGTGCTGGGTGCAATGGACACCATGTACCAGCGCAGCAAGATCCAGGAAGAGAGCATGTACTACGAGCACCTGAAGCACGACGGCAGCCTGCCACTGATTGGCGTCAATACCTTCCTCGGTGACAAGCAAGGCCATGTCGAGGGCGGTGAATTGGAATTGATGCGTTCCAGCACAGAGGAAAAGCATCAGCAAGTGGGCAATGTCGAGGCGTTCCGGGCGTTCCACCAGGCAGAAGCCGAAGTATTACTGGGCGCACTACAGCAAACCGCGCGTGAGCGGAAAAATACTTTTGAGACTCTGATGGCGGCTGCCAAGAGTTGCTCGCTCGGCTCAATGAGCCACGCGCTATATGATGTGGGTGGGGAGTATCGGCGGAATATGTAGATCCTGGGTCATGTGCGTCGACGTGATCGGTTCAGTGCCAACAGATCTCATCCATTCGGACCCGATGGCGAAGGCAATACCTATCGTCTTCGCGGCAGGACTCGAAAGATTCCCGCACGGTATCCTGGCGGATTTTTGCTTCGGTGTAGCGGTTGTAGGCGTACGACATCATCGCCTCAACATAGCCATCGAAACTCTCGTAACAGTTTTCGCTCAGATAATACTGCCGTCTTCGTTGCGGCGAACAGGACTGGACCAGCTCCTCCACAGCTTGCGCCGCTATTGCCTGAACCTCGGTTTCATCATGAAACGGACACGAGACCTCCTGCCAGCTCCCCACGGGCTCCGGCTCAACAACAAAGAGTCTGCCGTTTTTTTTAAGCACCCGCCGTGCCTCTGCGAGGGCCGCAGTCATCAGGTGTTTCGGGACATGGTGCAAAGACCAGTGGAACACGGCAACATCAAAGACCCCACTGGCCAGCGGTATCGCGCCCGCACATGCTTGTACCCGCCATGGGGGTGGTCCTCCGCCCACCAAAGGGTCGATGCCGGTTACGGCATAACCATGCTGTACCAGCATGTCACTGAGCTCCCCTTCACCACAACCGATATCCAGAAGTGCTCCCGTGTCCTCACCTAAAAACTCAAGCAAGGCATCGAGCGGTTTGGCGACGGATGCTTTGGCAGGATCTGCACTTAATAAAGACATAGGCTACGATGCTCGCGCATATTGCTGTACGGCGTCAACGGCATAGACTCCCTTTCCTTCCGCGCGAACCAGTAAAGGGTTGATCTCGAGCTCAATGAGATTGTCTCTATAGCGTGATGAGCAGGAGGGCAGGGCAGCGCGCGCACCGCCAGGACCTGAAGAGGGACTGCTCAAGCTGGTTTGATGTGTCAGGGAAGGTCAGCCCGGGGTCTTGTTCGGCTGCGCTACGGTAATGGGGTTGTTTTCGGCCAGCGGGGTGCGATCCGTAGACTTCCAGGCACCTGCATGACGGATTCAGTAGCAGACAAGATCCGATTTCGGCTCAGTTTACTGTCTTGGATACTTGCCTGAATTCCGAAAAGGGTGGGTTATACTTCCTATCCACCTTACTATGCACTCAATACTGGTTCTCATACCACCATGAATAACTTCAGGAAAAAAGTAACGTTTATTTCGCTGGCATTGATCATCAGTCTGGCCGCTTATACTTCCTCCACTGCATTTACCAGTAGCCAGGGTAATTCCCTTTTGTTCAATACCTTGGTGGTTACGGGTGGCATCGAGAGAATATTCGCCGATGGCTTTGATGAAGACATGGGTGAAGGCGAATCCGGATCATTACCGAATGTAAAGGCCTTGAGAGCCGAGTTTGACCTGATCAATCCGGTAGAGCCGAACAATCCGAATATTCTGCCTTTTGCTGACCTGAGCCGGCGCCTCCCGGAACCATTGGATGACCTGCGGGAATCACCGGTCACACCCTTGGGTGTAGACCTGAGTCGTGTGCCGCCCACCGGACATGTCAACTGGAACTCTCACCTCGGCGTTACCTTGTCCAGCGAATTTCTGAAAACGAATCATCTCTCCAATTGGCCCGAGCCGTCTCGAACGCCATGCGTGGCGCCTGAGATCATGATTGACTGCTGTTCCTATGTGCTGGTCGAGGGCGTGGATGGCAGCGGCAATACGATCCTGTACTACGATCCCCTGGATCTGTATGCCAACGAGGCGAGCGCGGCCACAGCACTTGGGGAGATCTATGCACAGATTTCTCTGCACCTGCCTTTCACCGATGGTGGCGTCACCCTGGGTCATGGCTGGATATATAACGGTGGCGACAGGAACCCCCATGGTTCCCTCGATTACGACAAATCGGTCAGCGAGGGAAGCGATTCTTCGTTTCGGGTTCTCTCGGTGGCGCCCGGGAAAGTGGTCGCAAAGTACTGGGACAATTGGCATGGCAACGTACTGATCGTCGAGCATCCCGGCCCCGGAGATTTCACCTATCGCAGCTTCTACTTCCATCTGCGCAATGGGAAGACCAACGACATCGAGATGGCGAAAACCCGGACGACGGCAACCGGTGATCCTGACGAGTCAGAGGACAAGTACCTTGAGTTCGCCGATCTCGACAATCCAGACGACCTGCATTGGGGCACCAACAGCCAAGCCATACCCGTCAACGTCGACGATACGGTTTCGGCATTGCAACACATTGCCTGGTCCGGTAATACCGGCCCCGGTGGTGCTGGAGCCGGCCTTAACAATGACGGTACACCCAAGAATTCGACTACGGCCAATAACCACCTGCATTTCATGATGGCTGCTTCACACCCGACCTGGACCAGTGGCGAATGGCTTTATGTGGACCCCTACGGAGTGTATGAGCAGCAATCCACCGGCTGCTACGACCTGATGAAGGCAACCCAGTATGACCGCCTGTTTGCGCCGTATTATCCTTACTTCCATGGCGTCCCTCTTGGCGTGGTCAACTTCTACCTATACTACTACGGTCAGATGGGGCTTTCGCCGGCTACCTTTACGGTGCAGCGCAAAGGCAGTGACGTTATAGCGGCCGGCGCCTTCAAGCCGGGCTTGAGCAGTGCCTGGCACCTGTTCAACTACATGACACCCGGTGATTTTCAAACGGAGTTCAATGAAGTCACCAATGTGGCCAACAACTTCCGCCTGGTCGATCACTCGATTTCACTGCACGGTTTTGGTCTGCCGCGTCACAACGGAATTTTCCGCCCGGATGTCATCAATGACTGGTTCAGTTACGGAAACCAGACCATTGGTGATTTCGTGACGAACTTTGATGACCTTACCGATCAGGGCTACGACCTGATTGATTTCTTTGGCTACCGCGACGGCTTTAACGACAGAATCGCATCAAATTTTACCCCCTTGCCGGGTAATTTTATTCATCACGGAATGCTCGACAGCAATACTTTCAAAAACCTGTCCAATGATTACGCTGACGATGGCTGGTTGCCCGTCGACGTGAACGTGATGGAAATGAACAACGGCACTTGGCTGTCCGCCATCTACCGACAAACCGGGGATTCACGCATGATGCACTGGGGTATGACGAGCACGGAATACCAGCAGTGGATAGATTTCTACCTGTCATCAGGATGGGATCTCAAGGTCGTGCAGAATTATTCGGATGGCAACCGCTATGCGGCAATCTGGAGCAAATAAGACACCCTGATCAGGCTCGGGGTCAGCGCGTCCATTTTCAGCGCCATCCGTTATATTGCGCCCATGGCAAACCTCCGTTGCAGCTTTGCCGGCTTTTCCTCTTCTGGCTGGCCTGGCGCCACCGACCGACAAGCAGGTCAACGACCACCCCCTGCAGGTCAACCTGGACGAGATCAGTGGATAGGAAGTATAAGCCACCTTTTTTGCACGTTCCGCGATGCAGCGCCTCAAGCGGGTGTTTGCCATCGACATTGAGACGTGTCCCGATTGTGGAGTCACATTGCGGGTGATTGCCTGCATCGAGGATCCGCTGCTGATCGCCAGGATCCTGGGTCATGTGCAACGACGTGATGAGGCGGCTGGCGCACAGGCGCGGGCCCCAACGGCACACCAGGCAGGGCAATTGATACTGGTTTAATGTGACAGGGGAGGTAAGCCTGGGCGTTTGTTCGGCTGCGATACGGCAATTTGGACGTTTTCGGCCAACGGGATACGTTCCGCGGGCTTCCAGTCACCTGCATGACGGATTCAGTAGCAGACAAGATCCGATTTCGGCTCAGTTTACTGTCTTGGATACTCGCCTGAATTTCGAAAAAGGTGGTTTATATTTCCTATCCCCCCACGTTTTCCAGGTGGATATGGTCATCTTCCGAGTAGAAGACCACATAGCCCGCCAACGTTTGCACGTATATCGCGACGTATACATAGCCATTTTCGATTTAAGCAGAAAAATCAGCCTGCAATGGTGTAGGACGCCGATGCATCCTGCTGACGTATATTGAATATCACGGACTCGTCTGGATTGACAATAGTAACCGGTTAACGTAATTTCTTGCTTTCAGGCTGTAGGTTATTGTTCAACACGTCGTATCAAATGCCACCGACTTCAAGGAACCTAGTTATGCGTCAACTGCTAGTGCTGTTCCTAACTCTTCTGCTCAGTTTCAAAGCACATGCCCTGGACAGCATCGAGGATTACATCAAGGAATATCCGAACCAGGAACAGGTCAAGATGATGCAGGCGTGGCTTGAACACAACATCCCCGGCAACTTCAGTTTTACCGGCCTGGTCGATCCCAGCGACACCACGGTGGTTACTCCGCAGGCGACTGTGGATTACGGTTATAACTGGTTCAGCCTCTCTGAAGGACCGGCTGTGCTGCACGCGCCTCGCTACGAGCGATTCTTTTCGGTGTCGATCTTCGACATGCTGCACAACGTGCCGGCGGTGATCGTCAACCCGGAAAAACCGATCGTGCTGATGCGGCCCGACCAGACCGTGCCTGCTGGCGACTTTCATGTCGTGGTGCTCGAGACCGACCAGGGCCTCGCTCTCACCCGGATGGTGGTGGTCGGCAATGAAGACGAGGTCACCCGGCTTGGCCAGTCGATCCGCATGCAAGGCGGTGACGGCAACATGCGCCGGGACGTCCAGCGCTTCTCGCCGGCGATCGAAAAATCGGCACTCGCCATCATCACGGCATCGATTACCTACCTGGAGCCAGACAAGGCCTTTGGCCAGAAATCAGGCGATGTCGGTTATATCACCGCAGCCAGCGGCGTGATGCTGGGCCAGTTGGGCACGCCGTCTGAGACGGTGCGTTATGGCACCATTCTGGCCGATGAGAACGGGCAGCCTTTCAATGGCACCGGCACCTATGTGCTGACAGTACCCGCCAACATCGTGCACGACGATGGTTATTTCTCAATCACAGTGTACGGCTCGGACAACAAGTTACTGATCGCCAACGACAAGAAAATCTACGACCGTACCCGCTATTCGTCAGAGCCTAACGCCAACGGCACCTACACCGTGACCCTCAGCCCCAATGGCGAGGGCAAGAACGGGATTCCCACCGGCAAGCCGTTTTACGCGGTGTTGCGCGCTTATGTGCCTGTTGCCGGGGCGGACATGACTGTCAAAGTCGAGACTCAGTAAACGGCTGCAAATGCCAGCCTCAGTCAAGCTGATCTCAGTGACGATCTGAAACATTTCGGCTTCATAGGCGCCAGCGTGGTGCGGGTCCTACCGGCGCAGCCGTCGCGGGTGCTCTCGCGCGAGTTGATCTACACCGGTATGACTCGCGCTGTTGTCGCCACGTGACGCGCGGTAGCGCTCGGTCATGATGAAACTCCAGGTGTAGAGACTTTTAATTGTCCTCTTAGCATGACCTTGATCCGTTTATTTACTTTCAGAGGACCGATTTATTCTTCATTCACCGATCCCCACCACATCCATTTAGTGTGGTCCTTATAGCGACCGGTAAGACCAGGGACAGTCTGTTTACCTCAGCACAATTACCTTTTGTTCTCAGAACTGTAATCGACCGACTTTAACGTTAATTGTTTGGTCGTAATGCTGATTCTATGCCACACAACCCCCCTTGATTCGTCGTCCGCTCTCTTAAACGAGGGCCTCGTGAATACAACAGTGACTTGGGATTGATTACCCGCTCAAGAATGGCGCTGTCTAGGGGACGGTCAGACTGACGAACCCGATGGCGTACGATTGTCAATTCTTAGAATCTGATCTCATGCCAGGTTAATTAGGCGACAGCACATTGACGGGGCAGCGTTTGGTGGTTGAACTGGTGGCGAAATGATTGGGTCAGGGACCGATAAGGTTAGAATATGAATTCAGTCTACAGACACTGAAACATTGTTAAATTATAAAAATATTGGTTTATACTTCCTATACACCTTGATGTTGTTTCACCTATTGATGCAATTTAATGATAGGAATTACCGATGAAATCTTCACACAGTATTAAATTGATGATTTCTGCCAGCCTAGTGTTGACACTGGGTGCTTGTGATTCTTCGGAAAAAGCGGCCGGTGAAATGCCACCGTTGCTTGTTCGAGTCACACAATCCACCTTGCAGGATGTACCGTTGACCGTGGAAATGGTCGGCACCACCATGGGCACCCAGGATATACCGATCCGGACCCGGGTTGAAGGATACCTGGAAACCATGGAGTTTGAAGAAGGTACTTTTGTTAAAAAAGGCGACATGCTGTATACCGTTGATGCACAGCCGTTCCAGGCAATGCTGGTGGCTGCGCAAAGCGAGCTCGCAAGTTCTCAGACAACCCTTGCCAAGACACAGTCTGATCTTGCCAGAATCCGCCCTTTGGCGGAGATTAAAGCGGTCAGTGAACAGGACCTGGACTCTGCTATTGCACAGGAAGCGGCAGCCAGGGCAGGTGTGAGAGCCAGCGAAGCAAACGTTGACCTGGCAGAAATAGAGTTGAGTTATACACGCATCAAGGCCCCCATAGACGGCCTGATCGGTCTGACCAAGGCCAAGCCGGGTGAATTTGTCGGTCGTGATCCAAATCCCGTTGTGTTGAATACCTTGTCCGATATTGATCCCATCCGGGTCAGATTTTCAATCTCAGAACGGGAATACCTGGCAGTTGCCCGCCATTATTCGACCCGCCAGGTGCGCGACGA
The DNA here is from genome assembly GCA_014238945.1 of Lysobacterales bacterium. Taxonomy (GTDB): domain Bacteria; phylum Pseudomonadota; class Gammaproteobacteria; order Xanthomonadales; family SZUA-36; genus SZUA-36. Next base: position 49,263 of record JABAAB010000067.1, read on the forward strand.
AACCGAAAACAGTGGTGACCGACGGGCTGATCTCATTTTGTTATTGGCCGATGGCAAAGCGCATTCGGAAATGGGTTCGATCATTGCCAGTGCCCAGTCTATCAGCACTGAAACCGGCACCTACACGCTTGAGGCGTCTTTTCCCAACCCGACAAAAATCTTGCTGCCGGGCCAGTTTGCACGCGTCAGGGCGCAGTACCTGAATCTTGAGGACGCAGTGGTCATTCCACGCAAAGCCGTGATTGAAATGCAGGGCCGGTTCGGTGTTTATTCGGTTAATCAGCAAAACAAGGTTGAGGCCATAGAAATCGAACTGGGCCCTGTGACTGGAAATGACGTCGTCATCAGCAGCGGTCTTGAGGGTGGTGTGACCATCATCGTTGAAGGCTTGCAAAAAGTTCGCCCGGGTATGCAGGTTAACCCTCATCCTGTCAAGACTGCAGCAGGATAGAACGCCACCATGGCTGAGTTTTTTGTACGCCGCCCGATCGTCGCGATGGTCATTGCGATCCTTATCGTGCTGGTTGGGTTGGTTGCGCTGGGTGGTCTGCCAGTTGCTCAATATCCCGAAATCACACCGCCTGAAGTATCGGTTGCGGCGACCTATACCGGTGCCAATGCCGAATCCGTAGAGCAATCGGTCTCCACACCGCTGGAGCAAAAGGTCAACGGCGTCGAGAACATGCTGTATATGAAGTCCGTCAACTCCAATGACGGCACCATGACGCTAACCGTATCATTTGAAGTCGGTTCAGATCTCGACATGTCAAATGTGCTGGTCCAGAACCGTGTTTCCGAAGCCACTGCCAGTATTCCTGAAGAGGTCAAACGCCTGGGTGTGACGGTCAAGAAGAAACTGTCATTCCCGCTGCTGCTGGTGAGCCTGTATTCACCCAATGGCAGCTACGATCAGAATTTCCAGAGTAATTATTTAACCATCAATATCCTCGACGCGATCGCCCGCATCAAGGGTGTGGGTCAGGCCAGCGTCCTGGGTGGTAGTGACTACGCCATGCGTGTATGGGTCAAGCCGGATCAACTGGCCAAGCTGGGTCTGACCGTGCCAGACATCACAAATGCCATCCGCGAGCAGAATGTCATCGCGCCGGCCGGCAAGATCGGTGGGCCACCGGCGGTGCCGGGTACCCAGTTTACCTATCAGGTCCGCACCAAAGGGCGTCTGTCCACGGCTGAAGAATTCGGTAACGTGGTGGTACGCTCGAATAGCGATGGTTCGCAAGTGCGTATCAAGGATATTGCCAGGGTCGAGCTGGGAACACTGTCCTACAATGCCATCAGTCGGCTCAATGGCGGCCCGGCCGCGATTCTTTCTATCTATCAGTTACCGGGAGCCAACGGCCTCGAGGTGGCCAAAAAAATCAAAGCGGTCATGGAAGAAATGGCGCAGAATTTCCCTGAAGACCTGGATTACCTGGTTTCACTTGATACCACCCTGGCGATTGAAGAGGGAATCAAGGAAATCATCACCACTTTGTGGCAGGCGATGCTGCTGGTTATCCTGGTGGTATTTATCTTCCTGCAAAACTGGCGTGCCACCCTGATTCCATCGATTGCTGTCCCCGTGTCATTGATCGGTACGTTTGCAATATTCCCGTTACTGGGTTTTTCGATCAATACCTTGTCCTTGCTGGGACTGGTACTGGCCATAGGTATCGTCGTTGATGATGCCATCGTAGTGGTCGAGGCTGTGACCGCAAAAATGGAAAAGGGCTTAAAACCGGTAGAAGCGACCATAGCGGCCATGAAAGAGGTCTCCGGACCCATTGTGGCAACCTCTTTATCCTTGATTGCCGTGTTTGTTCCAGTGGCCATGATGGCTGGTATTACCGGGCGTCTTTACCAGCAATTCGCCATTACGATTGCAATTTCAGTGGCGATTTCCTCCATCAATGCGCTGACGCTGAGTCCGGCCTTGAGCGCGCTCTTGCTCAGACCACCGTCGGAGAAGAAAGATAACTTCCTGACACCGTTTTACAATCTTTTTAACCACATGTTTGAGCGTACAACCAATCGCTATATGAAAATTGCAGGTTTGTTCTCGCGCAAGTTGATCGTCAGTGTCGCGGCGCTGTTGCTCATCATGGTTTTGATGAGCAGCCTGTTCGGTATGGTGCCGGGTGGTTTTGTACCCGAAGAAGACCAGGGGTATTTTCTGGTCAATGTGCAATTACCTGATGCGGCATCGTTGCAACGCAACGATGTTATCACTGCACAGATCGAAGACATACTGATCAACACCCAGGGTGTTGATTCAGTCACAGCGGTGGCGGGATTCAGTCTGTTGACCGCATCGCTTTCACCCAATAATGCATTTTTCTTTGTTTCTCTTAAACACTGGTCGGAGCGCAGCGACAGAGGACTGCACGTCAGTGCGCTGATACATAAGATCAACGTCCAACTGGCGCTGGGTGTTCCCGGTGCGGTTGCGTTTGCATTCGGGCCACCCGCCATCCCCGGTCTGGGCACCGGATCAGGCTTTAGCCTGATGCTGCAGGATCAAGGTGGCAATACACCGGCCTACCTGGCGGCTCAGGCGGATGGTTTTATCCAGGCGGCCAGCGAGCGGCCTGAAATCGGTGCCATCAATTCGATATTCCGTGCCAATGTTCCGCAGATTTTTGCCGAGGTGAACACCGACATGGTGTTGAAGCTGGGAGTTTCTCCGGCGGATGTGAATACCGCGCTCGGTTCCTTCCTGGGAGGCGCTTATGTGAATGATTTCAATCGCTTCGGACGCTTGTACAAAGTCTATGTGCAGGCTGAACCGGAATACCGCAGCACTGCGGATGATATACGATATTTCTTTGTCCGCGGGGCCAGCGGCAAGGTTGTGCCGCTATCGACAGTGGTGAGTACATCGCCGACCCAGGGTCCGGAATATACCAATCGGTTTAACCTGTTCCGTGCCGCTGAAATCTCCGGCGCACCGGCACTCGGGTACAGCTCGGACCAGGCACTTGATGCGCTTGAAGAGGTCGCAAGCCAGTATCTGCCGGACGATATGGGCTATTCATGGAACGCCATGAGCTTTCAGGAAAAAGCGGCAGCCGGTTCCGGTTCACAGGTCTTTATCCTGGCACTTGTATTTGTTTTCCTGATACTTGCAGCCCAGTATGAAAGCTGGTCATTACCGATGGGTGTATTGATGGGTACGCCGATTGCCATATTCGGTGCCATGCTGGGTCTGTGGCTCAGTGGCCTGTTCCTGCCAGGTTACCAGAATAATGTGTTTGCTCAGATTGGGCTGGTCATGCTGATTGGCATGTCAGCAAAAAATGCAATCCTGATCGTTGAATTTGCAAAGATGAAAGCCGATGAAGGCATGTCAGCGCTGAATGCCGCTATGGCAGCGGCCCGCGACCGTTTCCGGCCCATCCTGATGACGGCATTTTCATTCATCCTGGGGGTATTGCCATTGCTGGTGGCCAGTGGCGCCGGTGCCGAGGCACGTAAGGTCATGGGTATGACGGTATTTTCCGGAATGCTGGCGGCCACGGTACTCGGTGTATTGGTGGTGCCGGCGTTGTTTGTGATGGTCGAGCGATTGAGCGGTCGCGATAAGGACAAAGAAACAACCGTTGAGATTATTTCAGAAGGGAGCGAGCCATGAAATCGCGTGGCTGCGGGGTGGCTGCGGCCACATTGGGCATGCTGCTGGTGTCGGCTTGTGCCATGGGTCCGGATTACCAGCGTCCTGAAACATCCATGCCTGAGACGTTCGAACAGACGGTCGATGAAGGTAGTTCCATAACCAATCTCAACTGGTGGGAACTGTTTGATGATGAGCAGCTCAATTCATTGATCAAAACCGCGCTGGAGCAGAACCGGAATATGGCCATTGCCATCTCCCGCATTGAAGAGGCCCGCGCGGCACTTGGTTTTGTGCGCTCCGACCAGTATCCGCAGTTTGAAGTTTCAGCGGGTGCCAACCGTGGTAACTCGATTCCCGGGACTGCGGTCATCGTGCCGCTGGGTAATAATTTTGTGCTGGCCGGTAATCTTTCTTTTGAGCTGGATCTATGGGGAAAGTTAAGACGCTCAACCGAGGCTGCACAGGCTGAACTGTTGGCGACCGTCGATGCCAGCAATAGCCTTATGATTACGTTGATATCCGATGTGGCATCGGCCTACGTGTTATTACTGGATCTTGATAACCGTGTCAGAATTGCCGAGCGGACACTGGATACCCGAAATAATTCGTTGGCTATTATGCAGGCCCGTTTTGACCGTGGTACGGTCGCCTTGATCGATGTTAACCAGGCCCAGATTGAAATGTACGATGCCCAGGCGCAGTTGGCGGCATTGCAACGCCAGGATGTCCAGGCAGAGAATCTTTTGAGTGTATTGCTGGGTCAGCATCCGGGAGCAATTTTGCGTGAACGACGTGATATATATACTATGCAGGCCTTGAAAGTACCCGCAGGTTTACCTTCAGAATTATTACAACGCCGGCCGGATGTACGTGTTGCAGAGCAACAACTGGCCGCTCAAACAGCCCGTATCGGTGTTGCTGAAGCCATTCGTTTTCCGTCGCTAAGCCTGACAGGTTCGTTGGGTCTTGCCAGTGATGAGCTTTCCGGGATTTTCTCCAGCGACAATAAAACCTGGGGTTTGGGGGCTGGATTAATAGCGCCGGTATTTAATGCCGGCCGCAACAAACGCCGTGTTGAAGTTGAAGTTGCACGCACCGAGCAGGCGCTGCTCAACTATGAAGAAACCGTATTACAGGCATTGCGGGAAGTTGAAGATTCGCTGATTTCGGTACATACCTTTGACGAAGAGATCTTGGCACGGGAAAACCAGCAAAAAGCAGCGCAGAGTGCAGCCATGTTATCCCGCGCCCGCTATGACGGTGGTGTGACCTCTTATCTTGAGGTATTGGAATCAGAACGCTCCCTGTTTGGTGCCGAACTGCTAGCCTCATCAACCCGCCGCGAGCAACTGGTCTCATACATCACCCTCTACAAAGCCCTTGGCGGAGGCTGGACCCCATAAGGTGGACAGCGACAGGCCCAAAGCACCCATGTCCTGGATGCAGCGCCTCAAGCAGGTGTTTGCGAAGATAATGGGGTCAGAGTAAAGGGACAGAGTAAACGTGGGTTGGGGGGGGTTCTCTGGCGGGGCACGGTGGATTGCGAACGATGAGACTGGCTGGATGGGCCAGTGATAATGGGCCGATCCTTCCCCACAACATCAAAGCAGTATAAAAAAAGCCCTGACTACTCCATTAAAGCCAGGTCGATTAAGGAACATTGGAGATAATTCAATGAAGATAAACATTATTCAGGCAACAACAGATCATACAGGGCTCATTGCCCCACTATTTGATGCCTATCGACAATTTTATGAACAGCCAACAAACCCCGATCTTGCACGAGCTTATATTCACGACCGATTGAGCAAAAACGAATGCACCATTTTTCTCGCACTCAATGCCAACAAAGAAGCATTGGGCTTCACCCTGCTGTACCCCGGCTTTTGTTCTGTCGCCGCGAAAAATATCTGGGTGCTTTATGATTTATTCGTCACCCCACAAGCCCGCCGTACCGGCATTGCGCGAGCACTGATGAACAGGGCCAAAGAATTGGGAGTAGCGACGGCTTCGGCCTGGCTTAAACTTGAAACGGCCCACACAAATATTGCCGGTCAAACGCTCTATGAGAGTCAGGGCTGGGAAAAGGATGACGAGTTTCGTACCTATTTCCTATCCTTAAACGAATAGGACTTCCAATGTACTTTGATTAGGGGGTGAAAATATTAAAGTACATGGATATGATCTCAAACAAAAGCCAGGACCAAATGGCAGGATCGGCAAGTGCCAGGACAGCCACATTTAACCCCTGCCTACAAGCATGGGTGTCTCTGATCTCCTCTCTGATCTCCTGGCAATTTAGCGTTGGTGCTGCCCATCCTGTATACTGAATTGCCCACGTGTGGTTCAGCTTGAGGATTTATTATGAACGTGACATCAAGGATCGGGATATACCGCTTAGGGCTGTGGCTGGCGATGGGGTTGATGCCTGGCCCGGTTCTCGGTCAGGAAAGCGATCCGATTGCCGCCTGGGTTCAGTATACGGAGTCCGGAGTGGATGTCCGGGCCGTCGTGACGGGAGCATCATGTCCCCAGCTATGGGTGGACGATCAGGCCGTCTGGATGATTGAGCGCGCAGAACCCACCGCACATCACGACAATATCGTCTGCGCCTATAAAATACCTGTCGATACGCGTTCCCTCATGCTCCATGGAGAGCACTTGCCTCTGCCTGTAAGTCGCCAGCCCAAGAAAATTGTGGTCGTGGGTGACACGGGGTGTCGCTTATCAGAGAGTCATGGTTTTTTTCAGGCCTGCAATAATTCCAGCGTCTGGCCATTTGCCCGGATCGCCGAGAGCATTGCCGCCTACGAACCGGACCTCATACTCTACTCTGGCGACTACATTTATCGTGAAGCGGCCTGCCCTGACGGCAACAACGGCTGTCAGGACAGTCCGTCTGGCGATAACCAGGACACCTGGATGGCTGACTGGTTGCAGCCAGCGCGCCCGATCCACCGGGCGGCCCCCCTGGTGCTCGCCCGGGGTAATCATGAAACTTGCACACGCGCGGGTAAAGGCTGGTTTCGATACCTCGATGCAAGGCCGTTAGAGTCACCCGAAAAGTGTCTGGATTCCAGTGATCCCTGGGTTGTGAATTTCCGAAACATGCAGGTCGCTATCATGGATGTTGCCAATACCAAGGCCAATGGCAATTCGCTCGAGCAATTATTTGCCGACCAGTTGGACGATTTGGACTTTCTGCTGAACAAGCCTTCGTGGATATTGGCACACCGTCCGTTTTGGGGTTACGGCGCCGACGATGACACCTCTGAACCAGTGACGCCAACCAGCCAATTGCAGGTTGCTGTTGACCTGGCTGATGGATTGCCGCGTACCGTTGACTTGCTGTTGGGCTCACACATCCATCTTGCGGAAATCGTGGATTTTGGTGGTCAGCAACCACCGCAGCTGGTGGTCGGCAATGGGGGCACTCAACTCGTTCCTTACACACCACCGCCAGCAGCAATTGCCGGCCTCGACATTGAATCAACCAGCGCCCTGTATCAATTCGGTTTCGTTACTGTTGAATTCAGGGGCCAACGGAACTGGTTGCTCAGCTTCCGAGATGTGGAGGGCCGGATATTGGAGCGATGCCGCCTGCACGGCTGGCGCACCCAGTGTGACTCGTCCAGGGCTGCCGAATAACACTGCAGTGAATTGAACAGCCCAGTTTTCATGGTGTGTTTGCGCCCAACTTCAGGCATCGTAGAAAGATTGTGTCGCGCACAATACGGGGGAGGGTGGACAGCGATAAGCCCAAAGCCCCCATGTCCTGGATGCAGCGCCTCAAGCGGGTGTTCGCCATCGACTTTGAGACGTGTCCCGATTGTGGCGGCACATTGCGGGTGATTGCCTGCATCGAGGATGCATCGAGGATGCGCTGCTGATCGCGAAGATCCTGGGTCATGTGCGACGACGTGATGAGGCGGTTGGCCCTGATGCGCGGGCCCCACCGGCACACCGGGCAGGGGAATTGAGGCTGGTTTGATGTGACAGGGGAGGTCAGTCCGAGAATTTGTTCGGCTGCGATACGGCAATTGGGTCGTATTCGGCCAGCGGGATGCGTTCCGCGGGCTTCCAGTCACCTGCATGATGGATTCAGTTGCAGACAGTATCCGATTTCGGCTCAGTTTACTGTCTCGGATACTTGCCTGAATTTTGAAAAAGGTGGTTTATACTTCATATACCATGATCCCAGAATTGCAGGCCGTTCCCCGGAAAAAATCAAATGACATCCAGTACCCCGAAATTCAGTCCCAGTCGACGCCGAATACTGGGTGGACTGGCAGCCGGTACGAGTCTCATGGCTGCAGGTATGACCCGTCGAATTCTCGCGTCACAGTCGCTTCCGGCACCACCCGGTTCTTTGTCGCCCGCTGAACTGGCTCGAAACGAGGCGTTCTGGCGCGAGGTGGCAGGATATTATGATCGCACCGTGGGCACGCTCAACCTTGAGCACGGCTACTGGGGCAAGATGGCCAGACCGGTTCAAGCGGTTTATCTGGAAGCCACCCACATGGTCAATACCCAGAACTCGTTCTACGGGCGAAATGACTTTCCGGATGATGAAACAGTTGCCACATCGAGGATATCAGCAGCACTAGGCGTACATGAGGATGAGATCGTAATCACCCGGAACGCCACCGAAGCCATTGATAATCTGATTCGGCAATATCGTGGTCTCGAACCGGGTACAGCGGTGCTAATGGCCGATATCGACTACCCCCATTTCAAGTCGGCAATACGCTGGCTGGAGACAGAGCATGGTGTCAGAGTGGTTGAGATCGTGCTACCCACACGTGCCAGCCAGGCCCAGATTCTGGACCGGTATGTTCGCCGTGGCCCGTAAAGGCCTGCACAGCGGCGGTTGTGTGCGGATCACACCCCAGGTTTTCAATACGGTGGACGAGATGGGGCGCCTGCTTGAAGTACTGGGGAAACTGGCTGCCTGAAAGCACTGTAATACGAACAAAGTTACAATGGATAAAGCAACGAAGGGGGCTCCGAATTTGGACCAGTTTCCGAAAACAATGAGAAGTTAACAGATACTGATGAACAAGAAATTACTATTGGGTGTTGCCCTGGCGATTTTCGTCATTGCATTTGTGGCCATGATTGCCAGTGATTCAATAAGTTTCGGCGATTTTATCGACTCGCTGAGTGGCTTGAGCCCAAGGATTTTGAGTCTGGTCATACTGCCATTCATAGTGATACTGATTTTTGCTGGAAACTATCTGCGCAAGAAGAATGAAGAGCGCAAATGGAAAGACGCCCTGTTGAAAACCAGGGCCAAAAAGGCCATGAAAAACACTCGCCATGAGAAACTATAGGCAAAACGGCAACAGGTAACTGATATGACTGATATCAGCGGTGTCCCGAGCACCGGGATCTTGTACCAGGGATTTGATCCTGTACCGGAAAGGATTGCTGGCGGTGGTCATATGCTACGATGACGCAGGGCGGACAACGGTGAAGAATTGACCCCCGATGAGAAGTTACAGTATGCGCACCGGAGTGCCTCCTGGTTTCGCTTTTTCGAGAATGTAAATTACCAGTACAGGCAGGGGCTGTACGATTAAGCCGAAAACCAGGCTCGCCGCAAAGGATGGCAATGGTTTTTTAAAAACAAGGCAACTCCCCTGTGGTTTCAGTAGCAGACACGATCCGATTTCGGCTCAATTTACTGTCTCGGATACTTGCCTGAATTATAAAGAAGGTGGGTTATACTGCCTATCCTCCCGATTGGCTTAAAATGTTTTGAGCTCATAACATGGATATGTCTTGTTGAAGTAATTAATTGTTTTCATCCCGCCACTCCAGAATATCACCTGTTTAGCAGATGAACTTTGAATCTCTGAAAAAGACTTTTATCCTGCCTGTCCTCAAAGGGAGTAAGAAAAAATGATCGCCAACGATTGTCTGAGACGAATCCGTTACATATTGGATCTCGACGACTCAAAAATGATGGCAGTGTTTGCCGAAGCCGGGCAGGAAGTCACAAGGGCCCAACTCAGCGACTGGCTGAAAAAAGACGATGATCCGGCCTATCAAAAATGTAGTGACCTGCTGTTCGCGTCATTCCTTAATGGACTGATCAATGAAAGGCGTGGCAAGAAAGATGGAGTGCAACCTTCACCGGAACAGCGTTTGACCAATAATATTATTTTCAGAAAATTGAAAATCGCGTTCAACCTCCAGGCAGAAGATATTCTCTCCATACTTTCCCTGGCTGATGTGTCTATCAGCAAGCATGAACTCTCGGCCTTTTTTCGCAGGGCAGATCACAAGCATTACCGTGAGTGCAAAGACCAGATTTTGCGAAACTTTTTCAAGGGATTGCAACTCAAGTACCGTACAGGGAGTCAGCAGGCTTAGACCGCCTCGGGCGGTTACTTCCTCTTGTCGATTTTTTTTCTCGGTTTTCTTTTTGACGTCTTACTTTTCTTCTTTCGGTCTTTACCTTTGGGCGCTGAGCGCCGATCCGGGCCCTTGTGTTTTTCTTTTTCATCCGGTCGAGAAATGCCCAGTCTCTGACCTGAGACCCAGACCTTTTTCAACGCACTGAACGTCTCGGTCGGCATCCCGGCAGGCAGATCGATAAGGGAATAAGTATCATAAATACTAATCCGCCCGATGTGCCGGCCGTCGATGTCTGCCTCATTTGCAATGGCACCGACAATATTGCCGGGCATAATGCCGTGGTCATGACCTACGGAAATCCGGTATCGCTCCATACCCGCAGGGGGTGGGCCATTTTTTCCTGGCGGACCGTCTTTCTTAAATCGCTCTTTACGGCCTTTTTTAGCACGCGTTGGTTTTTCGTCATTTAGCCAGTTCCTGTTCGCAGCGCGGTGGGATGTATTCTGGAGCAGAAACGGGGCGTCACCTTGAGATAGCTGGGCGAGCGCTGCCGCTATTTGCAGAATCGACGCGTCATTGTCCTGCTGGTATTGATCGATCATCCCGGAAAACAGGGTCAGGTCTTCACTGGCCAGGGTTTCGGTGATACGCCGCTTGAACCTATCGATACGCCGGTTGTTAATGGCATCGGTTGAAGGCAGCTCCATGAGCTCTATCTTTTTCCGGGTGGCATTTTCGATTGCGTATAACATGCGCTTTTCACGAGGTGTTACAAACAATATCGCGTCCCCTTCACGACCGGCACGACCGGTACGACCGATACGGTGCACATAGGCCTCGGTATCGTTGGGTATGTCATAATTCAACACGTGGGAGATGCGTTGTACATCAAGTCCGCGTGCGGCAACATCAGTGGCGACAATGATATCCAGTTTGCCCTTTTTCAGGCGTTCAATTGTGCGTTCGCGTTGCTTTTGCTGAATATCACCATTGAGAGGTGCAGAGGCATAACCACGTGCTTCAAGCTTTTCCGACAGATCAGCAGTGGCGATCTTGGTTCGTACAAAAATGAGCATCGCATCAAAGGGCTCCGCTTCCAGTATGCGGGTAAGGGCATCCAGTTTATGAAAACCCTGAACCGGCCAATATCGTTGGCGGATTGTGTCTGCAGTGGCTGTTTTGACCTTGATGGTGATCTCTGCAGGGGCATTTAAATAACGTGCTGCAATACGACGGATCTGTTGCGGCATGGTGGCCGAGAACAGGGCAATCTGCCTGTCTTTGGGTGATTGGTCGAGTATCCACTCGACATCGTCGATGAATCCCATGCGCAGCATTTCATCGCCTTCGTCCAGCACCAGCGTTGTAAGCCTGTCAAGCACCAGTGTGCCGCGACGTACATGATCCATAACTCGCCCTGGTGTTCCCACAGCCACGTGTACGCCACGTTGCAAGGCGCGAATTTGAACACCGTATTCTTGCCCGCCATAGATCGGCAGCACATGAAATCCTTTCAGCTTATGAGCATATTTTTGAAAGGCTTCGGAAACTTGAATAGCGAGCTCCCGGGTGGGTGCAAGAACCAGCACCTGCGGGGTTTTCTGGTGCAAATTGAGCCTGGATAATATCGGTAATGCAAAGGCTGCGGTTTTGCCGGTGCCCGTCTGGGCCTGACCCACGACATCCTTGCCATCCAAAAGCAGGGGAATCGTTTGTGCCTGGATGGGTGAAGGGCTTTCATATCCAATTTCATCCAGTACTTCCAGAAGTGCTGGCTTCAGACCTAATTGACCAAAAGCAGTGATGTTGTGGGCATTCATGTGGTGTTTCCGGAGGTACATTGATAGATCGAGGTGAGAGTATGCGCTAAATGCGAAGCTGACCCAAACCAGCCTGTTGAATTGGATAGCTGCGAATAGCGGAAATCGGGCAGGAGAGGACATTCCAAGTTCATTCTGGCACTTTACTCTGACCTTATTTCTCGCTTTAATGTTGCTTATAACCACGCTCCAGCCGTAGACAATTGTTAGTTAGGATGAGAGTAGCCATGTCAATTGAAATTGTTGTCAAACTTAACGAACAAGACCTTGAGCATTTCCGGTCTGCTATGCGGAAAATCTATAGTGCCAAAAGCGACATGGATGACAAAACAATCATCAATCACGCTCAGGAAACGATCAATGAAATCAGGCAGTCGGATGCACCGGAGTACATCCAGGAGCGTATCGGAAGCCTCGAAGCCCTTATCGGTATGCTCACAAACTCCCACTGGAAAATACCGCCCCAGGACCGTCCCAGGATTCTCGAAACGTTGGCTTATTTCACGGAAGTCAACGATCTGATACCGGACGAACTTCCCGGACTGGGCTACCTGGACGATGCCTTTATGATCGATATCGCCTGTCAGGATTTCAAGGACGAACTCGAGGCCTACCGTGACTTCTGTGTGTACCGTGTTACCCAGGCGCAGCAAAATGGCCGCGACATTTCGAAGACTGAAGGAACGGAGTGGTTGGAGCACCGGCGCAAACAAATTAACTTGAAAAAATACCTCTCTACAAAAAAACTGCAGTTTTGAATGCATTTAGTCGCATTCGGCCGCACCTGGCCGACTGCTGTTATTTGAGAAGGTTGCGATTCGTCGAATGCTATAGCAGCTTTCATATGGTAGGCGGCTACACTTAAACTCCCAATCCAGCCAGCACCCGACTGCCCCCGCAGACAGGGCCGGCGTAAAAAGCTGAATTAGTGTCACCGCTCCGGTGCGGGCTTCGGTATTTGCACACCCTGTTGGTTTTAGCTTGAACTGCGCAGGTAACTTCATTAGAATGCGCCGAAAATCTAGTTAATTTAACCCCTTACATCGCCCGGACGGACTGTCTGTGGCTTTTTTTATATCCGGAATTTATAGTGATTACTACCGCTAACATTACCATGCAGTTTGGCGCAAAGCCCCTGTTTGAAAACATTTCTGCCAAGTTTGGCAATGGCAACCGTTATGGCCTCATCGGTGCCAATGGCAGTGGTAAATCCACGCTGATGAAGATTCTGGGCGGAGACCTTGAACCCACGGCAGGTCACGTTAAGGTGGATGTGGATGAACGTCTGGGTAAATTGCGTCAGGACCAGTTTGCGTTTGAGCAATATTCGGTTATCGATACCGTCATCATGGGTTATGACCAACTCTGGAAGGTGAAACAGGAACGCGACCGGATCTATTCATTGGCCGAGATGAGTGAAGACGAGGGTATGCAGGTCGCCGAGTTAGAGGTGGAGTTTGCTGAACTCGACGGCTACAGCGCCGAGTCTCGCGCCGGTGAGTTGCTGCTTGGTCTGGATATCCCTGAAGCCCAGCATTTTGGGCCAATGAGCGAAATCGCGCCCGGCTGGAAGTTGCGCATACTGCTGGCGCAGGCCCTGTTTGCTGACCCTGATATTCTGTTGCTGGACGAGCCCACCAATAACCTTGACATCAATACGATTCGCTGGCTGGAAGACGTACTCTTTCAACGCAAGAGCACGATGATCATCATCTCGCACGACCGTCACTTCCTGAACAGTGTATGTACCCATATGGCGGACCTGGATTATGGTGAACTGCGTGTTTATCCAGGTACCTACGACCAATATATGACGGCAGCCACACAGGTGCGTGAGCGCCTGTATTCTGATAACGCCAAAAAGAAGGCCAAGATAACCGAGTTACAAAGTTTTGTAAGCCGTTTCAGCGCCAACGCGTCGAAGGCTAAACAGGCAACCTCGCGTGCACGTCAGATTGATAAGATTCAGCTGGAAGAAGTAAAACTTTCCAGTCGTATAAGCCCCTACCTGCGCTTCGAACAGGATAAAAAGCTTTACCGTCAGGCACTTGAAGTTGAAGGTTTGAGAAAGGCTTATGATGCTGAGCCACTATTCTCTGACCTGGACCTGCAGGTAGAAGTGGGTGAAAGGGTCGCTATCATCGGTGCCAGTGGTATCGGTAAGACAACTCTGTTACGTACCTTGCTGGGAGATCTGGAAGCCGAGAGTGGCACATGCAAATGGTCGGAAAATTCAAATATCGGTTATTACGCGCAGGATCATTCCTCTGACTTCGACGAAGAGATTGACCTGTACTCGTGGATGGCGCAATGGGGACAGGAGAGCGATGACGAGCAGGTCATACGTGGCACCTTGGGACGTCTGCTGTTCTCTCAGCACGAAATAGAAAAATCGGTCAAGGTGATTTCGGGTGGGGAACAGGGCCGTATGATGTTTGGCAAACTGATGCTGCAAAAACCCAATATCATGTTGATGGATGAACCCACCAATCACCTTGATATGGAATCTATCGAGGCGTTGAACCTGGCACTGGAGAATTATCCCGGCACATTGTTTTTTGTCAGTCATGACCGTGAGTTCATTTCTTCATTGGCGACCCGCATTATCGACATCACGAAGGATGGCGTGGTCAACTTCAAGGGTAGTTACGATGAGTATTTGCGCAGCCAGGGTATTGAAGAAACTGGTTTGCAGCTTGCTGTTGGTTGAACAGGTCAGTACGTCGCCACGGTGTGCGAAGCGCATCAGCGCAGAGGGTTGGAGCAGTTGTGTCGCTACAAAACACTCTCAGCTCCGGGATGACCCTGCGCAACACCCGCGGCCCCGCGATGATGAACCACCGTCATTCCCGCCAAAGCGGGAATCTCTCTGATCTCCCCCGCCCCCCCATAAAACAACATGAAGCCCGCCTTCTTCAAGATATCCATACTCATATTTCTCCTCTCCGTCACCTATTGGGCAGCACAACACGCCCGTCCGAATGACAACTACACAAGGCACAGGTAACCCAGGGACACGCTCGCTCTCATCCGCTCGCATGGTCGTAGATCTGGTGTATGAGAAACCACGCATTTCGGCACAGATACTGCGTTGGTGTGCTTCGGTCTCTCCGGACAACGACTAAAGGTCGCCGCTTTACAAGCTGAGCTTGCCGGGCAGCTACAAAAACCACTCAAATTATGAGGCTGTATCGATAGAGAATATTGATCTTGTGTATTAGGATAGTGTTAACAAAACATTAAAACGTATTACAAAATTAATATGCGTTGTGTCGGTCAAGCGAAGGAAAGGAAAATCCAGCATATCCTCATAGTTGAAGACGAAGAGTTAGTCCTGTTGCTCCTGGCTGCTTTTCTTCGCAATGAAGACTATCACGTCAGCTCGGCGGGTAACGCGGCGGAGATGTACGCGACCCTCAATGCTGAAGCCGTTGATCTGGTTGTACTCGATTTGGGTTTGCCGGATGAAGATGGCCTGGTGCTTGTACGTCAACTACGTGCCCGCTCGGATATACCGATCATCATTCTTACCTCCAGGACAGACCAGGAATCCCGCCTGGCGGCGTTGGAGCTGGGTGCCGATGATTATTTGGTAAAGAATTGTGAACCCCAGGAGCTGCTGCTCAGAATCCAGAATCTGCTACGCAGAAGTTCCGGTCTCGAAGTTGATGGTGTCATTCAGGGCGAGTTAAATCGAATTGAATTCGATGAGTGGACTCTTGATTTCAATGCCCGTTCACTGCTTGACCCTGACGGATCCGAAGTTGCCTTGTCACGCGGGGAATTCAATCTGCTCGCAGCCTTGACCCATGCGCCAAACCGCGCACTTAATCGGGGTCAGCTTCTGGATGCGGTGACACACAATGCCGATACGCCTTCTGAACGTATGATTGATGTCATTGTCGCCCGATTACGGCAAAAGATTGAAGTAGACTCGAGAAACCCCCGTCTAATCACCACCATGGTGGGGGTCGGTTATAAGTTTGTTGCAAAGGTAACCCGCACATAAGATTAAGCCAGTCATTCCAATCCTGCGTGAATATCATTCTGGAAAAAAGCCCTGTATTAGCTTTCCTTCCAACACCACGGCTGATGGTTCCAGCTTCGAAGTCTCATAGGGATCGATTTCGAATAGGTTTTTATTGAGTATCACAAAATCTGCCAGTTTACCTTTCTCGATTGAGCCGGGTTTGTTTTCTAATCGCAATTGGTAGGCGCCGTTTTGGGTATAGCCTTCCAGTAATTGCTCAAGGCTTAAGCGTTCGTTGATGGGAGATCTGATTCCGTCGTCCTTGGTTTCCCACCAGTCTTTTCAATTCTATAGACTGACTTGAATTGGACATATACGACGTCATGCTCGGGAATTACATGGATAATTTTTGAATTGAGTGATCAAAAGAACCAACAGGACCGCTCTGGGTTAACTGCCGCCTTTAATTAACATAGTATACAATTACCCACTTCTGGCCGGTTTCTGGCATAAAAGCATTTGCACCACCATCGTTCAATCCCCATTCATGAAGCCCCCATCTCATGTTTGCCATTCGTCTGCTCCTCTGGCTTCCAGATGTCTTTGAAGCCGTAAAGAGCGGAAGGTGTGTGTGCAACATTAAGGTCACTCAGCCAGGCGTAAAAAACCCCGCCGAAAAGGCGGGGTTTTTGCTTTCCTCAATTAGAATAAAGGTTAGTCTACTGACTCCACCCAGCGTTTCATTGCACCAATACTGCAACCATACTTGGTGTGGCCTTCCCCCAAATCCTGCTCATCAATAATCTGCTCGCAGGAACAACCCGCTGTATCCCAAATGTCGAGGCTAAACCTGGGTCCTTTGCCCTCGGGTAATTTCGTGTCGAATACCATATCGTTATCGACCAGCGCGAACCGGTTGGTTCCCAGGCTTAATGTCGGCACACCTTCAGCAATGACGGTGCCTGGACACTGGTCGACTCCGTCCCAGACGCCATCTTGATCTTCGTCCAGTAAGAAGCCGACTACGACTGCATCGTGGTCAGAAGACCGGAATTGATCAGGACTGTACAGCCCGGAGCCCTGGTTGTAAGAGTTGTAGTCCAGGCCTGAAGGTTCATCAGAATTGATGTGCCAGTGCCGCGCACCACTGATTTCCGAAGTCATGGCGGTGCTGGATAAAGCATGATCCAGATAGCCGGATTGACTAAAGAAATTATAGGAGTAAGCGCCATCGGCAAACCCGGTACCAACAAATGACTTGATCAGGTCGATATACCCACCGCTCTCGATCACCATCACAGGGTCTTCCATTGCGTAGGCATTAAGATCGCCGACGATCAGGAAATCAGCATCACCACTGGCAGTTGGATCAGTCAACAACCAATCCACGAGTGCCATGGCGGCAGTCGTACGAGTGAGATTGCAGTTGCCCTGCCCATCACCAACATCAGGGTCACCCAAAGAATTACAATTCGAGCCTTTGGACTTCAAGTGGTTTACCGCAATGGTGAAACGCTCACCTGAGGTATTCTCTTCGAAAGTCTGAGCCAGAACAGGACGGTTCCTGTCATCGAGGAAATCAGGATCAACGGAACTGTCCAGAATTGCGATGCCGCCTACAGGTGTTACCGCAGATGATTTGTAAATCAGACCCTGCCTGATGGCATCTGTACCAATGGCACCGGTTGGAATATAGGTGTAGGTACCTGCTCCGAATGCGTCATTGATACCGGAAACCAGATCTGCAATCGGTGTATCATCCGTTGCATTTTCCAGCTCCATCAATCCGACAACATCGGCATCCAGTGTGCTCAGTGCCGAGACCAGCTTTTCCCTCTGACGATCGAACTCATCTGTATCGTCTGCTCCACGGCAACCCTGGTTGGCATCCGGGCCGCAAATGGAGCCTGAGCCATCCAGGGTAGTGAAGTAATTCAACACATTGAAGCTGGCCACTTTCAACAAGGAGTTACCAACATCCAGTGATCCAACGGGACGATCATTTTCACGAACAAAGCCAACCGCTGAAGTCGGATGAAGTTCGTAGGCTCCGAAGGAATATCCCAGGGCCGCTGTTACGCCTGTGACACTGTCACCGGTACGCAAGGTGTCATCGACGCCCACATAGGGTGTCGGTACGACATTTTGCGAAGTGCGTCCGTCATCCATTTGAATCCGGCTTAGGTTATTCAGGTCCTGCAACGCAATTGCCGGCGCCCCGGGAGCAACCACGTTGGTCGGGCTGTCCAGTGGGCCATCAACTGAGAGGTCAACCTCGCCATAACGTGCAAGGTTAAAGTTACCGGATGCATAGAGTGTTTGTGGTAACACGACCAGCATTCCTTCCAATGCTTCAAAGTCGCTGCTGGCGGCAACCGGCAGGAGCAAGGGTGTCGCGGCCACACTGTCCGTACCACAAATCATTACCGACACCACGTTGGTAAGCTCGGTCATACCCCAAAACTCAGTAACAGCGGCGCGTACACGCACTGCATCGCCCACGGACAGGTCAACGGCAGGAGAGCTACCGTCATAAACAAAAATGCCGTCTGAAGTAGCAGCATCTCCATCGCCTGTCGCATCCTGCATAAAGTAGCCACGCAGTGCTGCGCTGGTCTGGAAATCGCCGACTACAACGCCTTCGACTTCACGAATGCTGCCAATATCTGTGCTGGCTGCATC
Source organism: Lysobacterales bacterium (assembly GCA_014238945.1). GTDB lineage: Bacteria > Pseudomonadota > Gammaproteobacteria > Xanthomonadales > SZUA-36 > SZUA-36. The sequence goes on from JABAAB010000067.1 coordinate 67,711, forward strand.
TGACCCCTGAATGTCATAGATAAAAGTTGATGAGTCTCCGCATGTACCGATTGGATCTGTCGCCACGGTGATGGCCATGTTGATGGCATCAGGCGTGTTTTCTGCCTCGCCCAATGCAGGAGAGCCTGGAAATCCTGGAAATCCAAATCCGTCGTAGTCATTCCGTGTCCAGTCGCCGGTAGTATCCGTGTCAACCCCATTCGGGATTCGGGATGCACCGCCTGCACCAAACGCATTGCCGTCGAAAAAGGCAGCCAATACGGTTGTTGAGTAGCTGTGGTCGGAGCCACCACCGTCCGTCGTTGCAACGTCATCGATGATGCTTGTCCAGGGCGTTGAGTCGAAAGTCCCATCGTTGTCAGTATCCAGGTCATCCCCTTTGCTGCCAGTGAAGCCTTCGACCAGCAATATTGTGACCGTGCCATTTTCCATGTCCTCGGAATCAACCCAATAGCCGGAGGCACTGGTTATTCCAACGGGTAAGACGGCATCGATAGTGCCGGCTCCGGAACCATCCCCCTCGATCTCAAGGACAGTGTATGCAGAGTAGTCGGCTGAAGGATCACCGAAGACCTCAACAAACGCGCCTGTGTCCGCACCGGTGTGGTTGGCCACGAATTCGTTAATGACAGGTGGTGTGGCAGGCGGTGGTCCAACAGGGCAATCATTGGCGCCACCGGGTGTGCCCGAGTCTCCAGCACCGTATGGTGTCGATGCCATACACCAGTTCGCACCCACGTTGTTATTTAAACCGGGATCGATCAACGACATTGAGGCCCCGTTAGGATCCGGAAAAGTGACGCCGTTGTCCCATTCAACCCGGTCGATTTCGGTTAAGCCGGAGTCCAGCAAAATCAGCTCATCGCTGCCATTGCCAAGATAGAAATTACCTGGAAAGACATAGGCAACCGTCACGCCGCCGTTGCTGAGGCTCTCGGAGCTTTTGCCAAGCACGAGGTAACCGCCCGCAGGTACAAGTAAGGGGCCGCCATTGGTGATGACGTGAGTGTCTAAGTCAGCATCCTTCATAGTCCAGCCATTGATATCAACATCTGAAGAGGCCGGATTATAGAGTTCAAACCATTCGCCGAATTCATCTAGCACGGCAGAAGGATTTTGGATAATTTCATTGATGACCAATTCGTCGAGTGCGAAGGCAGTTGGGGACATTATTGTGCCCATCATAAAAGCGATGATGAGAAGGGTTGAATGAATAGATGTATATTTAGTTTTTAGTGCGGGAACGTAATTTGGTCTATCCATGGTTCTCTCTTTTGTCAGTAGCATTTAGCGGAGCCGGCTCAAATCCGGTTGGTGGCACTTTCGGCCGAAGAATAATTTAATTTGTCAGAACGAATCTCGATTCCATGTAGGAAATCTACTCTTGTGGTTCCGATTTTTAAGCATAGCTGGAATACGGAATTATTTCTCCCTCAATTTTGCTGTTTTTGGTGCGGTGTACAGCGGGTGCGGTAATGTCCAGTCCAAGGTTCTCTTTGACCCGCATATTGCCCCCGTCGATTTCGGTCCTTTTTTTAGCGCGCAATCTGAACAAGCCAATGCTAATGACCCAAGGGACGATTCCAGTCAGGGTTGAAAGCACATTTGAAATGACAACCATTTGCAGGATATTAGTGCCGGCCGGAGTTACGAACTTTCGGAGCATAGGTGGTTTAAAATCCGAATTTCCAAACCGCTCAAAGCATTGAACGGTAATCCAATGTCAGGCACACCAGCGTTGAGCCTGCAAGGCCAGCTTGATTCTAAGCGCAGATTAAGTCAACGCGGATTGCATAGGTTTCAACAATGGGTTGAAACAGTGGCTCATTAGACTCTTGTTACCCCTCTCTGGCCGCCCATGCGCACTGCGTTCCGATTCAAAAAGGCATCAACATCAGCATAGCGAAAAAGATGTTTGGTGCCCGGTTCGCTCTCATAATCATGTGCTTCAACGATACATTGCGACAGATCAACAAGGTCATCCCGCAACGTTGTGAGGCAATCGTGCTAATGGGAAAGCCTGGATTGATAGTGACCGTTGTTGTTATCGATCAGTATCAACTGACCCAGGTTGATCTTCACGTTGCCAGCGCAAATGACAGCCCGGCCAGGTGCTAACGTGTCTCCATGGTGTGTCCGGGAAGGGTCATTGACCTCACCACCGGTCATGGCCAGTGTGTTGGTAATCCCAACGAGGCGTTTCGTCTGCCCCCATCGCGTTCAGTTCCAGGGCGATTGGAATTTCCACGCAACCGAGATTGGTTTCTTCCAGGGCTTCCAGAACGTGGTGCTTCTGAAGCTTCTTATCGTTCTTGATGTTCAGAAACTCATCTGGATAAGTCGCGTACTGCAACGCGTGCCCCAGTTCGTTCATCAGGCACATGTGTTGCGGTACCCATGGTTGTTCGGGTCTCAGACGTGCTGAGTTCATGGTCTGCAGATTGGTGCTGGGGTTCCAAACGGCTGTTCCGCCGCTGGTGACCGTATCGTAACTGCTTTCGGGGTGCGCATAGATGGGCTCGCATCTTGGGTCGACATCGATGCATACGTTGGCATGCTCTTCCAGATCTTCGAGTATGGTTCTCGCCAGTACAGAGCGTTTAAGGCAGGCCAGCGATTCCTCTACCGTCTTTTGGGCCTCGCCATCGCTAGTGCCGTTCAGACCTCGGACTGTAAATGCCATCACTTTACCTCCATTCTCTTGCAGTTTTATAGTTGGCGACCTTCCGCTTTGCAATGACCCATTCCACAAAAATTATCTCGTGGTGAAGACCGTGCCAAGGGATTCGTCTGACCCTGACCACTGCCGCAAGTTGTTGTCTCAGCCGTTAAGATCTATCACGTGCCACAAAGTTGATATCGAGACCAGCCTGAAGTGCGGTTGCAGGTTGCGGACGAGAGGCTGCATCAAAGATCCGCTGCTGATCGCCCGTATTCCGGGGCAGTTGCAGGTGCACCAGCAGACAACCGGTATGGATACGCGGACACCGCCGTGGCGTGAATAGGGTGTACCAGGGAGTCGCCTTGTTCGCGGTTACTTATCGCCTGGATATTCAACCCACGGTGCCGACGGGCGATGCAAATAAATTTCCTGGTATACGTGGTCACCAAGCCATCCCCTGAGATGGGAGGGTGACAGCCCGGCAATATCCTTGATCTGACGGGCCATGTGTGACTGGTCGGCAAAGCCGCATTCATTGGCAACCCAGGCTAATGGCCGGCCGGCATTAATCAGCTCGAGCGATGAGTGAAAGCGCATCAGCTTTGCATAACTCCGAGGAGAGACACCAACCAGTTTCTGCCAGATTCGATTAACAGTTCTTGAGCTGCGGGACAGCGCTTTGGACAAATTGTGTGTCGATTGACTGGCATCACCGACAGTCTTGATCAGTGCGTCGATGACATCGTGGTGACGGTCCTGGGAATCAAGTGCTGCCAACAGGGTGGTGTTTAGCGCTTCGATTCGTTGCTGCTCACCGGTTGATTCTGTCACTGATTTGACCAGCAACTCACCGAGCTTGCCGAAACTCTTAGCGGGTGACACACAGTGGTCGAGTAATTCGGACATCGGCCGATGACTGAAACGGCTTACACCCCAGGGACGAAAGCGTATCGCAAACAGGTCCATGGATTCGGAAACTCGAAGTTGTAAACATTGCTGGGCAGCAGAATAAAGATAGGCCTGCGGCTGTTTTTGCCAATTCGATGAACCCGTCATGATTTCCGGCGGGGTTCCAAGGTGCACGATGAACTCAGGTGCGGCGTCCGGAAGGATCATTTCGTAAGCCGGTGTATCCGGGCTAACACACCATTGCCAATAGCTTTCAATATAAGGCGAGAGCCGGTGATCTGTGGGGAAGGTCTTAATCATAAAATATGTCTGAATCGTTCTAGAAACGCCATTGAGCCACAGACTAGAATTGTGACATTGTTGTTAACGAGGAGACAAGTATGCAGCGCTTATATAATATTTTGATAATAATACCCGCCCTTTGGGCTATAGATTCATGGTCATCCGATTCAGCAGGTGATTTGAACTGGTTGTTGGGCTGTTGGGAGTCAACTGACGGGTCAAGCCGTGAGGTATGGGTACGACAATCGGATGAACAGTTGATCGGCTTCAGTGTGGCACTTGCGCAAGGTCAGGTCGTGTTCTATGAAACGCTGAGTATTGGAATTGATGACGATGGCAATGCGCACTACACCGCGCACCCGGAGGGTCAGCCGGCAACCGTGTTTTCGGCCGAAACTCAACGCGGAAATGAGATTGAATTCATTAATCCTCAACACGATTTTCCACAAAAGATATCTTATCGGCCTGAAGGTGACCAGCTTCTGGCAAGTATCTCCCTGCTGGACGGTGGAAACTCGATCTTATTTGACAAGGTGCGTTGTCAGCAGACTCAGCAATAGAAACGCAGCCGCACAGGATCGTTTTCGATTCAGTCAGTTAACCACGCCTTCCGCTAAACGTGTGCGAACAGCCGCCATGGCCGGGTCCACGTTGTTGATGAAGTCTTTGTGGCTTAGTTGGGCGTGGATATCCGGTTCAAGTGTGTCAATTTTGGTGGGATGGCGTTTAATCGAACCATGGCAGTCGTCCTCTGGGCAGCCAGTCATATAATTATGCCGCTCGGTGGCCATCAGTTCCGGGGTTGTTCCCAAAGTCTGTTGAGTACGTTCTATGCTTTCGCTCAAATTCTGTTCCTAGTTTGTTGTGATTTTAGAACAGAATATAATCCCTGATTTCTGGCTTTGACCTGTCCTGTGGATGGGGTACAGCTGTGTTTGTGCTAAGGGCCGCTCTGCCCAAGGTGCTGGCAATAGTCCGACGCGGAGCAGGGCTTTGATTATAAAAACCTGGGTTTCAGCCAATCGACCCGCGCCAAAATACGATGCAGTTGCCCAGACGTCCATGATCAAATGATCAACCCGTTTGTTTGAACAGCGCCTGACCCAGTGCCAATGTCTAATAACGCTTGACCAATTCAAAATTGCGTCCAGGCCGAAAAGGTTCCAAACGTTCAATTGGGGTGCCGGTGATGAGCTCATCGCAGGCCAGTTGTCCGACAATCGGGGCCAGGGTGACGCCGCTGTGCATTATGGCCAGATAGACATCAGGTCGAGTGGGCGATGGGCCCAGCACAGGGTGGCCATCTAGGGGCATTGGCCGCCAGCCAATATGGACCTGATCAATGGTCGCCCCGGAAATTCCGCGAACAAAACGCGTTGCAACCGCCAACATCCGAGCCGCGTGTTGTGCCGCCAGGGCCCTGTCGGGAAAGGCATTGGGTCTGCCGGCAAGGCGTATGGCATGCGCCTCATTCTGGGGTGGTCCACCCTGTTCGCCCAGGACAACCCGACCATCGTCGCGCTGGTGCATGTGGATCCCCGGTGCGATCACGATTCGATTTAACAGCCTTGGCATGGGTCTGGTGATTGCAATGATGCCTGGCGTCGAGCGCTGGGGAATATCGACATGGGCAATGCATTTGGCAACATCTGCAGCGGCACCGGTTGCCAGCACCAGTTTATCTGCTGCAATATTTCCAGAGCTGGTATGTATCCCGGCAAGTCTGCCTGTCTTGTATGAAACATCCGTCAACTCAGATGGAAATTGCACCTTGGCACCCATTTCTATTGCAGCATCGAGCAAGCATTGCGTTGTCAGAACCGGGTCTATGGCTCCGTCATTTTCAGAAAATGCTGCCTGTTGCGCACCATGGAAGTTAAGCTTTGGCTCAAGTCTTATCATTTCATCAGCATCCACCATCCTGGCTCTTTCGCCCCAGCCGGCTTGTTGCGCAATTTGGCCAACCAATTTTTGCTGGCGCGCCCCGGACTCAAACCACTCCAGAGACCCTCCCCAGCGTAAAGGTAAATTGAGCGACTGTTGAAGGATTTTCCACTGGCTGACCCCTTCTTGATTCAGTGCATGGTAATGTTGCGGTTGCTTGGCCCAGGTGGCATTTAACCAGGCGAAAGTACCTCGACTGGCATGGCTTGCAGGGCCAAGCTTATCAATGACGGTAACTGAGGCCCCTGATTTGGCCAGGTGGTAGGCGATTGAGGCACCGATAATACCCGATCCCGCGACCACCACTCGTAAATCCTGGCGCGCAATCACCCGGCTGCTTAGCCCCAGAAGCGGCGCTGAAGCTAGAAATTTTAGTAGCGTGCGTCTATCCACTATTTATACGTCATATTGGTAAGTTGGCCCAGTATAGAATGAAACCGTCGGTGCTGAAGGATAGAATGCAACCAGTCGGCCGCGGCGATCATATCCCTGGACGGGATATTCGAGATTCAGTCAAATATGCACGGGGTCAACGGTCATTGATACTTTGCTGAATTGCAAATAAAGTGGTTTATACTTCCTATCCGCTCAAAGCGGACGTCACCATTTTCCATTTCGGATCATCAATCAGTTACTCTCGAGGCGTATGAAATCAGAAAACTTAAAGTATTGGACAGCCCTTCTCGCGAACATTGGCGTAATTGTTGGTTTGTTGTTTCTCGTACTGGAGATGAGGCAAAACAGCGCGATTGCGACCGCACAGGTTAGGATGGAATATGCCGCTACATGGCGAACCATAGATGGTGCGCGACAAGAAAAATCATTCGCTGAATTGATTAACAAATCACTGGTAGAACCAGAAACTCTTTCCGTGGCCGAGATAATCCAGCTTGACGCTTAGTACTGGGGCGTTGTGGATCAAATGCTGAATGCACAGACCAGCTGGGAATCGGGTGTTCGAATTGCATCGTTCGAGAGCATGGTCTCGCAAACCGTAGCACTTTATTTTTCGAATCGATTCGCACGAAATTGCTGGCAACAAGTTAGAGAAGGGTTTACATATCCGGATAATCTGGAGTTTCAGCGGGTCGTAGACGACGGGTTTGCTGCAATGAACGAGGTTGAAGACTCGAACCAATATGAGGACATGCAGATTAAGATGTCGACTCAACTTGGCACTCCTGTAACGAAGTGAGTGAACGCTATTGAGTAAAATGAACATTCAGAAATGACAATCCTGACCAGGATGGTAGAACGACCGTCCAAAACAGGTGGTCTATACCGCCTATCCACAGACGGAAGCTGTACTTCTTCAGCGCTTCGATATTCCTGAGTCGGTTTGTGGTTTTTCCATTGGTATTGAAACCTACTGTGACTCCATTTAGTATCCGCAAAAAGTAATTCACCGGAGCGGTTTCCAACATGAGCGATTACGACACTGGTCTGAATAGGTATCATCAATCAACGGATGACCAGCTTTCGGCGCTATCACATTGGCGGGCCAACAGCGAAACGGATCAGGGCAAACTACCCATGCCGCCGATAGTTTATACCTCTGAAGACATTTTTAATCTTGAAACGCAGAAGATTTTCAACAAGGAGTGGGTTTGTGTCGGGCACACGTCAGAACTGCAACAGCCGGGTGACTACATCACGTTTGACCTCGTGGGACACCCTGTTTTAATTGTCCGGGATCGCAAGAATGAAATACGCGCCTACTCAAATGTCTGCCCGCATCGATCTGGTCGTCTCGCCAGCGGGTCTGGTAATATCAAGATTATCACCTGCCCCTATCACGCATGGAGTTTTGAGCTCCAGGGCAATCTACGGGGCGCACCGGGAATGGACAAAGTCCAGGTCAGAGACGTTTGCCTGAATGAACTGAATTTCGAAATTTGGCAGGGGCTGATCTTTGTGAACCTCGATCCCGGGGCAGAACCACTCTCTCCACGTCTGGCACCATTGCTCGATCATATCGAACAGCATGGTTTGGCAGCGAGGACGATGACCTTTACAAAAGACGGTGAGTTTGACTGCAACTGGAAAGTTCTTGTCGAGAATTTTTGCGAAAGTTATCACGTGTTCAAAGTTCACAGAAAAACCCTCGAACCCAATACCCCCACCTCCACTGTCAAGATACTGCCCGGTGGGATTGGGTTTAATCATCACACCATGGATGTGGTCACAGCAGGGCAGGACGAAGACAACAGGGACCACATTTGTTGCATTTATCCCAGTATGACGTTGAGCATCGGTCGCCAGGGAGCACTATGGCTGTCGATCATCCCGCTGAGCAGCAAGCGATTAAGGTATCGTCTCTGGCTGGCCACAGACATGAACGCAAAGCATGGTCCTGAGCTCAACCAGTTGATCCAATCGGATATTGAACGCACCCTCGCCTTCATGGCAGAAGATGCAGTGATCATTACCGGGGTCCAGCAGGGCCTCGAGTCAGGTGTTGGCAGCCGCGGACCGTTGAATGATTTGGAAAAAACCAACTGGGAATTTGGCCATTACTATGCCCAACGAATGCTGGACTAAAATCGTTAATCACCAGACCCCAGATTAGATATCCAGTCGCTCAATACCCATCAAAGGGCTGACAAACCGTTTCCTTTGTCCAGGCTGACAGAATTTGCCACGAATCGTGGTTAAGCTTCAGTCTAAGTGAGGGGTTAATGGATGAAAGTTCGCAACTCGTGCCGCTGATCGACAATGATTTCAACTATTGGGCATTTCGCCGGCGGCAAGAGACGCCCGTTGGCGATGGCACGAACTGGCCCGTGGAATTCGATCGTAGAATTTTTCGACAATACAGGTGTCATTCTGGGTCCCTGTGTGATGACACGCTGCGAAGACACAAACCTGGATGATCTCAGCCGCTATGGGTCACAATCCACTTTGCCAGTGTAATAAACAATTTTTCCGGATCCATTGGTTTAGAAATGACATCATTCATACCGGACGTCAGTGCCTTCTTGCGGTCACCTTTCATGATACTTGCTGTGAGGGCGATGATAGGAAGATTATCATAGATTTCCTGCTTACGAATTTCACAAGCTGTTTCATAACCATCCAATACCGGCATCTGACAGTCCAACAGGACAGCGTCGAATTCTTCGTGCGTCAAAATATCCAGTGCCTGCTGCCCATTGTCGACTGTTGACACCGAGATCTGCTGTTTCGTTAAAATTTCCACGACGATTTCCTGGTTAATTTCGTTATCCTCAACCAGTAGGATTCTGCTACCGCGAAGTTTAGCCAAAGCCTGATCTACCTCCCCTTCATTGAAACGTGGTGACAGGTTAATCAACTCTATTTCACCCCGTGGTTTGCCCAGAAGAGCGGTAAAATGAAAGGTGCTCCCCGTACCTATTTCGCTTTCCACCCATATATCACCATGCATCCGCTCAATGATTTGTTTTGAAATGGCCAGGCCCAATCCTGTGCCCCCATACTTCCGGGTTGTCGAAATGTCCGCTTGATTGAAACTCTGAAACAGAAGCTCCTGCTGCTCAGGCGATATACCAATTCCGGTATCCTTCACGGTAAAATGGAGAAGGATCTCACTGTCCCTCTCCTCCTGCACGCTCACTTCAAGCAATACCCTGTCATTCGGTTTGCTGAACTTTTCCGCATTTTGCTCGAGGTTTATTAATACCTGTAACAGGCGCAGAGGATCTCCAGTCAATATTTTAGGGACGTCGGGATCTATCTTGACAGAGAGATCAATATTTTTTTCTTTCGCTCTCAGTCCGGAAATATTTTTTAGATTGGCAACTGCGTCCATGAGGAGAAAATTTACTGATTCAAACTCTAGCTTGCCTGCTTCGATTTTGGAGATGTCTAGGATGTCGTTCAATATGCCGAGCAGTTGCTTTGCAGAATTATTGGCCTTGCTGATAAAGTTTTGTTGGGAAACGGATAGCCCATCCTGCAAAGCGAGGTTCGTAAATCCTATGATACTGTTCATCGGTGTGCGGATTTCGTGGCTCATGTTGGCCAGAAAGTATGATTTTGCCTCATTGGCCCGGGTTTCCACATCCCGGGCTGTTGCAATTTCTTTTGTTAGCTTGGTGAGAGCAACTTCATTTTTTTGTGATGCGTCTAATGACTCAAGCAACATTTCATTTAGGTAGGAAATCGTCAACACACCGCCAAAAATGAAAAAAACTGCCCCGAACAGATAGGCAGCCCACGAAATACCACTGGTCAGGAAATCAGTGAGATCAATGTTCGGAACACGGCCTGTCTGTACCGAATAAACAGCAATAACAAAAACTGAAAGCAAAGTACTAGCAGCAAGAATTTTCCCCTCGCGTTTACCAAACAGAATGGTTCCAAGAATCGGTGACACAATCAAGCCGACACTGGCGGCGGCGATCATGCCCAGTGTCCAAAGACCTGATAGCGGGATCAGCATCATGATCAGAACAATTAGCCAGGCCTTGAATTTATGAGGTAGCAATGGACGAAGGAGTGTTGCGGTCCACAATGCCAAAACAACAATAACGTGGACCGTCATTACGGTCAGCCAGCCTGTCTCAAAACCTCGATAAATACTGGAAGCCCCGGCTACCGTCCCAAAAATGGCTAGCCCTAACAACGCCGTGTTGCATAATTTGATTCGTATATCTAGTATGCTTTGACTCAAGCCGATTTCCTATAATAGAAATCTTTAATGTACAAAGACTATCAAAGTTGACTAGAAACCGTCAAATTGCCATTTGCTAATTCCTAACTGTTGCCCGGAAATTATTGGATGGCGCAGGCATTTTATGCTCTCGGGCGTACCAGCGAAGCCGTAGCTGCATGGGAATTCGCGGCCCTGCTCGGTCACAATTTCGCGAAATTGTTTATTGGCCATGCAAATCTGATGGACAAGCGGGATGACATCGGCATCGCTCAGATTGACGCCTTCATGCAGAAATACGGATATCCCGACCCAAACTGGGTCAGGGAACGGGTGACCGGTAGCTGAGATCCGGCAACTGGTCTGGCCTACCTGGATCGCCGCATTCCGCAAATCAGCTCTTTCGTGCCGGCAGAGGATGCGTCGGGGCTGGGGGATGTTGCGAACGATTTATGGTTTGGCACAATATTTCGGCAAACGGGCTTCACAACTCATCCAAAGTATCTCGAAGTCGCTGAAGCCAATGGTTTCGTCGAAATGTGGGAGCAGTGCGGCCCGCCCGATTTCTGCAAGAAACCCGATGGTAATTGGCAGTGTGAGTGACTGGCTGGTCTGTGACGAAAGTCGACAGTCAGTTCACCAGAGATATGGGGTCAGAGTAAAGGGACAGAATAAATAAAACTGGTTGTTCAAACGTCAGAATTTTCGCGTTACTTGCGAAAATGCAGCGATGCGGGTGGTGAACCAGCACGACAAAACCTCCCCATAAAAATCAACAAAACCCACAAAAGGAAGTAAGCGGTTGATTGGTCCTGCATTGGTTGAAGCGTACCTAAAAAACCACGCAAAAGGCCTGATGCAAGTTGAAGTGTGCCGACACTTAATAAGTATGTTTATCAAATATCATGGCATCTTTGGATCTGATCAGTGCTTCTAAATCAGCATCATAATAGTTCCGGTAGTGATCATGATTACCGCAATTTACCTTGTTCGAATTTCTTATAATCTGTGTGTCTGCATTTGTTAGCAAAACACCAATTGAGCTCATAAAACTGATCAGGTCTTCTCTCAGTGTCTCCATTTTCCCCACAGATATTTGTTTGCAGGTATCGAACAAGCGCCAATACAAAAAACTGTAGAAACCAATATTCTTTGAACGAATGTTTTCTAAACATTTGCCGGTTAAATTCAACCCTCTTTTCGCAAAATTCCCGGGCAAATTCTCTACCAGAAAATCGATTCTTGCTTGATCTTCAGACAAGTTAACCAGGTGAGAAATGGTCCTCTTGAAATCTAATCCGCCATTATTACTCACACAATTGAACAACAAATTGGATCGTTTTATTTGTTTCTGAAAACTATACCAGGACACGTAGTAAGACAACGGATTGCGGACCAGACCGAAGCCCGGTAGATGTTCATATTGCCGGGGTATTAATCGGTACGGATAGTGATAACCGATCAACGAAGCGGAAGAGAAATTTTTCAATAAAAACCGATTTACGAAACTGCCGCCTGATTTATGCAGATGCAGAAAATAAAATTTATCGGTAACAATCATAATGGGTTTCTATCATAGATTTTTTTGGTTTGAGTGGGGAATCGGTCAGAACGCAAGTCTTCTTCCGATAGCCAGACGCTCCAGCAAGCCCGGTTCCGGAAGATAATCACAAATCATATGGATTCGATCCACGACAGGGTCATTATTGTATACCGCATGTTCCGCACCATTATTAATGACCCACATCTCCCCAACCTTCATGTTGTATCGACGGTTATTACATTGCATGACCACCTGCCCGGAGGTCACAACGGGAATATGAATACGAATAGTACGCACTATGATTTTGCCGATATCAACATGTACCGGGATTCTCTGACCTGCCCTCAGTTTTGCCAAAACGCAGCGCATTGGTTTGCTGCTTATTGATCTGATCAGTGACCGTATATAGGGCAATGTATCAAGTATCCCCCTGTCTTCGATAGGTTGTCGAAGACGCTGAAGTGGTGCATAACCACGCAGAAAAATTGCCTGTGCGTTACTGTGCACACCCAATCTGTTTGCGGGACCAGGCCAGGCCTTCTTCGGGATGCCAGCAACTTCTGACACCATGCGATCGACATCTATATCATGCTCGATGAGCACACAGGCATCTATCAGCTCATGTTTATTCAGCCGCTCATAACCTTCAAGTATTTTGTCTTTATTTACCATCAAGTACCAGGTTAACCGTATCTTGCGCAATATTTAACAATATGATCAAACTGGTTAAGAAAAGAATCAAGTCAAACTGAGGTGGTTTACAGTTCCAATCCACAGCCAGCAGTGATGCCATTACTGACCCTGTTTCCAGGCGGCAAGTAGTTCTTTTTCTTTGTCCCGGCTTATTCCAAACTGTCGATAGCCATTGTTTTCATCACCTTCTTTTGGTCGATGCAACTCCCATTCAAGGTGGTCACGGGCAGAAACTGCCATCGGCCTGAAGGTCAATCCGGCATTGATTGAACTGCCGATATCGACGAATACCAGGCCCAGCCCCGGTACCCAACCCGGCATGTCTTGCCAGGGTTGAACATTTTGTTTTTCCAAAAATGTTTCATCTACCCAAACCGGCCGGGAATCAGACCCTGTCGCGGCCCAGATACCATGGAGCATTCGGTTCATGGTCATTCTCGATTCTGGCCCTGCGGCATTGAAATCACCCATCGTCTCATTCTCTGCGAGTCTGACAATCCACTCGGTCAGGTCTCTCTGGTCTATTACCTGAAACACATGCTCAGGGTTTCCGGGCGCGAGTATTTCGCCACCTTCAGCGACTCGTTGCAACCAGTAACTCCACCGGTTGGTAGGATCTCCTGGCCCGGCAATCAAACCCGGTCTGACCACCGTGGTCCGACCAGGAAATGCAGCATGGGCGAGCTTCTCGCTCAACGCCTTGGTAAGCCCGTATTCTGCCTCATCTCCATCTTTCCATGCGCCGATAGGTGTATTCAAAGGATAAGTCTCATCCATGAGGGGTTTTTTCAATACCCGGTCTTTGAACTCATATCCTGTCGCGCTGCTGTTGTCGACTTCGTACTGATAAGAAGATATCGAGCTGACAAACAGGTAGTGGCCCACGGCACCTTTAAGCATCTCGGTACTCAATTTAACCCACCTGTAGTCCCTGGCATTATTGTCCAATACCACGTCCCAGGTACGTCCTTCCAGTGCGCTCAAGTCGTCGTTTCTGTCACCAATGAGGTGCTCCACGCCGGGAGTTTCACTCTTTTTGTTCCCGCGCGTGAATATGGATACTTCATGACCGCGTTCAACGGCATACTTGACCATATTGGGCCCGATAAAGCCGGTGCCGCCCAATATTA
>JABAAB010000095.1 GCA_014238945.1 Lysobacterales bacterium
CAGCAGGGTCCCGTCATTGATGATTTTCACACCCTCCAGGACACGGATGCGGCCAGTGTGTCCGACCGGGTCGACAGTGGTGAAGGATATGTGCAGGTGTCAACCAGCGTGACAAACATCGGCGAGGGTCAATGGCAATATGATATTGCCCTGATGAATTTTGATTTTGACCGGGCACTGGACCGTTTCGACATACCATTTCCTGACAATTTCACCCTGTTATCCAGCGCATATTTCGATGGCGACACCGATGACAGTAATGATTGGGTGGCGACATCGCCCGCTGGGTTGCTGCGCTTCCAGGCACCGGAAAACGTATCCCTGAAATGGGGTTCCCTGGTGAGTTTCCGGTTTCTTGCCGACCAGGCCCCGGTTGAGGTAGAAGCCACACTAGATGCTGCGCAGGTTGGAGAGCCGGACAGCCTGACGGTGCGCACATTCAGCGCTGTTGAACTGGTGTTTGATGACGGCTTTGAATAGCTGTAGCTGATACCAGTCAAGCGGGGATCTCTTCCATCTCAAACGAATCCTAAGCCTTCCCTAAGAAACCCTAAGCCAACCATCAGGACAGCCCCTTGCCTGGTGCTTACACTGGCTTCCAAATCCTTGAAGATTGGGCCATTCCATGACCAGGCTGACTTATCTACTTATCGGTGTGTTGATGCTGTTCCTTACCGGGTTGTTCCTTGCCGGCTGTGGCAAACGGGATTCCTTCACCCGGATCTACGCAGGAAACTGTGCGGTTTGTCATGGGGAAAACATGGAAGGGGCCACACAGGGACCGGCACTGGTCGGCCGGCCGCTGGACCATGGTGAGTCCATTGCCGAACTGACCGAGAGTATCGCCAACGGCTACCCGGCAACGGGCATGCCCGACTGGATTGCAAGCCTGGAAGAAGAGCACATCAGAAGCCTGGCCGTGCTGATAGCCGAACGCCGATCAGACATACCCGGGGCCTCCGGTATGGACAAGGCACTGGTCATTCCAGGCGGCACGATAAAGACAGAACATGCGAAGTTTCGTCTGGAAACGGTGGCAGACAATATTCATCCCTACGCATTTTCAATTGCACCGTTACCCAATGGACAGATACTGGTCACCGAGAAAAAGTACGGTCTGAGCATCATTTATCCCGATGGCAGCCGTTCAGAACCCATTCCCGGAACACCGGAAACCTCTGAAAAGGGCAGGATTCGATGGGGTCTGGACTATGGAATCGGCTGGCTACTCGATGTGGCTCCGCACCCGGACTATCAGGACAACGGATGGATTTACCTGCATCACACGGATCTGTGCTCCGAATGTGAGAACAGAAAGTGGGCCGGGTTCATCCCGATAAGCATGAATCGACTGATCCGCGGCCGTATTTCCGGGGGAAAGTGGGTTGACTCGGAAGTGATCTGGTCCGTTCCCCGATCCCATTACCACCCGAACCCGGACCTGTCCGCAGGTGGTCGGATTGCATTTGATGACAGCGGCCATGTCTATCTGAGCATCGGTACCAAGGGCGGCGGCAAGAAGGGCATCCAGGATCTTGCCACACCGTACGGCAAGATACACCGTGTTAACCTTGACGGGTCGATCCCTGAAGACAATCCGTTCCTGGGTGAATTTGATGCTCTATCCAGTATCTGGACCTACGGCCACAGAAACCCTCAAGGTCTCGAGTTTGATCCTGCAAGCGATAGACTTTGGGCATCGGAGATGGGCCCACGTGGCGGTGACGAGATCAATCTGTTGCGCCCTGGAAATAACTACGGTTGGCCTCTTGTTTCTTTGGGTGTGAACTATGACGGCACGCCCGTGGAAGGCTGGAGGAAACTGGGCAGGAAATTCAACCTGGACGACATCCAACAACCCGTAGTCGACCTCACACCATCACCGGCTGTGTCCAGTTTCATCATTTACAGCGGTGATGCATTTCCCGGTTGGAAAAACCAGTTTCTGGTCGGCAGCCTGAAAGCCGCAGAGCTGTATCGTATGGAAATCAGGGCAGACAAACACATCCATACAGAAGTCCTGATAAAAGACCTGGCCCGTATCCGTGACGTTGAAATGGGCACCGACGGGTTGGTGTACCTGTTGCTCGAACACGAAACAGGCAGCCGGATAGTCAGACTGCTGCCAGAGTAGTCCCGGCTGAACTGATTATTCCTCGGCCGCACCCAGTTCGCTGGCCAGAATCTGCTGGCTGGTAGGTCTTTCATACGGGGTGGCAAAAAACCGATCCAACAGGGCATTAAATCCTTCGGGATCAGTCGCCGGTGCCCAGTGGGTCTGACCCGGTAATATCGCCAGGTGTGCCTTCGGCAGGTTGTCAAAAATTTCCAGCGTATGACTGCTGCGAATAATGTCCTTGTCACCGGCGATGACCAGTACCGGCGACTGGATCGTATGCAGGCTTTCCACCGGGATATCGGGCTGGGTGACCAGTATATTGAGCAACTGTGAAAGGTGGTGCCAGTCCTCGGTGGTATCTTCCTTGGCAATCATTTCATCGATCATGGCGATGAAGGGATCCAGCAACTCGGGGACCCATGCATACACTGCGGTCTGGTCCGGTCTCAGATTGGCACCCATAATGGCCATCTTGCCGACCTTGTCCGGGTGGTGGATGGCCAGCAACAATGACTGGATGCCGCCGTCACTCCAGCCAAAAATATTGACTCCGCTGACACCGAGATGTTCAAGCAGGGCGTTATAGTCTTCCATCATCTGGATGTAGATCAGCGGAGCTTCACCCATCCCGGATTTTCCATGCCCCCTGCTGTCGGTGACGATCACACGGTAGTGGTCGGAAAAATAGCTTACCTGGTGATGCATGTCGGAGATACTTTGTCCGTTACCATGGATGATCAGCATCGGGTCGCCTTCACCGTAGACCTCGTAATAAAAATCAATACCATTAATTGTTACCGTGTTGCCCGCATCGGCATTGTTGCCATAGCTCGTCTCTGACGCAGCGCTGTCAGCGGCCAGCATCTGCGTGGAAATCAGCAGCAGCACCATCGCCAGGGTGTGTTTCAAAACAATCATGGTCTTTTCCTCGAATTTATACCTTCCGGCTTTGAGTGTAAGAGAACCATGCAGTATTTGTAAGTAGTGCGGTATATTGACCACTTATTTCCAGCGGACTTTTCAAAATGACCTTTCTCCTGCACGACAAGCACCCTGAGTCTGTTTGTTCCGGAATTAACCCGTTGAAACAGCTATTGATCATTGTTGTATTCGTAGGTCTGACCGCATGTAATGAACCATCTTCATCATCCGAGCCGCAAGCAGGTGAAACACCCATTCAATCCCGGGACGATTCCCGCCCGGGTGATGTCACCGCTGCCCGCATTGTTGCCACAGACGATGAACCGGGGAACTGGCTTGCCCACGGCCGTGACTTCGGTGAACAACGATATTCCCCATTGGAAGACATTAACCGGGACAATGTAACGCGACTCGGTCTGGCCTGGGAGACCGGCACCAACTCGACACGTGGTCTGGAAGCCACCCCGATCATCGTCGACGGGGTCATGTATACCACCAGTACCTGGTCGCGAGTCATGGCCCTGGATGCGAAATCCGGTGCAGTGTTGTGGCAGTACGACCCGGAGGTGCAGAAGTCCTGGGCAAAAAGACTTTGCTGCGATGTGGTCAACCGGGGTGTGGCGGTATCTGAAGGGGTGGTCTATGTTGGTACGCTGGATGGTTTCCTGATTGCGCTGGACGCGGCCAGTGGTGCGGTGAAATGGCGGGTGGACACATTGATCGACCGTGACCGGTACTATTCCATTACCGGTGCGCCCCGTGTGGTCAAGGGCAAGGTCATCATCGGCAACGGCGGTGCGGAATTCAATGTCCGGGGCTATGTCAGCGCCTATGACAAGAGCAGTGGTGCCCTGGACTGGCGTTTCTTCACAGTACCCGGCAGTGCCGAAGGACCCTTCGAGCACGACGAACTGGCACTGGCCGCACCCACCTGGGATCCGGACAGCAACTTCGAAGGTGTCGGTGGCACGGCCTGGGATTCCATGGCTTATGACCCTGAACTGGACCTGCTCTACGTGGGCACCGGCAATGGATCACCCTGGTCACAGTACGCACGCAGCCCGTCCGGTGGGGACAACCTGTTCCTGGCTTCGATCATTGCACTTGACCCCGACAATGGTGAAATGGCCTGGCACTACCAGACCACTCCAGGTGATGCCTGGGATTACACAGCCACCCAGCACATGATACTGGCCGACCTGGACATTGACGGTACCCCAAGAAAAGTGCTGATGCAGGCACCCAAGAATGGTTTCTTCTATGTACTGGACCGGGTCACGGGCAAGGTCATATCCGCAGAGAAATACGTATTCACCAACTGGGCCAGCCATGTGAACCTGGAAACAGGCCGCCCTGAACCCACCGGTCTGGGTGACTACAGTTTGCAGGAACGCTATGTCTATCCATCCGTTGCGGGTGGCCACAACTGGCAACCGATGTCCTTCAGCCGCAAGACCGGTCTGGTATATATTCCATCACGCGATATCGGCTGGGTCCACAACGAGACGGGAGACAAATGGTTCGAATACGGTGTGGACAATGCAGATGAATTACTCACCGGCCAGGAACCACCGGAAAATTCTGGTTATTTGAAGGCCTGGGACCCGGTAAAACAGCAACTTGCCTGGCAAATGATCTTGCCCAATGTCTGGAACGGTGGCGCCCTGTCGACCGCCGGCGGACTGGTATTTCACGGTACCGCCTCGGGGCATTTCTACGCGCTCAATGATGAGACCGGCGAGGTTTTGCTGGACCTGTTCACCGGCACCGGAATGATCGCCGCGCCAGTCACTTATAGCGTCGATGGTGTGCAGTACGTGGTCATCATGGCCGGTTGGGGCGGGCCCGCCTTCAATACGCTGGCCGGTGATGAGGCGCTTCTGAAGTATCGCAACTCGGGGCGGGTGCTGGCGTTCAAACTCGACGGGGGCGACGTACCGCTACCACCCGCCGTCCCGCCACGGGGTCCGTTCCCGCAGCCACCGGATATCAGCGCCAGTGCCGAAATACTTGAGCAGGGCCGGATTTTGTTTGTCTACAACTGTGGTGGTTGTCATGGCATGTACGGCAGCACGCCAATGCTGCCCGATCTGCGGCGTCTGTCACATGAAAAACACGATTTGTTCAAACAAATCGTGCTGGAAGGGCTTTATGAACCTCTGGGTATGGCCAGTTTTGCCGGTGACTTGAGCGAGGCAGAAGTCGATGCCATCCAGGCATATGTCGTGCAATTAAGCCGCGAAGCAGTGGCCACTCAAACCGAGTAGCTTCCCCGCCATTCAGGGACGCGAGTGGTGGAGCCCACAATCTGCTCTTGCTCTTGTTCCTCTGACCCCGTTCAGGGTGCCGGGGAATGAGGCACGACTGGCATGAATGGCCAGGGATGGCCATTCAAGGGCCGCACGGGTCAGGATGACCCGTCGAACCGCTGCCACAAAGTAACGAATGACGAGGACTGTCGCGCAGCGACCACCCGCCCGGGGTGCACTTTGTTTTGGATACTTTTCTTTGTGCACGCAAAGAAAAGTAACTCCGCGACGCGATGCTACATCGTTGGAAGATTACCGCTTTCGCTAAAGTGAAGCGGGAACTCTCGCGAAAATGACGCGAGGCCTCCCTCGTGAACGACGAATCGTCATTTCACCGTCCGCACACCAGTCCCATACGCCACCATCTCTATCGCGTGTAAAAAGCGACCCGACACCGCGGTGGTGGCAAAACGAACATTGATGATCTTGTCGCACTGACGCAAATCCGCCTCTTCCTTCAGACGGATCAGGGCCTCACGGCGACCGCGTTCAACCAGGCGCTCATAGGGCCGGATGTTGCCCCCGATCAGCCTCCGGAAAAAAATGACCACGGTTCTGAAGTAGTCATGTGCCACCACCACTGAGCCGATTAACAATGCCGCTCCCTGTGGTTCACCCGGTGGCGGATGTTTGGCAGTAGTGGTGGATATATCACCCAGCGGAATTTCGCGCTGATCCATTGACTTGAAATGACGATGTTCAAACCAGGTGGCCAGTAACCAGCCAGCCAGTCCTATACCGATTACCTGGATGCCGTTGTAGATCAGCATCTCGGTCATGCTGGAACCACCAAAGACTTCCTGGAACCAGTCCGGTGCCCGCCCCATGGCCTGGTCAAATTCTTCGATGGCCTCGCTGATCTTGCTCATGGAGCAAACTGAACCGCGGTTCCATACACCATCAATTCGGCCGCACCACCGGTGATACTGGAGGTCGTCATGCGGACATTGACGATGGCGTGCGCACCCAGGCCTTCCGCCTCTTTTGTCATTCGCCCAATGGCTTCCTCGCGGCCCTCGACCAGCAATTCTGAATAGCCAACAATTTCGCCACCCACCAGTCCCTTGAAAAAAGCACCGATGTCCTTGCCCAGGTGCTTTCCCCTGACGGTCGAGCCCTGTACCAACCCGAGTTCCCGGGCGATGGTTCTGCCAGGTACCTGCTCAATATTTGTAATGATCATGCATACTCTCCGCTGTTGGAGTGCTGAAAAAGACGGGGTAAATAAAAAACGGCCCGGGTTACTTTCACCCGGGCCGTTGATTTGCTATGGAAATCGAGGCTGATCAGAACCGTACTCTGCCTTCCAGTCCAATGGTGCGTGGACGATTAACCACCAGACGCTGGCGTCCAGGCAGTTCCGCTGCAATGGAGCGGCTGTCAGCGAGACTGGCACGTTCATCGGTTACATTATCGACAAACAGAATCACTTCATATTTCTCGTTGATGATACCCGTGCGCAGATTCAGAGCCGACCACGATTCACGCAGACGGGCGCTGGCACCAACACTCTCGTTATTGGCACTGTAGCTGTCACCGTAGTAGTTGCCATCCGCCCTGAACAGGCCTTCCCAATCATCGAACGCAGGCCAGATGTACTGTACGGAAACCGTACCGGTCCAATCGGGAACACCCTGGACCTTGTCACCCACAGCCACACCGGCCACACCACCAGCATCGGTGATTTCTGCATCGGTATAACCAATTGCAGCAGATAGCGTCAGACCATCGCTCGGCGCCGCCAGGATTTCAAGCTCGAAGCCCTTACTCTCGGCCTGACCGGCATTCTGTGTGAACTGAAAACCACAGGCCAGACGGTTGAGTTGCTGGATATCAGACCAGTCAATAAAGAACATTGCACCGTTGAATGTCACGCGGTTATCCGAACTGGTGGACTTGAAGCCCAACTCGTAACTCCACAAGCTGTCCGAGTCATAGGTCGTGGCATTGGACGGATCGACGCCCAGATCATCCAGTTCCGGCCCGCACAAGCCCGGGGGAACATTTCCGTTGACACCACCGACACGGAAACCCTTGGCAGCACTGGCGTAAACATTCCACTCGTCAGTGATATTCCCCTGCAATAACAGCTTGGGGTTGAATCCCGACTCACCCTGTTTTTCGTCATAGCTGCTGGGCCCACTGTTGGCAAAACCGTCAGAAGCATTGACTGCGGTAATACTGGTGTCATACCAGCGACCACCGGCGGTAACCGACCACCTGTCATTGAAATCCCAGGTAAATTCACCGAAGAAAGCAATTTCCTCGGTCTTGGTCAGGGTCATGGTCTCAAAGATCAGATCGTCACCCGAAAGGCAGAAACCAAAATCACAGTTATGGCCCAGTCCGGGAAAATCGGTGAAATCGTCGATTGCCGCAGCAAGACCTGTCTGTACTGCACGTGGGTATTTATGATCCCACTCCGCATCCTGGTAGTACACACCGAGGGTGTAATTCAACTGGCTGTCACTGTTGCTGCTGAAGCGTGTCTCGTGGACGAAACTCTTGTATTTCTCGGTGGTATTGAGGACTGATTCCAACGGATCAATCGGAATTCCGATGACCACGTCAAACAGCCAGTGCAGGAAGGAATGTTCCTCTTCCCATTCACTGGTTTTGCGGTCGTACCAGGACGTAGTGGATACCACATTACCCGCATCCAGATGCCAGTTGAAGGTACCACTGAAGATATACCACTCATCGGTGCCAGGCTCTTCCGAATCAAAAAAGCGCGGTGTGGTGTTGCTTGAAGGGTCAATATCGGCAAATGGCAGGCCATCGGCCTCCACCCTCTGACCCATCAATTTCATATCCAGGCTCAGATCGTCAGTAAACAGCCATTTGGCCGCGACATTTCCGCCAAAGTAGATCTCATCGTCAACGTTTTCGCTGGTTGAGAAGGACGGACCCGTATTCTGCCGGGCATTACCACCTGAATCGGTCCATTGAGAAATATATTCACGATCGAAAATACCCGAATTGGAGCCATAGTAACCCGTGACGCGTACTGCAAAGGTATCGGATACCGGAATATTGAAAACGCCGTCAAAGTTATAGTTCTGGTCACCTTCCTTAACCGACGACAGGGTCGCGTGCATCTTGCTTTCCGATTCACCGATGGTTGCCTGCTTGGTAATCATGCGGATCGTGCCACCCATGGAACGGGCACCGTACAAAGATCCCTGCGGTCCGCGCAAAACCTCAATTCTCTCGAGATCCATGACACGGGGCAGTATGGATGCATTCACCGGTGTGTCATCGAAGTAAAATCCGGTGGTGCCAACACCGAAAATACCACGAATGGAGGGTGAACTTGAATCAAAGCGACCATCTGCCTCGTAGGCCATTGCCAGGTTCGGAACCCGGACGGCGAAGTCGAGCAGGGTCACGGCACCCAGTCGTTCCAGTTCCGTGTCGCTGATGGCAGTGATCGCCATACCAACTTCCTGCATTGATTCGGCACGCTTGGTAGCGGTTACGATAACCTCTTCAAGACCCGCAAAACCGTCATCCTGATCCTGTGCCACCACGGTGCCGGTCGCAAAGGATGCGGCACATGCAATGGCAAGAATATTTCTAGCTTTGAAAGAAATTTGATTACTGTTGTTCACTGTGTTCACCCACCTCATCAGTTTTTCTGAAATACCTGTCGGTTTATGTCGGAACAGCGCTGGTCCCCACCATTATGACGCCGCGATTGCATATCATTTTTTCGAGTGTAAACCCATTAACAGTGGAGATAATAGTCCAGCCTCCGTTATTTACACCAGCGTCAATATACCTGTTTGTTCAACTATGAACAAACGGTGCTTTTGAGCCCGCACCACGGGTCATGAAAACTTCCAACCCGATCCACATGTCCTGGGTCTCTATGCACTTGCCAAATGCCCTTGATTCCAGAGCCAGTCCATCGGCCAGTGTCATCTGTGCTCCCCGGTATATTGCATCCACCAGAATCCGGTCGATGGCCTTACTGCGGTGACCGATATCCAGATCCTCGGGGGTATCAATTTCCACCAGCGGGCCGGTTTCAATACGCGCTACAGTCACCCTGCCGTCCACGATCTCCCGAACCAACCCGGCCGCTGCTGCTACCAGGTCTCCTGTAACTTCTGCCCGTGCCAACCCGATCTGCACCGCCTCACTGGACGGAACCGGTCGGGCGGTGCGTAATATTTCCGCCGCCCGGGTGATTCCAACCAATCTCGGCAGCCGCTGGGTCCCACCCGCTCCCGGAATAAAACCCAGGTTGACTTCGGGCTGGCAGGCAGCGATCTTCATACCGGCCCTGCAGACACGTTCCGTACAGGACATGGCCAGTTCCGCTCCGCCGCCAAATGCAAAACCGTTCCAGGCACACACCACCGGTTTGCCCAGCGCCTCTACAAAGTTGCAGACCTTCTGAAAGTTCTGTGAATTCCGATAGCCGGCCTCGGGGGTTTTGCAGGCGGCCAGGTCATTGATATCCGCACCCGAAACGAAGGCCTTGATGCCAAAACCGGTCAGCACCGTACCGACAATAGATGCATCATTTTCCGCCTCGGTGAATTTTTCAGTCAACTCAGCAAGCACGCGGGTATCCACCGCATTGAGAACCCTGGGACGTTTGATGGTTAAAACCGCCACATCATCCAGGGTCCTTCGGGTCACATTGGAGAGTTGCCAGCCACCGGCTTCGCGTGCCAGGCCCAGTGCTGCGGGAAAGGGGAATCCATCATTTTCTGCGCACCAGTCTTCAACCAGCTCACAAGCCCGGTCGATACCGGTTTCATTCATCATCGAAAAGGGTGGTTTTATCACCAGTGCGATCTCACAGGCCTTGTCGAGATCGCTGATATCACAGATTCCAAGGTCTGCGATATACGATGCCAGGGCAAAGAACGCACCGGTGACCTGCCGGCGAAGATTTTCCGCGGTATCTTCGGCAACTTCGACATGATCACCCTTGCCGGCGATGTCCCATCGTTCGTTCTTGGCGATCAAATCCTTCAACAGGGGGGGTGACTTGAACCAGGGCAACAACTGCCTGTGCATCTCGTCCAGACCGTGGTCGGTGATCCCGTTACCACCCGCAAGAGTAACCGCAGTTATTGGCCCCACCCCGCAACCCAGTGCGTCCATAGATACCCGGTCTATCTCTTTGACCGTGCCATATCCTTTTTGCAGACAGGCGATGGCATTTTGAAAGAGGCCCTCGAATATCGGGTCGATGGCATATCCATAGGAACTGGCGACTTCCATGGGGACCTTGCCAATGGCCTCATACAGACCCATCAGGTTTGCCGTCAATACCGGGTCGGTCTCGGCCCCCGGGATGATTTCAACAATGGGATTGCGTTCCGCCGGGAAAAAGTAATGTGCAACCAGACAACGACCGGGATTCGATATATTGCGGAATATAACTTCCGGTCGCATATGCGACGAGTTGGAGAGAAAGATCGTGTCGGCGCCACAAATGGTGTCCACCTGCTTAAAGATCGCATCCTTGATATCGTCATCCTCGGTCGCCGCTTCAAGCACCAGGCTGGACCCCGCGATATCAGCGTAGTTACCTGAATAACAGATACTGGCCAGCATCTTCTGGGCGTGGTCTGCGTGAAAAGCACGTGAATCAACACCACTGGCCACCTTTTTGCCGATGCGGGTCCTGGCGCTCTTCAATGCCTGCTCCGATATATCCAACAGCACCAGACTAACGCCGTGGGCGGCAAAAACCTTGGCAAAATGGAGACAGATATCGGGTCCGATATTACCGGCCCCAATGATGGTTATTTTTGCTAGCTCGATATCCTTGAATTGATAACCCATTCCCTTATCCTGCAATAGTTGTCGATACAAACGGATAATGTGCCGGTCCGGGCACATTGGCCAATAATTCAATTAATTCCTGGGCGATGGCATCACCCAGTTGCCCTATGTCGTTGATGGTGACACTGCGG
Organism: Lysobacterales bacterium; assembly: GCA_014238945.1. Taxonomy (GTDB): domain Bacteria; phylum Pseudomonadota; class Gammaproteobacteria; order Xanthomonadales; family SZUA-36; genus SZUA-36. The sequence goes on from JABAAB010000095.1 coordinate 11,289, forward strand.
CGGTAAATACTGCTGACATCGTGACCCGTGCCGATGGCAATCAATTCGATGGGTGACCGGGTTTCAATCCAGTGGACCACGTCACGCAAATGCGTGACCAGGTATTTATCTCCATTTGCTCTGCGGGTGGCATCATCGGCTGGCACACCATCGGAGATCACCACCAGGATACGTCTGTGCTGCTGACGTCCCAGCAATCTGCCGTGAGCCCACAACAGGGCCTCACCATCGATATTCTCCTTGAGTAACTCCGGCCACAACATCACGCCCAGCGAACGTCTCGCCTTCCGCCAGGGTTCATCGGCATTCTTGTAGACCAGGTGCCGCGCTTCACTCAAGCGGCCCGGATTCGCCGGGCAACCTTTTTCCCGCCACTGTTTACCGCTGTACCCACCACGCCACCTGCAGGTCGTAAATCCAAGTATTTCGGTCGCAACTCCACAGCGTTCCAACGTCCTGGCGAGGATATCAACAAACATGGCGGCCAGTGTAATCGGCCTGCCACGCATGGAACCGGAATTGTCCACCAGGAAAGACACCACGGTGTCATGGCTATGGCTGTCACTATCCTGTTTGAATGCCAGCGGACTCGTGGGGTCTGTCACCAGTCGGGACAATCGGGTGTTATCAAGCAAACCGTCGTCAAGATCATATGTCCATGTTCTTTTCTGCAGTGTTCTGAAACTGTTCTGTAAGCGACTGGCCAGTTTCAGCGCCTGCTTGTGATTGTCTGAAATTTCCCGGTCCAGGCGTGAACGCAATTTGCCCAATTGGTCCCTGCTGACCAGGTTGCTGGCGGGCACGACCTCGTCAAAACGCGTGGTATAGACCTGATAGGACCTGCCGTCGCGGTCGGATTGCTGCTGGTCACCGGGTTCATTCGGTGTTCCCTCGGTCAGGGCCGACTCCGATACAACAGATCCCAATTCAGAGTTTTTGGGGAACGCAATAACCGTGCACGAATCAGCATATTCAGTGCTGGTATCACCCCGGGACGGGCCGCTGTCGTCCTCCTCATCCGCTTCGGTATGAGCAGATGAATCCGCTTCTTCTCCGACACGCTCCTCACCCCGGGTTTCCGACCGGTTATCCGCCCCGATGCCAGGATCAAATCCCTCCTGTCCCTCCTGCCCGCTTGTCGCTGTCTCAGCCGGTTTGGCCTGCGATCCCTTTTCAGGGTCATCCACAAGTTCCAGGCTGGAGATCAGTTCCCGTGCCAGGCGGGAGAATTTTGCCTGGTCATGCACGGCGCTACGCATTGCCTCGAGTGTCTTCTGCAGCGTGCCACCGGTGAGTTCCACGATCCGTTCATGCCATCGGCTGACCAGACTGTTTGCATTTTCAGGCAAAGGTTGCGTCAACAAATGCCGGCGAAGCGTCAAAACCAGGGCATTGGAGAGCGGCGTGGCCGCATCATTTTCCAACAGGCTCAAACCACGCAAACGAAGGATGTGCTCAAACAATGCACACAGGTTCGCAGCAACCCCGGTCATTGCCCGGCTGGCACAAACGTCAATACGCAATTGCTCCAGCGCATCAAACACTGAACGTGACAAGGGTCCTGCCGGCTTCATGGATTGGTGCAACGACTCATCGTGGTAGCGTATCTTCATTGCCAGTGTGTCACCCACACCCCGCGCCGCTGCGAAATTGTCGCCTGGCAAATCCGATGCAGGCAACTGGATTGGCCCCGGTTCAGTACCATGGGACGGCAGATTTGAATCCGGATCCACCGCGAGTGCACGGCTTGTATATTCCACACAGAGCTCAAACAGTTCTCGTGTGGGACAGGACGGCGGGAGGCTCACACAGTTGACTCTTTTTGATACTCATCGATCGGATCAGGGTCGGTTGGACCGGATCCCACGGGCACTTCTTCAGCGAAACACCGCTGGTAGAACTCGGCCACCAACGGTCGTTCCAACTCATCGCAGCGATTGAGAAAAGTCAACCGGAATGCATAGCCTGTGTCACCAAATATGCTGGCGTTGCGGGTCCAGTTGATCACCGTGCGCAGTGACATCACGGTGGAAAGATCACCGTTCATGAATCCCTGCCGGGTCAGGTTGGCAAGTTGTATCATTTTGCCGAGCAACTCCCGGCCCGTTGCGGTCTGGTAGTCGGGAGCCTTGGCCAGTGCGATATCCAATTCCTCATCGTGGGGCAGGTAGTTCAGAGTCGCGACGATATTCCATCGGTCCAGCTGGCCCTGGTTGATCTGTTGTGTACCATGATAAAGACCGGTGCTGTCCCCCAGCCCGATGGTATTGGCGGTTGCAAACAGCCGGAATGCGGGATGTGGCCGGATAATCCGGTTTTGATCCAGCAGGGTCAACCGGCCCTCGGCCTCCAACACACGCTGGATAACAAACATTACGTCCGGACGGCCAGCGTCATATTCGTCAAAAACCAGTGCTGTGGGCGTCTGCAGGGACCAGGGCAGGATACCTTCGTGGAACTCGGTGATCTGCTTTCCATCCCTGAGCACGATGGCATCCCGGCCAATCAGGTCTACTCGTGATATATAACTGTCCAGGTTAATACGCACACAACCCCAGTTCAGCCGTGCCGCCACCTGTTCAATATGCGTCGTCTTACCGCTGCCGTGAAAGCCCTGCACCATGACCCGCACGTTATGTGCAAACCCGGCCAGCACAGCCAGGGTGGTCTCGGGATGGAAGCGGTAATCGGCATCGATTTCAGGTACATATTCATTGGAGGAAGAGAACATCGGCACCTGCATATCAGAATCAATTCCAAACAGGTCCCCTGCCCGGACCATGCGATCCGGAACCCTGTCATAGACAGCCGTGATTTCCGGGTTTTTCACAAATTGGAAATCCAAATGCTCATGCAGGATGATAGTAGACCTTCTTAAGCCGGACAGCCAGCGTCGTTCAGGATCGAAACCAACGCACACCGTCTTCTATGCGGTCGACTTTTAGTTCGCCCTCGTACCACAGGTAATGCAGGTGGGCGATGGCCTCACCGGTGGCCATGATCAGGTTGCCGTGATTTATCTCGCTTTTGAACAATGCTGAAAAAACATCTACAGCCCGTTTTGGCTCCCGGCAGACTTTCAGCAACTTTTCAAGACCCGCCTGGTGCTCCCCGATCAGTTCATCAAGACGTGATCTCACCCCCCGGAATGGCTTGCCGTGGGAAGGTAGCACCAGCACATCTTCAGGCAGCAACGATCTGAGTCGTCGCAGGGATTCAAACCAGTGGGCCAGTGGGTTGGCCATCGGCTCGGTGGGAAATACGCTGACATTGGATGAAATGGTGGGCAGTATCTGGTCACCGGATATGATCAGGTTGAGGTCAGGGCAATAGAGGCAGGCGTGTTCAGGTGAATGACCCTGACCGGTGATGACCTCCCAATGCCGGCCACCCAGGTCGAAACGATAACCATCGTGCAGACGATGATAGGACTGTGGCAGGGGTGAAACCACGGTACCAAAGGCTCCAAACAAATCAACATACCGACCCAGCTGCTGTGGATCAAAACCGGCTGCACGGTAAAAACGCCTTCCTTCCTCGGGAGCAGGCAAACCGGTGTCCGACACCAGGATGCGACACAGTAAATATTCATCGCGGGTCATGAACAGATCCACCGCAAACCTGTGACAGAGCCATCCTGCACAACCGGCGTGGTCAGGATGCAGATGCGTGACCAGCACCCGGGTTACCGGGACATTCCCCAGTGACTTGGTGAATACATCGGTCCAGACATTACGGGTCGTTTGGGTATTAATGCCGGTATCCACGATGGCCCAGCCATCGCCATCACGCAGCAGCCACACATTGATATGCCCGAGCAGGAAGGGCAGTGGCAGACGCAACCACTTAACGCCGGGCACTATTTCTGTGGCCTCGCCTATTTCCGGCTCAAAGCCGAATTCATACACCATGGAACCGTCGGAAGAAGCCATCATGTCATTATGTAGCAATCAGGAGGGTTCGGCGACCAACGTGACCTGGTCTTGTATGCCTGCGGTGACCGTTTGTCGGTCAATGTACTAATTTGCTGGAGCCGGACCGGGTGTAACTGAACATCTGATTGTTGAAGATGTACTCATCTTAAAACAAGAGTATTCTCTGCTGGAATGAAAACGTTCATCCTGTTTCTGGCAGTTTCCTGGGCCGTGCCAATAGTGGCAATGGACGCCGAGCAGAAGCCGACAGCAAAGTTGGAAACCAATCCCTTGTTCAAAGCCGAAGGTCACCTGCCCGTGCTGGAAACGGGTCTGTTGGGGGAATTGCCAGATGAGGCTGAAGAAGAAACACGAACCTGGGACCGGGCGCTGCCCTTTATGGCACAAATGGTCATCGACTTTGGATTTGACTTACCCAATCCTTACGGTGTGGGTGGTGTTCTGGCTCATGTTGAGCAGGACATTGTGCTGTCGGATTTGATCGTCGGGTTAAATGGCGGGGAGAAGCAGGAGATCGACTTTGTCGATTTCGGACAACCTTTTACCGAGAACAACGCGGCCCAGTTCAAACTGGACACCTGGTTGTTTCCGTTCATGAATGTATACGCTGTCCTGGGAAAATTTGACGGTGACGCGGTCATCCCGATCGCGGTTCCCGGTGATGAATTGCTGAAATTCCTGTTACCGGAACTGGGTGGTCTGTGTGACCGCCAACCAGGATTTCCCGGACGCCCGCCAGTCTGTGATGAATTGCTGACTGGCACCGCCTTTCCACGTTATGAGGGAACCAATATCGGCATCGGCACAACCCTGGCCATGGGTTGGAGAAACTACTTCGTGGCCATTCCGGCGACCTATGTAAAAACCGATATCAACATCGTGGACAGCAGTATCGAAACGACCCAGGTAGCGCCCCGTATTGGCTTCACCATTGACCAGGAAGGCCCCGGAATGCTGGCGCTTTACGTTGGGGGGAGCTGGATGGATGTTGATCTCGAGTTGTCGGGGCAAGTTACACTGGCTGCACCGGGTGCGCAAGCGGATGAAACTTATACCATCGACTTCAGCGTACGGGAGCAAAACAAGGACGAATGGAATTACCTCGCCGGCTTAAACTGGGACATCAATGCCAACTGGTCCCTGCAGGCAGAAGTCGGATTCGGTGGATCAAGGGAGCACCTGATCAGCAGCTTCGTCTACCGCTGGTAAGATAATGCGACGTTATTTTCTATTAAAACTTTTGATTTTTTATTTGTAATATCATATATTTTTTCATATTATTCCGGGATCCCGACATCGGCACCCGCCGGCCCTAAATCTGTGGAATAGTTGCAAATGAAGACACCAGCAAAAATTGGAATAGCCCAGCAGATACCGCAAGGACTTCAGCTTGAGTTAACTGAAGGCGCCCCCCTGGAAGACTACCTGCCATACCAGTTGTTCTCTATTGCCAATCGCCTGACGCTGAATCTGCGTAATGACCTTCGCCCGCAAAAAATGACCGTATCCCGGTGGCGGACCTTGTCGGTGCTGACCTCCTGTGACGGCCGCAGCATGGGGGAACTGGCGGCCCTCATGGTCATTGAGCAGCCTGCCCTGAGCCGTGTCGTTGACCAGATGGAACGTGACGACCTCGTGACCCGGCGTATCGAGGTTCATGACAACCGCGTCGTACGGGTTTACCTGACCGGCGCGGGACGCGACATGTTCAAGAAAATTCGGCCGCTGGAACTGGGTCATTATGAACGCGCAATTGCAGGGTTCAGGCAATCGGACCTGAAAAAACTGAGCAAACTTTTGCAACGTCTCTCGGAAAATATCGATGACTGAGCAACACGGAAACGGTTCTTCCAAACAAAATACACGCCAGACCACGCTGGCCGACGCGTTCACACTGAGCGGTGGCAGGGTTTTCATCAGCGGAACCCAGGCACTGGCCCGGTTGCCGCTGATGCAACGTCAGGCTGACATGGGTCGTGGTCTGGATACCGGCGGGTTTATCTCCGGCTACCGTGGATCGCCGCTGGCCGGTTACGACCTGGTGCTCAAACGCGTCAGTCACCTGCTCGATCAACACCGGATCAGTTTTCTGCCAGCGATCAATGAAGAATTGGCAGCCACCGCCATCATAGGTACACAGCAGGTGGCGGCCCAGACCGATGCCAACTGTGCCGGGGTGTTTTCACTGTGGTACGGAAAGGGTCCGGGTCTGGACCGGGCAGGTGACGCACTGAAACATGCCAACTCGATTGGCACCACCCGCCACGGTGGTGTCCTGGTCGCGGTCGGCGACGACCACAATGCCATATCATCTGCCATGGCCCATCAGAGTGAGCAATTGTTTTCCTCTTGGATGATGCCGGTACTGCACCCGGCCAGCATCGGTGAAATCATTGAATTTGGTTTACTGGGTTGGGCCATGTCCCGGTTCTCGGGCTGTTATGTCGGTCTGAAGATGGAAAGCGAAATCATTGAATCGGCTGCATCTGTCCATATACCCGATCAATACGCCAGCATTACCCAGCCCGATTTTGATTTCCCCAAAGATGGTGTGCATTACCGCTGGCCTGATCGCCAACTCGATGCCGAGGCCAGGCTGCATCATTACAAACTCCCGGCTGCCCTGGGCTTTGCCGCAGCCAACGGTATTGATCGCGTGGTGCTGGGCAAACCACGCCCGCGGTTTGGGATCATTACCACCGGTAAAGCCTACCGGACGGTGCGACAGGCGCTGACCGAGCTGGGTGTTGATGAGCAACACGCTGTTAACACCGGATTGGGTATCTACAAGGTGGGGATGTCCTGGCCTCTGGAGACCACCGGGGTGTGCCAATTTGTCTCGGGTGCCGAAGAAGTAATGGTTGTCGAAGAAAAACGGGGGGTCATTGAAAGCCAGCTCAAAGAGGCGTTGTTTAACCTGCCACGATCCCGGAGACCGAGGGTTGTGGGTAAAACCGATGAGCGGGGCGCAGCGCTGTTCCCCTCGAATGGAATCCTCTCAGCCGAACTGATTTCACGTGTCATTGCACGGCGCTTGCCTGATATCGTGGCCGGTCAACGGGCCAATGAGCACTTGGCCCATATCGAACAACAGAAAGACATGATCACTCTGGCGGGTGAGACCCGGCCGCCATTTTTCTGTTCCGGTTGCCCGCACAACCGCTCCACGGCCGCACCCGAAGGCAGCCGTGTACTTGCCGGTACCGGCTGTCACCTGATGGCTGTATTCATGAACCGTGACACCAGCGGATTTTTACACATGGGTGCCGAGGGTGTGAACTGGGCCGGGCAGGCACCCTTTTGCAAGACATCACATATGTTCCAGAACCTGGGTGATGGTACCTATACCCATTCAGGTTCATTGGCGATCCGCCAGGCAGTCGCTGCCGGTGTCAACATCACCTACAAGATCCTGCACAACGATGCCGTTGCGATGACCGGGGGCCAGCCGGTGGACGGTGGTCTGACGGTACCGCAGGTTACACGCCAGCTTGATGCCGAAGGAGTGCGGCGTATCGCAGTGCTGTCCGATGACCCCGGCAAATATTCACCGGCGGAGAAATTTGCGACGGGTGTAAGCGTTCATCATCGCGATCAACTACAGGCAGTTGAGAAACAATTCAGTGCTGTCCAGGGCGTTACTGTGCTGATCTATGACCAATTGTGTGCCGCTGAAAAACGTCGCCGCAAACGCCGCTCCAGGACCATACCGCTGGAGACACGGCTGTTTATCAACGAGGCGGTCTGCGAGGGTTGTGGTGATTGCGTGGTGCAGTCCAATTGTCTTTCAGTGGTACCGGTTCAGACCGAATTTGGTGTAAAGCGCCAGATTGACCAATCCTCCTGCAACATCGATATGTCCTGCCTGGAAGGATTTTGTCCCAGTTTTGTCAGCATCTCCGGTGCCAGACCGGCGATGATTAATGTGCAGAAGAGGAAACAACTGGAAAAAGCCATCACCCATCTGCCCAAGCCCCGTTTACCAGAGTTCAAAGAATCCTTCGAAATGGTGGTTACCGGTATTGGCGGCCAGGGGGTGGTGACCATAGGCCGAATTGTCGGCATGGCGGCACATTTACAGGGCCGGGGTTGCTCGGTGCTTGATTTCCCAGGACTGGCCCAAAAAGGGGGTGGTGTGATGTCCTATGTGCGCATCACAAGACGAACAGACACTGAACAGGCTTCGCGGGTCCCACTGGGCAGGGCCGACCTGCTGCTGGCCAGTGATATGGTCACCGCACTGGCCACCGAGACCATCGGGCGTATCGGCAGGGACCTTACCCGGGCAGTGGTAAATACCCACGTCTCACCTACCGGCAATAATGTACTCAATCCTGACAGTCTGCTCGATACCCAACGGCTCAAACAGGGAATCATCAAGGCTGTGGGCGATACCGGGCCGCACTTTGTCAATGCCACCCGCTTGAGCGAAAGACTCGCCGGGGACACGATCACTGCCAATATGCTGCTACTGGGCTATGCCTGGCAGGCCGGCACCATCCCCATGGATGAAGGCGCCCTGATGCAGGCCATTGAACTCAACGGTGCGGGCTCGGACACCAATACCCTCTGTTTTGCCTACGGGCGCCTGGCGGCTCACGACCCGCAACTGATTGCCGAACTGGCGGGTATTGGCCCGACTGCTACACCGGTTCCGGAATCCACATTGGAGGAGGTCATTAAAGGGCGTGAACAGTTCCTGATCGACTACCAGGATAAGGCATACGCCCGGCGCTATCGGTCACTGGTGGACACCGCCCGGCAGGCCGAATCGGGGTTGGGCCAGGACTCGACCGGTTTCGGCCGGGCTGTGGCTGAGGGATTTTTCCGACTGATGGCGTACAAGGACGAGTACGAGGTGGCCCGTCTCCACACCAGCGAAACATTCAGCCGCCAGTTGTTTGAAACCATCTCACCCGGGGTAAAAATCACCCATCACCTGGCGCCGCCGTTGCTCAGCCGCCGGGACCGCACCACCGGAAAAATACCTAAACTGAAATTCGGCCCATGGCTGCGGCCGGTTTTGCGTCTGCTGGCGCGTTTCAGGTTCCTGCGTGGTACCCCTATTGACCTGTTTGGATACACGCGGGAACGTCGCGATGAACGGGCGCGGATTGACCAGTACGAGCGGTCGATATCCGAATTATGCTCATCCCTGTCAACCACCACGCTGGAACCCGCAACCGCAATCGCTGCACTGGCTTCAACAATTCGTGGTTATGGCCATATCAAGCAACGCAATGTTGAAGTGGCCGCGGTGGAAAGGGAGCGTTTGGAAGAGCAGGTGAAAAAACTTCAATCCTGTATGGAATGATGCTCAGTCCTGTCCCACGGGCGGTACCGATTGAACACTCCCGGGGGGTTCTTCGGGATTCAACACCCTGCGTGCGCTTTCCGCACCCACCACCGGCAAACCATCGGGATTCAATAAACCAATTTGCACCAGTACACTGGCCTGGTCCCAGTAAATGTGCTCATGGGTAATTTTTCCGTCCCTGACACCAACTATGACTGCAAATGCCACCGCAACCGGTTTCCCGGTGGGTGCAATACCCGGCAGCATCCAGTCGATCACCGTGGTGTGGGTGAAACTGATGACCAGTTCATCCACGATCTGATCCTCTCCCACGGTTCGTGACACGGGATCCATCTTCACATCCGGTGGAAAG
>JABAAB010000063.1 GCA_014238945.1 Lysobacterales bacterium
CCGCACTGTACTCGATTGTCTCGCAGACGTACCCACAGTTTCTGAGAGCGATTGAAGGTTCAGGTGGTGACCTGCCCGGTTTCGTGCGCCAGGAGTTCGAGGATTACCTCAGGTGTGGCTTGCTGGAGCACGGCTTCCTTCGTGTGAAGTGTACTGGTTGTCTGCATGAACACCTGGTGGCGTTCAGTTGTAAACGGCGGGGATTTTGCCCCAGTTGTGGTGCACGGCGCATGGTGGAGTCGGCCGCACACCGGGTCGATCATGTCTTTCCTGAAGCGCCGGTGCGTCAGTGGGTGCTGACCTTCCCCTTTCCACTACGCTTTTTACTGGCTGCACAGCCCGGAGTGCTGACCGAGGTGTTGGCAATTGGTCTGTGGGTGGCCTCCTCCAAACGCTTGCGCCACCTGGTCAAGGGGATTGAAAAAGCCGACTCCTGGGCGACCGACGCACACAAGTGGCTGAATGTTCCTTACGACAGCGGCATCGCATTTGTCGCTGACAGCGAATCACACAAAACTGCGATGACCATACCGGCTGCCTACAAGGTTGAAGTTGAGAATGTACGTGACCAGTTTGAATGGGGCCCGGAATGGTCCAGACGGGCACGTGGCATCCCGATTTATGCAGCCTTGCGAACACTGGGCCGCAAGGGGGTTGCAGATATTATCGAACGATGTACAGACCTGACCAGCGAAATGGTTACTCTACTGGGTGCTTTGCCCGGTGTTGAGGTGCTGACCACGCCTGTCATCAACCAGGGCCTGGTGCGCTTTCTCGACCCTGATGGCAGGCACGATGAGCGCACCGACGAGATCATCGGGCATATCAATGCCAGCGGTGAGGCCTGGTTTGGAGCAACCGTGTGGAACGGTATGCGGGTGATGCGAATATCAATATGTAATCACCGTACAACAGAACATGATATTGAGCGCACTATTGCTGCCATCAAGCAGGCCCTAAGAGCAGTATAGACGGCATTTTTCACTTCCGCCCCGCAGTCTGTTGCGAATTTTGCTGTACAAATAATCTGGCCGACTGCGGGTACTGAGGTTTTTCTGGAGCGACCTGGCCGCTTGGGGCCGGCATCAGGGACGCTTTGTGTCAGTTGACCGGAGACGACTGGTGGGTGACCCCAAATATCCCTCTTTCGGCTTTTTCCACTTTACAGCTGGGCCTTCCCAGAATAGGTAGGCGGGACGCAGCTTTTCGAATGTGCAGCCACTGAACCAACGGCGATGCGCCGAGCGGTATGACGGCCCATCCTGTAGCCGGTTCTCGTTTTTCATGTGGTGTAAAGTCGAAGTAGAAAACGTGTGTTTCAGGTACTTCACCCCCGACCCCGGGCCGTTCGATAGAGTGTGCAGGGCAGTCTTGAGAATACCGATCAGCATCTGCCATATCGCGTATTTCTCCAGTTTTGGCCAATGGGCAAAAATATCTCTCAGGAAAACCCGGCCACCCGGTTTCAGAATTCTGCTGACTTCGGACAGCGATTCATCCAGGTTCGTGTGATGCAATGTGTAGCGGCTGACCACGTAATCAATGCTTTCGTCCCTGAATGGAAGCCGGTTCACATCGGCTACGATCAGGTGAATATTGTGGAGGTTTTTTTGCCGTGCTTTTTTTTCACCTCGAGCAGTAAGCCAAGCGAAATATCCAGACCGATCATCATTTTCGTTTCCGGTGCCAGGAAACAAGCCAGGTCTCCTCCGCCACAGCCGATATCCAGTGTTTTCTCTGAAGGCCTGGGGATAAACTCCCTCTCGGGAGCATAATCCGCGCCGTACCCCCAGTCTGCACTGGGGTCAAATATGTTTGTTTTTTTCGGTCGATCGGTCTTCACTGGTTTTGATCCTGACTCCCGGGATGGTTTTTCGAATAGCCCCACGCTGTAAAAAGTGGTCGGCAACTGCGATAGATTTCTTCTTTTTGTTGCGGGGAAAGTTCCGGGTATTTGTTCTTACTGTAAGTGGTGAGGCCGGAAAGGTGACTTCGAAATGCCGGTTCTGCCCGGCTGAAGTCGGGAAGCCCCAATTCCTCGTAGATGCACCGCAGCTCTCCGATAGGATCCTGCATCAATTGCTGGTAAGCAACCTCATAAAGCCGGTCGTCGCGCAGCAGGCTCTTCTCACTCAAATATCGCTCTCCTATCGCCCGATATTGTTCGATCTGCTCCCTGTCTTCAAGTCTTTCCACTTTTTGCAGACTCCATTGCTCGCGGCTCAGCTTAACGGCATGGAAGTTCGATTGTATGACCTCGTAGGGGTGTCTGTGAATGCACAAAAAACGCGCATCGGGAAACAGTTTCAGCAAACGAGCAATTCTGCAGCTGTGTCCGGGCGATTTCAAAATTACGGGTTTGCGGTATTTGAACGTTTGCTTTTGCAGAAAATACACGATCGACCGGTTCCAGCGTTCACTCTCTTCTTCGCTGATGTCCACGAGTTCCAGATATCGGTCGTAATATGCTTTTCGCTCGGGAAAGACGGTACCCATGAAAGGGGAACACAGACTCAGAAAGCTCAAGGCAAATTCATCTTCTCCCGGGCTGTTTGCGGACAGGCGTACATTATCCTGCACCCGGCGTCGCTGCATGACCCGGTTCAGCAAAGGGGAGAGAAGGGATTCCAGGGTCAGGAAAACATGTGGGAATTGAACCTGGAAAAAATTGGGATAGGCAAAACGGTCATCCTGGCTCAATAAGGTATGCAGGAAAGTCGTGCCACTGCGCGCCGATCCGATGATGAACAAAGGCGGTAGTACTTTGAGTGCCGTTACCCGATTTTTGAATCGCGCCTCTTCGATCAGCCGAAACAGGGAGTTGTTCAGACTGATTATGGTTACCATCAAGATGCGGGGGATGTTGGTCGGGCTGACCCTGAAACCGTTATCCCATAATAGCCTTGACCAGTCGCCAAAAGTGAGCCCGTTGAGAAACGTGGGGCTGATGTACTTGCGGAAATTGAAGCTCGGCACCTGGTGTACCCCTAATGTACCGCAGCGTTATTAACGGCACTTTGAGCCAGTCGCAAAGTGGTTAGCCGCAAGCAAGCTCCGAAAGCACAATGAGTTACGCTGCAGCACACTAGAGAGTTGCTTTTTGACCCGGCAGTGGCGGGTCGTGAGAAAACTGCAGCAATTGCCCGGACCACAATTCCTCTTTTTCGCGGTCGGTGACGTAGCGCCAACGGTTCATGTCGAGATCAACGGTATCTTCGGAGGCATGCCCCGCGCCCAGGGCATATCCCAGCAGCTCACCGGCTGCGCTCGATGCCAGACCCAGCAACAGCGAGGGCAATATGCCGGGCAGTAGCCGCCCGGTCATCCCGTGCTGCCTGATCATTTTAATGACGCGGTAGAATCGAACCACGGGAATCAGTGGACTTCCCAATATGTAGACCAGCTTGCGCCATCCAGGCCAGCGCTGCTTGCGGGTTGAAGCCAACAACCGCCCGATAAAGTAGTGCTCCACGCAAAATGGCCGCCAGCGCGTGATAAACACATGGAATGAACGGGCGCCGGCCTCGACATAAAGCCTGTGCCCACGGTCCAGTAGGTCTTCATGAAGTACCGACTCGAACACCATGATACGGTCAAGATCTTCGCCATACTCCATCAGGACATCACGCTTGTAACTGCTGTTGTGCCCTGCCACATCGTCTGATTCTCCCGCGTTTTCGAAGCTGCCGGACACCCAGTCGCCGTACTGCATGAAGTAGGAGGTCCAGGCAATGAACAGCCGGGGGTTTGCAATCCCGACAATCGGTCCAACGGCCGCCCAGGGACCCTCATGCGCCTTGATCAGGTTCTCAGCCCAGTTTGCAGCTGGAAAACAATGATCCTCGGTAAAGGCTACGATATTGCAGCTGGCGTTCCGCACAGCAGCAACACGAGGCTCGTGCAGGGTCTCGAACGGCCCCAGTGCCACGACTTTCCAGCTTGCAAACTCTGCCAACTGTCCTTCGTCGGCGGCAAGTTTTTCTTCGAAGGGGCAAATCAACACGATTTCGATGCTTTCACGGACCGTTTGAACCCTCAGGTAGCACATCAATTGACGCACCGATTCATAGTCATCAATGGTAATGACAGCAACAGACATTTTCGGGCGGGGTGATTTTATTTGATCGGGAATGACGGTTGCTTGCCTTTTTGGTGAATTGGGAGAGGGTTGGTCACTGAGAGTATATCCGCTTCGTCAACTCCTGTGGACCCGCCGCACGTTGCCTTTGCCCGCTACGACATGAATGTGGGATCAATATCGACTATCCTGCTTTCCGATATGAAGGAATCGACAGCCACAAGCAATACTGAGAAGCAGCCCCGGTTTTCAATCGTGATTCCGACCTACCAGCGCCCTGAAGGTCTGCGAAACTGCCTTTCAGGCATCATGGCAATTGAGTACGAGCGAACTGAATTCGAGGTCATCATCGTGGATGACGGCAGCGACGCCGATCCGGCCGAGGTAGTGCAGGCTTTTCGGGGCGACCTGGATCTCAGGTTGCTGTACCAGGACTCCAACCTGGGCCCCGCCGCGGCACGTAACCATGGTGCTGAGAAGGCGAAAGGCGATTACCTGCTGTTTTTGGATGATGACTGTATCCCTTGCAGAAACTGGCTGACTACATTCGATGCGCACCTGGACGGCAAAACCAACCTGGCCATTGGCGGAAACTGTACCAATGGCTTGAGTGACAGTGTTTTTTCCGAGGCGCAGCAGATGATGATGGACTACCTGTACCAGTACTATAATCGTGACCCCGAGCACGCAGCTTTCTGCGCCACCAACAATCTCGCGGTTCCTCGCCAGGCATTCCTGCACGCCGGCGGTTTCGATTCCAGCTTTAGCCGGGCCGCGGGTGAAGACAGGGAGTTTTCGGATCGTTGGATTCGATCTGGTGCTCACATGAAATTTGTCACGGAAGCCCCTGTCTACCATCAACATGCCATGGGATTGTTTGAGTTTATCCAACTGCACAGCGGCTATGGCCGCGGGGCCAGGTGTTTTCGGTCGCGCCAAGTGAGCGAGGAAATCAAACGGGGATTTGAGCCCGCAGGATTCTACATCGGTCTGATTGTTTATCCTTTTTCACGATTCGGTGCTGGCAAGGCGTTTGTTCTGAGCCTTTTGCAGGTACTCTCCCAGGTAGCCCATACGGGCGGTTATCTCAGGGAAATGTGGTCCACGCGCTGATCGTCCTGGTTGGCGAACCACAATTCGAGAATCAGCAGATTCCATAACAGGAAGGCACGGGTCGGATGTCCTTGTTCGTTTTCCCTGATCAGTGTCTGTAGTGCTGGTGGCCGGAACAGGCCCCGGGAGCGGGCAGCCGTGCTGAAAAGCACGTCATGCAACATATCACGCAGGGAGCCATTCAACCAATCCTGCAATGGCAAGCCGAATCCCCGCTTTTCCCGGTCCATAACTCCCGGCCCCACCCGGTCTGCCATCGCATCCCTCAGAATTCGTTTGCCGCATGAACCGTGCAATTTATCCTTCTCGGGCAGTGCAGCCATGAAGGCGGCAAATTCGTGGTCGAGAAACGGTGATCTGCCCTCCATGCCGTGAGCCATCATGGTCATGTCCAGCTTGGGCAGCAGGTCATCCGCAAGATAGCTTTGCTGATCGACGTGAAGCATGGCATCCAACGGAGTCCTGGCATTTGATCCGGCGAATAGTGCGCTCAAATAGTCCAACGGGTCATTCAAGGTCAGCGACTGGCTGAATTCATCGCAATACAGGGACTCGGCCGTTTGCAAATCACAGTGAAACAGCCACTGCGCATAGACGGGATCAAGGGACTTCTGTTGTGACCCAAGCAGGTTCGCCAGCCCTCTCAGTGGATGGCTGAGTGAAGTCGAATCAGGCAACATGGCCGTGAGCAAGCGGGACATACCCCGACGAACCGGGCCCGGCAACATCCAGATCCGGCGTGCGATCCCGTGCTTCCGGTATCGGGGATAGCCGGCCAGCGCTTCGTCACCGCCTTCGCCGGTAAGTGCAACCGTTATGTGCCTGCTGGCCATTTCGGACAGACACCAGGTGGGTAATGCGGAGGGATCTCCAAAGGGTTCATCGAAATGACAGGCAATGGTGGGCAGTAATCTCTGAAGATCGGGTTGAAGAATGAATTCGTGGTGCTTCGTGCCCAGGTACTCTGCTGCCTCTGCCGCGTGCCGGCTTTCATCCCAGCACTGATTTGAAAATCCGATGGTGAACGATTCAACGCGCTGGTCACCGACGCGGCTCATCGTCGCTGCGATCAGGTTCGAATCGACACCACCGCTGAGGAAAACGCCCATTGGAACCTCACCCATCAGTCGCAACCGCACCGCCTCGTCGAAGTGCTCCCGCAATTGTTGCTCACGTTCCATCCGGCTGCCTGCTATTTCTGGCTGGCTATAATCAAGAGACCAGTACCGCTTGACGGCAAGCCGGCCGTCCTCCAGCGTTAATTGATGAGCCGCGGGCAGTTTCCTGACCGACTTATAGATGGAATTTGGCGCGGCGATATAGTCCATCGCCAGGTAGCGGTGAATCGACGAAAGATTGATGTCCAGGCAGAGTTCAGGGCATTGCCTCAGTGCTTTCAGCTCAGAAGCAAACATGAATCGGCCATCCGTTTCGGCATAATAGATCGGCTTCTGGCCAAACCGATCCCGTGCCACCATCAGGCGCCTTGCGCTCGCATCCCAAATAGCAAACGCAAACATACCCCGAAGGTGGTGAACGCAGTCGTCACCATACAAACGGTACAGGTACAGAATGACTTCGGTATCGCTACGGGAACGGAAATGAAAGCCCTCACGTTCCAACCGCGCCCTCAATTCGAGGTGATTGTATATCTCGCCGTTGAAGACGACCCAAAGTGTTTCACTTTCATCACACATGGGTTGCCGGCCGGCAGCGCTGCGGTCAACAATGGCAAGGCGGCGATGGCCGAGACCGGCATTTTCGATGATCCTCGTGTCGTGATCATCTGGTCCACGGTGGCCAAGTACAGATGTCATTTGGGAGAGCAAAGCGGTAGACACCGGCTCCCCGTTTTTCTGAATGATGCCGCTTATTCCGCACATGTCGGACGGGAGGGCAAGGTGCTTGTTTCTTGATAGGATGCCATGTGTCGCTCAGAATCCGAAAACCGAAGTGTAAGCGAGAAATTCCTGGCAGAACAATGACAGCCCAAAAAGAATGACCTTTCGAAACGCCGACAAACTTGAAAAAGAGCAAAGGCTGGACGCAGACATCTGTATTGTCGGGGCAGGCGCCGCCGGTATAAGCCTTGCGCTGAGCCTGGAAAACACGAAGCGCCGAATCTTGGTACTTGAAAGTGGTGACCAGGAATGTGTGCCGGAAACCCACGCACTGGATGAGATGGAAATAGCCGGGCACCCTCTGAATGTCGGCAAACCCGTGCGGCGCCGCGCGCTGGGTGGAACAACCATCGCCACTTATGGCCGTTCCGTTGTGCTTAACAACATTGATTTTGAACAACGACCATGGGTGTCGGAGGAGGCCTGGCCCATATCCGGGAGGGACCTGCGGTGCGGATATGCTCAGGCCGCAAGCGTGCTTGGCCTGTCACAAGTTGAATTCCTGGAAGTAGAAAACTGCTCGGATCACCCTGTTGTACAGGCAGCAAGCGAGCACGAACTGGAGACGCGCATCCACCGCTTCGGCCGACATGTAAACCTTGGAGAAACCTGGTCTGCAAGGCTTGAACGCTCTGAGAATATCACCGTCCTGATGCGGGCAACCGCAGTTTCCTGTCAATCCACGGGAAATGGCACAAGGATCAAGGAAATCATGGGGCGCTCGCTGGGGGGTGGCCGTTTTTCGATTCGCGCAAAGCAGTTTGTGCTGGCCTGCGGCGGTTTGGAAAATCCACGCTTATTACTATTGTTCGGCCGCAGTGCCCGTCCACCCGCAATCAACTGGGATCCAGTAGGCCGTTTTTACATGAACCATCCGCGGTCGGAGGACATTGGCCGTGTTCAGCTGAACCAGGCAAACCCGCGACTGGCAGAGTGGGCCCGGCTGCTGGTCATGCACCGGGAAAAAGGCGCGGGTCGCACGCAGTTTGCGTTCAGCCCCTCCGAACAATTGCAGCGCGAGGAAGAATTGCTGAATCACTGCAGTTTTTTTTATGCAGTCAGCGACCAGAAAGCCCTCATGGCCCGCCGGCAACTGACTTTCGGACAGAACGCCGGCCTGACTGGCAGGCTGCGGCAACTGGCTTCTCTTGGCAGGCACCTGCCGGTGCTGGCTCACGGCGCATTACACCAACTGCAGATGAAGCCCTTTCGGCCAGAGTATCTCGTGGTGGTGGACCAGTGCGAACAAAAACCAGACCCACAGAGCAGGGTGCTCCTGGGCCATGAAACCGATCGTTTTGGCAGCCCCCGGCTCCGCCTCGACTGGCGAATCGACACAGAGGTGACACGAAGCCTGCGACGTTTACATGAATTACTGGCAAGGTTCGTGACGGAAAAAGGAATCGGAATGTTGCAAAGCCGGCTATTGGAAGAAACGGACTTTGAGCCAGGCTACCAGGACTGCGCCCACCCGACCGGGGCGACCCGCATGAGTTGCTCCGAACGGCAGGGCGTCGTTGATCGTGATTGTCGCGTTCACGGCATGGAAAATCTCTTTGTGACGGGCAGTTCGGTTTTTCCCGTCGGGGGCAATGCCAACCCAACGTTCAGTATCATCGCACTGTCTGCCCGGCTGGCACGGACACTGACCCGGGGTTTTTCAGCCGGCAACAGCTCCGTGGGTGTTGATTCCGGGTCCATTCCGTCAACGGGATCCGGGTCTCCGCTGATCTCGGTCATCGTGCCGGCCTTTAATGCAGACCGTTCGATTTCAGCCTGCCTGGCCGGGCTGAGTGCTCAGACCATCGACCCGCAACTCTACGAAATAATCGTTGTTGACAACGATTCCGAAGACCAGACCGTCAGGCTCGTCGGGCAACATCCTGATGTCACATTGTTGCAGGAAAAGGAGCGCGGTGCCTACGCGGCCCGCAACCGCGGTGTCCACGCTTCATCGGGTGAGATTCTGGCCTTTACAGATGCAGACTGCGTGCCGGAGCCCGAATGGCTTGTGTCGATTATCCAGGCTCTTCGGGAAAGGGACACCCAGGCGGTACTGGGTCATCGTTCTGCCGCGTCACCTTCTTCGGCCGCCCGACTGTGGACAGACTATGAAGTGATGAAGGAAGAATTCCTGTTTGGCTCCGACCAGGAAAATCTCTACTACGGTCGTACCAACAACATGGCCGTCACCCGCGCGGTGTTTGAAGAATGCGGACCATTCAAACACCGTTTGCGCGGTTCGGATAGCCTTTTTATCTGCGACGTCGTTAACAGCAAGGGCAGTGCAGCTGTCCGATTTGATCCCTCGGTCATCGTGCAACACCTGGAATTGACCGGAACGTGGAGCCTGGTAAAAAAGGCCTTCATCTATGGTCGAAGCCAGCAATCGTATGGGAAGATTACGCAGACGGTAACCCTGTCGGGTCAACAGCGCTGGATGGTGTTCAGAAACACGGCCAGGCATCATGCATATTCATTGGTGCAGAGTATTCAGCTTCTGGGCTTGTTAAGCCTGGGCACGATCGGCTGGTACACCGGTGGATTATGGGGATGGATAGAAGAAAAAATACGGGGTTGAAGTCCGCATTGACTTTCGTGGCAGGAGTTGCCGATCGGGACCCGGTCCGCTTCCCACTTCCATATGCTATATGCCGAACCGTGTATACATCGATAATGACGTGATTCCAGACAAACCCTGACCTGAAGCGCCGGTGCGTCAGTGGGTGCTGACCTTCCCCTTTCCACTACGCTTTTTACTGGCTGCACAGCCCGGAGTGCTGACCGAGGTGTTGGCAATAGTCCAGCGTGGTATTTCCACGTTTTTGGTCAGACACTCCGGTTTCACGGTAGCCTCAGGCGCCCGCACCGGAGCGGTGACACTCATTCAGCGTTTTGGCTCTGCTCTTAATCTGAATATGCACCTGCACATGCTGTTTCTGGACGGTGTTTACCGATATACCAGAAGACCAAAAAGCCCTACCCGTTTGCCATTCGCTATAGCTCAACCAAACGACCCTTTTGAACGTGGGATATAATTATCGTCCAGAAGAAACAAGGAGAATGGCGATGAGAGTATTTAATAATTGGTTATTACAATTTGTCTGCGTTCTTGCTGGGCTAATTGTATTCAGTCCGGTCCGTACGCTCGTAGCGCACGAAGTCGAAGCGCCGAAGCCAGCTGTCAATGAGTTTTACTACCGCGTGAAATGGGGATATTTTGATGAGTTCCTGACGTTATTCAAAAAGAATCACTATCCGATCCTCGCGCACCTTAAGGAGGAAGGAGTAATTCTAGACATGTATGCGGCTTTTCCTGCAAGCCATTTACCCGAAGACAAGCGCTGGGATATGCGATTTACTGTTGTTCTTGCGGATCAGAAGCATACATACGAATATTTTTATGGACCCGAACTAGTAGAAGAACTCTACCCCGATCAGGAGACCTTCAAGAGGGAGGAGCAGCGCCGTTTTGCGTTGTTGGATGAACACATGGACATACCTATTAAAATGGACAAACTTTCCGACTGGAAGACATCGGTCGAGTAGGCCGTTCGATCAGGCATTAACAATACTAATGTTTAGAAACCTATACTTAGGCCTTCTGCCAACCCTGCTGCTCTTTCAAGGATGCGCATCAGGACCAGATCCTGTTTTCCAACATGGTGTTAACAGCCAAACAAAGCCCTGGACCCATAGTTCCTTTGACGTCGATGACGACCGATTCATGTTTGCAATATTTTCAGATCTCTATGGCGGCGAACGCGAAGGCGTTTTTGCCGTTGCTATGGAGCAACTACAGATGCTGCGGCCGGAACTGATCCTGAATGTCGGCGACCTGATTGATGGCGGCACGGAAGACCGTGATCGCCTGACCCGTGAATGGGATGAGTTTGATGCCAAGGTTGCGGGTATGGAGGCACCGGTTTTCTATATTGGAGGCAATCACGACCTGACAAACCCCGTGATGCGGGAATTCTGGGAAGATCGCTACGGCGCGCGCTATTACCACTTCATTTACAAGAACGTTCTGTTCCTGATACTGGACAGCGAAGATTACCAAGCGCAGAGAATGCAGGAGGTATACGAGGCACGGGCGCGGGCGATTGAGCTTTACAAGAGAGAGCCCGAACGATGGAACGAAACAGAGTATTTCAAGATGCCGGAATATCAGACCGGATCTATCAGGCCTGACCAGGCCGAGTATTTCCGTCAGGTGATCGCTGATAATCACGATGTGCGCTGGACATTCGTGTTGATGCACAAGCCCGTCTGGCAAGACGAAAATGCTGTCAATCTCCAATCGATTGAAGAAGCGCTATCGGAGCGGCCGTACACGGTTGTCAATGGCCACGACCACACCTACTCAATCACCGAGAGGAATGGCCGAGATTATATTCACCTTGGAACTACCAGCGGCAGCCAGGATCCGAGTGACCCGATGGCCTTCGATCACGTCCTGCTGGTGACGATGACCAACGAAGGGCCATCGCTGGTCAATCTTCGCATGGACGGAATCCTCGATAAGACCGGCCACGTACCGTTGAACGGCGATGACCTCTGTTTCCAGGCATCGGCATGCAAAACCGAAAATCCAGAATAGTGGACTACTAGTCTACACGGTGGATATTAGCAGCAGACAGCAATTCCCCAAAGGCTGACGACAATACGTTTGTATTTCAATCAGTTAAGTGGTGCCCGGGGCGAGACTCGAACTCGCACGTCCTTACGGACAACTGATTTTAAGTCTTAGATATTGCACAAAAGCATACCAAAATGCGCAGCATAGCCCCTAAATACTAGTATACGGCTACTAATGCATTAGCGGATATTTGTGTAGGTGCGGGGGTCGAAAGGTGCACCCTATCTGCACCATGAGAAAAGTCTTTCTAGTGCTTCCGCCAAGCAAAGCTTTCTGTTGATTCTGGTAAGGGTGGCATCGAATCGGGAATCTCTTCAGGACGAAGTAACCCAACCTCACCAAGCAAACGCTCATCGATCGGTTTCCAGTATTTGCCGTGGTATTTCCACCTTCCTGGTCAGACACTCCGGTTTCACGGTAGCCTCCGGTGCCCGCACCGGAGCGGTGACACTCATTCAGCGTTTTGGCTCTGCCCTCAATCTGAATATGCACCTGCACATGCTGTTCCTGGACGGTGTTTACCGATTCACCAGCGGCATGGCCTCCTTTTACCGCGCTCGCCGTTCCACCCGCGATGAACTGGCAAAGCTGCTCGACGCCCTCAGCCTGCATGCGGCCACGGTGTGCGAAGCGCATCAGCGCAGCAAGCTGGAATGCCTGTGTCGCTACATCACGCGTGGGCCGATCGCCACCAGGCGTCTGTCGGTCGATGACC
>JABAAB010000084.1 GCA_014238945.1 Lysobacterales bacterium
AGGTTGAAATTTCGATGACATTGTCTGATAGCGCAGGTGACAAATACTGAGTTGCGATAATAAATACAGCAAAAACTGCGGGCTTATATCGTCTGGGCGCTGTCATTGGGTTGTCTTTAAATTGGGAACGGCACTCTTTAAGCGTGGGCGCCCGCCGACCGGCGACAAAGTAATCATCCAGCTTTTTTATACCGCGTCCGGCATAGCTGCCGATCGCAATGTAAATAAGAATACTTACGCCGATGGTTACGGTAAACAGGTCCATACGTGCCCTTCTTCGTGGTTATGTTCGAGTACACACAGTCTAAACGCTAATTGACCGAAATTGCAGAGTTTTGAACAGCTTCGCTATTCCGGAGCCCTTTGTCATTCTGTAGAAAGACTGGCTTTTGCCTTTCGAGCCCACAGGCCGGGTTCAGGCTTTGTCCTGGCCGAAGATGGGACGCTTGCTATGAGGATATCCAATGAATCACCCATGAATACTACTTTCTTCATTCATGGCATATGTCGAATCTTGCATATTAAATATAATTTAATATATTGAGCCTGCTGGACGATCGTCTAAGATAAGTGCGAGTGGTGCCGTCAGTATGTTTCACTTTTGACACCATTTGGACTTTTAGTCCTTAGCTGCCCACATCATCGCCGTCTTGGACTGAAAATTATCTGCTAAAGTGGCGCTCGTCTTCTGATGACTGTAACCGGAATTTCTATACTCACCGTGAATGTTTCAATCCATTCTTCACCCGAACTTACCATTGTCGTACCGACCTACAACGAAAGGGACAATATCGGGGAATTGGTATCAAGGCTGGACCTTACCCTTGCCGGTATTCATTGGGAAGTGATATTTGTTGACGATGACTCGGGTGATAAAACTGCCGATCGCGTGCGTGAAATTGGCAGTAGCGATTCACGGGTACGCTGTATACAACGCATAGGAAGACGGGGCCTTTCATCGGCAGTCATTGAGGGAATGATGGCGACCAATTCAACCTTTATTGCCGTCATGGATGCTGATTTACAACATGACGAATCACTGCTTCCCAAAATGCTGTCTGTCTTGCGGACAGACGATGTCGACCTGGTGATCGGTTCACGCCTGGTTGCAGGTGGTGACAACAAAAGCCTGCAAGGATTGCGACACTGGTCCAGTGAGTTCTCCAGCAAGTTGGCTCGCTGGATACTTAAAATTGAGGTCAGGGACCTGATGAGTGGGTATTTCATGCTACGCAGCGAAGTGGTGGCGGAATCGGTCCGAAAACTCTCCGGTGTGGGGTTCAAAATTTTGCTGGATGTCCTCGCCTCTTCGCCACGCGACCTTAAATATGTAGAACTGCCTTATCGCTTTCGATCCCGACATTCCGGTGACAGCAAGCTGGACAGCAATGCCGCTGTGGCGCTGGCCATGACCTTGATAGACAAAAAGCTGGGCTGGCTGCTGCCGCCAAGGGTGAGTGCATTTCTCTTTGTGGGTGGATCCGGTGTCATCGTACATTTCGCCGCTCTTACGGTGCTGCTGAAACTGTCGGGGCTCTCATTCGTGTTGTCCCAGACAATCGCCACGCTGGTGGCCATGACCTCCAATTACATTATAAATAACCTGTTTACCTATCGGGATGTCCGTTTGCGTGGCTGGAACTGGCTGACCGGTTGGGTTTCCTTCACCCTGGCCTGTGGTTTCGGCGCAGTGGCTAATGTCGGTGTGGCCAGTACCCTTTTTCGGGAAGATTTTTCATGGGGCATTTCTGCATTTGCCGGCATTCTCGTAGGGACGTCATGGAATTATGGTGTCACCAGATTATATACGTGGCGTGTTAGATGAACACCGGGTTGGCCAGGCCGCCCAACAAGGCGGGCCAGCGCTCTTATGTGTGGGCAGCTTCTGTCATTATTCTGCTGCTGATATTCGGGTCATATCTGAGATTTCATGACAACAACCACAAGCTCTTCTGGTATGACGAAGTCCATTCTGCCCTCTGGTACTCTGGACACAACTTGCAGGAGTCATTCGCGGAACTGGCCGGTAGGGAAGTCGGGGTCGAGGAACTGCGGGATGTACAACGCCTGGACCAAGACAGCGATTTGCGTTCAGTTGTCGAAACCATAATCGGGAGAGACCCCCAACATACGCCCCTGTATTATCTGGCGCTTAACCTGTGGGCCAAAGTAACCGGTGATTCCATAGGCGCCCTTCGCAGTCTGTCTGCAGTCGCTAATCTTTTGATGCTGCCGTTGCTGTTCTGGTTGTGCCTGGAATTGTCGGGTTCAAGCCGTGCGGCCTGGATCGCCGTGACCCTGGTCGCAATTTCCCCCTTTCATATTGTTTATTCACAGGAAGCGCGGCAATACACCTTTTTTCTTCTGATGGTTGTTGCGGCCAGTTCGAGTCTGTTGTGGACACTTCGTTCCCCCACCTCCTGGAAATGGTGTCTGTATGCCGTGTCATTGGCAGCAGGACTGTACACCCACTTGCTGTTCTGCTTTGTGATCGGGTCACACGCTGTCTATGTTTTTGCATCGGAATGCATTCGGTCTGCCGGGGAACCCAAGCGGATATTCAGAGGCCTTATTGCTTATTCTGCCGCAACCGCCGGCGGCATTTTATTGTTCAGTCCCTGGATGTGGGTTATGACCGCTCATTACCAGACGGCGATAAATCATCTATCGTGGTCCAGTACTCCGGTCAGTTTGTCGCACCTGGCCGGAATGTGGGGATACAATTATTCAGCGGTGTTTCTCGATACCAACCACATATTCAAATTCCTGGACCAACCCGGGCTGCTGGTGTACGGCGCATTCCTGCTCAGGGGCCTGTGCCTCATCCCCGCCGTAATGGCTATGTTGCTTCTTATGCGCCATCCACTAAAGAAATGCAGCCTATTTCTGCTGCCGCTGATCTTGTTGCCATTTCTGGGGCTGGCGCTTCCCGACTTGATATTCGGCGGTATGAGATCCGGTGGTGGCAATCGATACCTGGCACCCAGTTTCCTGGGGCTGGAAATCGCTATGGCCTTGTGGTTCGCACAGGCATGGACAGAGCCGGGGGGCGAGTGGCGGAGAACCAGGCTGGGCATGCTGGTCTTTATTCTGGTGATGGGCATTGTTTCCGGGCTGATCTTCCGTAATTCAGATACCTGGTGGCACAAGACCATAGGCCATTACAACATGTCCGTTGCACGAATTGTCAATCAGGGAAAATCCCCGCTTCTCATTGCAAATTCTCCTACTGCTCTGCTCTCACTCAGCCATACACTGGAGCCGCGGGTCAGGATTCTGTATACCGGTGGAGACCAATGGCCTGAATTCCCGAATCGCTTCAGCGATGTCTTTATCCTGCAACCTTCCAGGAAACAAATGGACCAGATCGAATCAGAACAATTAATCAAAATGGAAGAAGTATTCAGCCGTGAGGGGCTGTATAAAATCACCACCAGGTAAACAAACCGTTTCCATCTTTAGCTTCACCTGACTCAAACCCCGTTGATGCGAGGTCAATGACGGTTCCCGGGATTGCAATGGTCAGGTTCGGGTCGAGAAAGCCTTCAGCTCAGCCCCCTGACCGGTTAACCAGGTGACAACAAGCCGGAACCAGCTTCTGCCCACCAAAACTGATTTCGCGCCTAGTGCCAGCATCCACACAACATTGAGCCCGCAACCGAGACCGCTTTCATATCGCAGCTCTGATTTGCTCTTGCCACGAGGAGCGGTAGTCTTCGAGACCGGTGATCTCAGAGGACACACACCGCTGTGAGGACAACGATACTGGCGTAGACCAGTTGGTCAGTTGGGCGACACCCCTGATGGTGCCCGCCTCGTCACTTGACAGAAACACGGGCTGATCACCGCGCAATTGGCAAATTAGCGAACAAAGCAGTGGATTCTTCAGGTAACTACCGACGATGATGACCTCACCTTTGACCTGCAACAGGTCGAGACAGTGATCCACCATCATCGCGCAATAGAGCGTAGCCAGGGCTGCACCATGGTGAGGGGTACCACGAATTTCCGGGTTGTGGTCACCGAACGGGCCACTGCCACTACTGAAATTGGGTAATGCCATTACACCACTGCTGATGATCCGGCTAATGTCCTCTTGTGTGGTTCAGATGAATATCGGGCGAGTAGGTTGAAATTTCGATGACATTGTCTGATAGCGCAGGTGACAAATACTGAGTTGCGATAATAAATACAGCAAAAACTGCGGGCTTATATCGTCTGGGCGCTGTCATTGGGTTG
>JABAAB010000120.1 GCA_014238945.1 Lysobacterales bacterium
AGGTTGAAATTTCGATGACATTGTCTGATAGCGCAGGTGACAAATACTGAGTTGCGATAATAAATACAGCAAAAACTGCGGGCTTATATCGTCTGGGCGCTGTCATTGGGTTGTCTTTAAATTGGGAACGGCACTCTTTAACATTGGGAACGGCACATTAATGTAAGTAAATTGATTTGTGACGCAATTACCAACTTGCTATACACAATCGGATCGGCTGTATAGCCTGTACTCAAATTATTGTGATAATCAGGGTTTTCCCGGTCACTACCAGCACGGCATACTACCGCTTGTGGGTTGTGAAAGGCCTGTGAAAACTGCTTTTTCTACACGACAGTAATGGCAAGAAAACCAAAAAACCCGTTTCACCCTGGTGAGATTTTGCTCGAAGAATTTCTTGGACCAAAGGGCGTAACCCAGGCAGCTTTTGCTGAGAAAATCGCCTGGACAAAGTCTCGATTGAATGAACTCATCAAGGGCAAGCGAGGCATAACTGCGGCAGCAGCACTAGACGTCGCTGAGGCGCTGGGTACGTCGCCGAAGCTGTGGATGAATCTGCAGGCTACATACGATTTGGATAAAGCGGCAAACACCAGACGTGTCGCTTGAGACATTTTATAAATATTCCCTGTATTTTCCCAGGAAAACAGGGAAAATAGAGTGGCGACGGGTTCGCAGCAGACTGAATCCTCTGTTTCCCCTATACTAGGGTGTACAAGAATTTATGGAGTCTCTCTCTTATGCACAAAATTTCTCGAATTTTGATTTCTCTCGCCTGGGTTCCTTTCTTTTCAATCACGGTCGAAGCTCAAGGGCCGGCTCTTGTAGAGATTGAATTTTCAAACTCAACCAAGGCTGCATTTGACCATTCGGGCAAGCTGGTAACTCATCGAACTTTGCCTGATGGCACGGTATCGGCCGAGCACAATGGCACCCTCGGCCATGTGATGGTGGCACGTGTTGGTGCTGATGGCGGTGTTGAAACGTTTTGTACCGCACATGAGCAGCTTGCAAGAGACTGGATGGCTATGCGCGGCAGAACCGGTGGCAAGGTTGTTGTCAACAATAACGACGGTGATCAGCCATGAGATGTTTAAGATTACGTGCTCTCTTCCTGTTGATGTTTCAGGTCACCTCGGCTTGGGCAGCGACCATAGTTATCAATAACACAGACGGTGCTAACGAAGGATTTAATGCCATTGACCAGCCGAACGCCAACCAGGTAGGCAATAACCCCGGAGCCAATCGTGGTGAAATGCGCATGAATGTATTTGTGTCGGCCGCAAATGTTTGGGCCGGCTTATTGCAGAGTTCTGTGACCATTACCGTCTCCGCATCGTTTGATCCAAAACCATGCACCTCCGACAGTGGCACTCTGGGATCAGCGGGCGCCACTTCATCGTGGGGAAGCTTTGCTGGTGGTGAGGCCTCTACGGCTTATCATGTTGCCCTGGCAGAATCATTGTTTGGCGGCAACTTAAATGGCGGTTCAGCGGAAATTACTGCTACCTTCAGCAGCACGGTTGATGATGATCCAGGTTGCCTTACCGGCATGGGATTTTATTACGGTTTGGATGGCAATGTACCTGCAGACCTGACAGACCTGTATCCGGTTGTACTGCATGAACTGGGCCACGGTCTGGGCTTTACAAGCATCAGCGATGTTGAGCCCGGAGGCACGGGTAATTTTGTTGGTGCTGGCGGGTTTCCTGATGCATTCAGCAAAAACCTGAAGGATCTTGAGGTAGGCCTTACCTGGGACAACATGACTAGCATTCAAAGACTGGCTTCAGCCTTGAATGATCCTGACCTGGTTTGGGATGGATCAGATGTCACCGCCGACCGGGTCAATTGGCTGGGGCCTGCCCCGGAGCTGGTAATTAATGCACCGGGTGGTATTGCCGGAACCTATCCCGCTATTATCGGCGTCGAGCCCAGCATCATCATGCCAGGCAGTGGTGTGACAGGCGGTGTGACCAATGGCGATGCGCTCGTCCTGACTTGTGCTAATTTTATCGGCTCACAAATGGGGAAAATTGTTTTACATGAATACGATCCTGCATGCGGGGCTTCCGTACGAGCCTATTATGCTGAGGCTGCAAATAACGCATTGGGTGTAGTGGTCAGTAACACAGCAGCGACCGGGCTTCCTGATATGGGGCCGGCCATCGGTAACCAGGAAGTTACAATCCCTCATATTGGTGTGACCAAAGATGTGGGTGACGATTTACGTGCAAACCTCGGTTCGGCCAATGTAACGATTCGCAACAGTGCAATAGTAAAAAACGGAGAGAACTCCGGAAAAGTACGCATGTATGCACCTTCGGTTTACAGTGGCGGTTCTTCTGTATCCCATTTTTCAAATACCGCTTCTCCTGATCTTTTGATGGAGCCAGCGCTTGGTACATTGCCCCTCAACCAGGTTGATCTGACATTACCCGCCTTTTATGACATGGGCTGGTTACCCATCGGCTTTGTTGAAGAGATTTTCGAGGACGGTTTCGAAGACTAAAGCTGTAAAAAAGACAATGGGGCCAGATTGAATTAAACTTTCATTCAATCTGGCCCCTTTTTTATGTTGTCGGGTTTCCACAACAAGCTCACTTAAAGACTCAGTATTCACGAGCCGACTGATTCAACTTCCACGGTTACCGTTGCTGTGGACGTTGCGCCACAGGAGTCCTCGATGGTGTACTGAAAGGTATCGTCACCAAACCAGTTCGGTTTTGGCGTGTAAGTTAGTATGCCGTTACCATTATCGTAGACGCTTCCCATAGTGCCGCTGGTATTGATGTTTATGATCGTGATTGGATCATTATCAGGGTCTTCAGTGGATAGGAAGTACAAACCACCTTATTTGCAATTCAGCAATGTATCAGTGACCGTTGACCCCGTGCATATTTGACCTTTGCCGTCCCCGGACCACCGGTGTACTGGTCATCGGTGCGCCTCAAACCGTCCCCTTTGGCCTCAAATGACTCCATTCCCGTAGCGCAGCCGATATCGGCCCCGG
>JABAAB010000122.1 GCA_014238945.1 Lysobacterales bacterium
ACCTTATTTGCAATTCAGCAAAGTATCAGTGACCGTTGACCCCGTGCATATTTGACCTTTGCCGTCCCCGAGCCACCGGTGTACTGGTCATCCGTGCGCCTCAAACCGTCCCCTTTGGCCTCAAATGACTCCATTCCCGTACAGAAATCTGTATGCAGTGATGGCGGAGGTTTGGGTGTTCGCTTTATCCCCGGGTGCGGTCATTAGACCAAAAGTTACTCAACTTATGTGAGCGAGTCGGCCCACTAAAGCCGGCCTAAAGGAATTCGTTGCGCCTCAGACAAGCTGACAGATCACGATCAGAGCTTTGTCGCCCGCATGTTCCAGATTCGGTGTACCCGGGCTGTACATGTTGACTTCAACCAGGTCCGGTTTTGTTATCGTACCCTTGGCAGCATCCTTTGCGAGCTTCTCTCCAAACCCTGCTGACTCAAAGTGAGTGGACCTGACACCAATGGCGCAGTGGGCACCGGGTGCTGCGATGCGCCACAACTCATCCAGTGAAGCGGGTCCGAGATGTCCGAATGTAAAGGTTCCTGCGCTGATCAATCCACCGTACTGATCATCGGCAATCTCCAGCCTCCCGGTGAGATCCGCGGCAATCAGCTTGCGATAAACCGGGGTATTGTCACCTGTTGTCTTCTTGCCGGCCTGATCGAGCATCGACCTTGAAATATCGATGCCGTCAACCGGGTCAATACCACCTTCCCGCAGGCAGGCTCCCACAACACCGGTACCACAGCCCACATCCAGGACCGCGCCATTGATCCGGGTCCGCTGCTTTAGCAGTTGCTCCGCGACCCGAAGGTGACAGACGTAATTTTCGCTTGCGACGAAATCCTGGTCATAGGTTGTTGCCCATTCCCCGTAAAGACGAACACTGTCTGAAGGTGTTTTGATCGAGTAGGCGTCATCGAGCCCAAGTTTTTGTTTTCTGGTCACACTGAAGGAGGCCTTTCCGCCGCTGAGGTAATGGTCACAATTCGATCACTGTAGTAGCCATTGAAATCGGTTCTTCCACTGATGCTGTAGGCACCTATATTTCCAAACTCCAGGTAATCGCCGGCACAAATATCCGCAGGTAAGGGCACCCGACCAGGCAGCGTATCGGTTGAATCACAGGTGGGACCATTGATTTCAAAGCTGGTCTCGTCACCCTCCAACAAACTCCCATTCCGGTATGCCCGCACGGGATACCGGTCGTGCCCGTCGATGCGCAGTACCCAGAATACCCCGTACATCCCGTCGTTGATATACAAGCGGTCGTCTTTGCGTAACAGGACTTCGACCAGTGCCGACATCCCGGGTGCTGCCAGCGCCCGCCCTGGCTCACCGAGCACTTCTGCGTTATCGGCCAGCGGTAATGTGGCAACAGACTCCTTCACCGCCCTGAAATATTTCTCGAGCTCCGGGACGATAAAATCAGGGTAGGATTTTGGATAGCCACCGCCGACATCGAGCAAACGTATCCGGAACGACAACTGTTCCAGCGCCGAGCGGGTGACGGAGATGGAATACCGGTATGCTTCCGGATCGATTACCGACGAACCCACATTGAACGCCAGTGCAGCTTCAGCACCGCTGTCACGTATGGATTGCAACAACAACGGCATCTCATCCGGGGGTGCGCCAAATCTTCTCGACAAATCCTCCATTGCGGATTCGTGGTGTACTGCCATGCGGGCAAATATGATGGATCGGGATGGATCAATTTCTTTCAAAAGTTGTGTCAACCCGCTCAGATGATCAACCAGGAAATGACGCACACCGTGATTTTTCTGTGCCCATTCGGCCGCACCCCGCAGACGCGTGGGTATCATGAAATACTTGGTCGAAGCGGGATCGATTCGATCTACCAGCTCTATCTCCGGTAATGACGCGCAGTCAAAATGATGTACGCCTTCAGCCATCAATAACCGAAGCACTCCGGGGTCGGAGTTTGCCTTTACAGCGTACAATACCCGACCCGGGAAACCACCCAGAAAGTCCCGCGCGGTCTGGCGATATATATGCGGAAAAACACAATAGACAGGTTCTGCAGGACGCTGGCTGCGCAGAAGGTCCCCCACATCGGTGAATTGTTCCCTTGATTCAGACATAAATCGTTCCAGGCTGGTTGCTATGATCGCATACGCAAACCGGTCGGGTCATATGCAGCCCCTGCAGTGATCCTGGCCGGTCTGCGCTGATCAACGACATGCACGGTAAATTCATTGTCCGCTGAGTCAAGATACTGGCTCCTGACGTAGGCAAGCGCCAGGCTTTTCCCGACGCTGTGGCCATAAGCACCCGAGGTAACGAAGCCTGCCAGTTGGTCTTTGATCCAGACCGGTTCATAGCCCCAGGCATCGGCATCGAGCGCATCGATCTCGAGGGTGACCAACCTGTGTTCAGGTGTGGCATCGCGATCGGCCAATGCCGCTTCACGTCCGATAAAACCGGTCTTGTCATAGTCTACGAAACGATCAAACCCACACATGGCCGGGGTATAGTCCGGAGAAAATTCCCGTGACCAGATACCAAAACTCTTTTCCATGCCCATGGATAACAATGCACGTATCCCAAAAGGCCTGATGCCGAGTTTTGCACCCGCGCGCATCAGGTGATCATAGAGCGACCGCGCGTATACTGTTGGTGTGTACATTTCATAGCCCAGTTCGCCGGTAAACGACAGGCGTGCCACCTGGCACGGGGCAATACCGACATCCATGGATCGCACCGACATGAACGGCACGGACGCCTTGCCCACATCTCCCGATGCCAACTCGCTGATCAACTCCCGAGATCCCGGACCGGCTATGACGACCGCACTCAATGTGTCCGATCTGTTGTTGATACGGACTTGATGGCCCGCTGCGTGCTGCTCAAACCACAACATGTGAAACTCCTGCAGGTAGCCGGAACCAATCACCATGAAGCGATCATCCGCCAGCCGCATGACGGTCATGTCGCCTTTCAGATGTCCGGAAGGCAGCAACATGGGTCCCATACGAATTTTGCCCGGTTCGGGTAAACGGCTTGCAAACACCCTGTCCATGAAGTGCTCGGCATCGGGGCCGGAAACTTCATACTTGGCAAACGAGGACCCGTCCATGATACCCACACCATCCCTTACAGCCCGGCATTCCTCCCCCACCGCCTCATGAGCATTTGAGCGACGGAAACTGGGAGTCTCCACCGATTCCGTCCCCTGGGGCGCAAACCACAAGGGCACTTCAAGTCCATAAGATGATCCGAAAACCGCGTTGGCCTCCTGCAGGCGGTCATGAAACGCGGAAACCTTGTTGGGGCGGGCAGCCGGCCACTCATCGTTGGGGCACAGCAGAAAAAAACGGTTTTGATAAAACTCGTTAGCCTTTTCGACCGCATAGGTTTTGGTTGCATACGGTCCGAACCTATTAACATCCATTGCAAAAACATCACCTTCCGGTTCGCCCTCAATCATCCACTGTGACAGGGCCAGCGCGATGCCGCTGCCCTGGCTAAAGCCCGCCATTACCCCACAGCAGGACCAGTAATTGGGTACCCCGCGCACCGGGCCCACCAACGGGTTTCCATCCGGTGCGAAGGTAAACGGCCCGTTGACAATACGTCGAATTCCCGCATCGGCTACTGCAGGAAACCTTTCGAAACCACGGACCAGTTCGTTTTCTATGTTGTCCATTCTGGGTTCCAGCAGATCGGACTCACCATATTCCCAGGGTGTTTGGTCCACTGACCACGGGGTCGAGTTTTTCTCATAGACACCCAGCAGGACCCCGTTACGCTCCTGGCGCAAATACATCTCCCCGTCGAGATCCAGCACCAGCGGTAACTCTCCTTCCCACTGCGCCAGCTCATCCATGTCACCGGTGAGGATGTAGTGGTGTTCCATCGGCACAATGGGGACGTGCACACCGGCCATTTTTCCCACTTCCCTGGCCCACAGCCCGGCGGCATTAACCACGTGTTCACACTGGATGTTGCCCTTGTCGGTGACCACGGTCCAACCACCACCTGGTTTTTGAACCAGGTCATTCACCATCGTATTTACATGGATTTCCGCACCCGCCATGCGGGCCGATTTTGCCAGTGCGTGGGTGGATCCATAAGGGTCCAGATTACCCTCATTGTCCACGAACATACCACCGATAACGTCTGATGTATCCATGATGGGACACAGGTCCCTGATTTCACCCGGTGTGACCAGTTGACTGTCGATTCCCAGCACCTTGAGCTTCTCATGCTCATAACGGATAACTTCCCAGCGTTCCTTCGTCGCTGCAACATTGAGACCGCCGGTGAGGTGCATACCCACATCCTGGCCAGAGATTGCCTCGACCTCCTTGTATACGGAAATGGCATAGGCCTGCAGTCGTGCCATGTTGGGATCGCTGTTCATTGAATGAAATCCACCGGCGGCGTGCCAGGTAGACCCCGCCGTCAGCTGTTTGCGCTCAACCAGTACGACATCTGACCAGCCCAGTTTGGTCAGGTGATACAAAACTGCAGCACCTACTATGCCACCACCAATGACCACAACGCGGGTATGTTCTTTCATATCAGTTCACCGTGTTTGATTCGATAGTAAGGGGGTCTTCACTGGCATGAGCGATCCAGTCTTCAAGGTAACCGGCAAGACTCCGGTCAGTGTACAAATCAAAGTGATCTGCCCCGACCGCAACAATTAGCAACAATACGTTGGCAAATTGGGTCCGGACACATTGCCCTTTTACCCATGCACACGGGTGCATGTCAATTCCGCAACCCATCGCCAGAATGCTGCGTGACGCCGGACCTTTCATGGTAAAGCAGGCGCTGCCGGAAGAAGTGTCCGTGGCTGCATAAAGCTGACCGGCCAGCGCATTATCTATATGACCTAATAATTCCCCGACGGATTGCTTGTCACTGGTCAGCAACCACTGGTCCGGACCCAGCCAGTGAACAGCAGGATCCCCGTCCCGCCACCGGTTTGGCTCTCCGGGAAGCAGCAGGGACTTGCAGGCTACTTCAGCGGCGTGCGGACGCACCCGGAGCCGGACCATGGTTCGGTCATTGATCTGACGGAGTTCAAATCCGGGGTGTTCAGGCATTCATCTTCTCCCCGGCGGGGTCATAAAATACCGGATCGGTAATACGCACCTCGAAGCTGCGCCCGTCGTCGTAAACCTTCACGGTCTCACCCTTGCGCTGAAAACCACTTTCGAGCAGACCCATGCCAATGGACCGCTCCAGGGTCGGGCTGAAACAGGCCGATGTCACCATGCCCTGGCTGCGGCCACCCTGCTCCGGTCCCGTGATGAAATGGGCACCCGGTTCCAGTTCCTCGTTGGGGTTCAGTGGTTCGACACCTACATATTGCCTCCTGTCTTCACGCTGGTCCTCGGCACGGAGCAGGGATCGTTTTCCAACGAAATCCGCCTGTTTCCTGGCCACGATCCCGGCGAACCCAACATCCATCGGGTTGGTCGTGCCATCCGTGTCTCCACCCACGTGTAAATATCCTTTTTCTGTACGCAGCACCATAAGCGCCTCAGCACCAATGGGTTCGACATGAAAGGCGGACCCTCCTGCAATCATCATGGCTTTCATGACTCTTTCAGCATATAACGCAGGAATATTGATCTCGAAACTCATTTCACCTGTAAAACTGACGCGCTGCACCCTTGCAGGTGCTCCAAGAAATGTTCCGGTCGCGATTGACATGTGAGGCAATACCCCGGCAGAAAAATCAATATCCGACTCAAGTTCCTGCAATATCGCCCGGGAGGCCGGTCCAGCCAGTGTTACCACGGCCCACTGGCTGGTTACCGCAGAAATAATCAGCTCAAGATCGGGCCACTCGCACTGGTGCCATCTCTCAAGCCAGTCGGTGAAGTGGTCAGCATTGGCCGATGTGGTGCTGAGCAAGTAGTGATCTTCTGCGAGTCTGGCAAACACACCATCATCCATCACGATGCCGTTCTCGTTGAGCATCAACCCGTATCGAATGCGACCGGTCTTCAGTGTCAACGCATTGTTGACGAAAATACGATTGAGAAATTCACCCGCATCGGGACCCTTCAGTTCAATTTTTCCGAGTGGTGAGGCATCGAAGAGACCGGCCTCGCGCCGAACAGCGATCGCTTCCTCCCTGATGGCAGTCTCACGATCCCGGCCATCAATCGCATAGTATTCGGGTCTTTTCCAAGGGCCATAGTCTTCAAACACGGCACCATATCGAACATGCCACTTATGCGCCGGCAACAATCGCGCCGGTGCATAGTGATCCCCGTGACGCTGCCCGGCGATCGCACCCATTGGTACCGGCATGAACTGCGGTCTGAATGTGGTGGTGCCGACCTCTTCAACGGGTCGGCCGGTCAGTTCTGCCAGCAGGGTCAACGCATTGAGATTGCTGGTCTTGCCCTGGTCAGCGGACATACCGGTGGTGGTATGGCGTTTCAGATGCTCGACGGAAACAAAGTTTTCACGCACCGCGAGTTGAATGTCTGCAACGGTTACGTCATGCATATAGTCAACCCACTGACGGGAACTGTCTCCGCAGGGCGTAATCCTCATAGCTTCCAGATTGTACCCCTCGGTTTCCGTTGTCGATATTGCGGTCGGTGTACACGTATAACCCGCCCGTGTTGCCGCTTCAGCACCCGCCTTCGCACCATTGTTCAATGCCCCGGACAGAGAAAATTTTCCATTCGCCGCACCGGCAACCGTCACCTTCTGAAGACCGTGATCCGACCGGAAACAGGCCAACTCGGTGTCATAGCTCAACTTGCCACGCGCCTGGGAAAAAAGATGACAGGTGGGATTGAATCCTCCTGACACCGCGAGTCCCTGGCAGGTGATATCGACACCCTCGGGTGTCACGGATTTCCCATCTGCGGCCAACTTGCCAATACGCACACCGGTAAGGGCCCTGTTGCCGTGGGTATTGAGCACAACCGAACCCGGCATAACCGGGATTCCACGCCGCCTGGCCTCATCGGCAGGTTCATCCGGAACGGTTTTTCTTGCATCGACAACAGCCGGTACTTCGATACCATGGTCATCCAGCGTGAAGGCCACCCGGTAGGCTGAATCATTGTTGGTTGCGACCACCATGGCATCCGCCGGTCTGACCGCATAGCGGTTTACATACTCCATGGCAGCATTTGCCAGCATGATGCCCGGCCGGTCGTTGTTTTCGAACACCAGGGGTTGCTCGATTGCGCCGGTGGTCAGCAGGACCTGCCCTGCCCTGACTTTCCAAAATCGTTTGACCCCCGGTGTTGAACGATCGGTGATGGTCAGCATATTGTGATCGTAATAACCCGAAACCGTGGATGAGGTCATGACGGTAAGGTTCGGCTTGTCCTCAATGGCAGCCATGGTCTGGTTAATCCACAGATCGGAATCTACTGAGTCGATGGTGGCACCACAGCCGAGCAGGCTGCCACCCGTTTCATGGTCCTGTTCAACCAGTACAACCCTTGCACCACTGTCCACGGTACTCAACGCAGCGGCCAGACCTGCTGGTCCTGCACCGACAATCAGCAGGTCGCAATGCAGGTTGTGGTGGAAGTAACGGTTGCTGTCCTCACCGGCAGGCAGATGACCCAGACCCGCCATGCGCCTGACCATACCCTCGTACCAGTGCCATCCCGGCCATTTGAATATCTTGTTGTAGAACCCCGCCGTCCACAGCCTGTGGGTGAAATCAAGCATACGACCCAGATCGAAATTGACATTCGGGAATCCCCCGGGAGACTTGATCCGGTGATCATCGATCAATGCCCGCATGGTGCTGCGTACCACAGGTACATCGCCCTGGCCGTCGTAGACACTCAGTAACGCATTGGTTTCTTCAACACCGGCAGACATGACACCCCGTGGCCGATGATATTTGAAACTCCGGTTGACCGTGCTGACGCCATTGGCCAGTAATGCTGAAGCGATGGTATCACCCCGGCACCCCTGCAGCTTTCTGCCATTGAAAGTGAATGTGACCGCTTTGCGGCGGTCAATTCGACCACCCGTTTCCAGTCGGTTTTTTTGGGTGTCAGTCACCGGCGATTTTCTCCACCAATTCGGGCTTGGGGTCTCCCATGGCGTACACAGCATGGATCTCATGGGTCAGGGTATCGCGTGCGATATTGAACCAGCGCCCACAGCCATACTTGTGCAGCCAATGCTCGTAATGAACACCTCTCGGATTCTCCTTGTTGAAAAGATAGTCCGACCACAGGGCATCATCCGCATCAAGTCCCGGACGTGTAATGTGTGATTCACCTCCGAAGTTGAACTCCACCTCATCTCTCGTTCCACACCAGGGACATCTGATTCTGAGCATCAGTGAGCCACTCCCGAGGCCGCACCCTCGTCCACCAATTTCCCTGATTCGAAGCGATCAAGCCCGAAATCACAGATCAGCGGGTGTGGACGATCATTGGCAATCGTATAGGCCATGGTATCTCCACCCGCCGGTATGGCCTTGTAACCACCGGTTCCCCAGCCACCGCTGAAATACAGATTTTGCACGGGCGTATGCCCCATCAGGGGTGTTGTATCCGGTGTTATATCGGTTATTCCCGCCCATTGCCGCATCAATCTCAAGCGACTGAAAGCCGGTATCAGTTCCAGCAGTGCAGCCACGTTTTCCTGCAATAATGGAATCCCCCCCCGTTGTGCGTAACTGTTGTAAACGTCTGCACCACCACCGAAAACCAGTTCGCCACGATCGGACTGGCTGACGTACATGTGAATAACCGAAGAGGTCAGCACCGTGTGCAGACAGGGCTTGATTGGCTCACTGACCATGGCCTGCAATTGCATACTGGTTATCGGCACCCGGAATCCCGCCATTTTCGCGATATGAGAAGTGTTACCGGCAACAGAGAAGCTGATCTTTTCAGCCTCAACGGTACCCCGGGTCGTATTCACACCGGTTACCCGACCCGACTGTATGTTGAATCCGGTAACCTCGCATTGCTGAATGATGTCCACACCCAGAGAACTGGCGGCGCGCGCAAACCCCCAGGCCACGGCATCATGACGGGAGATCCCGGCCCGGCGCTGGATAAAGCCGCCATGCACCGGGAAGCGGCAATCAAGATTGATCATGGGTACGAGCTTTTTGACCTCTGCGGGTGTCAAAATCTCGGCATCGACCTTATTGATCCTGATGGCGTTGGCCCAGCGTCGCATACCTTCCAGATCGTGCACACTGTGCGCCAGAGTCAGGACACCACGCTGGCTTAACATCACATTGAAGTTGAGTTCCCGGCCCAGTCCCTCGTAGAGTTTCAACGAGTGATCAAAGAATGCCGCACTTTGTGGCCAGTAGTAGTTCGAACGGGTAACTTGTGTATTCCGCCCGGTATTGCCGCCGCCCAGCCAGCCTTTGTCCAGTACGGCAATGTTTTTGACTGCGTGTTTTTTTGCCAGGTAATAGGCTGTGGCCAGACCATGGCCACCGGCGCCAATGATGACCACATCGTAATTCTTTTTCAGTTCAGGCGAGCGCCAGGCCGCAGGCCACCCCTTGTGATCGTGCATTGCCTGGCGGGCAAGTGACAGAAATGAATATTTTTTCAAGGGTTCAGCCTGCACATTTTCCAGGATTTCAGGTGATTCCGGTCACCATTCGCTCAGGTGCCTATATATTGGGTTATGGCCTGAGCAACTATAGGCTTATAGCGGGTTTTAATTCAAGTCAAAAATTCAAGATATTCCATAATGTAAAACCCACAAAGAATTATCTTCAAAAGACGTCACAGCTCACAAAGTACTATATTTGACAGGAATAATACTCTGAAGACCACTCAACTTCCTGATGCCTTCAGGCAAACAATTGCAATAAAATAAGATATATCGGTGTACATTGTACAGTATAGAAAACCACCAGCGGACAACTGCTCCAGACAGCAGCAATCCGGCCTGAATCAAAATACCAAATAATCTATCTGTCAATCTTTGTAAGGCCAGGGTTCCAGTCCGTGAATGGCATTGCGGATGTCCATGGTCAGGTTGACCGATCCGACTTTCTGATTACCATTGAGATCATAGAGACTGACGGTTGACGGCGACGAACCGCCAGCCACAAACCGGTCACCCACCGGGCATAGACCACGGCCGAAGCCCTGGCGGGCGATCCTGGAATCGTCGACACCCGAAAACTCGATATCTGCTTCGTCATAAGTCTCGATCTTGAATGCCACATTGTTGCCATCGCGGCCAGAATAACGAAGGCAATCGCTATTGGTGTCGTTGAACAGCAGACCCTCACGATAAGGGCGGGCGTTGTGCGCACCGGAAGGCAGTGAACAGACCTCAGACACCTCCATCTTGCCATTGAGATGCAATAGGGCGTTGGTGCGCAAACCACTGAGATATATCCCGGTGTGGTCGACGTGCACCATGTTGATGTGAAATTCATTGACAGGTAAGGGACCCATAGTGGTGCCCGGGTCGAATGTGTGGCCTGCCCATTGATTGTATTGCCGTTGCAGATGGAAGCCCCAGACAAATTTCATTTTGCCCAGATCGAAAGCGAGCAGGCTGTCAAAACCTGTTGAGGTCAGAAAAATCATTTGCTCGAACCGGCAAATCTCGTGGCAGTGCTTCAGGTAGTGGTTCTTATTGGAAGTCTTGATTTTGAAGCTGCGGTCGTAACGAAAAAGCTCGTCGCTGGCGGCGATCAATATATCGTCACCGTTGAATGCAATACCGCGCAGACCCCGATCAGCACCCCGGCCATCGAAGTTTATATTGCTCTTGTTCCAGTCGATATGTTGGTCAACCTGCTGTTTTTCAAAGTCGACCGTGTACACACCGCC
Organism: Lysobacterales bacterium; assembly: GCA_014238945.1. Taxonomy (GTDB): domain Bacteria; phylum Pseudomonadota; class Gammaproteobacteria; order Xanthomonadales; family SZUA-36; genus SZUA-36. The sequence continues at coordinate 10,794 of JABAAB010000122.1, forward strand.
GTGACTCTCCCCTTGCTGGCTGCCACGTACAACGGATGTTGCGACCAAAGTGGGCAGTTTTATCGTCATATGCCTGTCAACTTGTTCAATATGGACTTACTTGCGGCAGACATATTGCATAAATCATGGCGGTTTGCAATAAACAGCATATTCAGTCCCAGGCGTAGGTCTCATTGATCAGGCGGAAAAGACACTGGTTGTGGGGTGCAAAAAAATCGGTCAGTAATTCGCGTGTCGCATCATCCATCGACTGGTACGCCCGTGGCACCCTTTGGGCATTGGAGGCCCCGGCATCCCAGCTACGCTGCAACTGGGCCGCTGACTGGAAGTCAAACGGCTCAAGCCCCAGAAATCGCGCTACATCCTGCATCGTGCCCACCCTGTCTTCAAAAAATCGCTCGGATTGAATGACCATCACCTGTTGGCCTGGAAACAGACGTGACCAGCGATGCAACTGGTCATGATAAAGCGAGCGAAACAAATAGCTTTGGTAGTAGAAGTCTCTCAGATCAAGATCGTCGCGAAGTGCCCTCAGAGGCCACCCCGGTTGATGCTTGACCACCTTGATCGGTGAGCCATCCTCGGCAGAATAGCACAACTTCACAGCACCGGACGGATCCAGAAATCCCCTTTCATGGGCTGCCAACAGTTCAGGAATCTCATCCATTTCCCGGCGGACGATATCTTCGAAAGAACAGTCTTTTTCCAGTCCCGAGTTTCTGCACATCATGAAGTGTGAGTAGGCTCGATCAACGGGATTTCTCAACAACACGAAAATCTTGAGCGCCGGCAGATTGGCCAGCACCCTTCGCGGAACCAGGGGGTGAATCAATGAGGAGGTTGAAAACTCACCACTCAGCCGCTGACCGGGAGCAGGATCAGTTAAGGGAGATTCATTGGCAAAGAAATCCTGATACCTGGCGGGATACCGGTGCCAGGACCAATAATGGGGTTCCTTGGGGCCCGTGAGCCTGATTTGAGGATGGGCAGAAAGATACCTCGCAAAGGACGTGCTACCACATTTCATTCCACCCACCAGCATGAATTCCGGGCGTGACCGCCCATCGGTCAATCTGTAAACCGGGTCATCAAGGACCAATGATTGATACTTTTTCTCGTTCATGACGATGTTCAGAGCATCTGCGGCGCGTGGGTCAGGAATTCAGTACTTCAATTAATGGATGCAGGTGCTTTTCATAACACTTCCAACGATCAATGGAATCCTGATACATGGGTCGGCGGACCTGCATGTTACTGGGAGTCATGACATTGCGTTTGTTGTCGTGAAACTCCAGGCATTTCTCATCCCACTCAAGATCCAGGTAATCGATCATCTGGCTGCTGACCCGTTCCTGGTCCCTGACCAGTTCCTCATATTGCACCGTCAGTATCTGATCCGGAAAAAGCGCATGCCAATGGCTCATCAGACGCTGGTGGTCACGATAAAAGTGACCAAGTTCAGACAACTCGAAGGAGGCCTGGAAAGCGGTGAAACAATGAAAAAACGCCGAGATACAGTTATCCAGGGGACTCCGTTGGCAGTTGATGATGTATGCATTGGGAAACAGGGTTTTAATCAGGCCGATCCTGAAGAAATTTCCCGGTTCCTTGTCCGTTATCCGTGCGGCGGTGGAACAGTGTGATGTCAGTTCGTGCAAATACTGTTCGGCATAGTCCGCACCCATCGTCTTGTCCAGCAGGGCAATGCATTCCGGGTCGGGTCGCTGGTGCTTGAGTTGATGTGCAATTGTGTAGTTGATGGCGGGACAGGCCCGTATTTCACCGGCTCCATGTATCGCTGAGTGACTTGAGATTATCTGCTCAACCAGCGTGGTACCGGACCTGGGCATACCCACGACGAAAACGGGTACTTGAGATGACGACCCAAAGTTTTGCCTGACATCAAAAAAATCCTTTGAGAAAACCCTGATCAGCCTGTCGGCATATTCGGTATTTTCGTCTGCACGATAGGTCAGTGTTTTACGATGCCGTTCATTGGCCTTGAGGTAGTGCCCAAACGCTTGATCATACATCTTGCCGCTGTCCATGAAATTGCCCAACGCAAAATGGCAATACATTGCATCTTCATCCGGTAGCTCAGGTATATTTATGATCTTCTCGACAGCAGGTATCAATTCCTGTTGTGGCCTGATCATCGAAAGGTGGTACCAGGCCCTCCCACAGGAGGGTCTTCGGGTCAGCAACCGATCCAGCTCTTCCATCGCAGATCCCGTTTGCCCGAGTTGCTTCAGGGTCAGAGCCAGGTTGACCCTGGCTTCCTCATCATCGGGTTTGAACAGCAAAACATCCTTCAGTGGCTCCACTGCTTCCTCGGCCCTGCCCATTTGTCTCAACGCCAGCGCCAGATCAATCTTTACCGCGAAATAATCCGGTTGCAGAGCCAGCGCCTGTTCAAAACACGCACATGCCCTGGCTAACTGACCCATGACCAGACACGCAGCGCCCAGACGTCTGTGAACCAGGGCATTGTCGGGCAACAGAGCCATGGCCTGCTCATAGATCTGTATTGCCTCCGGAACCAACCTGGCTTCGGAAAGGGCCTGTCCCAGTTTTATCATCGTGCCAACGTCTTGCGGAAGGGCGGCGAGTACTTGCCGGTATGATTCGATCGCCTCGGTCCAGCGCCCCCGCTCACCACAGGCATCCGCCAGGCGACCATGCACCTGCGGATCATCGGCGGCAATGGTCAGGGATTTCCTGTAATGTCCAATGGCATCATCAGGGAGTCCCACCTGTTCCATAACCGTACCCAGGTGATAGTGGGTCTGTGCATGATCGGGAACAATTTTGAGGAATTGCTGATAATGTTCGACGGCCGATTCAAATTGACGTTGTTCATGGGCTATCTTGGCCAGAATGAGAATGGCGTCGGGACGATGCTCCCTGCGCAGGATACGCTGACAGGTTTCCCGGGTCAGCTCAAGCTTGCCGGCCTGGTAATGCTGCAAAGCCTCTTGAATCAGGGCGGCTGATTCCCCGTCTGCTGAACTCTTGTTCTTGTTATCTGGATTCATGCAGTCATCTCCGGGGAGCTTTCCGGTTGGCCCCGATGTGGCGAAATGATTATGTCTGAATATTCGATAAGGGTAAATGTGCGTGTTTAACACCATGTTGGCTGGCGGCATCCCCGGTTGCGAGATACACCGGAATGTCTCCATCCGGTGACCCGTGAAATTGACGTTCATTTATTTGCATTCATACAATGTTCCACATATGCTGCCACGAAAACCCCCTAAGCAACTCATGTAAACCCCGGACATGGATATTGAATCACCACTGCGCGAACTCGGCGCCTTTGACATCAACGCACTGCGCGAGGCCGTGCTTGAACAGGAGGATGTGGCCTGGTTTGAAGATGAAACCCGTCAAAAGTCATTCTATGTACATGACCAGACCCGCTCGATCATTCTGATATTCATTGATGATACGAAGTGGCCGGATCGTGTCGTAAGTAAAGGTCCTGGCTGGGACCGTCTGGCCGGGGTGGCGTTACCGGTCATGAAAGAAATCATCAGCAACCACTATCCGGCCGGTGGCGAGGTAATTCGCGCGGTTGCTGCCGGGCTAAATGCCGGTGGAAAAATCAAGGCCCACACCGACATGCACCAGTCATTTCACTGTGCACACCGTATCCACGTACCGATCACGACCAATCCGAAAGTCTGGTTCACGATCAACGGCCGCCCCTACCAGTTCAAGGTCGGAGAAGCTTACGAGATCAACAACCAGATGCAGCACAGTGTGGTCAACAAGGGTGACGAGGACCGGGTAACTTTTATTTTTGACTATATCCCACCGGGTCCAATTGCCAATGCGCCCGCCTGACCGTTTATGCGCAGACTGAAACGGGTCCTGGTCGTCGGAGGTGGTTCAGCAGGATGGACAGCCGCGGCCTATTTGAATGCAGCACTCAATACCGGTGGCCGGAAAGTTGCCGAAATCAGCCTGGTTGAGTCGCCGGATGTCCCCCGCATCGGTGTCGGGGAGGCGACGGTTCCAAACATCAACCGCACGTTGGCCGTCATCGGTATTGATGAACTGGATTTCATGAAGGCCGTTGACGGCACGTTTAAAGCATCCATTCGCTTCGTCAACTGGTTGGACAATAAGCGCAAGTTTTTCCATCATCCCTTTAGCCGGTTTTCGGCCGGACCCAACGATGATGCTGGCCGAAGATGGCTGATGAGCGACCGCTCAGTGCCCTTTATGAACACGATGTCGGCACAGCCTGTACTGTGTGAAATGGGTCTTGCACCGAAAGTACTCGAAAAAGTAAACCTCGGTATACCGGTGGGTTATGCATTTCATATGAATGCACTGAAGTATGCAGATTATTTACGGGATTTCTCCACAGCGCGGGGGGTAAGGCACACGCTGGATCACGTCACCGACATTGAAATTGCCGGGAACGGCAACATCGCGGCAGTTCAGACCAGGAGTGGCAAGCGTCTGGAAGCTGATCTGTTTATCGATTGCACCGGTTTTGCCTCCTTGCTGATCGAGAAAAAACTGGGGGTGAAGTGGATCGACTACTCGCAGTGGCTACTGTGCGACCGGGCGCTGGTCATGCCGGTACCCTATGAGGTCCACTACCCCGGTTTTGTGCGACCCCACACCGTGGCGACCGCTTTGTCGGCGGGCTGGGTCTGGGATATTCCCTTGCAGAATCGACGTGGGGTCGGTTACGTACATTCCAGCGCCTTTATCAGCGAGGAGGAGGCAGAACTTGAATTACGCGCTTACGAGGGTGCACATGCGAAGGATCTGGGTGCACGTCTGGTTAATTTCAAAGTAGGCATGCGTGAAAAAGCCTGGTATAAAAACTGTATCGCGATGGGACTTGCCGGTGGTTTTCTCGAGCCGTTGGAATCGACCGGTCTTTATCTGAATGAAATCGCTGCGCAAATGCTGACCGAGCATTTTCCCTATGGTGACGACATGGAACCGCTGGCATTTCGATTCAACCGGATTATGCAGAATCGCTATTATGAAATTCTGGACTTCATCAATATGCATTACTGTCTGACACGTCGGACGGACAGCGCATTCTGGCGCGAAGTCAGCCGCCCGGAACGGATCAATGATCGACTGCGAGCCAAACTCGACTATTGGCGCATCAAGCCACCTTCGGCTTCAGATTTCAATGATCAATTCTTCCCGGGACAGTTGAATATGAGCCAGACTGATGGTCAGCCCGCATCAGGTGGACAGCATGAGCACAATAGATGTCCCATCGACACCGGTGCGCTGTGGAACCACCACAGCTATGAGGCCATTTTGTATGGCATGGACTTTCTTCGGGACGAGTGTCGTCAATGGTACGGCGAGAATCGCCCACGTCCTGCAGTTCACGGGAAGGTCCTTGACGCCGTCAATTCCGCACGTGTCAAATTGCCACCGCATGACGTGTGGTTGCAGCGTATGGCTGGTATGCCGGACTATTCAAAATGATGTCTGCCCGGGCTCGGCATGGACCTGTGCATTCCACCTGTCAGGAATGTCTGAATGAAATTTAAAGACTCCCTGAGAACAAGAGATTTCGTGGTCACCGCGCATGTGAACCTGGCACAGGCACCGGATGAGGAATCGTTGAACAGGCAAGGTGAGATACTGGGCCCGGTGGTGGATGCGGTTCAACTGACCGATACCACCCAGGTGCATATATCAGGTATAGCAGCCGCAGCGATGTTAATACAGCAGGGCATAGATCCCATTGTTCACATGAACTGCCGCGACCGAAACCGCATTGCACTGAAGAAGGACTTTCTGGGTGCAGCTGCGCTCGGTGTGACCAGTGTGCTGGTGATGCGTGGCAAGAAAATTCCGGGCAGCAAGAAACACGGGGTGCGTAATGTCTTCGACACGCCCGCGTTGGAATTCATGACCTACATTGATAGCTTGAAGCAGTCCAAAAACGCAGCCACCATCCCTGATTTTCTTGTGGGAGCCCAGGCTGAGGTATTTGATCCGGAAGTTGACTGGTTGCCCAAAAACCTGATTCGCAAGTGCGATGCCGGTGCCAACTTCATCCAGCTGCAGCCCTGCTTTGATATGGACGTGATCCGAAGTTACATGGCCTGCATGGTCGGCGCAAAACTGACCCACAGGGCGGCATTCATTATGGCCTTGTCTCCACTACCGTCTGCCGAAGTGGCACGCTGGATGCGAGATAACCTCAAAGGGGCCCTGGTGCCGGAGTCCATTATAGAGCGCCTGGAACAGGCGAGCGATCCGGAGAGCGAGGGTATCGAAATTTGTGCCGAATTCCTGCGCGAACTGGCGTCGATTCCCGGTGTTTCCGGTGCCAATTTGTTGACCACCGGAAAGATTGAAACCATGGCGGCTGCGATCGAAGCCTCTGGCGTGCGTAAGTAAGAGTACGTTAACGTACAGCGCTCAGGATTTGAGGAGAAGATCGATTTCCCAGGAAACAGAACATTTAAAACTTTTCCAGCGGGCCCAGAAATTTCTGCAGACTGGCGAGGCTGAATCGGCAAAGACCGTCTGTGACGACGCGCTGGACCGGCACCCGGAGGATGCCAATTTCCTGTGCCTGTCGGGTCGTGTGCTGGTCATTCTGAAGAGATTTGATGAGGCGAACGCGCGGATCGAACAGGCAATGTCCATCTATCCGGCATTTGCACGCCCTCACGAGGTACGCGGCGACTTGTTGTATGCGAAAGGAGAATTACCCGACGCCGCCAAGTCATTTCAACAGGCACTGAAACTCGACCCCAAACTGCAACGCACGCGTATGAAACTCGCCCAGGTGTACCTGTATCTGGGGCGATCGGAAGAAGCACAGGCATTGAAGCAAGAGTTCATGGAACTCAGTGAGGACAACAAGGATATTGCCAGGGCTACCAAGCTGGAAAAGGATGAAAAATTCGCGGAGGCGGAACGGATCTACCGGCAAATTCTGACACGCCACCCTGATAATGTATCGGCGATGCGCTTATGGGCCCGACTCGGTATTGAACAAAACCGGTACGCCGAAGCGGAAGTGCTGTTGCGGCGGGCAGTCGAGTTGGCACCAGGATTCAGCCGGGCCTGGACCGACCTGTGCAAAGTGCAGTTCGAGCAGGAACTTCACGATGAAACCATCAAGAGCGCCAAGCGACTTATCACACTGAACCCCCACGCAACCGATGGGCATATCTGGCTGGCAGCTGGCTCTGCATCTTCCGGTCATCATGGCGATGCTGTCGAAGCTTATGACGCAGCACTTGAAATTGAACCGGATCACGTCGGTGCATTGTGTGGTAAGGGAAACGCCTGTCGCACGTTTGGAGACCAGGAAGCTGCAGTTGCCGCCTTTCGGGAAAGCATCAAGGTGAATCCGTTACATGCCGAGGCGTACTGGAGCCTGGCGAATATGAAAACGTTTCGTTTCGAGGACCATGAAGTTGACCAAATGCTGGCGTTACTCCCCGATGAGCGCATCCCAACCGAAGGCCGGGTGCAATTGAACAATGCCCTTGGCCTGGAGTTCGACGGCCGCAGGGAATTCGACCGTGCGTTCGAGTTCATCGATCATGGCAATATGCTGCGGCGAGGGGAAGAATTCTACGACCGTGTCGAGAACGAAGAGAAGATCGACTTGTCGATTGACGCTTTTTCGCAGCAGTTTCTTGAAGAAAACGCAGGCCATGGTGACCCTGATCCAGCCCCGATTTTTATCGTTGGCCTGCCACGGTCAGGTTCAACACTTCTGGAACAGATCCTGTCCAGTCACTCACTGGTCGATGGGACCCACGAACTGGCTGATCTGGGTAAAATAATCCGCTCCACCCCCCAGTTTACTGGCCCCCGACTGCGCTACCCGACCAGCATTGAGAATCTTGATACAGACGGGTTCAAACGCCTCGGCAAAGAGTATATCGAGCGTACTCGCCGATATCGCGGCGACCGGGTGTTTTTTACGGATAAAAACCCGAATAACTTCGCGCACGTGGGTTTACTGCACCTGGTTTTACCCAATGCAAAAATTATCAACGCCAGGCGTCATCCACTGGACAGTTGCTTTGGCAGCTACAAGCAGCTGTTCGCCCAGGGGCAGCCGTTTACCTATGACCTGGTGGAGGTTGGCGAATACTACCTGCAGTACCAGCGTCTGATGGATCACTGGCACGAAGTCCTGCCCGGCAAAGTCCTGGACGTGCATTACGAAGATGTCGTGGCAGACCTGGAGGGCCAGGTCAGACGGATCCTGGAATATTGCAAACTCGACTGGGAAGCGTCATGTCTCAGATTTCATGAAACCAACCGATCCGTGAAAACAGCAAGTTCGGAGCAGGTGCGCCAGCCGATCTACTCAAGTTCCGTCAATGACTGGCGTAATTACGAATCGCATCTGGATTCCCTGATAGATGTGCTCGAACCGTTGCTGGCAGCGTTGCCTGACAAAGACCGTCCCAGCAATATTGGACCCTCCTCACACTGAGTCCGGGAGTGGCTTTCAGCCCCCCAACCCCCCATGGGGTACAATGTACACCACAACCTTGAGCCTTCTGGGATGATCATACCTCTAACCCTATAAGAGCTTGTGATGATTGTTATACATTATAAAATTTTTAACACTGTAATGTTAAAAAATTGTAACCGCTCAATAATTGTGCATATAATGTCAACCGGGTTTCCGTCTATATGGGCATGGAGGCATACCCTGTTAGGCATCTCAATTGATCAATCCATAAGGTACTGAACATGAGTGCGAACAAAATCTCCCCTAATTTTCAATTTTCCCTTCGTCCAATCGCCGCAGCCGTATCCACTGCATTGGTAGCGCCTGCGACTGCGATCGCGCAGGAAGAGGATTCAGCTCCCCAGCTTGAAGAAGTCCTCGTTACAGCGACAAAATTCGAGACGGATCTGCAGAAAGTCCCCTCCAGTGTTCAAGCGATTCCTGAAGCCATGCTGAGGGAAATCGGCGCCCTGAATGCAGAAGATTACGCCCGTTTCATACCCAATGTGAACTGGCTTAATTTCAATACGGGTGGTAACAACCAGGTCATATTCCGCGGTGTTCACACCTCTACCGGTGCATTCACCATGACGCGGAGTTCATCGGTCTACCTCGACGAGATACCCATCACCTCGACATCCGGAGATTCGGCCGACGTGCGCATGTTGGATGTCAACCGGGTGGAATCTTTGGCGGGACCACAGGGCACACTGTTTGGTGCCGCCGCACAGTCCGGTGTCCTGCGTCTTATTACCAATAAGCCGGATGCGACCAAGTTCGACGCAAGCGCCGATGTCGAGTTTTTCAATGGCAGTAACAGCGCAATCAGCCACAAGCTGACCGCCATGATAAACATTCCCCTGGTCGAAGACGTATTTGCCATTCGGGTAGCAGCACAGTCAGGAAAAGATGCCGGCTATATCGACAACATTCTGGGCCACACGCCGGATACCTGGTTTGGCCAAACGGCAGCGGAGTCGGCCGCCGGTGCCCCTCCTGCCTACATGTACCCCGACCCGTACATCTGGAGATGTGAACAGGGACAGGGAGATTGTGTATGGGGAACCAATCGACTGGAATGGGGTAACCTTCGCAATGATGACGTCGCTGAGGATGACTGGAATTCAGCCGAATACCTTACTTACAGGATATCTGCGCAATGGAACATAAACGAAGATTGGACGGCGACGGCAGCGTATAGCTACGGAGATACCGATTCTCAGGGGAACAACGCCTACAACCCGTTCGTTGGCGATCTGCAGACTATTCGGCACGTCAAGAACACCTCACGTTCAGAGTGGGATTTGAGTTCACTGACGATCGAGGGAGATCTTGGCTTCGCCCAGTTCGTGTCGGCGACGAGCTTCTACGAAAACCAACGCACGTACATAATCGACAATACGCTTTATTACAAGTACTACACCACCAATTATTGTGGCGACCAGGGTGCGGCTGGCGAAACACGCTACACGTGGTATTACTGGGAAAACCCGGTGAACGGCCGAACTGTCTATTTGCCATTGTACTGCGTCACACCAGCAGCTGGGAGCCCCTCCGGTGCAGTAGGGCAGATTCCTGATATGGCCGGCTATGGCGCGGGCCCGGAATGGCAGGAGCGGTTTTCTCAGGAAATCCGTCTGTCACACCAGGGAGAGAATTTCGATTGGCTGGCGGGCCTCTACTATGAAGATTCCAACGATTCATGGAACTCTCTGTGGATGGCGGACGCACATACGCCCTACCAGGAATCTTTATCTTATGCGTATATGCAAGCGTGTCTGAACGGCACGTCGGTCAACTATACCTGTTACGGTTCCTATAGCGCGAACGGGCAGGATTTGGTACCTGCTGCAGAAAGAGCTGCCGCGTTGGCGACCGCCGACCATTACTGGGATTCGCGTGACGACACCGACTGGAAACAGAAAGCCGTGTTCGGCGAGGTCATTTGGCACATGAATGATAAGACCAATGTGACCTTCGGTGGCCGGTACTTCAAAAACAAGAATACGAAACAGTACATCAAGTATCTGGCAGGCCACACGGGCTCCGATGGCAGGCAAGCCGGCGGCTTTATCCAACCCATCTGGATTGGTAATGAAACCCCTCAGTCGACGTCTCAGTCTGAATTCGTGCCAAAGTTAAGCATCGACTACCATATCGATGATGAAAAGATGGTGTACGCACTTTACACCGAAGGCTACCGGGTTGGAGGTATCAACCGGGCCAACAGAAGGGCAGACTGGAGTCGGACACTCTGGGGCCAGGAATGGGATCCGGACCTGCTTAAAAATTACGAAGTGGGTCTCAAGTCCCGCTGGGCCAACAATTCTGTACAGCTCAACCTGACCGCTTTCTATATGGATTGGCAAGACTTTCAACATGAAGTCGTCGATCCCAGCGGTGGAACCTGCATTGATATAAATGATGCACAGATTCCAGGTGATGATCAGACCTGTTCATCAGGCCAGTCGCTGCCGTGGATATCCATTGTCGGCAACGTGGGCGATGCCCATAACATGGGAGCCACGATGGAAGTCGATTGGGTTCCGTCAGATGAATGGCGTGTCGGTGCAAACGCCATGTGGCTTGAAGCAGAGCTGGACAGCGTAACATCCGATGAAAGAGCCGGTCTCGAACCGGGCCAGCAGTTACCCAACTTCCCGAAATTCCAGGGAGCGGCGTGGGCCACGTACACCTGGCCAGTCGATTTTGCCGGGGGTGGAGAGATGTTCCTGCGAGGTCAGGCTTCGTACATGGGTGAAACGACCACCAAACTCGTTCCGCCGCAGTTTTTGGCCGGTAACCCGCCGTTTACAAACAGCGCATATACCGTCGCGGATATCCGCATTGGCCTGATCTCGAGCGATGGTGGATGGGAAATTAACCTGTTCGTCAACAACGTCACAGACGAACGCGCACAGGTCAACCAGGACAATGCCGCAGGTGAATGGGCATGGGGGAGGAGCGGTGAGTATGAGCACTCTCACAATGTGTACACGGTCCGTCCACGCGAATACGGCATTCGTTTCTATCACAGATTTGGCGCTAATTGATCCCGCGCTATCAGGGCACTCTCTACCGGCATAAACAGGAAAACCCCGCACTTGCGGGGTTTTTATTGGTAACTATCAGCGCCCCGAACAGAATGAAAACAAGACACAACTATGGGTGGTGTATCCCGCCATGACGCGGTCGTGCTGTGTGATGTATCGACGAGTTTGAGAAATCTGGACTAAGGGACCTGAGTCACAACATGAGACACGACAAGTTCACGCGCCGCCGAATGCTCAAGACGCTTGCCATGGTCGGCTGCGGCGTGGCCGCAAGTCCTCCACTGGCACGGTTTGCCACCGCCGAATTCATTAAGACTATCGACCTTAAAATGCAGGCGGAGATCATTTTCGAACCGCATATTCCCACCGCCCTGCGACGGTCCCTGCAATACGCGGGAGATAAAGGCTTCGTGGCATCGATGCCACAACTGCTCCATGCCCGGACGAACGCGTCTTACGACAACATCATCTGGAACACCTGGTTCACGGCAAATTCCGAAGAAAGTGTGGTGTCTACAAAGCAGGGAAATCGTGTCGTGGTGGCGGTCCACGGTGGCGGCATATTTGGGTCGCCGGCGCGATTCGAAAAAAGTTTTTATGCGGATCTGGACCGTTCGAATTCAGAGGGCATTACCGGACAGACTGCCGCCAAGATTTCCACTCGGGAAGCCCATGATCTGCTGAAAGGCAAATTACCCGATGGCAGCGAAATTCCGATGTACCTGTTCAATGAATTCAAACGGGGCATTACTGACTTGCCAATGCGCTATGGTGTCGTGCTGGACTTCGAACTGGCCAAGAGTGCCAAAAGAGGCTTCGAAAGTTTTGATGTCCTGAAGGATGAACCGAACATGATCGTACGCGCCGGGGGTGTCGAGCCACTGGCCGCTTATCTCGACAAGTTCAGGCACCGCAACAATACGGAATTGATGGGGAACTGGCACCCGTACTTGCGGATCGATCCGAATCAGCCGCAGACCCGCATATTGTTCCTGGCGGGCAATAAGGGGGGCGTCGGTAGCGAGGGTAAAGACGAGGGCCCGGGCTGGGGTTATGACGCGGAATACGGTCTGGGTGGCGATGCCAGCATGGTCGGCATGGCCCGCTATGTTGCGGTGGCACCGCGTGATGTATCGACCAGTTTGAGAAATCTGGATTTCGAAATCTGAGGTATTTTTGTGAAGCAAGTTGAACCGACTCCATTGTGGAAAAGAAAAACACTGACCCGCCGCCACCTGGTCAAGGTGCTGGCATCGGTTGGCGTCGGCGCAGCAGCCAGCCCGCTGTTTTCACCGCTCGCGTCAGCAGCCAAATCCGATAATACAAGCAGCACCAGAATGGTGGCGGCCATATTCTTTGAGTCGTATATAACCGTCGCATTGCAGCGGGCCCTGCGATACGCAGGTGAGGATGGCTACGTGGCATCGATGCCACAACTGCTGCACGCCCGGGTGAACGCCTCCTACGACAATATCATCTGGAACACCTGGTTTACATCACATAGCGAGGAAAACGTGGTGACGACAAAGCAGGGAAATCATGTCGTGGTAACAGTCCATGGTGGCGGCATATTTGGGTCGCCGCAGAGAATTGAGAGGAGTTTGCGTGCGGACCTGGACCGTTCGAATCCGGAAGGCCTCACCGGACAATACGCCCCCAAGATTTCCCGCACCGAAGCCCACGACCTGCTGGAAGGCAAGCTGCCCGATAGCACAGAACTCCCGGTATTCGCGTTCAATGAGTTTAAACGAGGCATCAAGGACTTGCCACGGCGCTATGCCGTTGTGCTGGATTTCGAGATGGCGAAGAATTCAAAAAGTGGTTACGAAAATTTCGATATCTTGAAGGATGATCCGAACATGATCGTTCGGGCCGGGGGAACCGAACCGCTGGCGGCGTATCTCGACAAGGCAAGGGATCGTAACAATACAAAATTGACGGGTACCTGGCACCGCTACGGCCGGATCGATCCGGATCAGCCCCAGACCCGTATACTGAGACTGGCCGGTAACAAAGGCGGCAAGGGCAGTGAGGGCAATGACCTGGGGCTGGGCTGGGGATATGATGCGGATTACGGAATCACAGCCGCGGGCATCATAGGCATGGGTCGCTATGTTGCGGTTGCTCCGAGAATTATGTCGAAAAGTTTGCAGTACCTGGACTTCGAACCCTAGGCAATAGACGCTAAACTGTACAACCGCATCAGAGCACGATTCACGAGGAAATTACCGTCAGCAACTCACCTTCATTACAGACTGCATTCGACCGGACGCTCGGTTTTCTGCATGCCGGAGAAATTGAAACGGCAGCAGGGTTTTGCCGTGAAGAACTCGGCAAAGAACCCGGGAACGACAAGCTCCGTCTTCTGTTCGGGACGATACTGGTAAGGCAGAGCAAATTTACCGAAGCCGAAATCGAGTTGCGCCAGGTGCTGTCACGCAGACCCAATGTTGCCAAAGCAAACCGGGAACTCGCACACGCACTGATTGCGCAAGGCCGCTTTGATGAAGCCATTGCCAGCTACAAACGCGTGCTTGAACTAACACCTGAGAACCCCGTTGCCTATCGCGACCTGAGCATGGCTTATAAGGGGCTCGGGCAGATGAACGAAGCCTACGAGGTACTTGAAGCATCGTTCAGGCTCGACCCGAACCGCGAGGAGCTTGAGCACGCAATCCAGCACCTCTTTGCCGGTGACTTCGGTAATGCCGAAACCCTTTGTCGAGGGGTACTGCACAAAGATCCAAACAACGTCAATGCCACACGCCTGCTGGGCGAAGTGGCTGCGGAACTCGGCAATCAGAAACTGACCATACAGATGCTGCGGAATTCGATCCAATTGGAACCGCGTTTTTTTGGTGCATATATTGAACTGGCTGGTGAACTGCTGGACACAGATGAGCTGGAGGAATGCCATGCGGTATTACAAGAGGCAATAAAACTGCAGCCGGAACTTGCTTTGCCACGCGCGCTGCTCGGTATCCTGCACAACAAGGCAGGCCGATTCGAACAAGCAGCCGAAGTATTCAGAACAGTCCTGGAAAAACATCCTGATCACGGTGTGAGTCTTACCGGTCTTGGTCACGCGCTGAAGACCATCGGCCGTGGTGAGGAGGCCATTGAAATCTACCGACACTGCATCAAGGGGTTCCCGGCCTTTGGAGAGGCATACTGGGCACTCGCAAATCTAAAGACGTTTCGCTTCAGCGATGACGAAATTGCCACAATGGAGGAAAATGTCGACGATGGAAATCTGCTCGAGGAATCGCGTGTCAATTTAAATTACTCACTCGGAAAAGCCTACGAGGATCGCGGCAGTTATGATCAGGCGTTCTATCGATACAACCGCGGAGCCAAACTCAGGTGGTCAAAAGAAAATTACGATCCCGCTCATACCCGGACCGAACACGATGAGATCATAACAACGATTACGTCTGAAGTTCTGCGGCAAAACACAGGCCTTGGCAATCCGGACCCGGCACCGATTTTCATTGTCGGACTACCACGCTCGGGCTCGACCCTGATTGAACAGATTCTGGCCAGCCACAGCGAGGTCGACGGTACCCACGAACTGCCTGATTTACCCTATGCGATTAACGCAATAAACCAGCAGAAACCGGCAGGTCTCGACTATCCGCAGGCGTTACCACTCTATGGTGAAGCACTTGCGACAATTGGGCGCCAGTACATTGCCTCGACCCGTCGTTATCGTGGCGACGCCCCGTTTTTCACCGACAAAATGCCGGGTAATTTCGCGAGCGTCGGTCTGATCGCTCTCATCCTGCCCAACGCCAAAGTCATTAATGCGCGCCGGAACCCGCTAGATAGCTGTATGAGTTGCTACAAACAGTTGTTCTACAAGGGACAGAAATTTTCTTACGACCTGGTCAAACTTGGCCAATATTACCTGGAATATCAGCGCATGATGGATTACTGGAATGCGATCCTGCCCGGCAAAGTGTTGGACGTTCAGTACGAGGATATGGTGGCGGACCAGGAAAATCAGACCCGCCGGCTACTGGAGTATTGCAATCTGGACTGGGAGGAGAATTGCTTACGATTTTATGAGACCGATCGTGCAGTGGTTACAGCCAGTTCGGAGCAGGTCCGACTGCCGATTTACTCAGGGTCGGTCAATTCATGGCGCCGGTTCGAGAAACATCTTGGGCCACTGATCGAAGTGCTGGAGCCCTTACTTTAAAAATCTCGATTGCACCAGGTGATCCGTCGACAAACCTGCAAAACCTGAATTTCGAAATTTAAGGGGGTAGTATGCATTTAAGTAAACACTCGCTATTGGACAAATCTTTCACTATCTAAGGAGAGATGATCATAAAAACCAAATTATTGACACCCTTTATGATCGTTCCAGCCCTGGCACTGTTCGTGCTCGTTTTGACAAGCTGTTCTCCTGCGACCGACGAGTCTGCTGAGGGTACCCACGGTGCTACACCCCAACCAGCAGCCCTGTCAGCCAGCCTTCCCAAACGTGGCGGTACACTGCGCACTGAATCAAACTTTATACCTTATGTGGCGGACCCGGCCACGGATGGCATCGGTACCGGCCAGGTCGGGTTGTTGATCGCTGAAGCCCTGGTATGGGTTGGGGAAGACGGCGTCCCGCAACCGAACCTGGTTAAATCATGGGAGGTCAGCGAGGACGCGAAGGAGTGGACGCTGCACCTCCGGGAGGGAGTTAAATTCAACAACGGCAAGCCCTTTGGCGCCGATGACGTGATCTGGAATCTGCGCCACTGGCTGGACCCGGATACCGGATCGGCGATGGCAACCCGGCTCAATTTTTTGTCACCCGCCGGCATTGAGAAGGTAGATGACCTGACGATCAAGCTGCATCTTGATCGCCCCTACACCAACGTGCTGCTCTCGCTTTATGGCTATTCGAGCATGATCGCGCCCGAGGGCGGCTGGAAGGATTTTTACAGCGGCGACCCCGCAGATGCGGTCGGGACAGGGCCGTTCCTCCTGCAATCCTTTTCTCCCGACGAGCGGATGGTGCTGGTACGGAATCCGAACTATTGGCAGCTTGGTGCCGATGGCCAGCCATTGCCTTACGTAGACAAGGTCATAGTCACTTCAGGTTGGGATGACGCCGCGCGACTCGCTGCCCTCATTGGAGGCGAGGCAGACTATCTGGCCCCCGGTGAGGGAATATTGCCGGTACTCAAAAGGTATGCCGATAAAATCACTGTCAAGACCTATTACACCGGATGGGTTACGCCCATCGTGATGCGCACCGACATGCCACCCTTCGACGACGTACGCGTGCGCACTGCGCTCAAGTTGGTCCAGGACCGCAAAAGAATACGCGACCTCGTAATGCCGCTGGGCCCGGTGGCCTACGACCACATGATACCGTCCGGTGACGGCGCCTATTGTCCCACCACCGATGTCAACCGCGAACAGGATATCGAACAGGCCAGAGCCCTGCTGGCCGAGGCCGGTTATCCCGATGGAATCGAGCTCGAACTCGCTGTCCCTAACATAGACTTTCGTCCGAACTTCGCTCAGGTGTATCAAGAGATGGCAGCGAAGGCAGGCATCACTGTCAACATCAATATCCTGCCCAATTCGGCTTTCTGGGACCAGTGGATGCAGTGGCCGTTTGCCACCAGCGGCTTCAATGGCCGGGTTCCGGCAACGGCGAACATGAATCTGGCGCTTCGCTGTGGAGGCGACTGGAATGAATCGCACTATTGCAACGAGCAACTCGACGCCCTTTTGGAGGCGGCCGATAGCGAACTGAATATTGAGAGACGTCGGAACCTGTATTGCCGGATCCAGACCATCATGCAGGAGGACTCCGGATATATTATACCCTTCTGGGCGGCTACGTTCAGCGCCAGCCCAAGCAACCTGCATTTTCCAAGCAACTGGCCCAGAGATACCTGGCACTGGCATCTTTACTGGTTTTCGAACCAGGCTGAACGACGCTAAACGACACACATGCTCCTGTTTCTTCTGAATCGCATCGGGACAATGTTGTTGACGATGTTCGTCATCTCGATGCTTGTCTTTACCATCGCGGAGGTGGTTCCTGTCGATCCTGCCCGAAGCGCTCTCGGTCCATACGCTGCCCAGCAAGCCGTCGACGAGCTGCGCGATCAACTGGGTCTGGATCGCCCCGTGACGGTGCGCTATGCCGACTGGATTTCCAATGCCGTGCGCGGGGATTTCGGGCAATCGATCCACTATCGCCGCCCCGTGAATGAACTCGTCGGCGTTCGCCTGGGGCGTTCATTGACGCTGGCGGCGCTGGCTTTCGCCTTCATGATACCGCTGGGTCTTGCACTGGGATGTATCGCCGGAATCAACGAAGGCAAGTTACCGGACCGCATTATCTCCCTGATGAGCAGCGTCTTTGTGTCGGTGCCTCCGTTTGCCAGCGGGATTTTCCTGATCTTGATTTTTTCTGTGTGGCTCGGATGGTTTACAGGCGTGAGTATTCCGGACCCTGATGCGAGTTTCTTCGAATCCTCGAAAAAGTTGATCCTGCCCATTCTTGTCCTGGCGCTCGACGAGATCGGGTACCTGGCCCGCATGACGCGAATCACCATGGCCGAGGTCATGAAGAGCGATTATGTTCGCACGGCGGTGCTGAAAGGGATTCCCAGAAGACGCATCATATGGCGGCACGCGCTGCCCAATGCATTGATGGCGCCGTTCACGGCCATCATGTTGCACGTCAATTGGATGATCGGAGGCGTCGTCGTGGTCGAGGTTCTGTTCAACTACCCGGGTCTGGGGCGTCTGCTGCTCGATGCCGCATTGCGTAACGACATCACGCTGCTCATGGGAGGAACGCTGGTACTCACTTTCGTGGCGGTGGCAACCCAGGTCGTCGCAGACATCGGCCTGTATTTCATGAATCCGCGGGTTCGATTCGAATGATCACCCAAGTGTCAACTCCGCTAGCCTGGTTACATTGGGCAATCTCCGATCTCGCCCGCTCCAAAAGCGCGACGATCGGGGTGATGATCATCCTCGCCTGGGTCTTCGTCGCCATAGCCGCTCCCCTGATATCTCCCTACTCGCCCACCGAGATGCACAATGCCAGGCTCGAGCCACCCTCGCCGGAACACTGGCTCGGGACGGACCACCTGGCACGCGACGTGCTGAGCCGTCTGTTCTGGGGCACGCGAGTGGTTGTCGTGTTGGCACCGCTATCCGTCTTTTTGGGCATATTGATAGCCGCTCCCCTGGGGCTCATCTCGGGTTACGTTGGCGGCAGGGTTGACACTTTAATAATGCGCGGCGTTGACATCCTGCTGTCATTCCCAACGTTGTTGATCTACATCCTGATCATCACCACCTTCGGCCCTTCGGCAGTTGTCGTCATTATTTCCATTGCGCTTGGATCTATTCCGCCCATCACCCGCATCGTTCGCAGCCTGGTCCTGGATGTGCGTACAAAAGACTATGTCAGCGCTGCCCGGCTACGCGGTGAGCGTCGGCGTTATATTCTGCTGCGGGAGATCCTGCCCAATGTGAGCGGGCCGATCATCGTTGATACCATGATCCGGATCGGATACGCGATCATGGCGATCGGCGCTTTGGGCTTCCTCGGATTGGGAATACCGCCGCCGACGCCCGACTGGGGAGGAATGATCAACGAGGGACGACAATGGATCTTTGCCATGCCCTGGATAGTATTGGCGCCGGCCGCAGCTTTGAGTTCGGTCGTTATTGGGCTCAATCTGCTGGCCGACGGGATCAGGGAAATTGCGCAGCAACGTTAGAAGGAAGTCCGTTATATGATAAATTCGCCTAAAGCACCCGTTCTCAATGTGGAGGCACTGGAAGTCGTCTACACGACGCGAGCGGGACCTGCCAAAGCGGTCCGGGATGTCTCCCTTGAGATCTGGCCCGGCAAGGTGCTGGGGCTGGTTGGCGAGTCGGGTTGCGGCAAAAGCACGCTCGCCTTTGCGATTATGAACTATTTGACGGACAACGCCGCGATTAGCGCGGGCCGAATCCTGTTTTGCGACCAGGACATCGTGCGGATGAACAGCCGTGAATTGAGACATATTCGTGGCAACGAGATCGCCATGGTCTACCAGGACCCCATGGCTGCATTGAATCCCTCGCTTCGGATCGGCCCACAGCTCACCGAGGTACTGGTGGAACACAAGGGGTCGAGCGGCGTTGAAGCCAGGGATGCATGCATCCGTATGTTGCAACGCGTGCACATGCCAGACCCACTAGCAGTTATGGAACGCTATTGCCACCAGTTGTCCGGCGGTCAGCAGCAACGCGTTCTGATCGCAATGGCACTGCTGACAAACCCTGCCCTGCTTATCATGGACGAACCGACCACCGGTCTGGATGTCACGGTCGAGGCGGAGATACTGGACCTCATCAGCGAACTGAAGCGCGAGTTTGACACAACGATTCTTTTCATCAGTCACAGTCTCGGCGTCATCAACAGAGTTGCTGACCAGGTGGTTGTGATGTATGCAGGCGAGCTGGTCGAGCAGGGTTCCGCGCAGGACATTTTTCTGGATCCCCGGCACCCATATACCGCAGCACTCCTGCGTTGTGTTCCGAAAATAAGCGCCGGTGTGCAACGAACAACAGTGCGGCCGATAAGGGGGAAAGTACCTTCGCTTCACGCCACACCCAGTGGATGCGTTTTTGAGTCACGTTGTGATCGCGCCCGTGACCGATGCCGCACCGAGCACCCTGAGATCGAGCAAACCGCTGACGGGCATTGGGCGCGCTGTTTCTATGCTGACAGTCCGGACCCTGCAGAGCTTGAAGCCCTGCGAGCCGGCCCTGCTGACACCAGAGTCTCGCCAATCGGAGACGCCCCGGTCCTGAAGATTGACGGACTCAGGACCTATTACAAGGCGAAAGACCAGGGCTTGGCCGGGATTGCAGGCAGACATAAACAAGGATTCGTGAAAGCGGTAGACAATGTAAGTCTGGACCTGGGGAGAAATTCCACGCTGGGCATCGTTGGTGAATCCGGATGCGGCAAGACTACAATTGCCAAGTGCGTCGCGGGCCTGGTACCACCCAATGCAGGGAAATTAGACTTTATCGGTATTGATATAGCGAAGGTCGTTGAGCAGCGTCCCGTCGAGATGCTCAAAGAGCTGCAGATGATTTTCCAAAACCCCGACTCTACGCTTAACCCTAAACGCACAGTCGGAGAAGCAATCGCACGTCCGTTGCAGCTCTTCGGAACCGTCCCGCAGTCCGAAATCAGGAACGAGGTAGTGCGTCTCCTTGATGCAGTGCGGTTAGGTGAAGAGTACTACGACCGCTTACCCCGGCAATTGAGCGGTGGCGAGAAACAACGGGTGGCGCTCGCCAGGGCCTTCGCCGGTCGACCGACGCTCGTCCTTTGTGACGAACCGCTGTCCTCGCTGGACGTATCTGTCCAGGCTGCCGTTATGAATCTGCTGCAGGAATTTCAACAGGAATACGGCACCGCGATGGTGTTCATTTCTCATGACTTCGGGGTGGTGAATCAGCTCTGCAGTTCAGTGGCAGTGATGTACCTGGGAAAGATATGCGAGACCGGTCCCACCGAGGCCTTGTTTAAGCCGCCATATCACCCCTACACCGGGGCTTTACTGGCCGCTATACCGATCCCGGACCCAACGTTGGAAAGAAACAGCATCCGCCTGTTGGGCACAGTTCCGAGCGCGCTCGATCCGCCCTCAGGCTGCAGGTTCCACACACGCTGCCCGCGCAAGATCGGCCCAATCTGCGAGCAGGAAACTCCCCCGTGGCGCGAGGTAACGCAGGAACACCGAATCCATTGCCACATCCCTCTGAAAGAATTGCGAACTGTGGATCCGGTCTTCAGAACCGAGCAGTAAGTGAATAAGATAGCTGAGGATCACTGGCTAGACCCAGGCACGGAGCGCCAAAGCTACCGGTTCACGCTTTGGCGCATGTCCTGATGAGGAAAACAACCTTTATGGATGGCAATGAACAGGCGGCTCAATTTATCCGGGACGCCCACTGGAATGACCTGCCCGATGCGGTGCAGCACCACTCAAAGCAGTGCTTGATCGACATCATCGCTGCGATGGTGAGTGGGGTCTTGACGCCCATCAGCGACATCACTGCTGGCTACGCCCCAATTACGTGGCCAGGGGACGATGCGACGATCCTGCTGCAGGACAAGCGTGCGAGTGTTGCCGGAGCGGCCTTCGCCAACGCGTGTGCGGCCAATGCACTGGACTGCGATGACGGTGGCGCCTATACGCGTGGTCATCAGGGAGCGCAGGTTTTTCCGACCGCGCTGGCACTCTGCGAGACCTTGCGGCTCGGAGGAAGCGAAATGCTCACGGCTGTCGTGGTGGGCTATGAGATCTCCCATCGCTTTGCACGCTGCTGGCACGATTACCTGCACCCGATTTACCAGGCTGACGGCTCCTGGGGATCGGTCGCCAGCGCAGCGACGGCCGCCAGGTTGATGGGACTCGACATTCCTACCATCAAACAGGCTCTGGGTATCGCGGAATACCATGCACCCAACCTCCCAATGGAACGTGACCTGATCGATCCGGCTATGGTCAAGCACGGTCACGGCTGGGCCGTCATGACCGGAATCGTGGCTGCCGAGCTAGCCGAGCGGGGCTTCACAGCCATCCCCGGTCTGATGGGATCGGAGAAATACAAGGACTGGCTAGCGACGCTTGGAAACGAGTACATCATGGTCGATGGCGTCGATTTCAAATCGCATTGTTCTTGTGGCTGGGGTCACACGGCCATTGCGGCGGTGCAGAAATTGCAGCGCGAACACGATTGGCAAGTCGAGGACATCGCGGCCATCACGGTCGAGGGTCACCACTGGGCGGTGGTGCTCCACACCACGCATCCGACGACCACAGAGGAGGCGCAGTTCAGCGTCAAGTGGCCATTGGCTGCCTATATGATTGACGGGGAGGTAGGGCCGGATCAAATCCTCGAGCCACGGCTCGGTGACGCTGCTATCAATGCATTAGTAGATAAAATCGAGTTAGTGGAGTCGGAGGAGTTCAACGAACTCTACCAACCGAGCTTTGAAGGTGGCGATGAGGGTTACAGCCCGGGTAGAGTGTTGATTCGTTTTGAGAACGGCAGTGCCATAGACTCAGGAGTGGTTACGGAGTCATGCCGGATCGGGGCGCGCGGGGATGAGGAGCGGCTGGAGGAGAAATTCCGCTGGCTGACAGGCTATGTCCTGGAGCAGGATCGAATCGACCAACTCCTGGAGATGCTGTGGCACTTTGAGGAAGTTTCGGATGTCAGGGAACTCACAACCCTGCTTCGGAAACGCTGACAATAACGGAATAGCAAAATGACCGACTTCTATGACCGCCTGAGCCCCGTGTTTCATCACAACATGGGCTACGACTGGGAGGCGGGGATGCGCTGGGAAGGCGAATGGCTCGACCACTTCCTGGCGGAGCAGTTGGGAGGCCCGGGTCCCTGGTCAGTCCTTGACTGCTCCTGCGGAATCGGCACCCAGGCAATCGGCCTGGCGCTTCACGGCCATCAGGTCCATGCCACGGACTTGAGCCCCGTGTCAGTCGACTGCGCCCAGCGCGAGTCAACCGAATTCGGCGTCACCATCACTTTCGGTGTCGCTGACTTTCGCAATCTGAGCGAAACCATCTCCGCTACCTTCGAGGTCGTCATTTCGTGTGACAACTCGTTCGCGCACTGTCTCCACGATGACGATCTCTCGGCCGCTTTGGCCAGCATCAAGGAGAGACTCAAACCCGGTGGCCTCCTGCTTTTAAGCATCAGGGACTACGATGCGCTGATTGCAGACAAACCCACCTTCAACAGCCAGCACGTCGAAGATAAACCGGACGGTCGCCGTATTGTCTTTCAGGTATGGGACTGGGCAAACGACGGCTGCAGCTACCGCCTCAATCAATTCCTCATCAGGGAGTATGGCGGCGGCTACGAGATAAAGCATTTCGAGACGGAGCTCCGGGCGCTGCTGCGTGACGAGATTATTTCCGCCGTCCAGGACGCGGGATTCGAGGAGGCATGCTGGCACGATCCTGAAGCAAACGGCTACTATCAACCAATCGTGACCGCCCGCAACTGATGAGTGACATGCGCGTTTAGTCGGTGCAAGAGACTCCGAGTGCGTACATCGAATTACAGAACATCCAAATGAAAGCGACCATCATCTTCGCTTCCTACCACCCCAAGGCCTTGCAATGGGCCCTGCAACATGCGGGAGACGATGGTCTCGTTACATCGATGACGTTTTGACCATCCCACGCCTCACCGATGAAAATCTCTACGGCTAGGACACGAAAGGGGTCTGGGTGGCGATGCCAGAGCAGGGTGGGTATGGTCCGCCATGTCGCTGTTGCACCCCATGATGTGGTCACCAGCCTGCATTTCCCTGATTTTGAACCTTCTTAGAGCCTCACAGGAAAATTGTCTAAAAGTCAGTTGGCGCCCCGCCCTGCTCCTTGCGCAGCGCGACAAAAGCTTCCAGTTCTTCACGAATGGCCTCATCCATCGGTGGGGCCTTGAATTCCTTCAGTATTTGCTTCCACTTACTGTTGGCTCGTTCCGGTGTGGCCACACTTCCGGTTTCCTCCCAGGTCTCAAAGTTTCTAAGATCACTCAGAAAGGGTGCATAGAATGCGGTTTCATAACGTTCCAGCGTGTGACTGGCGCTGAAGAACTGTCCGTCGGATCCGACTTCCCGGATGGCGTCGAAAGCGATTTCGTCTTCACCGGCGCTCATGGGTTGCATGTAGTGAATCATTTGCTGGACGGTCTCACAGTCCATAAGGAATTTCTCGTAACTGGCGCACAGTCCACCTTCCAGCCATCCGGCGGCATGATAAACAAGGTTGGTCCCGGATGATATGCAGGCCCACAGTGAAAACGCACTCTCCCAGGCCGCCTGGGCGTCCGGAGTGTTGGCTGCGCAGGCATTGGATGCGCGCAGTGGCAATCCGTAGAAGCGTGCCATCTGGCCCGAGATCTGCGTCGCACGCATGTACTCCGGCGTACCAAAGGCCGGGGCACCACTGCTCATGTCAACGTTTGAGGTGAATGAGCCGAACATGACAGGGCAGCCCGGGTTGATAAGTTGCAGCAGCGCAATTGCCGACAGGGCTTCGGCTGTCTGCTGCATTACCGCGCCAACGACTGTTATCGGGGCCATTGCACCGGAGAGTGTGAACGGGGTCAGAATCACCGGCTGTCCACGGCGTGCCATTCTCATTGCGCCGTCCAGCATATTGAAGTCCCATTTAAGGGGTGATCCGGAGTTGACGTTGGTGAACATCCTGGGACTGGCTTCGAATTCCTCATGTGACAGGCCGGCAGCGATGCGGACCAATTCCATGCCATCCTCTATGCGCTCCTTGCCCAGGCTGTAGGCATGGACCACCTTGTCGGTCAGGGTCAGTGCATCAAACAGACAATCAAGGTGACGCACGGACGGATGAATATCCAATGGCTCTACGGGGTAGCCGAGCACCATGTGCATACAATTGAAATACTGGGTCAGCTTGATCAGGTCCTGGTAACTTTGCCTGTCTCCAACACGACGACCCCGATCGAGGTCGGAACAGTTCGGTGGGCTGCCCACATTACCAAACAGCACACGATCACCACCCATCTGCACCTGGCGGGCCGGGTTTCTCGGTGTAATGTGAAACATTGGCGGTGCTTTTTTGACCTGCTCCATGATGAAGTCACGACCCATACGGACGTTGTCTGAGTCAGGGTTCACGATGCAACCGGCCCTGGCGAAGATATCCTTCGCTTCCTCGCACAGAATTTCAATACCAATCTCTTCAAGCACACGCATGGCACCATCGTGTATGGCATGCACCCCATCCTCATCGAGGGGCTCGGTGGGTGCATCGGAATTGACCGGCAGCGCCCAGGGGTTCTGTTTCACGGCAGCTGCGGTTCGGCGTGTATTACCTGATCGTCCTCCATGCCTTCGGCCTCTTCGGGTCACAATATCCTCCAATTGGTCAAGATTCGAATGCCGGTCTCAGTTATTGCTTTGCTGGCTGCCCATACGCCGCAACCATTCAGCGGTGCCGAGCAAAGTAGCAGAGCCAAGAAAGATACACGAACCAAGAGCCAGAACGACCGGCAGGGTTTCCGGGAATCGGGTCTGGGTAAACATGAAGACCGGCAAGGTCACATGATTGCCACCCAGGAACAAGGCATACAGAAATTCATCGAAAGATGCTGTAAACGACAGCAACAAGGATGCAATGATGCCGGGCAGAATCAATGGAAAAGTGATCCGCCAGAATGTCATCCAGCCGTTTTCACCCAAATCCTGTGCCGATTCTTCAAGGCTCCTGGAAAATCCCTCGAGACGGGACATGACGACCAGCATCGAAAAAGGAAGTGTGGCAACCACATGGGCAATACCGATGGTCCACAGCGAAAGCTGAATCTTCATCGCACTGGCAACCACCAGTAAACCAACCGCCAGGATGATACCGGGCATGACCATCGGGAGCAGTATGAAGCCTATTGCCAGACCGCGACCGGGCAGGCGATAGCGGGTCATTGTCCTGGCTGCAATGGTCGCCAGCGAGGTTGAAACGATCGCAACCGGCAGGGCGACCTTGAAGCTGTTTCCAAGTGCCGTCAACAGGCCGGGTTGCTCCAGGATTCCTGCATACCACCTGGTCGTAAATCCCTTCAGTGGCAATGCCATTTGAATACTGTCGTTAAATGAGAAAATGGGCAGCATCAAGGAAGGAATGTAGAGAAACATGAGGTATAGAACCACATAGATAAAAAGTGGACTGAACCGGCGCTTATTCAAGACGTTGGTATTCGAGGCGGAAGTGACTGCTTCCATTTCCCGTCGCTTCACCGTGCCCCGTTGGGTAAACCAGATAAAGACCAGTGCAAGGCTGGTGACCGTAAACATCATCACGATGGTCAGTGCAGAACCCATCGGCATATTGTTGACCAACATGAATTGCGCCGCGATCACCTGACCGATCATGCCATTGGGTGGACCAACCATCATCGGCGTGACATAGTCGGCAACCACCGGGATGAATTGAATCACGGTTGCAGCGATCACCCCGGGCATTGATAACGGCAAGGTGACCCTAAGGAAAGTCCTCACAGGGTTTTCTCCGAGATCTGCTGCTGCCTCCAGCAGTGAACGGTCTATCTTGGATAGCGACAGGTATATTGGCAAAATGGCAAACGCAGCCCAGGCGTGGACCAGGGTGAGGATCACCGCAAACTTGCTGTAGAGCAGAAATTCAAGTGGGGCCTGGATAAACCCCAATCCTTCGAGACTGGTGTTGATGACACCATTGTTACCCAGCATGATTTTCCAGGCGAGTACCCGCAACAGGTAGCTGGTCCAAAATGGCAGATTGATCAGGATCAGCCAGGTCATGATGTTCTTCCTGACCCTGAATGCCAGGAAATAGGCAACGGGATAGGCCAGCATGATGGTGATGAAGGTCACCGTCGCCGACATCCAGACTGATCTCAAGAGCAGCTTGCCGTATATCCACTTGTCAAAGAATGTTTCGTAGTTCTTTAACGTAAAGGTCTTGTCGATTGTGACGTAATCTTGTGTCCAGAAGCTGTAGACAACGAGTGTGAAGATGGGCAATGCCAGCGCACAGATCATCACCAGCAAGGTAGGTGAAAGCAGCGTGTAGCCACGCAGCCATTCGTGTTTCAGGAAAAAAGTCCGAAAACGCGTTATCCAGTTTCGATCATTGGCCCGGGCGGCGTGAATTGCAGGAGGTAAGGCGTTGGTCACCCGCGCTTCCTGGATTTTTGTTTATCCGGCGGTACTGCGCCACCGATCGCGACTGAAATCAAGTTAGCTGCTTTCAGAACATCCGGTGCAATCTCGTCCAGCATTTCCCTGGTTAGCCGGTTCGAGGGGCCGCATACACTGATCGCTGCAGCAACCCTGCCCAATCCATTGACCATTGCAACACCAATACCATTGACACCTGGTTCATTTTCCTCTTCATCAATGGCGTACCCCAACTCCAGAAACCTGGCCAGTTGCGCCTCCAGCGTATCGACATCTGTAATCGTGTTCTCTGTTTGTTGCTCCAGGCCACGCAGGCGGTATACGGTCCGTCTCATTGGCTCATCCCACATTGACATGAACGCCTTGCCCAGGGCAGTACAATGATACATAGACCTCCAGCCAGCATAGGACGTGGCATGCAGAATCTGGGAACCCTGGAAACTGTCTACCACTGACAAATCCAGGAGATCGGGCAGACCCAGGTTTACCGTCTCATTGGTCTTCCTGCAAAGTTCAGCCAGTATCGGCCTTGCCAGGTGCGAGATATGCAGTCTTTGCTGAACGATTCGTCCCAATTCGAGGTTACGTAATCCCAGCCGGTAACGCCTGGTTTTAGCGTCCTGTTCAATGAACCTGAGTGTGACCAGCGAGGCCAGCAAATTGAACGCGGTGGTCTTGTTCAGTGCCGTCGCTCTGCTGATCTCACTCAAGCCCACGCCATCCTCACTGCCGGCGGCGATCGTGTCGATAATGGCACTGGCGCGCGCCAGTGATTGAATTCTCGGTGGCTTGTTGGATGCCGTTGCAGTCATAGTCAGTATTTATCCCTTGATTCAATAATGTATTACGCTCTGGCACCCTTGGAAAAGTGCCATAATCATTGACAATATGCAATAATAATGAGTAAATCCCATATCTAAGTGAAAATTAACAGGGCAATTACCCGTCTTCAAATTTTATCATAATGTAGATAGCGGTGTATATTATACTATAGCAGTGGAAAAAGGACGCAATTAGCATGACCGACATCAGATGGGAAGCAAAAATCATCTTCGAGCCACACGTTCCCAATGCGTTGCGGCAGGCTCTTGATTATGCCGGTGAGGAAGGCTACGTCGCCTCCATGCCCCAATTGCTACACGCCAGGGCAAACGCGCCTTACGACAATATTATCTGGAATACCTGGTTCACATCCAATACCGAGGAAAGCGTGGTAACTACCCCGCAGGGAAACCACGTAGTGGTGGCCATTCATGGTGGGGGGATATTCGCATCTCCTGAGCGCTTTGAGCAAGTCTATCGTGCCAGTGTGGATCGTTCCAATTCCGATGGTTTTACAGGTCAGTATGCGGGCAAGATCAGTCACAAGGAAGCGCGCAACGTACTTGAAGGCAAACTGCCGGATGGTACCGAGGTACCGGTATACCCATTCGATGAATTCAAGCGGGGAATTGCAGACCTGCCGATACGTTATGGCGTTATCCTCGACGTGGAGATTGCCAGGAAATCCACCCGGGGTTACGACCCCTTTGAAGTCCTGAAAGATGAGCCAAACATGATCGTGCGTGCCGGCGGAGTTGAAGCGAACGCAGCGTATCTCGACAAGGCCAGGGACCGGCACAACACAGAAATCATGGGTAACTGGCATCCCTATAACAGGATCGACCTGGATCAACCGCAAACCCGAATACCGTTCCTGGCTGGTAATGAAGGGGGACTGTGTACTGAAGACGATGACGACGATCTGTACGGCTATGATGCGGAATATGGCATGGGTGGCGACGCCTGTATCCATAACATGGCCCGTTATGTTGCCGTAGCGCCTGTAGATGTGTCGACCAGTCTGCGAAACCTGGATTTCGACCTCTGAGAAACACATGGGAAAAATCGACAATCGCTCTCGCCGGGTTACGGTCCGTTTAACAGCATTGGTCGGCATGGTCATGCTGGCGAGCCTGCTGATGTCATGCGAGGACAGCGGCGACGACAATAATGTCGACCTGTCGATACTGGAATGGAGTGGCTACCAGCATGCCAGGTTCCATCCCGAGTACAACGCCAAGTACGGCAGCCAACCGGATGTTGCATTGTTTGCAGAGGAAAAGGATGCCATGCAGAGGATGCGCAATGGGTACCGGGTTGACCTGGTGCACCTGTGCGTTAACTCCCTTAATGAGGCCCGCGATTCTGGGCTGATCAAACCACTTGATATCAGCCGGATTCCACGTTGGGCCGACATCAGCCCCAGCTTGCTTGAAATAAAGGATCTCAAGGCCGAAGGTGAGTATTGGCTGGCCCCCTGGGAATGGGGGTATTCGACCGTCGCTTACAACCCTGAGGCGGTCGAGATTGAGAACCCTACCTGGAAAATATTCATCAACCCGACTTTTAAAGGTAAAACTGCGCTCACCTCATCGCTTGGCGTCAATCACATTATTGCCGGGGTCATCGGCGGTTGGGCAGACCCACTCGACCCTACCGAAGCAGAAATGGCAATGGCACCTGACATATTCAGGATGATGCTCGAGAATGCGCGTTTCATCTGGTCTGACGGCACTCAGTTAGAACAGGCCTGGGTTTCCGGCGATGTCCATATTTCCTACGTTTTTGGCAGCGCATCAATGAGGTGGAAAAGGACCGGTATTCCGGTCAGGGTAGTGCAACCATTGATGACCTGGATGTGTGGTCTGTCCCTCAGCGCCAACGGCGCAGGCTCAGAACAGCAAGCATATGACTACATCAATGCCATGTTGGATCCCGTCAGTGGCGTGGAATTATTCGAGGAGTACCGGTACGGGCACGGTAATTCCAGGACCGTGGAATTGCTCGATCCTGATGAGATCGAGGGAATGGGCATCAATGACCCGGCCGGTTTTTTCGACCGTGGTCTGTTTACCGGCTCAACACCACCGGCAAAAGAGGCCAGACTGTACCAGCTTTGGTTCGAGGCCCAGGCCGGGCTCGACTAGGATTCGGTTTATGTCAATCGTGGTGACGAAATGAGCAATCCGGTAACAGCATTCTACGACGGGCTGAGCCCGGAATACCGTGACAACATGGGATGGGACTGGGATGCAGCCGTGGGCAAAGAAGGTGCGGCACTCGATCATTTCATCACGCTTCAATTGGGACACAAGGGCCCTCATTCCCTGCTGGACTGCTCCTGTGGAATCGGTACCCAGGCCATCGGCCTCGCGCTGAAGGGTCATCGGATTCATGCTTCAGACCTGAGCCCGGTGTCAATAGAACAAGCCTCCGGAGAGGCCACCAGGCTCGGTGTCAACATGACCTTTTCAGTGGCCGATTTTCGTGAATTGGGCGACACAATCTCCGATACCTTTGATGTGGTGCTTACCTGCGACAACTCGATCGCACACTGCCTGAAAGACGACGACCTCAATGCTGCCCTGGTGAGCATGAAGACGAGGCTCGACCCCAATGGCCTTCTGTTACTGAGTATGCGGGACTACAACGCACTGATCACAGACAAGCCGCGATTCAACAACCAGCACGTTCAGGACAAACCAGACGGTCGCCGTGTCGTGTTTCAACTTTGGGACTGGGCGGATGATGGCCGCCGCTACAAGATGAATCAATTCCTGATCAGGGAAATTGAAGGCAGTTATGATTTCAAACATTTTCATACCGAGCTGCGTGCCTTGAAACGCAATGAAATAATCACCGCGGTACGGAATGCGGGATTCGAGGAAGTCAGCTGGCACGTCCCCGAATCCAGTGGCTACTATCAACCGATAGTGACCGCCCGTAAACCATAGCTAAAGGCACCGGGAACAAATGAATTCACGATGGAAAATATCATGATGAACGACGTCAAAATGGAAGCGCAAATTATCTTTGAGGCCCACCTCCCGAACGCCTTGCGTCAGGCCCTGGAATACGCAGGTGAAGATGGCTTTGTTGCATCCATGCCGCAATTGCTACACGCCCGGGTTGACGCCGACTACAACAATGAAATCTGGAACAACTGGTTCTTCACATCGAATTCCGAAGAAAGCCTGGCGACCACGAGTCAGGGAACCCGGGTGGCCGTGATGGTTCATGGCGGTGGGATTTTCTCGACACCGGACAGATTCAGGAAGCTGTATCTTTCAAACCAGAGCCGTGCCAGCAAAACAGGCTTTACCGGACTGTTTGGTGCCAAGATCACCGAACACGAAGCACGGAACCTGGTTGAAGGCAGACTGCCCGACGGCACCGAAATCCCGATTGTCCCGATCGATGAACTGATTCGGGGTACCACCCAACTGCCGCGCCGCTACGCCATCGTCATGGATTTTGACCTGGCAAAAAATTCGAAACGTGGCTATGCAACATTCGATGAGCTGAAAAACGACCCCCTGATGATCGCACGCGCCGGTGGTGTCGAAGCGGCGGCAGCGTATCTCGACAAGGCGCAGGGCTATTACAACACCGAGGTGATGGGGAGTTGGCACCGTTTCAATGACATGAATCCGGATCAGCCCCAGACCTACATACAATTCCTGTTCGACTGTCTTGGTGGTGCGAGTAGAAAAGTTGATCCGGCCAGCCGGATGCAGGGTGACTCGGATAGCTGGTTCACCCATTACCGGATATCAAGAGACTCGGGGTTTGGTCTGCGTGGCGACAGCGCAATGATCAACACGGCCCGCTATGTCGCTGTCGCACCCCGTAATGAGTCGACCGGTGTAAGAAAATTATCCTTTATGGCTTGAAAAACCCCACGAACCCAAGAGCGCAATATGAACTCGACTGATGTAAGAATGGAAGCGGAAATTTTTTACGACTCCTACCTTCCCGATGCCCTGCAGCGGGCGCTGGAGTACGCAGGTGAAGATGGGTATGTGGCTTCCTTGCCGGCTTTACTGCACGCCCGGGTGAACGCAGCCTACGACAATATCATCTGGAACACCTGGTTTAACCCCAATACCGAGGAAAGCCTGATCAGGACACCACAGGGCAATCATGTCGTGGTGACGGTTCACGGTGGCGGCATATTCGACTCCCCGGCCAGGTTCACAAGACTGTTCCTTGCGGATACCAGCCGATTTTGCGAAATCGGATTCACCGGCCTGTTCGCAGCCAAGATTACCCGGCGCGAGTCATACAATGTGCTGGACGGAAAAATGCCGGACGGCAATGAAATACCGGTCTACCCGTTTGACGAGTTTCGCAGCGGTATCAGGAATTTGCCCCGACGTTACGCCGTGGTCATGGACTTTGAGACAGCAAAGCAATGCAGAAGCGGTTACGAACCCTTTGAAACTCTGAAGGAAGACCCGTTAATGATCACCCGCGCAGGCGGGGCTGAAGCGGCCGAAGTCTATCTCGACAAGGCGAGAGATCGGCACCACACGGTAAAAATGGGATTCTGGCACCCGTTCAACAGCATCAATGATCTGGACCAGCCCCAGGCGCGTATTCCTGCCCTGGCTGGCAACAAAGGTGGTGTGGGCACCGAGGATAACGATGGTCATCTTTACGGTTATGACGCCGAATATGGCATGGGTGGAGACTCCAGTATCCACAATACCAGCATGATCAACGTTGCCCGCTACGTTGCGGTCGCACCAACCAAGGTTGAAAGGAGTTTGAGAAATCTGCCTTTCAGGGCCTGAATAGAAATAACCAGTGTCATTTGACCACAGGAGCGATAGCCAGACCATGGAAACTGTTTCATTTGGGCGGACCGGTCTCAAAGTAAGCAAGTTGTGCATGGGTACCATGACCCTGGGCTCCAGCAAATGGAAACCCTGGGCCCTGGATGAGGCGGAGTCGCGGCCAATTCTTGAGCGCGCCCTTGATCTCGGCATTACATTTTTTGACCTCGCGGACTGGTACTCAGCTGGCCTGGGCGAACAATTGGTGACCTCAGTACTCACAGCAATGGTTCCCCGTGACCAACTGGTTCTGACCACCAAGGCTTACTACGCCACCAGCGATAACCCCAATGACCAGGGGCTTTCCCGCAAGCACCTTTTGTCCGCCATCGATGCGAGCCTGGGTCGAATGGGCACCGATTATGTCGACATATTCATGGTGCATGCCTGGGACCCGGGCACACCGGTCGAAGAAACCATGGAGGCGTTGCACGACATTGTCAGATCGGGCAAGGCCCGCTACCTGGGTGCGTCAACAATGTTCGCGTGGCAGTTCGCGCAGATGAACCACGTGGCCCGGGAGAATGGCTGGACACCCTTTGTAAACATGCAGTGCCAGTACAGTCTGCTCTACCGGGAAAATGAGCGAGAATTGATGCCCTATTGCAATGACCAGGGGATCGCTGTGACCTGTTTCAGCCCGTTGGCCAGGGGCTGGCTGGCCGGAAGTATCGATACACGGTCTCAAACCGACTGGATGTATGCAAACAACTACGGTGACGCACTGGATCGTGAAATCTGTGCCCAGGTTCGGGCTATCGCCACAGATCGTGGCACCACGATGGCAGAGGTAGCGCTGGCCTGGGTGTTCTCCAGGGAGGCCATCCGCTGTCCCATTATCGGAGCCGGCTCGGTCAAACAGGTTGAAGAGAACGTGCGGGCGATGGATTTTAAACTCAGCCCTTCTGAGATCAAGT
Organism: Lysobacterales bacterium; assembly: GCA_014238945.1. Taxonomy (GTDB): domain Bacteria; phylum Pseudomonadota; class Gammaproteobacteria; order Xanthomonadales; family SZUA-36; genus SZUA-36. The sequence goes on from JABAAB010000122.1 coordinate 44,681, forward strand.
CACTGGACGCGATGTACCGTCCTCGTGATGTCATCAACGACCACGTCCCCGACCCCATGCCACGTCACCTGGGTGGAGTTCGGCCGGAAACCGAGGATTAGAGGATGGACATTGTCTCTTTTGGACGTACCGGCCTGAAGGTCAGCAAACTGTGTTTCGGCACCATGACCATCGGTTCCAGTGCGTGGAGACCCTGGGCCCTGGATGAGGCGGATGCCCGCCCGATCCTGAAACAGGCGCTTGACCTGGGCTTCACATTCTTCGACATGGCGAACTGGTACTCCATTGGTGAATGTGAACGGGTCGTGGCCTCGGTATTGACCTCCATGGTTCCACGCGATCAACTGGTACTGACCACCAAGGCCAAGTACCCCATGAGTGACGATCCAAATGACCAGGGCTTGTCCCGTAAGCACCTGCTGTCGGCTATTGACGCCAGCCTGGGTCGAATGGGTACCGATTATGTTGACATTTTCATGGTGCACGCCTGGGACCCGGACACACCAATCGAAGAAACCATGGAGACGCTGCACGACATTGTCAAATCGGGCAAGACCCGCTACCTGGGTGCCTCGACGATGTTCGCCTGGCAGTTCGCGCAGATGAACCACGTGGCCCGGGAGAATGGCTTGACACCCTTTGTGAATATGCAATGCCAGTACAATCTGCTTTATCGGGAAAACGAGCGGGAGCTGATACCCTACTGCCAGGATCAGGGAATCGCGGTGACCTGCTTCAGTCCGTTGGCCAGGGGCTGGCTGGCCGATAGCAGCGATACGAGGTCCCAGACCGATATTTACATAGAAAAAAACTTCGGTGATGCACTGGATTGTGAAATCTGTGACCTCGTCAGGGCCATTGCAACAACACATGGCACGACCATGGCCGAGGTGGCCCTGGCGTGGGTGTTCTCAAAAGAACATATCTGCAATCCTATAGTCGGTGCCGGCACCGTGAGTCAACTGGACGGGAATATCAAGGCACTGGATCTCGAACTCAGCCCTGATGAGATTAGGTCACTTGATGGGATGTACCGGCCACGCGATGTGATCAATGACCATGTCAGCAACCCGATGCCCCGCCATATGGGTGGTGTTTTGAATAATCATCAACTGGACTCCTAACCAGGGACAGATGAGCGTACGCAGCCATGGCACTTCAATATTTTGACCCGATGACATCTCCGCATGATGTTGCTGCGGCCACATTGAAAGACGGCGCTGCCATCGTGACCGGCCTGGCACCGGCCAGTCTCGCGGAGACCGTCTCGGCTGAACTGCGTGAAAACCTGGATCAGTTTGGCTACAGGAGCAAACGCAAATTCTCCGGTCATCTGACCAATCGCTGCCATACCGTGCTGGAAGAGTCCCCAGCCAGTGTTGGTCTCATCGCCCATGACATGGTTATGGGTGTCGCCGATGCCGTATTGTTACCACACTGTGAAAGTTACCGGATCGGCAGTATCACCGCCATTGAAATCGGCCCTGGCCAGCCAGTACAAGACCTCCATCGCGATGATTGTATCTACCCACTGAGTATTCCAGGTCTCGAGACCCTGGTCAGTTGTATGTGGTCGCTTTCGGATTTCACCGTGAAAAACGGTGCAACCCGCGTGGTTCCCGGTAGTCACCGCCACATAAGCATGGGTGAGCCTGTTGATCTGTCCGAATGTGAGCAGGCAGTCATGCCCAAGGGCTCTGCCCTGTTCTACCTGGGCTCAACGATGCATGGTGCAGGCGAAAACCGATGCAAAGAGGCACGTATGGGGCTTATCAATACCTACTCCCTGGGCTGGCTTCGGCAGGAGACCAATCAATACCTGAGTATTCCTCTGCAACGTGCGCAGACCTACGACGAGCGTATGCGCCGTCTGCTTGGATACACGACCCATGACAGGCTGGGAGATCGTCTTGGCAAGTACTATGGCTCCAGTACCTCGTTCATAGACAAGGATGACTACGCAAGACATTACCGGTCCAATCCGCCCGGGTCACAGGGGGAGGATTAAAGCATGAAGATCGTTTCGTTTGGACGGACCGGGCTTAAAGTCAGCAAACTGTGTTTCGGTACAATGACCATTGGATCCAGCGCCTGGAAGCCCTGGGTTCTTGATGAAGCCGATGCGCGACCCTTACTGGAACGCTGCCTCGACCTCGGCATCACATTTTTCGATACCGCGAACTGGTATTCAAGCGGTGAAAGTGAGCGGGTCGTGGCCTCGGTATTGAAGTCCATGGTTCCCCGTGATCAGCTGGTTCTGGCTACCAAGGCCTATTACCCGATGAGTGACGACCCCAATGACCGTGGTCTGTCCAGAAAGCACCTGCTGGCCTCCGTCGATGCCAGCCTGCGCCGGATGGGTACTGACTATATCGACCTGTTGGTGATTCATGCCTTTGATCCCGGCACTCCCATCGAAGAGACCATGGAAACGCTGAATGACATCGTCAGATCCGGCAAGGTCCGTTACCTCGGTGCCTCGACGATGTTTGCCTGGCAGTTTGAACAAATGAATCATGTGGCAAAGCTCAATGGCTGGACACAGTTTGTGAATATGCAGTGTCAGTACAATCTGCTCTATCGTGAGGAGGAACGCGAGATGATCCCTTATTGCATGGACCGGGGCATTGCCGTTACCGCGTTCAGCCCGCTGGCCAGGGGCTGGTTGTCGGGCAGCAAGAAAGTTCGCTCACAGACCGATGCTTCTTTTGCCCTGTTCCATGGTGATGCACTGGATCTTGAAATCATCGCCCGTGTCAAACACATCGCCACGCAACGTCACACCAGCATGGCCGAGATCGCATTGGCCTGGCTTTATTCCAGGGAGACCGTTTGCTGCCCCATCATCGGTGCCAGCTCCGTCAGCCAACTGGAAAAAAATATCGCCACGATAAATATTGAACTCACAACGGATGAGATCGAATCACTCGATCGGTTATACAAGCCACGTGATGTCATTAACGACCATGTCCCCAAGCCCATGCCACGCTATCTGGAGAGAAACCAAATTGAAACAGGATGAAATCAACCGCACAAGCTCGGACCTGGTCAGCGCGGTCCGGAATATATTTGAAGCCGAAGCAGCCAGGGATCCTGTCAAGGCGCCGCAACTGAAACAAGCATTGGATCTGATGCTGGAACTGCGACCCGATCCTCAACAGCCCGAAGCGCGCCAGGTACCCGGATGTCGGCACTTTTCCCGCACGCTTGACCTGGGTGTAGCCGGTCCGGCGGCCGCCGTTGCACGAGCCTTGCGAGATCTCGAACCCACGCTCGCCTGGGCCCAGAACCCACGTTACAACGTGGACAACAAGGGGGCCGATTTCATGGACAATTACGGCTGGAGCGGTCTGGGTCTGACCGGCAGCCCTGCCATGTCTTTTGGAGTCCTGTTGCTGGGCCCGGAAGTCACCTATCCCCTGACCAGCTACGAGTCAGAAGGTATTTTCCTCGTGATCGGCGGATCACCGGAATGGATCAGCGGCGACCAGCCCTGGAGGGAGGTCAAGGCCGGTGATGTCATTTGCCGGCCCTACGGCGGCGCGGAAGGTAAACGTCCCGGGAAGGAACCCTTACTGGCCCTTTACGCCTGGATGTACCGGTAAGTTGCCGTTACCAGGACCATGACTTCCGGGGATCCTTTACTACATGCGTCACTTGAAACTTAAGAGCCGTTAGATGAACACCAGCCACAGGATGTTGTACACGGTGGGTGGTGTCGTTTCCAGCAGAGACATTCATTGTGATATTCTGGGTTCGCGTCGACTGTGCAAGAACTTATGAGCCCGCTGATTTACGCATTCAATGAAATTTTTTCCGCTGCCGCTGAATCCAGTGGTGCGGTACAAAAAACAGCAAAATTTGTACTGGAAAATGTTGGCTGGAACAGCTCCCTGATGAAGCCCAAACCAACGGGCCACCCCGTTGTAGAGGCCTGTCTGCCGACGGCATGCGCGAATACAGACTCGAATGGAAGCGGTTGCCGGGCACTGGCAAGCGCGCTAATGGAAACTCATAAACTTCTCGCCTGGCGTGCAACCATAAGACCCCCGGATGAGGGGCCGGATGTCGTGGCCTTTGTGCAAAATTACGCGGTAACTACCATTTTTGGTCCAGGAGCAGTTTTGCAATCGGACAAGGTTTTAGCCGGATTCACCTTGCAGGCACCCGATACCTATTATCCGCCGCATGCCCATCACGCTGAGGAATCCTACTGGGTCGTTGGTGGCAATGGCGATTGGAGGGTCGGTTCCAATCCCTGGTACGCAGTGCAGTCGGGAGATACCATCTACCACAAGCCAGATGTACCTCATGCCATGCAAACCAACCAACTACCCATGCTGTCGGTATGGTTGTGGACCAGCGACCTGGATTCCAAAGTGATCATTGTCCGGGGCCCACCTTTCACATCAATTGCCGGCTCAATCGGGGTTGAGCAGAACAACTGATTTATTGGAAAAGCTCAACCAAACCGTTTGGTCGGATTCAAACTGGGCAGAAGAGTAGCTGTCTGAATTTTGTACAGCCACGGCCACCGCCTGTTCCCGACCCGCAAGAAAGATATGAAAGTGGCTGCGGTCACCAAGATAGGCCGCCGGGCCCATCCGGCCTTCTATGATATTGGCACCCTGCCCGGGTGCTTCAAAATGCAGCATTAGTTTTTCAGGTCGAATTGCAACCACGACTTCTGAACCGGGTGGGCGTTTCTCACCTTCTGTGACAGATTCAACGACACCGAGAGGACCCGCATCAATGACTTCGATACCATTCGCGGACTTCTGCATTTTGCCCTCAAAGAAATTCATGGTACCTATAAAATCGGCAACGAAACGTGAACTGGGCCGCTCGTAAAGACCGTTGGATGATGCCACCTGGAGCACGCGTCCTTTTGACATGACCGCAACCCGATCTGACATGGTGAGTGCCTCCTCCTGGTCATGGGTGACAAAAAAGAAAGTAATACCCACCGATTGCTGCAAGGCGCGCAGTTCAAGCTGCATCTGTTCACGTAACTTCTTGTCGAGTGCACCCAGGGGTTCGTCGAGCAGCAGCACTTTGGGTCGTTTGATCAACGCACGGGCCAGCGCAATTCGCTGGCGCTCACCACCGGAAAGTTCCGTGGAACTCCTCGAGGCATAGCCCGGTAATTTGATCAGATCCAGCATTTCCTCAACACTGGCCTTGATCTCATCTTTAGAAAGCCCCGACTTGCGTAGCCCAAAGGCAATATTTCCACCAACATCCAGGTGCGGGAAGATGGCATAGTTCTGAAAAACCATGTTCACCGGTCTGCGGTACGCGGGGATTGCCGACATGGGCTGACCATCGATGTAGATCTCACCTTCAGTGGGGGTTTCCAGTCCGGCAAGAATACGCAGCAATGTCGTTTTGCCGCAGCCTGAAGGACCCAACAGCGAATAGAATTCGCCACGTTGGATTTCCATATCCACTTCTTCAACAGCTGTAACCGACCCAAATTTCTTGGAGACACCACAAATCGAAATGATACCCTGTTCGTTCATGCTCACATGCCCTCCGGGCCATGCATTAAAGTGATCATAGTCATTAACTTGTCCACCCTGGTGAATTAAGCAAAATCGTCTTATTGGGATGGGCAGCGTAGCGGCTGACCCAACGGGGCAATTCCGTTGGAATGGTGACACAATTGAATTCACAAGGCGAACCCGGCCTTCCGGTCATAGTGCGATGAATGGAAAGGGCTTTACCTGATGGAATACTCAAATTTCTTCAATTCCAGGGCATAAGGCCAGCCACACCGCAAGCTTATTCTCAAGGTGTTGACGCCACTGGTTCCACATGACTCTGGTCATAACAATATTTTCATTGCTTAAATACTATACATTATACACTACTACCTAATTTAGAATCGCTAAGTGGAGATCAAGATCTGACGAATACTCTGACATTATCAGGGAATTAGCTGATTACAGCACCATTTTATCCAATTTGTAGAGAAATTAAAATTCTACGAAAATTTTATACATTATAGACCATTGATAACAATTGAATTGAATTAAGATCAATTTCAAGCCTATAATTGGGCAAGATTTCGGCGAACTGCCACGTGCCCTCCGACAATGGCAGTCACAGGCATCATCACCTACATCAATCGTGGGGGTGCTGCCGTGCAGCGACACCCCGGCAAAACGTCATCTTACGGAAGGAAATAAAGCATGAGCGTGCTTCAATTGGGAGATATTGCGATTCAGCGTATCGTCGAGCACGTGATTCCTGTCTATCATCCGTCCGACTTTTTCAAAGAGGCAACTGACGAAGCGGTTAAGCCTTATCGGCAGTGGCTCGAGCCCAAGGCACTGTGTCCGCAAAGCGGGCTGATGATCATGCCTGTTCTGTCCTACCTGGTAAGAACCCGGCATCACTGTATTCTCATTGATACCTGTGTTGGTTGCCAAAAATCGTACGCGGAACCAACTGAATGGCACCAGCGCAGCAACAAAGTCTGGTTGAATAACCTCCTGACAGCAGGCGCCCGACCCGAAGACATTGATTATGTCTTTTGTACACACCTGCACTCGGATCACTGTGGCTGGAATACACAGATGGTAGATGGGCGCTGGGTACCGACATTTCCGAATGCAAAGTACGTGTTCGCTCGTGAAGAATACCTGGCGATGGAAGCGGAAAACCATCCGATATTCACCGACAACGTACTGCCGGTCATGGAAGCAAGGCAAGCGGTACTGGTTGATCTGGATTATGCGCTCGATGACCAAATCTGGCTTGAGTCGACACCCGGCCACTCGGCGGGACACGTCGCGGTTCATCTCAGGTCCGGGCTGAATCATGCGGTTATGTGCGGTGACCTGATCCACACACCGCTGCAACTGGCAGAGCCCGGCTGGACGCCCACCTTCGAATTCGATATGGAAGCATCGACCAGAACACGTAAGAAATTCCTTTACACACACTGCAACACCGACACACTGATACTCACAGCGCACTTCCCGCTGCCTTCAATAGGTCACATCGTTCCACGCGGCAATGGCTACGACTTTGGGTATATCTAACATGATTGACGTGTACGACCCCGGTAATGATGAATTGATTGGAAGTGTTGCAAGCGCCAGTTTTGAGGATGTGGAACGGGTCTTGGCCACGGCCAGCAAGGCCGTTGATACCGCCCGCAACATGCCAACCCATCTGCGTATCAGCGTATTGCGCCAGGTGTCCGGGCAACTTGAGCAACGTCATGCTGAGTTTGCAGAGCTCATTGCCAGGGAGGGTATCAGGACCATCCGCGAGGCCCGCAAAGAGGTGACATGCTGTATCGAAACCATCCGGATCAGCGCCGAGGAGGCACGTCGATTGGGCGGGGAAACCATCGCTTTTGACCAGATGCCCGGTTCCGAAAACCGCTTTGGCTACTTCAAACGTCTGCCCATTGGAGTGGTACTCGCCATTACGCCGTACAACGACCCGTTGAACCTGGTGGCCCACAAGATCGGGCCGGCGATGTGGATGGCCACGATGCCACCGCCAAGGTCGTTATGCTGGCCAACCTGATGATGGGTCAAAGCATGACGATGGCGGATGTCAGTTGTACTGGTATCAGTGGGGTCACCCGAGCCCAGATCCAGGCCGCCAAGGCTGAAAATCAACGCTGGAAACTGATTGGAACCCTGGAAAATGTCGATGGCCGGGTTCAGGGTTCAGTCAAACCGGTCCAGGTGGACACCACGCACCCTCTGTATGGAATTGGTGGCGCCACCAATGCCGTCACTTACAGTACCGACCTGCTGGGTGATATTACACTGATCGGTCCAGGCGCCGGCAGAATGGAAACCGGTTACGCAATTATTGGCGATATTCTGTCGTTTAACGGGTAAGGCTGAGTTCCAGCCAGGCAAGGCGTGGGTCTGGATCAGATCAAGCCGAGTTCCGACATGGCCTCGTGAATTGCGGATTTTGTACCATCGGACAGCGGTACGATGGGTAACCGGCAAAACTCTTCACAAAGACCCAGCAGTGAGACGGCGTACTTGACACCCGCAGGACTGGGTTCGGTGAACAGGGCCATATGGAGCGGCATCAGACGTTCCTGTATCCGTGCCGCTTCGGCAAAGTCACCATCCCCGCAGGCAGCCTGCATCTTTGAGCACATTGCCGGCGCGACATTGGCCGTCACCGAAATACAGCCGTTTCCACCGGCGGCATTGTAAGAGACCGCAGTACCGTCTTCACCGGAGAGAAAAGCAAAATCCTTATCGATCTGCAATCCTTCCAGGATCGGCCGGGTGAGGTCACCGGTAGCGTCCTTGACTCCAACAACCCGGGGCAACGCCGCGATACGGGCCATGGTCTCGGGCAGGATATCCACGATGACCCGGGGTGGAATGTTGTAAATGATAATCGGTATGCTGCTGGCTGCATGGACTGCTTCAAAGTGTCTGAAAAGACCTTCCTGTGACGGACGGTTGTAATAGCCTGCAACGTGCAGCGCGGCGTCGGCTCCCACGGTCTGAGCACGGTCGTTGTTTTCTATCGCTGAACGGGTATCGTTTGAGCCCGCACCCGCCACAACCGGTATCCTGCCGGCGGTCTCTTCTACCACTATTTCGGTCACCCGGGTATGCTCTTTCACATTCAGGGTGGCCGACTCACCGGTGGTTCCCATGGGTACAATGCCATCCGTGCCCTGACCGATGTGCCATCGCACCATTTTACGTATGGCAACCTCATCGATTTCCTGATTGCGGAACGGTGTGACCAACGCCACCAGCGATCCTCTTATCATTTTTTAACTCCCGTAAACACAGAATCATATCCATACTGTGCTAATTTTCCAGTTTTAACACCGACCCGTACATTGCGCCTGCCTGGCACCTGTCCATGCCCCGGCTTCTTCCGGCACAGCAGTATCAGAGATTTTTCAGTGCATGAGTATAAATCGGATGAAAGCTCTTTACCCGAAAATCCATACCATTCAATGCTTGCTGGTTTTTCAGTAATAGTTGACTCCAGATCCAGGTGTTCAGACACCGGACCCGGTAAGAATTTTCGCAAGGGCAACTAATTGCAATACAATTTTTTACAATACAAAATGAAGTATTAAAACAAGCATATTTCCCCAAGCCAATCGGATATGTTCAATTTTCCGGTCAAATGAGAGTGGGACCTTAAAATGAGGAAACCATAATGGATTACGGCCTTGCTGATTATACATCTTCACTGATGAGCAACTTTCTTGCCGCTATTACGATCTATTTCTCCGTGGTGACGGCATATGTTGTCGCTGCGTTTGCCGCAGGTGATCGGCTAACGAAGCTACAACTGGCAATAGTCAACGCATGTTACGGGATTGCAGCAATGATTATGGGGTCTTTGTCGGTGCTTATTTTTGACCGCTTTTTTTCTTTTGCCAAGCAAATGGGGAATCCAGAAGATGCCATTGAACCAGTCGATTTCACATTACCCCTGGGGTTACTCGTGCTTATTATCTTTGCGGGAAGCCTTACTTTTATGTGGAGCGTAAGAAAAAAGGGAGGGTAACGTTGAACAACCGTCATGTCGGAACATAACAAAGCATTAAAGTGCGGTCTGCCAGCAAGCAGGCTCTACCGGACAGGTGTTGTGCACGCACTGCTTTACTAAGACGTTATATGAAGTTATCAAGCAGGGAGGCCCAATGAAATTATTTTTGTCAATTTGGCTGGTTTTGATTTCCAGTGCAGTTAACGCGGTGGAGTTTAGTCCTGAAAAGTTTGCAAAAGACTATTTTAATGCCTGGACCGCAACCCAAAGTCCTGCTGCAACAAAGGAAGACATAGAAAACTACCTCTCATTTCTAAGCGAAGATGTTGGGCATCAACATCTCCCCTATGATCCGGACGATACCCGGAGTTCGGATGGTAAAGAAAACATGCGAAAGGGTATGAATTATTACCTGGGAGTCCACACCGAATATAAAGGGAATTTGATTGGCCACACAGATGGTCATGGTGTTGTTGTCATAAAATATGAGACATCATCAAAGGGTATTCACCCTCAAACCAAGCAAGAAATTACACAGACTTTTATCACTTTAGAAGTTCTCGAACTTGAACATGGTAAAGTTTCTGTTATTCGTAAGTACAGTGAATAATTCATACAATAAATCGTTCAAGTTTGTTCCGCTTTACCAAAGCGTTTTGATGAAGGAGAGTTGCATTAATATTGATAGAATTATCAGCCTCATCAGAGGTACGACCGTTCTCATTACAGCGTTAACGCTTGGGGCATGCCAGGAAGAAAACGATCCGCAAACAGCGCTGGAAGAGGCAAATCTGAAGAAGGCAATATACTGCATGGATCTGCTCGAAAACCAGCAAGACCTGGTGGCTTCGCGCCGCGAATGTTTCGCTGAAACCTATATCCAGCACACACCCTGGGTTCCAGATGGACGAGATGCGGTGTTAAGTTATTTCGCAACCAGATTTGAAAACTATCCGGATTTTGCAATCGAAATCAAACGCACGGGAGCTGATGGCGATTTGGTTTGGATTCATCTTCACGCCAAAAGGACACCGGACGCCCTTGGTAACGCGGTCATCAATATTTTCCGAATGAAAGATGGAAAATTTGCCGAACACTGGAATGTCGGGCAGGCCGTACCGGCGGAATCAGCGAACGACAACACAATGTTTTAATAATGTGTGTAAGAGGGCATAACAAATTATTCAAGTACATTTCGCCAGCAAGCTGGCTCAAACCGATTCGTTCCTCGCACGCGCGCGGCTAAACCAGAATGTTACGCAGCTGCGCATTCTCCAGGAAAAATCGACAAATGAAAGATTCACCATTTAATCCAATCCATGGTCGATGTGAGTGCGCTGGCATGGCTTATAAAGTCATGGCGCCAGCACAAGAACCCTATCATTGTCACTGCTCAAGATGCCGTCGACTTCACGGATCGTTGTTTGCCACTTATGCGTACGTACTCCGTGAAGATATTGTGATAATGGAAGGCAGAGAAAACTTATCTGTTTATCACAGCCCCTTGGCGCAATGGCATTTTTGTCAAACTTGTGGCTGCCATCTGTTTGCAGAGCATGACCACAATCCGGGAGTAATTTGGTATATGCCTGCAACACTCGATGGGGAAGCGGTTCCTCAGCATCCCAAAAAAAGTGAAAAGCATATTTTCGTTGCATCCAGGTCGCCAATAGAATCAATTAACGATGGTTTACCGCAGTTCGACGAATATGCGCCTCCACAAGTCAGTATCACAGCGAGGAAAACTGATGGGGTTGCCTGACAGACGCAGGCAGCATGACACATTACCGGTTTCTTCGGGTCGCGAGCCATGCACGGACAGCGCGGTGTCTCGGTATCGAATCCAGGAAGGAATCAAAAGTTTCCGTGGTAGGCTGGAGGCGAAATAAATGGGCACCCCTGACAAGACGATTAATTCACTCGCCTGGCTTAAACTTTATACACAATGAGATTCAAACTTATGTTAAAAACAGTCCTCGTGCTTTCCGTTCTGTCCCTGGTGGTATGTTCTGGCTGCACCAACAAACAAGTTTATGAAGCAACACAGCAAAAATTCGACCACGCCCAATGTATGAAGCTACCCAGGTCTCAATATGATGAATGTATCCAGCGAGAACTTCCTTCATATGAGAACTACGAAAGAGAGTCCAAAGAAATCAGTGACCAATAGAAACAGCAACAAATACTGATTTGGTGCATATCAATGCAAGCAAGTGCGTTCCGAGCCTGCGGTCCTCCACCGGAGGCAGATTTGCCGCACCGCTAAACCATGGCGTTCTCCCACTAACGTTTCAACAAGGACATCAATTACAACGTGGATCGCACTATTTCGCGGCATAAATGTCGGTGGAAACAACATCTTGCCCATGGCGGAACTCCGGAGCGATCTCCAATTGCTGCAATTCAGGAACGTACGCACCTATATTCAAAGCGGAAACATCGTTTTCGACTCTGCATCCAGGACGGCTTCATCACTGACCAGGAAAATCGGCGCACACATTGAAAAACAACACGGCTTTCGACCGCATATTCTCATCCTCAATCGAGAGGAGTTGCTAACGGCAATCGTTTCGAATCCATTTCCCAAAGCGATTTCCAATCCGAAAACACTGCATTTCTTTTTTCTGGCGGAAGCTGCCACCGTTGCAGATATGAACGCGCTTGAAAATGCAAAGACTCCGACCGAAAAATAAAACTAATGGGTCGTGTTTTCTATCTTCATGCTCCAGATGGCATTGGAAACTCCAAACTTGCCGCGAACGCAGAAAAGTATCTTGGCGTGGTGACGAGTGCGCGAAACTACCGGACCGTTGACAGGCTGTTGTCCATGGTAACGCCAGCTTAATGGTGAATTCACGGACATCCAAAACGTTCAAGTGCAATACCACACATCAGGTAAACATAGAGCAAATGCATTCAACATCGGCGCTCTGGTGCACGCCGGCTAGTTACATCGACAGGTTTCTGGAGAGGACATGTGCTGATTCGAACTGAACAAAAGAATGATCATGCCGTCGTGCATGCGGTCAATATATCAGCCTTTTCAACCCCAGCAGAGGCCGAACTTGTAGACGCTCTGCGAGAACAGGTGCAACCCATAATTTCACTTGTTGCTGAAGTCAGCGGTGACATTACCGGGCACATCATGTTTTCACCAACTTCCCTGTCAGGAGATGCCAGCCTGAAGATGATGGGACTCGCCCCCATGGCTGTGGCACCGGAACAGCAGCGCAAAGGAATCGGCTCGATGCTTGTTCGGGCGGGTCTTGAGGAATGCAGACTACTGGGTGTTGCCGCTGTGGTTGTGCTGGGGCACCCGGAGTTTTACCCTCGCTTTGGATTCTCTCCCGCTTCCCGATTTGGTATGGACTCTGAATACGATGTGGCAAAGGAACTGTTTATGGCGATTGAACTGCAAGCGGGTGCATTGAGTGGGGAATCTGGTACGATCAAATACCATGCTGTTTTCAGCAACCCCTAACAAGACCATAAAATTGACCGCGATACACAGCACCCTTACCGATAGGACAATATGATACTCACTGCTTATAAACTGACACCATTGCGTGTTTTCCTGATGATGATCGTCCTGGTTGCGGGTTCTTGTAACGCTGCTGAAGACAGGCCAAATATCCTACTCATCGTTGTAGATGATATGGGCTATTCTGATATAGCCCCTTTCGGCGGAGAGATCGATACCCCGAACCTGGATGCCCTCGCCAAATCAGGCATGTTATTTACCGACTTTCATACCTCGGCATCGTGCTCACCTACCCGCTCAATGATGTTCAGTGGTACGGACAACCATCTTGCCGGGGTCGGCTCGATGGGCGAAACAATAACAGCTGAACAAAGAGGCCAACCGGGCTACGAGGGCTATTTGACTGAGCGGGTTGTGAGCATACCCACGCTGTTGCAGGATGCAGGTTATTTCACAGCCATGGCCGGCAAATGGCATCTCGGTGAAGAACCCGAACAGGACCCTCCCCGACGTGGCTTTGACAAGGTGTACACCATGCTCAATGGCGGCGCCAGCCACTTCGATGATGAATGGATGATGTACGCCAATTACACACCCATCTATCGCGAAAACGGGGTGCAGGTTCATGTACCCAGGGGCTTTTACTCCTCTGAGTTTTACACCAGCAAGCTGATTGAATATCTCGGCGAACGGCCTGCAGAACAGCCGTTTTTTGGTTATCTCGCTTTTACCGCCCCACACGATCCTTTACATGCGCCGGATGAATGGGTCGACAAGTACAAGGGAAGGTACGACGCGGGTAATGACGCACTTCGTCAAACCCGTCTCGAGGCGTTGAAGAAACTCGGCTTTATTGCACCGGATGCACAACCGTTTCCGAGGCTCCCGACCATCCCGGCCTGGGAGGAACTTGACGATCAAACTAAGATGGTTGAGTCCCGAAGAATGGAGGTCTACGCTGCCATGATCGCAAACATTGATCATCAGTTGGGCAGACTTTTTGACCACCTGAAGAATGAGGGTCAATGGGACAACACCCTGGTCATTTTCTTGTCGGACAATGGGGCCAACGGTCTCCAGATGCACCAGTACCCCGGCACCGACAAAGCCTGGGTTGAACGGAATTCCGATAATCGGATTGAAAATCTTGGACGCCAATATTCACGCATGGCGGCCGGCGCCGCCTGGGCCCAGGTCGCCATGACGCCATACCGGATGTTCAAGGCATTTGTTGCTGAAGGTGGAATTCGCTCGCCGTTGATCATTTCCGGGCCAGGGATCGAAAATCCGGACACTGTTAATGGGGCGTTTTCGCATGTCATGGATATTGCCTCCACCATCCTGGAGGCATCTCAAACACAACATCCCGGCACATCGTTCAAAGGGCGTGATATCGAGCCGCTTCGTGGTAAGTCCATGCTTCCTGTACTCAACGGAACCACCAACGTAGTTCATGCTGGCGATACGGCTGTTAGTTGGGAGTTGTTCGGGATGCGTACGGTTCGAAAGGGTGATTACAAATTACTCTGGCTGGTCAAACCATTCGGCCCGGAAAACTGGCAACTCTACAATCTGGCTAATGATCCAGGCGAAACAGTTGACCTCTCCGGGCAAATGCCCGAACTACGTGATGAAATGATTGAGATCTGGAATCGCTACTCGCGGGAAACAGGCGTCATTTTGCCGTTACAAAACCTGTTATCACCCTGAGCATGAGGTGACCGGATTAAAGACCAGTAGCAGGGCCTTGTTGCTACCTTGCACGTCATAACAGAATGGTCTGCAACAGGTGTGCTTCAATTTTTCTGAAGAGTTCCTGAGGGCAATTGCCCAGAACGCATTGAGTCAGATCGATACAACTGTAACCAACCAAAGGAAAAAACGAGTGCCAATACGACATTACGAACCCTCTGACCTGGATGCGGTCCTGTCCTCCTGGGAAAGCGCCACCAGATTGGCTCACCCATTCATGACGGATGAATTCCTGGCCCAGGAAAGGATAAATACCACTGAAATTTATCTGCCCAATACAGATACCTGGGTTATTGATATCAATGGAGAAGTCAGAGGGTTTATTGCATTGATGGGAAATGAAGTGGGCGCCATTTTTCTGCAACCGGAATTCCACGGTTTGGGATTTGGCAAAGCGCTCATGGACAAGGCACAGGAGCTACACGGAGATTTGGAAGTTGAAGTATTTAAAACAAACTCCATTGGCCTCGAATTTTATTTGAAGTATGGTTTTGTGCTGATGCATGAAACATTGCATGATTCGACCGGTCAGCAGTTGTTGCGCCTGAAATTTGCAGCAGACCAGTCAGACCCGGGAGTTCAGCAATAGGTGCCCAAAATATGGGGGTCAGGCATTTTCTGGATGCTCCAAATCGACCAATGCCAGCGTATACGGCACACACTGGCTCCGACAGAATGCTCATCCGGATTTCGGTCCCGACTTACCCTGACACATCTATCCTGATACGATTGTCGGAATACTCACAGGGAAACACGACAGCTTGAGCAAAGCGGACAGTGAAAAGCGTACGGTGCTGGTAACGGCAGGTGCGGGTGGAATCGGTCGGGTCATTGCGGAGCATTTCCTTGCACACGACTACCGGGTGCATGTCTGTGATATCAATCCCACGGCCATTGATGATTTTTTACGGATCAATCCAGGTGCTGGTGCATCCACAGCAGACATTTCCGATACCGTGATGGTCGACCAATTGTTTGATGAATTGGGGCAGCGCTACGGTCAACTGGATGTGCTGGTCAATAATGCAGGTATCGCCGGTCCAACGGTTGCTACTGAAGAAATTGATCCCCTCGACTGGGATCGTGTCATCAGCATCAATCTGAGCGGACACTTCTACT
Organism: Lysobacterales bacterium; assembly: GCA_014238945.1. Taxonomy (GTDB): domain Bacteria; phylum Pseudomonadota; class Gammaproteobacteria; order Xanthomonadales; family SZUA-36; genus SZUA-36. The sequence continues at coordinate 60,546 of JABAAB010000122.1, forward strand.
GCGCCCGCCGGGCGATACCCCTGTTGAAGAAAGTCTCTGGAGGCAGCATCATCGAGATTGCATCGACCGCCGGTCTGTTTGGCTGCCCCATGCGCGCACCCTACGCGGCTTCAAAATGGGCATTGATCGGTCTCACCAAGACCCTGGCGATGGAGCTTGGCCCGCTGGGTATCAGGGTCAATGCGATTTGTCCGGGAAGCGTTGAAGGTGAACGCATCGAACGGGTGATCCAGCGTGAGGCCAGTGAACAGGGTCGCCCCGCGGAGGATATCCGCAGGGCCTACACAAAACAGACATCGCTGAGGCGTTTTATCAACCCCCAGGACATTGCCGACATGGCA
>JABAAB010000055.1 GCA_014238945.1 Lysobacterales bacterium
AGCGACACAGGCGTTCCAGCTTGCTGCGCTGGTGCGCTTCGCACACCGTGGCAGCGTGCAGGCTGAAGCCGTTCCAGCGGGCCAGCATGGGAATATCCGCCACATCCGGTGGCACGCTGTAAAGGGTCAACGCCTTGCGCCCTGCATGCGGACCGGCCCGGTACGTTCGATGTTTACGCAGAGGTCGCCGCGGAGGAGCCTGCCGGTTTCCAGTTGATGGCGAACGATGGGCAAAAACCTCTCACCGTAAAATCCACCGGCGGCCTGCAGACTTTTCAAACCCAGCACATCGGCCAATTGACCTTACCCGAAGGGGAGTCCGCGATCAGGATACATCCGCAAGAGTCGCTCTGGAACCCGATCATGCTTCGCTCGGTAACCCTGAAGCCGGTGGGGCTGGAATAAAAGTTAAAAAGTTTTGGGGTCAGAGTAAACCTACATTTCATACGTTTGGCCGGCATGCGTGAAACAGGCCTTTGCCGGCCTGCCGGGCTGCATGCTGCTGTGCTGGCGGCAGAGATCAGGGTCATTGGGCAAGCGGCCAGGGTCCAATCCGGCGTCAGCTTACAGATTCGGATACTTGCCCGAATTCCGAAAAGGGTGGGTTATACTTCCTATCCACCCCATCTTTTATTATCCTACTTGTACTTCGGGCTGGCTCGGTATCCTGCAGCAGCGCGTGCATGGAAAAAGGGGATTACTATAAAGAATTGGTGTAGACATTGGCGGTACCTTTTCCAGCTTGCTCTTTTATGACGACGAAACAAGTCGTTTTCATGACTGAAACCGAGCCATGCTGATCAACATCCAGTTCCTGCGTTTCCTGGCCGCCATGCTGGTGGTTTTTTACCATTCCGCGGCCCATGTCAGGGCGAGCGGGCACGGACTGGGGGTCTTTTTTGAATTCGGCCAGTCGGCCGGTTTTGCCGGCGTGGACATCTTTTTCGTTATTTCCGGTTTCATCATGGCGTGGACTACGGTGGATGCGGCGGGCGGCTACAATGCAATCTCATTTGCCAAGCGCCGGGTGGCCCGTATTTATTCAGGCTACTGGCCTTTTTATCTGTTGGCACTGGGCCTGTTCACCCAGCTGGGCGGACAATACCTGGTCAATAAGCACTATATAAGTTCCGCCCTACTGTGGCCCACCGAGCTTCGCCACCTGCTGATTCCAGTGAGCTGGACCCTGATTTTTGAAATCTGGTTCTACCTGATTTTCGCGCTGCTGATCGCGTTCGGAGGCGCGCACAAATCTCGGATGTTCAAACTGGTGACGCTGGCCGTCGCTGGCTGGAGCCTGTACACCCACTTCGGACGCCATGCCTACGACCCGGGGGTGTTGGAAAACATGAACCTCTACGAACAGTACCTGGCATTCCCCTATCTGCTGGAATTCATGGCGGGCGTCCTGTTGGCAGACCGATTGCGTGGACGGCCCGGAGGGCTGGCGTGGACGCCACTTGTCGCCGGCATTTTATTATTCGTACTGGGCGGCTGGATTAATGATCAGCAATTTGGCGGCCACCTGATCAAAGGATACTACATCATCTGGCGTGTGCTGATTTTCGGCAGTGCCTCGGTGATGATTGTGGCCGGCCTGGTGCGCTTGGAAAACCGTGGCCTGACCTTGCCCGGCCGATTCAGCCTGCAGGCCGGCGCCGCTTCATATGCTCTTTACCTGAGCCATACCCTGATCCTGGCGGCTACCCAGAAAATGGGTTTCAACGGCTGGACCGCCCATTTGCCTGCCTGGCAGGCACAAACCGCATTCCTGGCCCTGGTGACTCTGATCGTGGTTTACAGCATGGCACATTACCGACTGATCGAGCGGCCGCTGCACCGGGTTTTCCGGGGCTGGTTAAGGGTCTGAGTGAATTCCGCTCACACGCCAGCAGATGGCGTACTCATCAATTTGGTGCAGAGGATCATTGATCCCTTCGCGCACACGGAACTCATCCACGGCCTGCTGGCAAGGCGGCAGGATTCCGTAGTCATCGATAATGACCCAGCCGCCCGGTGATACGCGCGGATACAACGCCTCAATCACCTGCATGGTGGAGGAATAAAGGTCACAGTCCACCCTGAGCAGCGCAAGGGGTCCGGTATTGGAATCGGGCAGTGTGTCTTTGAACCATCCGGGCAAAAACCGGACCTGGCTATCCAGCAGTCCGAAGCGCGCGAAGTTTTTCTGTACCTCGTCAACCGTCACCGCCAGGATAGGCAGCACGGAGGCGTCCATGGCGTAGTCATTGTCGTGTTCATGCTCGGAAGTGGGCAGTCCTTTAAATGAATCCGCCAGCCAGACCTTGCGCTCCCGGCAATCATGGGCCTCCAGCACGGCACGCATCAGGATGCAGCAACCGCCGCGCCAAACACCGGCTTCCAAAAAGTCCCCCGGCACCCCGTTATCCAGAACATCTTCGATGCATGACTGCAGGTTATCCAGCCGCTTGCGTCCAACCAGCGTGTAGCTGAACTCGATAAAGTTGCGCAGGTTATGGGCCACCGCGGGTGCACTCTCTCCGCTCTGGGTTTCGAGCAAAATCGTATCGCCGCCCTGCTTGGATTCGATCAGAGGGCCCAGAAAATCATGGTCATTGCGAACAGCGTGGAAGTCATTCAAATCCATGACCAGTCCCCCGCCTGCGCACAATACGCTCATCAACAGCTGTGCTTCCAGCTCCACGTAAAGTTCATTGACCAGAGCAGACTTGACGAGGTCCAGGTAGCGTTCACTCAACATCAACAGTGATCCCAATAGCTGCTTGCCAGTCAACCAGGCGGTTTTTCAGCATGTGATTTTCCAAGACCCATTGTTGCAGTTTTTTGCCCTCTTCGTACCGGTGTTCGGGACTCAGTAACAACGCCCTGATTTTCTCAATCCATTCCTCCGGATCATCCGCGGTAGCCAGCATCACAGGACAATGCAGGTATGGCTCCAGATCGCAGGCGATGACCGGTAGCCCGAGTATGCCGTATTCAAGCACTTTCAAGTGGCTTTTGCAGCGGTTGAACGCGTGATCGGCCAGTGGCGCGATGGCCAGATCGAGACCGGCGCCCAATAGCGAGGCCGGATAGCGCTGGAATGGTACCATGGGGTACACCTTACTGGCCAACGGCCGAAGCGTTTCGGGGCACATTCCAAGGAACACCCAGTCCGCCAGGTCAACCGTTTCCCGCATGACTTGCCCCAGGAATTTCAAATCACCGGCATGCTGGGGTGCACCCGCCCAGCCAATGCGCAGACGCTGCCCTGGAGTTTCATCACGATCAGTCCGCAGTGGCTCCCATATCCATTCCGGCAGTGCATTGTTGATGACGTGCATGTTGCCATGGCTCAAGCCGAGACGATGGCTTAGCTCGGACGTCGTCAACACCAATGTGTCGGACAGCGACGCGACGTACGACAGGCGTCCCGGCACATCGTCCGGCATCGTGGCACGCATCGGATTGTCTGCTGGAAGGTCTGTCCACAGGTCATCCACAACAAGCGTAATGTCGAACAGGGACTCGCGATGCAAAAGCTCCATCAGCCGGAGCCCTTCATCAGACAGGAATGGCTGGATGGCCAGGTGCCGGGCTCCTGATTCTTTAAGGGCCTTGGTGACGGTAAATCCGCTATCGCGAACCACATGAAATTCACTGGATTTGCAGGCGTTAACACGGTCCAATGCTTCCAGCGGAAACCGCACCCGGTAGTTCGCTGTTCCCCAATGATCACGGACGATACCCAGGCAACTGCCCCTGACAGGGCTTTCGATGGGTAGATTGCGCGATCTCATTTGTTTGCGTATTCGATGAAATTTCTCCATCTGCCTGTCTTGAGGATTGTGTCTCGCGGGACGCAGCGGAAGCGCCAGCAATTTACCATACAGTTCGTGCAGGCACCGGGAAGACTGCTCAATGGAGGTCACGCGGTGAGCGGCCAGCCGCTCACGGCACCGCTCGATGGCGTCACCATCGAGCACTTTTTGTAGACTGCTTATCCAGGATTCGGGTTGCATGTCCGAAACAAGCCAGCCGTTGGTGCCCGTTACCACGCGCTCGCCCATGGCTCCGCGCGTGCTGCTGAGCACCGGGATACCGTGTGCCCAGCACTCGGAAGCTACCAGGCTGAAGGACTCCTCGTAATACGAGGGCAACAGCGCCAGGTCGATGCCCTGCATCGCCCGGCTGACGTCATCCGGGTTGTAGAATCCACGCAACTCGACATTAGCCGGAACGGCAGACGGGTCGAAACCCTTGATGCGACCGAAAATCCTGAAGGTGACCGGCGACCCGGCCATTGCCTGTGCCATCTTCAAAACGAGCTCTGCGCCCTTGAGTCGCTGATCTCCTCCAAAATAGCCAAGCACGCGCTCCCGCTGTGGTTCTACCCGCGCCGGTGCCCCGGGAATGGCCACGCCATGCGGCATCACCCGGACATGGGTGGCCGGAGATAACCGATAGGCGGCCAGCAACTTGTCGCGAATGAATTGCGAAGGCACGAGAACGGCATCGGCTTTTTGCAGAACCAGTTGAATCAGTCCGTGACGGGCATTCGTGTAGGCCGCGGCACTCTGTGTTGTCCCATCGTGTCCCAAGCCCTTTGAAGCATAGCCTTGCAGACAGTCGGCACAACGCTGGTCCGCCTGCGCATGACTGCGCCCGCAGGGTTGTCCTCGTGAATATTCGATCTGGTTGTGTACCGGGCAATTGAACCACAGGTCGTGCACGCTGATGACGACCCGGCAACCCAGCGCACGAACCAGCGCTGGCAGCAGCAGGGAATCCCAGTGCAACATGTGATGGAAGTGCACGACTTTTGCGCCCGAGCCAAGCACAATACGCGCCAGCGAGCGCTCGCTCTGAGGGCAGGCCAGGTCAGCACCGTGACCCGCAATCATGGTGCTTGGTCTGATCCAGCGTTTGTTGAGCATCAATTCGCGGCACAGGTCGAGCGAGCGTAATTCGTAATCACACCATGGATCAGCCGTCTCCCCAGGATAAAGCAGCGTATGCCTGTAGTGTCCATAGAGTGCACGGATCAGGGTGCGTGTGACACGCTCTGTCCCGCCCACGTGGTATTGCCGGTGCAGCACGTGAATGATGCCGTCCCGGTCATCTCCTGAGCGGGCCATGTGTTCCTTCATTGCTCGCAGAGGGTTATCCCGCCACCAGGACTGGACCAGCGGGCGGTACTCAGGCCACAGTCGGTCGAGCCTGGCCTGATGGCTGGTTTGAAGGGCCTGACTCCGCTCCCTGCCGAAACTGCCGCCGGAGTGATGCAACACCCATGCCCTGTCGGCCGCAAGAATATCCCAACCCCGGTTCATGGCTCGCATGGAAAGATCGTTCTCCTCCCCGTAGCCTGGAGCAAAAGCCTGGCAGAACACCCCGGCCTCCTTGATGAACTGGCGTCGGATCAGCATGCAGAACCCGACAGCGGTCGGTAATTGAACATCGCCCGCCGTGGCCTTAGCCGAGGCACTCAAAATACCACTGGATTCGCCGGCAGCCTCAATCGGCAACACTGAAAGAATCGTGGCTTTGTCGGACACGGGGCAGACGATGGCGGCGCGCGGATTACGCTGCTGGCAGGCTTGCAGGTGCTCCAACCAGTCCGCCATCACTTCCGTATCGCTATTTAACAGCACAATGTCGCGCGTGATCAGCTTGAAGGCCAGGTTGGAACTGCCCACGAAGCCCAGGTTTTCCTCATTGCGAACGACATGGGTGGCGGGCCAGCGCCGGCCGAAGTCGTTCATGAGTTCCATGATGCCGGGCTCATCGCTGGCGTCATCGAACAACCAGACCTCATCCCCGTCGCTGAGCGTCGTTAACAGGGATTCGAGGCACCGTCGCAGCAGTTCACGGTTATTGAAAACCGGTATCGCGATGCTGAGTGGTGAGCTGCGTTCGGGCACAGCAGTTGACCGCAGAGGGGCTTCGCCGGCAGCCTCCAGGATCGCGTTCAAGGAACCCCGTATGAATTGTTGAATGGTGGCTTGCACTGAGGCCAAGTATTTTCCCTCGGTTAGGGTCCGGAGACCCGGACACCATGGTCGCGACCTTTTTCGCAGCCACCGGATTGACTGACTGATCGTGTGGTGATTATTTGAACTGTAGATCCGCCGCTTCTATGTGTTGCGTTGACGGCAAACATCAGCGTGCCTGCGCCACACTTGTTGACCCTATTAAGAAGCAATGAGCCACCCGGGAATCTGCCTGTTGCTTTTAATTCACCGCCGGACAACAGCGAAGCTGCATATCCCGTGACCTCGGATTCTGATGAAGGCTCGACGTGCACAGAGCGGCGCGACCATCCGGTTCTCCCGAAATTGGCCGCGAAAACGGTAACCAGGGTGCTCGCTCCATCGGGCAATAATCGTGGCTCCAAGACATCAACCGAGACATTGGGATAGATATTATTGTCCAGATCAAAACCGAGAATTATCATAAGTAGACAGTAAGTATAAACCACATTCTCTGGAAAGTTGGCAAGAATCAGAAGTGGTCATCTCACCCCTTTAGCTGCTCTGACAGGCTCTTGAACCGCCCGAATCCTTGCCGCCAAAGGCACTGAATGCATCCGCGCTGACTCCCATGGGCCGGCGGTGCGTGCACCTGCAAAGCAGCCAGCCCGTTGCGGATCCTCAATTAAGGCAATGTCCTGCAGGGATGGACTCATGCCACGGGCGCATAAATGCGCCCGTGGCATACCATTCATCCTGAACATAAAATCCTGCGGCTCCAGCACTACATGCGTTAAGTCAACCCGGAACGGTCGTTTGCAGCGGTACCTTACCCTCCTTTCCTATCGCGAGACAGCCGCTTGGTGGCGATTGGCGGGTGGGTGATGTAATGGCACAGCCATTTCAGCTTGCTGCACCGATGTGTTGCACAAACCCTGGCAGCATACCGGCTGAACCCGTGCATCTGGGACAGCAATGGAATGACTGGCAAGATGATGAAAACTGTATCAGGTCTGCCATGCATCAGATAATGTTTATAAACGACCTATACTTTTGACTTCAGGATAGTCACTGGAATCGTCAATAAGCCAGACTGCGTCTCCCTGACTGAACGAGGGCACCAGTGATTTAAATCAAACATTCAGCAGCCCCGGACTATTGAAGGCCGGTATCGCTGCGTTGAACGGAGGGCACGGGACAGTAATCAGTCCGATGGCGCTTATTCAGCGCCCAACGTGGTCAACGCGCGTCGATTCCCTTGTACTCTGGTGAACCGCGACTGGTCTTGCAACCAGGTCCAGGCGGTTGTTCAGGGTTCAGTTGTTGCTACCGCTGTGCGAACCGTCAGATGAGTGTCATTGGCTAAACCATCGGAGCTAGAGAACCGCACCCAAACGCTTTGATCCGGGTCGCCATTGACCAGGTCAGCGACGACCGTCAGCAGCAGCGCGTCACTTAGGGGCAATGCGATCCTTGACATGACCAGACCCCCCGATTTGGTGCTTTTGAATCTGGATTTGAGCGGATCCCCGGACATCAAGGCTGCAGCACTCCCGGAGATTCTAAACCCCGGCGAAGTTTCAACTTCCAGTGAATTGCCTGAAAGACCTCCTCTTGAAACATTTCCCACCTTTATCGTAAATCTGCCTTTCCCACCGGGCTTGAGCGAAGTGGGGCCGGCAATAGACACCTTGACAGCAGGGAACGTGTCATTGTCAACAACAGTGTATGTAATGGGGGAAATGTTATCCCCTGCACCCTTTACCTCAATTCCGAACGTTATGTCCCCATCCACTACCCCATCGTTTTCCGCGACCACGCGGACGGTTTGGGGAATGCATGCATCCAAACCAAGCACCAGGGCGCGGGGTTCTGCATTGCCCTGATCGGGCATTGTGCTACTGAAGCTAAGGAAGGTCTCCTCTGCCGGAACCGGGGTAACAGAAACCTGCATCTTGTTGGAGGTTCCTGAAACAGGTCCAATTGGATCCGGTTCCAATGGCCATTCTTCCCAGATAAGTTTAATGTCCGGCTCCTCAATAACTACACGCCCTGACTCTTCTCCAGGTGGCTCGCATCCGGTCGGATCCCCGCCGGATGGATCTCCGCCGGATGGATCTCCGCCGGATGGGTCTCCGCCGGATGGGTCTCTTTCAGACAGATACTGATCTGCGCCAGCCTCTGGAAAGCTGCCGTTGTCAGCGGCAGGATCGAAATTGTCCTGTGCCGTGAATGATCTCAGACCGTCTCTGTAATCGTCGATTATTTGATTCGTTGATTTCGCAGCTTGCGGAACCACCAGGCAGAGAACCAGGCCATTTGCAATCTTTGAGCGTATTGATAGTTTCATAAATTTTTACTACTCGCTTAATCTAAGAAAATAAATGCGACTCTTTATCCTCTAACAAAAGCGAATTAAATGTAACAGATTGGATAGGAAGTATAAACCACCTTATTTGCAATTCAGCAAAGTATCAGTGACCGTTGACCCCGTGCAACCCCGTGCATATTTGACCTTTGCCGTCCCCGGGCCACCGGTGTACTGGTCATCGGTGCGCCTCAAACCGTCCC
>JABAAB010000109.1 GCA_014238945.1 Lysobacterales bacterium
AGTGCTACATTCCTACCCGGTGCCTCTTTTTGCAACTTTGCCTCGGCCTCCTCCACAAAAATTATCTGGATCATCTCCTGGAGTTTCTTTAACGACATACGGCCAATGAGCATGCGTATAATTTTTCTGAACACATTCTCAACTGCACGGGTAAGCACGGCGACATCACGGAGTGCAGGATTTGCAGATGAAGTCATTGGTTTCTCCATGAGTTCATAACATTTATTCCATGACTAAATTTTCCCGGGACTTGAAAGTATCTGGACCAGACCCCTCATCCGGATGGCACGATTGCATCCCATTCACACAAGACAAAGCCCGGCCTGTATGACAGACCCGTGCTTTATCTTCCCCTTTTACAAACGAAAACAGATATCCCCTTCGAACATGCTCAGAGATCCCCCGGCTGTTGACTCTGAGTGTTTATCTTTTACGCTTGTTGCCAGGCCCCCCCCTTCCTCGTAGATTCAAATTAAAATATGACATATTTGTCACTTATTGACAATTTTGTCACTTATTGACATATTTGTCAATTTATAATTTGTAAGACTTTTACTCGAATGGTTTTGTCCAGTGACAATCAGTGAACATCCTGAAGTCTCATAGGTTAAATTTTAGCTTCCGGGATATCTATTACGCGTTAATGGCCTGAACAATCGTTTGAATATTTGCAGAAAAACCCACAAAAATAAAACAGGCAAAAGACCCGTCTGGAGCACGAATACCACACTAAGTTGAATAAAATGCTCTATGACTTTGTTGGCTTGCAATCGCATACGATCAAGTTTTCCCTCAAGATCCAGCGTATTGACGGTACTGCTCCACGCCCGTGCCATCGAATCCAGCAATCCTGTGCTGTTTGCAGTTGGCTCCTCAGTCGCAGCATCGGACTTCAATTGTTCCAATTCAACGCCCGCTTTTGTTATCACCTGTGTACTCAGTTCAAAACGGGACTGTAGAAATTGCTCATATAGAAAATCATTTACAATCATCATGCCGGGCACCGCAAATCGAATAAACAAAAGAATCCAGAACACCCGCTTCAATATCATATTCAAAACGTGGCGATTCTCTTGAGGAAACCAAAACCGGAACACCATCCACACCGCCATTGCAGCCAATAGCGTTTGCACCAGCCACCATGCACTGATATCGAGAAGCACATTTTGCAGACCCAGGGACACTGTGGCACCCAGCATAATCCAGGAAAATCGTTCAATCAGGTCGTTGACGGGATCGAGAATCTCTCCCGGGGTCAGGGTCACGCCTACACCCGCAGGCTGAAGTGCGAGTTCGGTGCCCTGCACTACCGAAATGATACCGTTGATGGTTCGGGCCATCGCAAAGGTAACAAAGGCCCTCTTGAAAAGCTGTTCATAATCTTCTGCCGCGCGCTGATCAACGAAGGATGTGAGTGAAAGCGCTGCCGTCATGATGAGCGTTATGCTCAACAACCACTTCCTCTGTGAACCGGTTTTTTTCACATCCTTGTCCCAATGCGGAATTTCCATTCTTCGACTCTACATTTTTAGCATGATAATTACACCACCGAGCGTCAGTGTGATACCCAGTGATTTTCGCCTGGTAATTCGTTCCCCAAGCATTAACCAGGCAAATAAAATAATAAACGCCCCATTGGTCTGGTTGAGAACGGATGCTACCGAAGCATCAATCAACCGATACCCCGCCAACCAGAAAATCACCGAGACATAGGCACCCAGTATTGACGCGACCACCACCGTACCCCAGGGGTGGGGCTGACCGAAATTTTGCTTGATTCTCCCCCAATGGCCTCTGACAAGAACGTATGCCAGCATGCCGGCAACACCGCCTGCAAGTCTTAGTTCTACAGTCCAAAGAAACGGTCGGGATTCGATAATTTCCTTTATCATGACGATACCGATCGCCATCATCAACATGGCTGACACGCCATATATTGCCCCTTTTCTTATATTGTCTGCCTCCACAACAGAGCGCTTGTTTCGCCATGTCACCAGCAATATTCCGCCCAGTACCATCATGAATCCAGCCCATTGCCAACTGACCAGGTGTTCGCCGAGGAAAATCGCTGAAAGCAAGATAACAAATGGACTGAACAGACTGGAAACGATCCCGGTCCTGCTGGCACCCATCAGGTTTAAAGCCTTCAAATACCAGGTATCGGCTACCGCAATACCCAACAACCCGGACGCAATAACGATCATCAATTCCTTCATTGAATAGCCAGGCAGGGTCAGGCCATGAAATACAAACAGAGTCGGAACCATCAGCAGAAAGCCAATACAGTTCTTGAACAGATTCAGTTCAAATGCTGGCAGGGTTTCACCGGAGCGCCGCATTAATATTACGGCCAAGGCCCAGGTCAGGGCACTGGACAATGCAAATACTTCTCCCCAACCAGCTCCGGTAAACTCAAACACTGGTGATGTCCGCAGTGCCTAATCTATTCTTGTACACTGGCCTTAATCAATAATATCGTCTCCAGAGGTACGTCTTCAGCGTCCAGGTCTTCACTGTAGCCGGTCTCCGCAGCCTCAATAGCCTTGAGCACCTCAAATCCCTCAATGACTTCACCAAAGACTGTGTAACCCCAACTTCGGGAATTGGGATCCAGGCTGGAATTATCATTCATATTGAAATAAAACTGCCGGGTAGCCGAGTGCGGGTTTGCAAAACGTGCCATGGCAACACTACCGGTGACGTTTTTCAGTCCATTGCCCGACTCATTGCACACCGGGGCATGTAATGTTTTCTCTCCAATATCACTGGTATAGCCACCGCCCTGCACTACAAACCCGGACATCACACGGTGAAAAATGGTTCCGTCATATTCACCTTCGAGTACATAACGCAGGAAATTATTTGCAGTTGCCGGCGCCCGCATACGATTCAACTCAATAACAATATTACCAAGACTGGTTTCAAGCTTTATGGACGGAAACATGTTGTCCGGTATCAGTTCTTCCGGAAAACACTCGGGTTGTTCTGACCAGGCATAAACAGGCAGCAGTAACAATATCAAAACCATTCTTTTAAGCACGGTTACACTCCCAGGGCATGTGAATAATCTGGCTACCGGTTAGCGCTATACTCTGTACAGGCAGCGAAGTCTATTCTCACATGTTCCAGGAGATTTCACCATTTCGAACATTCTCAAATCAGTATTTATTAGTAGTTTTTTGACCTGGCTGGTCCTGGTCAGTGTCTACTCTTTTTTACAATTGGTCACGGGTAGCATTCCGCTGCTTTCCTGGCTGGGCCTGACGTTGTCAGCAATTGCCCCACTGGGGTTCTTTGTTAATGTGTTTTTATTCAGGTCACCAAGAACATCACGTTACCTGTTTGAATATACCTTATTGAGTGGTCTGGGCATGGCCATAACCTTGGCCATTTCTTTCCGCCATGGCACGGCGGCCGGATTAATACATGTCTGGGCGGGATTGACATTGATTGGGTGGGTTACCTATTTGCGGTGGTATTCAGATTTCGGCACGCGTGACTCCGCTGAACTCCATGTTGGATCTCCATTACCGGACTTCCGGCTACAGTCCATGGAGGGGCATGTGGTGTCCTCCGAAAGTTTCAAAGCCAAACCACATCTGCTGGTTTTCTATCGGGGTAACTGGTGTCCTTTTTGTGTTGCGCAGATCACGGAATTGGCCGCAGCATACCGTCATCTACAAGCATTGGGTGTCAGCGTGGTATTGATCAGCCCACAACCCGTGGACAAATCACAGAAAATGGCCAATCGTCTTGGGGCACCTTTGCTGTTCCTGCGAGACCGAAATAACAAGGCAGCCAGGACGCTGGGAATATTAAATTCCTGGGGTGTACCGATGGGCACGCAATTACTGGGTTATGATTCCGATACCGTCATGCCAACCGTGGTAATAACGGACAAAAACGGCCACATCATCTTCTGCGACCAGACCGACAACTACCGCATCAGACCCGAACCCGAGACATTTGCATCCATGATTAAATCTTTGCGTCCGGAGAAACCTGGCTCAAATGACATTGGTCATGTTATGAGATCGCCGGACACATGAGTGCAATCGGGAAGCACCGTTCAAGTTATTTATTTTCATCATCCCCCCTCTGACCTTCTTCATTGGTCTTCGACAGACGCCCCGCGTTGCGCAGGGCGTCTCTAAGCAGGTATTCAATCTGAGCATTGACACTCCGCAATTCATCGTCTGACCATCGTCGCACGGCCTGCCAGATATCCTCGCTGATCCTCAGCGGAAAGGCTTTTTTCGCTGCCATCAGTGTCGGGCGCTAACTATACAGTGATCCGGTGTTCAACACGGGTTGGGCATTCTCTTCGCCACACAATACAACCAGCAGATTACTGACCATGGCCGCCTTGCGCTCATCATCAAGTTCTATCACATTTTGATCCCTTAGCTCATCCAGGGCCATTTTGACCATCCCAACTGCACCATCAACAATGGTTCGTCTTGCAGCGACAATGGCCTGGGCCTGCTGGCGTTTCAGCATGGCACTTGCAATTTCCGGTGCGTAGGCCAGATGACTGATGCGTGCCTCTATGACTTCCACACCGGCCTTGTCCAAGCGGTTTTGTACCTCGATCTTGAGTTGCTCTGCTATCTGCTGTGGATTACTTCGCAACGCAATCTGGTCTTCTGAATGCGATTCGTAGGGATAGCTTGTGGTCAGGTTTCTCAATGCTGCTTCAGACTGAATTTCGACGAAGCTGATGTAATCATCCACTTCGAATACAGCCTCTGCAGAATCCACCACTTTCCAGACAACAACAGCCGCGATCTCGATAGGGTTACCGGAGCTGTCATTGACCTTGAGTGTATCGCAATCAAAATTACGTACCCTGAGTGATACACGCTCCTTGGCAAAGAACGGGTTGGCCCAGCGCAAACCGGTTTCCCTTACACTGCCCACATAGCTACCAAACAAAGTCAAGACTTTGGCCTCGTTGGGATGAACCATGAAAAAACCGACGAGACAAATCAGTAACGCAATTGCGACAATCACGGTAATGACGATCAGGGCCGTACTCCCTGCCACAACAGCTTTGAATAACACCCAGCCGTTTAAAATCACTAATAGCGGAAGTACCACCAGCGCCAGGTAGCCCGAAGCGCATTTTCGTGTAATTTCTCTGATCATGTTTTTTACTCCATTGATATCATTTATATATCATTTTAATACTTATGACTCAAAAAGCAATATGTCCAAAATTACACAGCTATTGGACAAATGCCTGTAAATGTATATGGATTAGAAATTCTCCACCGGTATGGATCGGTGTAAATTGAAAAATAGTGCTCTTCATGAACTGGAAGTAAACGGGAATTCAGAAAAGTATTTCAAATACCTGCTTCGAAGCTGTTGCGGGCTACCAAAAATCGACTACATGCTGTCAATGACAGGTGATTACTGACAACTTCGAATGTGAATCCGCGAATTCCCGGATTGGGGAAGGTCGAACCCCTGATTGGCCACAATGCCTTTAACGCAAACTGCTACGCGGCAGAGTGTAGCGCACAACACCGGCCTCTGAACCACGGCCGGAATATACAAATCCGTTTTTTTCAAGTACCCGGATAGACTGGGTGAGGTGCGGCAATGTTTCGGCACATATTTCCATGACATTGTGGTGTGTAAATGCCCAGCCAACCAATGCTGCAACCGCTTCAGAGGCTATACCGCGATCACGAAAGCGACTGAGTACCGAATAGCCGATTTCCACAGAACCCTTGTGGTCCGGTCGCCCTTTGAATCCACAGATACCCACCAATTCATCCTGTTCACCTGTGATTGCCAGATACCAGAAAGACCAGCCTTGCTCAGCAGGTTCGCCCAATTGCCTGAGAGCAAATTGCATGGCCCTTGGCCCGTATAACTCCGGTGGCCAACTGTCGGACACAAGCACATCCAGCGCTTTGGCCAGTGCCGCCCTGCCCGCAATATCGGTCTTGATCAGATCCGTGGTACCGGCTATCAGATTCAGACGTGGTGATTTGATGGCCCTTAGTGAGAGAGTTTCCAGCCGTTTAGTCATGGTAGCCCTTCATCAGATCGGCCCATGCAGGCTCCAATTGAGACAGTGCGGGGGTCGGCCAGACTTTATCCAATGATCTTTTCAGACGATGCAAATTGGCCTTCCCATCCACTTCCCTGTCAGCTGTGAATCTTGCACGGTCAAAGTCGACCAGAAATGGAATCTGTTCTGTTGCAAGCAAAATATTGCGTGCGTTCAAGTCGGCATGCCAGACTCCGGCCCGGTGAAATTTTCGCAGACAACGTCCCACGGCGATCCAGGGAATTGGCTGCTGCTCGACATCAGTGATCGAATTTGCTATCACCTCAGCCAGTGGTTTTGCATCGGGAATACAAACTGTCATTATTGCACCGGTTGATAGTAAGCCGTGGTGCTCGCAGATGGCGGCCACCGGTTGGGGTACGGCCAGCCCCAGTCCAGTCAGACGGGCCAGCAAATGGAATTCACGAAATGGCCTGGAACGCGATACCGTGGTAAACAGATAACTGTCCCGGCTTAATTTTGCAGCCCAGCCGCCACGAATAAATCGGCGCAGCACCACCGATCCAAAAGGCGCCTCGACAAACCATGCTCCACCACGACCCACGCCTGCTCCTGCCAGGGCATCCATCGACCTCCAGTACGCCACATCAAAAATCTCTGGACAGGGTTCATCCACCCTGTCGGCATCCACGACGAATTCCAATGATTTTTGCTTGTGATATGCAACTTTCATATGGTGGATATTTTAATCCAGAAAGCATTTCCATCAAGCCCTGAATCCGGTTTTCCCACAAAATCCTTGGGGTGTGAACCCGACATGTATTAGGGTTGCGGTAATTCGGGTGCGAAATCCTGGAGGGGACTCAGGTGTCCAGAATATCCATATGCATAATGAGGCTTTCCGCGATCGGGGATGTGACCCATGTTGCCCCGGTAATTAATGCGATCCGCAAGCACCACCCGCAAGCTGAAATAACCTGGATTATAGGGAGACTCGAGGCGCGCTTGCTGAGTAACTTCCAGGACGTTGAATTCATCACGTTTGACAAGAAGGGCGGACTGTCAGCGATATTGCAATTGAGAAAGCAACTTAAGGACCGGCAATTTGATGTATTGCTGCATATGCAGGTAGCTGCGCGTGCCAACCTGCTCAGTAAACTGGTGAACGCTCCGTTACGTATTGGGTGGGATAAATCGAGATGGCGTGACGGCCACCAATGGTTTATCAATCGTTCGGTCCGTAGCGTGCCCGGACAACACCAGGTCGATGCCTTTCTCGAATTTGCAAGCTCGCTTGATGTACCAGTTGGTTCTCCTGAATGGGGTCTTCCCGTTTCCAGTAGGGATGACGCCTGGGCCAACCAGTTGCTTGGAGATGGCCCGCCAATACTTATGATCAGCCCATGTTCCAGCCATGTTTTACGCAACTGGCCTGCTCAACGCTATGCGGAAGTGGCTGATCACGCGATCTCACAACTGGGCATGCGTGTGGTCCTGGTTGGGGGGCCATCCGAGTTGGAAGACCGCACCGGTCTGGCAATCGAATCTGCCATGAGAAATGGAATCAAAAACCTGATTGGCAAAGATACAATCAATCAGTCTGTTGCTCTTCTGAGCCACGCCGATATTGTGCTATCACCTGATTCCGGTCCCGCGCACATCGCTTCGGCACGGGGTACACCCGTAATAGGTCTTTATGCCGCCACTCCAAGCCTGCGTTCGGGTCCTTACAACAGCCTCGAATTGTGCGTTGACAAATATGACCTGGCTGCAAAGAAGTACAAAAACAAACGGGTGGACGAACTCCGCTGGGGGCAAAGAATTGAATATCCCGGTGTCATGGACCTGATCGATACGGGCGAGGTGATAGCCAAACTGGAAGGATTTATGCAGACTTACTGATAGTCCTTATAAGATTTTTCTTCAACGATTTTTGAACCAAGATACAAGTTCAACTCTTTTTTGGCCTCCGCGCGTTGATCGTTGGTGACATAGACTGCGCGGGCCAGTTCTATAAACTGCAGATCAAATTCTTTTAAACGCTCCTTGTCGCGAATATCGTCTTCAATCTTCCAAAGAGTTTCATTGATGGTCTTCAAGCGGGCGTGAATGCGTCTAATGGTCGCATCTTCATTGACAGAGTGTTGCCATGAAGTCTGTAGCAGTTTTAACTCACGGCCCACATTGATCAGCTTGTCTGCATCCGAGATCCGTTCCGACTTGATCTCCAGAATGGTGATTTTATCCAACACTTCGCCCGGTGAAACCGGTACCTCAATTATGTCCATGCTGATTCCTGCAATGAGAATTCTTCAATGGTGTGTTTTCAGCCACCAGATTGTACACAATGTTGGTCACATCATTGTCCGAAGGGAAACGTCGGGGCGGAACCTGGGATGCACACCGATTTTCCTTGTGACTTAATGGCTGACCATCCACAGCCAGATCCCGCAACCCACCAGGTACAGTGATATCGGCAGTTCCCCGTTGCGAATAAACGATTGGTAGGAATTCCAGCCATCCGCCTTCAGGTCTGCCATACGAAATCGACCGGGTACCATGGCGCGAATTGTTTTGCTCCATGCACGCCATTCATCTTCAAAAATCCGTTCCAGTTTGCTGTCCTCGTATGCAATCGCGGCCGGGTACCACACCAGGAAAAACACCATCACACCAATCAGAACATAAGCGTTGGCGGCGGCCAGAGTAAAACCACCCAGGATCAGAAAATTGCCCAGGTACAGGGGATGTCGGACCAATGCGTATGGGCCGTTTGAGGCGAGTTCTTTATTCTTGAATATGTAACCGGCCGCATAGATGCGGAACAATTGCCCCAGTACCGCAATACCCAGGCCGACAACCACCGTACCGGCATCCGGTCTTGCGTAGTGGGCGCTAACGGCAATCAGTAACAATCCAATTCCCTGACGCAATATTTCATTGTAGCGGATACGGTCAAACCAACCTGAGATACCGCTTCGTTCGCCCATTTGTGCCGTTCGTTCTGTCACAAGCTGATTCTCCTGATCATAAGCACGTATTTTACTTGAAAATCTGCCAGTGTATGTGTGTTTCTGGTCAACACCCCATGATCAGGCAGACCTGTTGCCCAGGTTGATCTCAAACCGGTCCATCGTCCCAGGGACCGGTAATGGCAAATGTAATTCCGGGACTGTACAGGTTGGCAAACATCCACTGTCCATCCTCAGAAAAACAAACCCCTGCCCATTCACTGGTAATTGCAGTGTTATGCAATTCATGCCCCCCATAAATTCCCCGTAGATCAGTGTTTGTCTGGCAAAATGCAAACAGTTGCCCCATCGCATCCAGAGCGGCGACACACTGGCCATCTTTGTAAGTACCCAGCCTGTCTTCACAGATCATCAGACTGCCGCGCGGACTGACAATGATATTGTCCGGTCCTGAAAAGCTGCTTTGACGAGTGGCTTCAAAAATTAGCTGCAGGGTGTTGTTTTCAAGATCCAGGCGAAAAACCTGACCCAACCTTGCCTCACCTCCTGCTTTGGAAGTGAAAAAGATGGATCCATCGTAGTAAATACAACCCTCCAGTGAAATAAAACCCGTTCCTCCTGCTGCCATCCCCTGAGCGACGACCCCTGCACCATCATGGGTGCCGGGTGTGTGCCCCTGTTCGGGGTCGGCGATCTCCACCCATCCGATTGACATTTGTTGATTCCTGGAAACTGCTCCTTTCAACTCAGAATGCCCGGTAACACGAAGCATTTGTAACAATCCACCCTTCGCGAGTTTGCCCGGAACATCCGGTAAATAACGGTACAGACCCGCAAAGGGAGCCCGATCCTCTGTCATGTACACCACCCCGGTGGCAGGATCAACCGCCGCAGCCTCATGATAGAACTGACCCATGGCCACGATGGGTTCGGGATTCATCGCACCGTCAGGGTGAACCTCAAATACAAAACCGTGTCTTTTTTTGGCATTATCAAGCTTCCAGAGCCATTGTCTGGGCTCAGTCCCGAGGTGCATCAGTTCCGGTGTTACCGGCCCTTCCTCACAGGATAGCCAGGTACCCCAGGGAGTCACGCCACCCGCACAATTATTGACCGTACCCCCCAGACTGACTCCTGAATCCACAAGGCGTTTCTCATTGGTATCAAATTTCAGTGTGGTGGTGCCACCACCCGTGTTGTCCCAGGCCATTGACGGGTCACCGGTTGCTCCCATGGAGCCGCGCAATTCATGGTTTCGAATCATCGTGACTACGCCATTGCTGTCCGCCACGATGCCCATACCATCACACGCTCGTGGCGAACGATAACCATCGGCCAGAGTTTCACCGGCCCAGGCAAAGCTGTGGTATTCAAAACCGTTGGGAAGATTCAGAATTGGCAACCCGGTGCTCTGATCTTGTGTGGGGATCAGGGGTCCCAGTGATTTATGGTGCGACAGGGATGTGCCAGTCTTTTGAAGTTGCGACCAGGCGGCCAGACCAAGAACCAGGCCGCCTGCAGCGACCAGACCATGTTTTAGAAATGCACGCCTGTCCTTTTGTCCCACCGGTAGAACTCAGCCAAAGCCACCCGGTGGCATGCGACCCTTGAGACTACCCATTCTCTTCATCATCTGTTTCATACCCCCCTTGCCAAATTTCTTCATCATGCGTTGCATTTGGGAGAACTGCTTGAGCATGCGGTTGATGTCCTGGACCCGGGTACCGGAACCGGAGGCTATACGTTTTTTTCGCGATCCCCGTATTACGTCCGGAAAACGCCTTTCCTGCGGTGTCATGGAATTGATAATGGCAACCATGGAACCGGTCTGTTTATCATTTACGCGGTCTTTCACATGATCGGGTATATCCGTCATACCCGGTAATTTGTCAACCATGCTCCCCAGGCCACCCATGTTTTGCATTTGTTCAAGCTGACTACGGAAATCCTCCAGGTTGAAACCACTGCCCCGCTTAATTTTTTTCGCAAGTTTCTCGGCTTTTTTCTGATCAACATGTCGTTGAACATCTTCGACCAGGGACAATACGTCACCCATTCCAAGAATTCGGGATGCAATCCTTTCGGGGTGGAATGGCGCGAGAGCATCCAATTTCTCACCGGTGCCAACAAATTTGATTGGTTTGCCGGTCAATTGCCTGACAGACAGTGCCGCACCGCCCCGTGCGTCACCATCGGTTTTGGTCAGGATCACACCGGTCAGCGCCAGTGCTTCATTGAAAGCTTTTGCTGTGTTGGCCGCATCCTGTCCGGTCATGCTGTCGACCACGAACAGGGTTTCATGCGGGCTTACTGCCGAATGCAGTGCGCGTATCTCGTCCATCATGTCCGCATCGATGTGCAAACGACCAGCAGTATCGATGAGTAATACATCAGCGATCTTTTTTCTTGCAGCTTCGACCGCCTGCCTTGCGATATCGACGGGTTTTTCTGACACCTCCGAAGGATGAAAGAGGATACTTTCCTGTTCTGCGAGTGTTTTCAGCTGCTCTATGGCCGCGGGTCGGTAAACATCACAACTGACCACCATGACCTTTTTTCTGGCTTGTTCCTGTAAATGTTTTGCCAGTTTGGCCGTGGTCGTTGTTTTACCTGACCCCTGCAGCCCTGCAATCAATACAACGACTGGTGGCCGGGCTCTTAAATCCAGAGCCTCGTTTTCCTCACCCATGACACGCACAAGTTCATCATGAACGATTTTTACCAACGCCTGTCCCGGTTGAAGACTGCCAATCACCTCCTGACCCAATGCCCGTTCCCTGACCTGATCTATGAACGACTTGACAACCGGCAGTGCGACATCCGCTTCCAATAACGCAATTCGGACTTCACGCAAGCTTTGCCTGATCCCATCTTCGGTCAGACGTCCCTTGCCACGTAGCTTTTTCATCGACCGGGTCAATCGCTGGGTCAGGTTCTCAAACATTTTTTACTCCAGATTTCCGCAGTCGGGTATTATAACGGCTGACCTTATTCAAGCGACTACAGAATTCGACATGCATGACACAATTTTGTTGATCACAGCGGTCTGTTATCTGTCAGGCGTATTTTTCTTGTACATGGCGGTGGCCGAGCACTCTGATCGCAAACGAATTATTGCGGTCTGCTTCACCACGATTGGTGTTCTATTACATGCCTGGGCGCAAACACGCCACTGGCTGATCCCAGCCTCACCCCAGATCAGCCTGCTGAATGTCTGGTCATTATGTTCACTGGTAAGTGTGGCTATTCCTTTGGGCTCACTTCCACTACGCAAAAATCTGTTTGATGCAAGCCTTGTCATATTGCCACTGGCGGTGTTGATTGTGCTGGCTGAGTGGGCACTGGATGCACCAAGGCTGGAAATCTCCCAGCGATCTGTTGGCATTGCCATACACATAGTCTCGTCGGTCATATCATTTGGTGTATTGAGCATCGCTTCGGTCTATGCCCTGTTTGTTGCATCGATCGATTATCTTTTACGTCACCACAGTATCAACAAACTGGTTCAGACCCTGCCCGCACTGGAAACACTGGAGGAACTCCTGTTTCTCCTGATTAAGGCGGGGTTTGCCATCCTGGCACTGTCACTGGTAACGGGGCTGATATTCGTCAATGATTTATTCGCCCAGCATCTGGCCCATAAGACATTGTTATCCATATTTGCATGGTTGATATTCGCCGTGCTGCTGTGGGGACGCTGGAGAAAGGGTTGGCGTGGACGGGTGGCGGTCCGCATGACACTCGCAGGTATCGTGCTGTTGCTGCTATCCTATTTCGGCAGCAAACTGATTCTGGAGGTGCTGCTGCAACGCAGTTGGCACAGTTAGCAAACCGGCAATGTTCTACCCCATGCAACATAAAGGAACCTGAAACAGCATTGGACGACATCCCGTTAGGCAGTCTCTATTTTGCACTGCTCATCCTGATCGTACTTTCCGGTTTTTTTTCCAGTTCGGAAACCAGCCTGATGGCGATCAATCGTTATCGCCTGAAACACCTTGCCAATGGTGGACACCGGGGTGCACGCCTGGCACAAAAACTGTTGACCAAGCCGGATCGCCTGATCGGCTTGATCCTGCTTGGAAATAACATGGTCAACATTCTGGCGGCATCAATAGCAACAGTGATCGCCATACGGCAATTCGGTGATGCCGGAATCTGGGTGTCTACCCTGGTCATGACCGTAGTTGTGTTGATCTTTGCAGAGGTCGCACCCAAAACTGTGGCGGCCCTTCACCCGGAAAAAATCGCATTCCCGGCATCATATGTACTGGTCATTCTTTTAAAGGTTCTCAATCCGGTGGTTTGGCTGGTCAATTCATTTGCCAACTTCTTACTCAAGCCATTCGGGGTCAAAACCAATGTCGAAGCGCTCGAGCGCCTGAACAGGGAAGAATTACGCACACTGGTAAAGGAAGGAGGGCAGATATCCAACGAACATCAACGCATGCTGGTCAATATACTGGATCTTGAACATGCCTCAATTGATGACGTCATGGTGCCGCGTGGAGAAATAGTCGGTGTAGATCTGGATGACGATTGGTCCGATATCCTCAATCAACTGACACAGACCGTTTACACGCGTCTGCCGGTATATCACGAAAGTATCGATAATGTTGTCGGATTGCTGCATATCCGCACCATCATTTCGAAACTGTCCCTGGGCGGTTTAGAGTTTGAAGACCTGAAACGTTCGGTGCGACGGCCGTATTTTGTGCCCGAGGGAACCTCTCTGACCAAACAATTACTCGAGTTCCAAGGCAAGCAAAGCCGGATGGGCCTTGTGGTAGATGAATATGGTGATATTCAGGGACTGGTAACCCTGGACGATATCCTTGAGGAGATCGTCGGAGAATATACGGCTGAAGGCCGGGGCCGATCGCGCACCATGCGACGGTTGGACGATGGGAATTATCTCGTGGATGGCTCCACCAGCATTCGCTCAATAAACCGGCAGTTTGGCTGGAGCCTCCCGTTTGATGAAGCCCATACACTGGGTGGATTGCTCATCGAGGAAATGGAAGTCATCCCGGAAGGAAAATGCAGCATCGAAATCGGATCGCATATTATGACCATTGTAGATATCAGGGACAATGTCATCCACAAAGTGTTGATCAAGCCCAGTCGGGGCCAACACGATTAGCTTGTACCTGTATTTGAATATGCGTCAAAAGGCCCGATTGATGGCTTCTTCCAGGCTGTTCACTGCGGTAATGGTCATATTTTCAATTTCCTGCCGCGGTTGGTTGGCTTTTGGGATAATGGCCTGCTTGAATCCCAGACCAGCGGCTTCCTTCAATCGCTCTACACCATTGTAGACAGGACGAACTTCACCGGATAAACCAACTTCTCCGAAAACTACCATTTTCTGATTCAGGGCTCGATCACGAAAACTGGAAAGTATTGCCAATAACAATGGCAGGTCTGAACCGGTCTCGGTAATTCGCATGCCCCCCACCACATTGGCGAAAACGTCCTGATCACCAAGGCTGATTCCACCGTGGCGGTGCAGCACTGCCAGCAGCATGGAAAGCCGACTGTGATCAAGACCTATGGTGACACGTCTCGGGTTGGCCAGATGGCTTTCATCCACCAGAGCCTGTAATTCAAGCAGCATGGGCCGAGTCCCCTCACGGGTCACGGTGACCACACTGCCCGCAGCGGGTTCTGTCTTTCCTGATAAAAAAATTGCCGATGGATTACTGACTTCCTTCAAACCACGACCCGTCATGGCAAACACACCGAGTTCATTGATCGCCCCGAATCGATTCTTGAATGCACGGATTACCCGGTAACGGCTACCCTCATCGCTCTGGAAATACAACACCGCATCTACCATGTGTTCCAGGATGCGCGGACCCGCAAGTGCGCCTTCCTTGGTCACGTGTCCCACCAGAATCACGGCGCAATTTGTCTGCTTGGCGTAACGTACCAGCCCGGCGGCAGCCTCCCTGACCTGAGTGACAGAGCCCGGTGCAGATTGCACATGCGTGGAAAAAAGTGTCTGAATTGAATCGATCACCATCAATCCGGGTTTTTCTTTGCTGGCGACCTCAAGTATCTGCTCAACATTCGTTTCGGTCAGGCAACGTAAAGTTCCCACTTCCAGTTCCAGGCGTTTTGCACGCATATTGATTTGCTGCAGAGATTCTTCCCCGCTGACGTACACGCAATTCAGCTGATCCATTACGCCTGCAAGTACCTGAAGCAGCAGGGTGGATTTTCCAATGCCGGGGTCACCTCCAATCAGGATCACGGATCCGGCGACAATTCCCCCACCGAGGACACGGTCCAATTCGTTGATGCCAACTGCCAGTCTCGACACCTCATTGTCTGACACTTCAGACAACTCCGTGATTTGCTGGTTGGCACTGCCAGTAAACCCGGTCATCCGGGACGCCGCAGGCGTAGCAGCGGTACGAAATTCCTCCACGGTGTTCCAACTTCGACAGTCAGGGCATTGACCCGACCACTTGGACAACTGGCTTCCGCATGAATTGCAGAGAAATGAAGTTTTTGCTTTTGCCACACCAGTGTCCTTTGAGTTCGATAGTGCCAGGTCCGTGACGACGGAATATTTTTTGCACTCATTTCTGCAGTCATCTTGTAGCAGATCGTGCCCGTTACCTCCAGCCTAAGACAAAATCTGGCAGATTACTTACAATATGCCACGGTCAGTAATACAGCAGGTCGGGACTATCAATACATGGATAAACCGCAGGATCAACAATTAATTGGCGAATCTCCGGCTTTTTTGGAGGTACTTGAACGTGTTTCTCGCGTCGCACCTCTGAACCGCGCAGTGCTGGTCATTGGGGAGCGGGGAACCGGCAAGGAGCTGATCGCAGCCCGGATTCATTTTCTTTCCGGCCGATGGGACTACCCCTTTATCAAGATGAACTGTGCGGCTCTGGCAGAATCCTTGCTGGAAACCGAACTTTTCGGACATGAAGCGGGATCATTTACCGGCGCAGGTAAACGCCGTCATGGCCGTTTTGAACTGGCACACAAGGGGAGCCTGTTTCTGGACGAGCTTTCAAGTACATCAACCGGTGTTCAGGAAAAAGTTCTTCGCGTAATTGAGTATGGAGAATTTGAGCGTGTTGGAGGTAGTGAGACGATACGCACCGATGTCCGAATAATTGGCGCAACCAATGAAGATTTGCCAACCCTTGCGCGAGCTGGAAAGTTCCGGGCAGACCTGCTGGATCGATTGGCCTTTGATGTCATTACACTGCCACCGCTTCGTGAACGTCCACGCGATATTCTGACATTGGCGGATCACTTTGCCATTAAAATGGCTGGTGAACTTGGCAAGGACTTGTTCAATGGTTGGAGTGAGAGAGCCCGTGAAATGCTGTTGGACTATAAATGGCCAGGCAACATCCGCGAACTCAAGAATGTGGTGGAGCGTGCGGTCTATGCCTGCCCTGATGAAGATTCACCCATTGACGAGGTTGTATTTGATCCCTTTGAATCACCCTGGCGACCGTCTAAATCAACCGAAGCAGACACAGTGGATATTTCAGCCTTGCCTGACCAGCCCTATGATTTCAAGCAACAAATTCAGGATGAAGAAGTGCGTCTTATCAGAAGCGCGCTGGAACTGTGTCGGTTCAATCAAAAAAAGACCGCTGAATTTCTAGGCATGACCTATCATCAGCTTCGTGGTTATCTGCGCAAATACGATTTGAATGAAGACGAGAATTAACTTTGAATTGGTGACCAATGAAACAAAGGATAAATCGGCTTTGTATTGATGTTCAGACCACTACCCGCGGTACCCTTCCGGTAACGCCACAGACCAATTCATAGGGTAACGAACCCGCCCAGGGAGCAACCGTCTCAATCGGAAGGCCTTCACCCCACAAAGTTACCTTGTCCCCGGTTACCGTATCATCGTGACCACGTAAATCCAGTGTAATCAGGTCCATGGATACTCGCCCGGCGAGCCAGGCGAGCTTACCGTTAACCAGCACCGGTGTGCCATTACGGAAGTGCCGGGAATAACCATCACCATACCCGATCGCGGCAACCCCAATGGGCATATTTTCGGGGCAGGTGTAACTCGCGCCATAACCCACGGTGTCCCCTTTTCGGCAATGATTGATCGCGACCAGTTCGCAAGTCAGGGTCATCGCCGGCCGGAGATCAAATTCGCTGGCCTGCCGATCTGACAGTGGTGATATTCCGTAAAGCAGGATTCCCGGACGAACAATATCCCGATGTGCCGAAGGATAATTCAGAATCGCGGCCGAATTCGAAAGTGAGTGTCTGGCTTCGAGCCCCCGAACGGCATCATCAAATGCAAGAACCTGTCGTTGTGTCATGGGCTTGTCCGGCTCATCGGCACAGGCAAAATGAGACATCAATTCCACCCGTTCTTGACCCGCAATTGATACCAGTTCTGAATATACTTCCTTCACATCTGATGTGCCGAACCCCAGCCTGTGCATACCCGTATCGAGCTTTAGCCAGAGCACGGCCTGACTCGCCAGTTTACGTCTTCTCAGTATTTCCAGTTGTGACGGATGATGAATGACAACTTCAGCGTTTAGCGATTGAGAGCAGTCAAAGTCTTCAGGGTTCGCAAACCCTTCCAGCATCAGTAAACGACCCCGCCATCCTGCATTACGCAAGGCCGTAGCCTCTCCAGCGGTTGCCACAGCAAGC
Organism: Lysobacterales bacterium; assembly: GCA_014238945.1. Taxonomy (GTDB): domain Bacteria; phylum Pseudomonadota; class Gammaproteobacteria; order Xanthomonadales; family SZUA-36; genus SZUA-36. Next base: position 17,671 of record JABAAB010000109.1, read on the forward strand.
AATTCAGACTCCTGCAGTGCACCAGCCACTTGTGTGATTCCGTGACCATAGCCATCAGCTTTGACCACGCTTGCGATCTTGCTGTTGGGTGCCAGTTTTTGCGCCACCTTAAAATTGTGTCTGATTGCAGGCAGACTGATGAAAGCTACGGTATTGCGACTCATGGCTTGAAAAACCGGAATTCCGGGACTCCACCCACAACCCTGGTCTCAGGTATGGTCGTATTGATAGGTATTTTCGGGCGCCAAATTAACAAAACGTAACCACTGACCCTGAAAAGCCAGTTGTACCTTTCCGGTTGAGCCATTGCGGTGCTTGCCAATAATGATCTCGGCCTGACCCTTCTCGTTGGATTCCGGGTTATAAACCTCGTCACGGTAGATGAAAACAATCAGGTCAGCGTCCTGCTCAATGGAGCCGGACTCCCTCAGATCCGCCATCACGGGACGCTTGTTGGGTCTTTGTTCCAGGGCCCGGTTAAGTTGGGACAGGGCGACAACAGGAATATTGAGTTCCTTGGCAATCGCTTTGAGAGATCTGGAAATCTCAGCGATTTCAGTCGCCCGGTTTTCCCTGGTATCTGGGACGCTCATCAATTGAAGATAATCCACCACGAGCATGTCTATGTCATGTTCCCGTTTCAGTCTTCTCGCGCGAGCGCGTAATTCTGCGGGTGACAATGCCGGGGTATCATCTATAAAAATCTTGCTCTTATGTAGCAGTGTCATGGCCGAGGTCAATTTCGGCCAGTCCATGTCATCGAGCGTCCCCGTGCGTAAACGATTTTGTTCTATTTGTCCCAGGGAAGAAAACAAACGCATGACCAATTGCAAAGAGGCCATTTCCATACTGAAAACCGCCACCGATTTACCATGCTTTATGGCTGCGTTCTCAGCCAGATTCATTGCGAATGTTGTTTTACCCATCGCCGGCCTGCCCGCGACAATGATCAAATCAGAGGGCTGAAGTCCGGCTGTTAAACGATCAAATTCCTGATATCCCGTTGGAATCCCGGTGATTTCACCTTCAAATGCACTGAGTTCTTCTATCTTGGCCATGGCTTGTTTAAGCGTATCCTGAACCGCAACAAATCCCGATCCACCTCGAGTGCCCTTGTCTGCGATTGCAAACACCAGACGCTCGGCTTCCTCCAACAAGGTCTGGCTTTGCCTTCCCTCTGAACTGAACGCGCTTGAAGTTATTTGCTCACCAGCATCAATCAAACTGCGCAGAATACTTTTTTCCCGAACGATTGCAGCATAGGCAGCTACGGTGGATGCGCTGGGAGTTTCATTGACAATTTGCGCGATATAACGACCGTTATCGACCTGCTCCGCGTTGCCACGGGATTCAAACCATTCGGAAACAGTAATGGCATCACAAGGCTGACCTGACTCATGCACTTCGCTGATCGCGGTAAAAATCAGACGATGGTCCTCGCGATAGAAATCACCGGCGGTGACAATGTCTGCTACCTGGTCCCAGGCTGCGGCACTAAGCATAAGACCACCCAGCACCGCCTGTTCAGCAACAACTGAATGTGGTGGAACTTTCAGATTTTCAACGGAAGCCAGTTTGGGTTTGGCCATGGATTTTATTCACAAATCAAAGAGACAAAAGAACTGTGACCCACCAGTAGGCGGTTCACAGTTCAGAGCATAGATGTTGCGGGGCAAGCCCGCAAGCGGAAGACCGATTATTCGGGACTTACGATTACCTTGACCAGTGATTCAACGTCAGCGTGAAGCAATACGACAACACCAAACTCACCTGTCGTTCTAATTGGGCCCTCACCCATGATCACTTCGCTCTTGTTGACATCATGACCCATCTCCGACAGGGCCGTTGCCAGTTCGCGGGGTCCGATCGAACCATACAGCTTGCCTTCCTCGCTGGCATTGGCTGTCATTTCTACGACCACCTCAGCCAAGCCGGCCTGGCGTGCCTTCGCCTTGCCCAATCGATCTTCAGCAGCGACTTCAAGCTCAGCCCTGCGCGCTTCGAATTGCGCAATATTGCCCTTGGTGGCGGGCACTGCCATTCCTTGGGGTACCAGGTAGTTGCGACCAAACCCGGCCTTTACTTTTACCTGATCTCCCAAATCACCCAGATTCTGCACTTTTTGAAGCAGGATAAGATCCATATCAGTTCTCCAGGATAATTAGTGGTTGTCGGTGTAAGGCAGCAATGCCAGGAAACGGGCTCGTTTCACAGCGGTTGCCAACTGACGCTGGTACTTGGCCTTGGTACCAGTAATACGACTGGGTACAATTTTTCCGGATTCACCCACATACTGTTTTAGTATGCTGAGGTCTTTGTAATCGATCTCGGAAATGCCTTCTGCCGTGAAACGGCAAAATTTTCTACGACGAAATTGACGTGCCATGATTATTCTCCCGTATCCGCACTGGATTCTGTTTCTGCACCAGTATCCGCAGTGACTGTCTTCTCAGTTTCTGCAACCTTTTCATCTGCAACCTTTTCATCTGCAACCTTTTCATCTGCAGCCTTTTCATCTGCAGGTTTGGTGTCGGCAGACTCCTTTACCTTTTCCGCCTGACCGCCAGCTTTACTAGCCGGGGCAGCGGAGCTTGCACGACGACGATCACCATGAGCCCGGCTGGAGCGATCTTTTTCCTCTCTGGCCTTAAGCATTTCTGATTGGTCTGTCAGTGCAATTTGACGGCGAACCGTCAGATGACGTAACACCGCATCGTTGAAGCGGAATATTCCTTCCAGTTCACTGAGTGTACTGCTGTCACACTCAATATTGATCAACACATAATGAGCTTTATGCAGCTTGGCTACAGGATATGCGAGCTGTCTTCTTCCCCAATCTTCGAGACGGTGTATTTTTCCACCTTTCCCTTCAATCAGACTTCGGTAACGTTCCAGCATGGCTGGAACCTGCTCGCTTTGGTCCGGATGAACCAAAAAACAAATTTCATAATGACGCATGGCTAACTCCCTGTGGATTTTCCAGTCCAATTCATTTCAGTAATTAGACCTTCAAAGCCCCCGACAACCCAACCATTGGGTGCGTGAGGCAAGGATTTTTACTCCGTCAGTCTCGGAGCCGGCGGATTATATCAGTGCATGATAATTGCTGGCAAGACCTGAGGACCTGCTCATTTACTCTGCCAGGTCAAATAACCGACAGGATCAATTCAGGATATTCAGGATATGGTAAAACTCTCCCCGCAACCACATTCGTCAGTGGCGTTGGGATTGTCAAACTCAAATGTTCTGTTCAACCCGTTTGCCTTGAAATCGATCTTTGAACCAATAAGGTATGGCAGACTTTCCTTGTCGATCACAATTTTGACACCCTTGTCTTCAAATACCTGGTCATCGGTCCGTATCTCCGGAGCAACCTTCACTTCGTACGCCCAACCCGAACAACCGGTTTTTCTTACCCCCAAACGCAAGGCGGAGCCCCCGTCTTTACCAAGAAAGTATTTTACTCGTTGCGCTGCATTGTCACTTAACTGAATACTCATAAAGGTCGGACTCCGGTAAAATTTGATGCCGTTGTGCCAAAAAGACTGTGCCCATCGCTCTGCTTGATTTATTATCTTGGGCCTTTCCAACAGAGATCAACCATAGCATGTCAGCTGTCAGTATAAAAAAGGCACTAAGTGGGAATTTACCCAACGGTGCGAGGGTCACCATACAGGGCTGGGTTCGGACCCGGCGGGACTCCAAGGCGGGATTTTCATTTGTATCGGTCCATGATGGGTCCTGTTTCGACTCCATCCAGGTAGTCGCCTCTGCCGAGTTGTCAAACTACCGTGAAGAGATCCAAAAGCTCACAACTGGTTGTGCGGTGATCTGTACTGGTGAATTGGTTGAATCCCGTGGTCGTGGTCAAAGTCACGAAATACAGGCCACCGGTGTCGAAATTATCGGTTGGGTTGATGACCCCGACACCTATCCGATTCAACCGAAACAACACAGTTTCGAGTTTCTTCGGGATGTTGCGCATCTGCGGCCGCGCACCAATACTTTCGGGGCTGTTACACGTGTAAGGCACGTAGCTGCGCAGGCTATCCACCGATATTTTCATGAGCAGGGTTTTTTCTGGATCAATACACCCATTATTACGGCCTCTGATGCTGAGGGTGCCGGCGATATGTTCAGGGTCAGCACGCTGGATTTGGAAAACCTGCCGCGCCACGCTGACGGTGCGGTGGACTTCAGCCAGGATTTTTTCGGGCGGGAAGCATTCCTGACGGTTTCAGGCCAACTTAACGTTGAGGGCTATTGTCTTGCACTGTCCAACGTGTACACGTTTGGTCCGACCTTCAGGGCTGAAAATTCCAATACCGCACGACATCTTGCAGAGTTTTGGATGGTTGAACCAGAAATTGCGTTCGCCGACCTGGAAGACCTGGCCGATCTTGCGGAAGATTTTCTCAAATATGTAATTAAAGCGGTACTGGATGAATGCCATGAAGATATGGCGTTTTTTGCGAAAAGAATTGAGCCGACTGCAGTAGAACGGTTGGGAACACTTATCAAATCAGCCTTTGTGCGACTGGATTACGCTGATGCCATAGATATCTTGAAATCCTCGGGCCGAAAATTTGAATTTAAACCCGAGTGGGGTCTGGATCTGCAAACTGAACACGAGCGATTTCTGACCGAACAGCATTTCAATGCCCCCGTGGTTGTCAAAAATTACCCAACTGAAATCAAAGCATTCTACATGCGTCAGAACGATGATGGTCGAACAACTGCAGCATTGGATGTACTGGCACCCGGTATCGGAGAAATAATTGGTGGGGCCCAGCGTGAGGAGCGTCTCGACGTACTACAAAAACGCATGGCAGAACACGGAATGGATGCTCAGACCTATCAATGGTATGTAGATTTACGCCGTTATGGAACCGTACCACATGCCGGATTCGGCTTGGGGTTTGAACGTCTGATCACGTACATTACCGGTCTGGCCAACATTCGCGATGTTATCCCCTATCCACGGGTGCCGGGGCGCGCGGACTTTTGAGGTTTATACCGCCCTTTCTTCAACCCGCTTGGGATTCCACACCGCCGTCCTGGTAGAGACAACCAGGCATAGTTCATATTTCTGAAGTTGAATTTTGAAATCGGATCTGTCAGTAAAATGGATCGGGGTTTAAATTTACCGGACAAAAAAAAGCGACCGGGACATCTTCCTTGTTGTCCCCAGCCGCCATGCGGTCGTGTCGCCACCCGCCAATTGCCTCCCTGCCTCACAAGGTCAAGTAAATCCTTTTACTTTCGCAGATCTTTCTGCTCACGAAATTGGGTCATCCCTGCCTGATTCGTTCCTCGATGATTCCATTATAGCCAATGTTGGCTAAATACACAAGTGTCTATTTACAAATTTGTCTATAGACATTAACGGCTATATTTGTTAGCTTAGATATTCGAGTCTGAAAAAGTCCGAATGGGGTGTGCAGAAGATATAAAAGTAACAAGTAAATTTGATGATTTTTATTGTCGTCTGGTCCCGATCCGCCGGATAGTGGATTGAGTTGGGCAACGGTAAATAACCGGGTACACGAAGTACCCGTGATCTGACATGGAAGTAGTATATGGCAGGCCGGGATGGACCTGCGAAGGTGCGCATGGTGAAAACTATCAACATTGCCGCCTGGAATAAAGGACATGGATTGTCCATATCGCGATTAGGAACTGTCCTATATCGCCCTGCGACCGGTTCCCACAGGGATTGTGGGTGCCCGTCTATTGATTATTTTTACGCGGTATACTTTGTCATTTCCCACGCAAAAAGAGGAATGTATTAACAGGAACCAAGTTAAATATTCAATGCAAGTCTTTGAATAAAGTACTATCCTATAAAATGGGCGTATATGTCGCCTATTCTTGCCACAATGTGGGCACAGACATAGGACTTGCGATGAAAAGGAAGTCGATCAGATATACGAGGGAATCAGGAAAGGCTTTATGTCAAGGAATCCACAACAAATAAGACATGAAATGATGATTGAGAATAGTGCTGTCCATCATATGTTACCGATCCTTATCCGGAAGATTGTGCGTCTCTTGATCGGAACAATTTCATTCCCGGTTCTGGCCGATGTGCTGAAATCGATCTATGTGGAAGAAGCTAAACGAAAGTTAATTAAGAGCGGATCAAAGCCAACAAAGAGCGCTCTTGCTTTGATTACTGGATTGGATACTCGAGTTGTCAGCACTATTGTTCGAGAAAGTCAACATCCGACTTCTATTCCGGTGACCACTAACCCCGAAAACACTTTAATAGACATGTGGAATAGTGAAGGAATTTTCCAAAATTCGGTAACGGGTGAACCTGCGATCCTACCAATTGAGGGCAAAGGTCGGACTTTTCAATCTCTGGTCCTGAGAGCAATTGGAAGAAATATCACTGTAAAAACTGTGCTTGACCGATTACTCAAAGGTGGAACGGTTCGTATAGTAGATGGGGATATTCCTAGAGTAGAACTGGTATCGAAATTTTACAATCCAGTTTCTTCAGATTACGTAAAATCTACAGAAATAGGGTTACTTGAGTCCTCAAGAGTCCTATCAGCCGTTTTACACAACATACATAGTGACTCTGATCACAGGGTTCCACAACAAGGGCGATGGACATATAGGCTTAACCCTAAGAATTACAAAGAATTTAGAAAAGAAGTTCGTAAACTTCTTGAACATCAGATTAAAGAAGGGGATGCATTACTCGAAAAATTCGAGGAAACACAAAAGCAACCTGGTCAACTCACGGTTGGTATCGGATGGTATCAGTGGGGCGATCATGACTCAGAAGAAATAGGAGACTAGCTATGACTCGTTGGATGATAGAAAAAGATGGAACCGGAATTGAGAAATCTGGTACGGGTATTGAGAAATCTGGTACAGGTATCGAGAAATCTGGTACAGGTATCGAGAAATCTGGTACAGGTATCGAGAAATCTGGTACAGGTATCGAGAAATCTGGTACAGGATTTCGTAAAGTATTAATGGCAATTGTTATTGCTTCAATTACATTCACCGCTCAATTGAGTGCAAATAATTTAAGGCCTGAAGGTTCGCTCAGCGTGGTTGTGCATGGTGATTCCCTTTTAGTGTCTTGGATTATTGATGGTAGTGTTTTTTCAGGCGTTGCATCCTTACAGGGCTCATCAACGAATTTGTCGCTGACCGAAGTTTCGTTAGTCAGTCAAGAAAAGGCACTTGATACTACCGGAGGAGGCACCGGCTCCAAAACAGATACCACCGGTGGCGGAACCGGGATCGAGACTACCGGCGGTGGTACTGGAGTTCGAACCACAGGCGGTGGTACTGGCGTTGAAACTACAGGCGGTGGTACTGGCGTTGAAACTACAGGCGGTGGTACTGGCGTTGAAACTACAGGCGGTGGCACCGGTGTTGAAACTACAGGCGGTGGCACCGGTGTTGCAACTACCGGTGGTGGTACAGGTACAATAATATTGACTACCGGCGGCGGAACCGGCGCAGAGAGTATCGCAATAACCTTACCTTCGAACACTGGTTTAGAGATGGAAGTCACCCTAAGTTGCCAAACCGCATCAGTTTCGGTGCTTGACTCTGATTTTGCTGAAGTAGTTTCTTTTAACAACATCAAAGTCATGGGTGACACGGGATTGTGTCAGGATGGTGATGATTCAGATTCATTCTGGTTTGAAGAAGACACCTA
>JABAAB010000123.1 GCA_014238945.1 Lysobacterales bacterium
AGAGTGACAAGGAGATAGAATACAGCCTTCACCGGGTAACTGGCGCGATAATTCACTGAAACCTTGGCAATTTATTATCGTAAAGCGAGGATCAATACATTCGGGTTTCTGGCAATATAGCTTTAATGCTACCTATACTCTTGGCAATATAGCTTTAATGCTACCTATACTCCTTACGGTCTGCCCAGGGGACCGCGAGGCGCAGTACTTTCAATATTGGCGACCGTACTCCTGTTTTCATGGCTGAGGGCACACTTGCGTGCAGCGCGTATTGTGCTTGAATTGATCGCAAATAACCGGGGACGTTTCGACCTGGTTCAGGAACGTACCATTCCAGTATTCTCCATGGTCATGAAGACATTACTGGTTGGTCTGGGCGCCTATATCTTTATGCTGATCTGGGGGATTAACCCGACTGCGTGGCTGGCATCCGCCGGTGTTATTGGTATTGCTGTTGGTTTTGCCGCAAAAGATACCCTGGCCAACCTGTTTTCGGGAATATCAATCATCGCGGACGCGCCGTACAAAATTGGCGACTATATCGTTCTTGATACGGGTGAGCGTGGGGAAGTGACCCAACTTGGTATGCGCTCAACCCGCCTGCTGACACGTGATGACGTCGAGGTCACCATTCCAAATGCCGTGATCGCCAACGCAAAAATCATCAACGAAAGTGGTGGCCCATGGGTCAAGCACCGCATCCGGGTACCTGTCGGTGTGGCTTATGGTAGTGACGTGGACCAGGTTTGCAGCGTGCTGGAACAGGTGACCGAAGACCACCCCAAGGTTGTGAAGCAGCCTTCACCCCGTGTACGGATGCGGGCATTTGGCACCAGTTCACTCGATTTTGAATTACTGGCCTGGATTGATCACCCGAAGTTTCGTGGCCTTATCCGCCACGACCTGCTGAGAAACATCTATAAGAATTTCAAGAAAAATGGTATCGAAATTCCATTCCCGCAAACCGATATCCACCTGCGCAGCATGCCGGAGCAAGACGATCTGCGGGAGTGATTGCCATGACAGGACACCCACAACTTTTAATGTTTTGAGATATGGGTGTCCTCACTTTTTTTCTGTTAATAAATAATCCTTGAAAACTTGCTTGTGATCGAAGACGGTATTTATACTCGTGTCTACTCATTAAAAACTGAATGCGGAATTCTGATTGGAGGTGTGCCATCGAAAAAGTGCGGGTAATGCTTCAGGAGAGTCCGATTGATCGTGGGTAATGAAAGGCTGATTTTCATTGGAGGAAGTATGCGGAGCGGGACCACGATTCTGCATAAAATCCTTTGCACTGCAAACGAAGCTCACTCGTACATCACCGAAAGCTGGTTTCTGGTGGATCAGTTGCGTTCTTATCTTTGGAGTTTGGAACGCTATGATGTGCGACACAAAGACTATTTCGGGGAGCAGGAAAACTTCGACCGGTTTACACGCGATATTCTGGACCGGTTTTTTCAGGAAACCAGGCGGAACTTATCAAACCCGCAGACATTGGTGCTGAAAAACCCTGAAATTTCTGGACAGTTCCCACTCCTGGGAAGTTGGTTCGAGAATGCGCTTTTTGTCATGAATATAAGGAATCCCCTGGATGTCATTGCATCAATTGTAGAAGTTGGGGAAAAGCATAAGAAGGACAAAATAAAATCCGAACAGTCGCTCATGGGCCGTGACATGTACGTGCTCAGCAATTATTTTAAGCGCTACTACATTAGAGCATTCGATATGAACAACCCCATTCGTGAGCGAACATTTTTTGTACGCTACGAAAATATCATGAGAGACGTTGAAAGAGAATGTGAGCGGATTAGTGAGTTTTGTGATCTTACCTTTTTGCCCGAAAAACTACGTGCTTTGGGTGAAGAAAATACCGGCTCTGCAAACATGAACCGGGATGTCCGGTTGCAGGACCCTTACAGTGGCGCGTTCTGGTCTGAGTTGTATAACAAGAACCTCAGCGCAAAAAGGATTGGAAGGTATACTGAAGTGCTCACGGCTGGTGAGATAGAGCAGGTCAAGACGTATTGCACTGATTTTAACCAGTTATTCAGGTACTGGTAGGCCCTTTACCCGATGTAGGCGGTATATCACCCATATATAGGGGCGAAATGAACAGACATGAACAGTGAGCAATTTCCCAGTTACCAGGCATATTTAAACTTTCAGAAAAATACAGCTCGAGAAACGGTGAGCAGAACCCTGCAATTCAGGCAGTACCCACGAATTATGAGTGTCTTGGAAATGTTTTTTCCGGAAGCAAATTCTATTCTTCTGATCGGCTGCAGGCATCCAATTGAGTACGATTTATTTTGCAAAAATTACAAAGATGTAACTGCTATTGACCTGTTTGATGAGGGGCCAATTACCAATTGTGATATGTCAAGAATATATGATCATGCCAAGATTGGTGGCAGGAACTATGATGTTTTTGTGTCTATTCGATCGCTTGCCCATTGTGCAGATTTTAATGGATTTCTGAAAGGTCTCAAGTTACACGCATCATTGGGAATTTACTGTTTTACGAAAGCTGGTTTTACTCAGAGCAAATGGTTTTGCTCTGATGCTGAAATCTTACAGTCGGGCGCTTCACCAGCGTTATTCCAGACTACCTTTGCGCCATTTCAACTCCGGCATCTTCAGTACCAATGGAACCAAGAGGAGTACAACATAGAATTTGTGTGTCGGCGATAAGGTGTATTCCACAGCCCCAGCGAAGCGCTTACGGTCTTCGCCAAAGCTTGCCAGACGCCGCTCTACCTCCTGCATCCATGCAGTTGTATCATATTGCCGTGGGCCCACAACAAGGGCGCAAGGTCTTCACGTTGCAAACCTTGCCTGACTATCAATCAGACAATCCGTTTTCTGGCTCAGTGGGCGAAGTCGCCGGGTTTTCGTTTCCGGGATCAAGGCTGGTGGCCATTTGTTTCGTTGAGTTGCCGCAACAGAGCGTCGGTGCCGGCGTGCGCTTCTCTTAATACGGCGACCAGGGTTTCGAGTTCGCCTTTAAATATCACACGCTGCAAGGCTTGCGCCAGTTTCAATCGGAGTTCCAGCGGTACGATGATTGCTTCCATACCAGCAGATTCGCATTCCCAGCTCAGCAGAAACCGTGACAGGCGACCGTTCCCATCGCCAAAACCATGAATCACGTTCATGGCGAGGTACATGAAAACCGCACTCGCCAGGCCTCCGGGCACCTCCGGTTGCAATTCAGCCAATAACAATCGGTGTGTTCCGGTCACGCGTTCCGGCGGCGTTGGCATTTCATGGCCTATGGTGTTTGGGATCGCTTTGTATTGTCCGGGCTGTCTCTCCGGGCTTTGGTCCAGCAACCGGGCGTGCCAGTACCTGAGCCAGGCCTCGCCTTCCAGACCCTGTAGCACATCGGCAGCAATGTTTTGTCGTTCACGTATGAGACGTGAAGCATTGGCAAGCTCATGGTGCCTTTTGTCCGAGTCTGGCCGGATTGGGCCACTGGTGATTGCGCTCAACTCTCTCATCAACTCAGGATCACTTTCAATCTTGCACTGGGCGCAAGCTTCGATGAAGGGCAGATTAATCGTATTGGCCGTGTATCTGAAATCTTCCATGTGGAAAGGGAAATCCTGGCAAAGCGCCGCCAGTTCCCTGAGCTTGGTCACGCTTTGGTGATCTGGTCGCGCCAGGCTGGGAGGCACCTGCTGGAGGGCGTGGTGCAATTCAGCTATGTTATCGGTTCTGACTGCTTGTCGCAGATAAGTTGCGAGCCGCTTCTGCTCATGCAGGATATCCAGGGTGGTTTGAGCGCTTAGCCGGCTGGGTTCGTCCAGAGTCGGATCTTCCAGTACATCGGTAATGTGCGAAACAGCCTCATCGGCCTGCATACGCGTCGCACACAGCAATCCGATATTTAGTTTTGCCAGCGTGAAGCCTGGATCGATCTCCAATGCCCTTTTGAAATGTGACTCGGCACGTTCGATTTTCTCCATTCTAATCAGGCAGACACCGATCTTGTTGAGTAACTGCGGATCGCCACGCCGGTGTTGCTTGACTGCCTCAAAATCATCAAGTGCGGACTGCCAACGCAATGCCCGCCTGTAGGCTTCGGCTCGGGTTATCAGTGCATCAAACAATTTGTCATCCAGTTCAAAGGCGCGGGTAGCGGTGCTGATCGCTGCCGCATACTCACCTTCCATCAGCCGACAGTGGGCCAGAATGCCCCAGTATTCAGCGGATTCAGATTGTAATTTTAGTGCCTGCTCAATACGGCGCGCTGCCTCATTGAACTTACCCCTGTCCAGAAGCAGTTGTGCCATCGCGAGTCGCGGCGCTGTCAGCGAAGGGTTTTCCCGAGCCGCGTCATCGAGCCAGTTCAGTACGGCTGTGAGCCCGTTTTCCGGTAATTGCATTTTTGCTGCCAGTAACCAAACCTGAGGGTTGTCTGGAAGAAGCTGGATGGACTGGCCAATGGCATGGCTCAGTTCGGGACCGACGGGATTGTGCGCCAACATCTGAGCCAGCGACAACCAGGCCTGGCCGTCATTGGGGTTGCGCGCAAGGTAGGCTCTGATGGCATTCGCCTGATTGTTTACTTGATTTGGATCAGGTTGAGGACTCACCGGCGCATAGTACCAGAATCCTGTTACTCAACACCACGAAGCGGACCGGCAGACATCGCCCCCTGGTGGTTGAATACAGCTGGGAATGACGGTGCTGCTGGTGGTTTACAGCATCATGCTGTTTGGCACGTTTATTGAAACCGGGGCGGGAAAACCGCACGTCCGGGTCTGTGCAGGGGGCGCCGGGTAACCGGCGTTCCTACTGCGAGACGAACCTGACCCCCTTTTTTGGCAATTTCCCGGTTTATTTCATACCCAGCTTTTCAAGAATGGCTTGTAGCGCCCCTTCGAGTGGTATTTCAGAGTTTTCCGTGTCCCTGCGCTGGCGGTATTCGAGCGTGCCGGCGTCCAGGCCGCGTTCTCCGACGACAAGGCGGTGCGGGATTCCGATTAACTCCATATCATTGAACATGACGCCCGGCCGTAGATCGCGGTCGTCGAAGAAGACTTCAACGCCTGCCTGCAGAAGTTCTGCATATAGCTTATCCGCCGTTTCACGAACACGGTGGGACTTCTTGGCATTCATGGGCAGCAGCGCGAGTTGGAAAGGCGCGATAGGTTCCGGCCAGCAAATGCCTTTGTCGTCGTGGTTCTGTTCAATAGCGGCGGCCACGATCCGTGAAACACCGATGCCATAGCAACCCATGTGCATGACGTGGGACCTGCCATCTTCGCCGAGCACCACGGCGTTCATCGCTTCGGAATAAGCTGGTGACACCCTCTAAACGGGGCAAAGGCAGAAAGACCAAGGCAGCAAACGACAAACAAGATCAAACCCCGCCCGAGCAGCATGCTGCAATGACCTGGGCACAAAGATTAAAGCGTGTATTTGACATCGACATTGAAACT
>JABAAB010000106.1 GCA_014238945.1 Lysobacterales bacterium
AGAGTGACAAGGAGATAGAATACAGCCTTCACCGGGTAACTGGCGCGATAATTCACTGAAACCTTGGCAATTTATTATCGTAAAGCGAGGATCAATACATTCGGGTTTCTGGCAATATAGCTTTAATGCTACCTATACTCTATTTGCCCCCAATAATAAATACCGTGTTCAGATAACCCCGGCAAAAAGGGGCAAAGTTAAGCAGCCCGGGACAGTCGAAAACGACCCAATTGCCGTATCTCAACCGAAACAATCCCCAGCCAGACCTCCCTTGTCACATCAAATCCGGCTGAATACCCACCGGCGGGGCCCGCGCATCAGTGCCAGCCGCCCCATCTCGCCGTTGCACTTCACACGAAGGAACCCAAGCTCCAACAAGCCGCACTTGAGCTAATCCTCGAACTCCTGGCGCACGAAACCGGGCGGGTCACCACCTGAACGTTCAATCACTCCCAGAAACAGTATTTAACACGCAATCTGACCCAATTTACCCATTAAGTTTTATGCCTTCACTGATGTAGGGTTTCCGCTCGCCCCCGGGACAGATTGCAACTTGGCAATATAAACCCGTATCTTGGCTGTTTTTAGGCCGAAACACTCCTACCTTAAACCCACGTGTCTCTGCGCACATATCACAGATCGCGCGCTCGAGCCATATCTCTGTTGGAGCACAAATTGTATTACAGTAAAGGGGGAGTTCCTGGGTTGCCGGATGATGATGCGAATGACTTCATCGGTGTGAGTAATGTTGATCCTGCTACAAGCATTGTTAAGAGTGCTGATACCGTTAACTTGGATACAGTCATGCTGGATTTTGTGTTTTTTTCACCGAAATTTCCTTTGGTTATAAGGTTCTAGTAATTATTGGTATGCACTGGTCTGAGTTACATTCACGCTAGCGGGTTCAAATCAGGCGGGAACCGGACTCTGACCAATTGGTGCTAAATGATGGGTGAAGCTCTATAAATACCTCCTTGACTATCGTTTTTACGTGAAGTCATTCTTTTTGGCGCTTTTACCCGGCGAAACCTCAGCCGGAAGCAGGACCGTCTGAGGGTCCAGGGCGGTTTATAGTTCCAATTCACTAAAGAATTGAGGTACTATTGGAATGGCATTAATCCCCTGAATTTCAGGGGTTACTTAGCTGCCATGACCTGAATTGGCGACGGTCGTTGAAAAATCACAGGGTTTCCTATACTTAGGGTAAGGGAGTGAAGTAGCTGCCAGCTTGATTCTGGACCGTGCAGGGGGCGGATATTCCTGTGATCTGGTCGTGGGCATGGACACTTACAGGAGGTTTTTCATGTTCAGTCACACCAGTACGGCGCTGATCAAGTCGGTTTTTGCGTTTGCCTCACTATTGATTTCAACCTTTCCGGCCATGGCCGCTTCGGTCATTACTGAACCCGGTGATCTGGAAGTTCGCGGCCACGGACCGGAACCAGACGCCCTGATGAACCATTACGCTCTGGAAAACTCGACCCCTTTCCAGATTCGCATCATCCGCGGCGTCTGTTCCAGCAGTTCGAACCTTTGTATCGGCGGTGCGGACGATGGCATGGTCTGCGCGGTCACCACGGATTGTGCTTCCGGGCCACTGACCTTCATATCCGGAGAAACCGAGTACTACGATGTGGACGGTAACTCGGTTGCCGGCCCTTTTTCCTTCGACGAGCTCGATTTCGAGAAGGCCTCGAATCTTGGCAACGTCGGAATCTGCACCGCAGATCTCACCATCAGCTGCAGCGGACCCGGAGATGATGACGAGGACAGCTGCGGCGGAGTAAATCCTGCTTGCGAAGCACGTCCTACGCCCGGCTACGTTCCGGACCACGCCAATCGGACGGTGCGTAACCCGAAAGAAATCGTCGCGCACAACCTGGTGCCGGCAACGGGAGAGATTCGCATCTGTTTCGATGAATTCGATGGAATGGGGGGTTGCGACCAGGTCGTCGTCAGGCAGACATTAATGGAATACCGGGTGCCGCCCGGGCAAACCTATATATACCCCATGGGCCCGCCCAGCGATCAGGACGAACAGCTGTACAACAACGAAGCACACGAGTATTTCTCCCATCATCGCGGCCCCAACAACCAGCGGCACGCCTACGACGTCCTGTCCAGCATCAACGGCGATTCCCGGATTGGCTCGTCCTGCGTCGCTGAGGCCTGCGTGGGAGGCGTTCGCGATGGTGAAGCCTGTATGGAGGATATCGACTGTTCCGCCAACGGCAATTACTTTGTTTACGAGGAACCCATCCTGGCCATGGCGGACGGTGTCATCGTCGCATTGACTCAAGGTTATCCGGAAAACCCGTTTCCACCCGAAAAACTCGATGACATCGGTGCCGGAAGTTGCAGGGTAGTGGCCTGCGGCGATACCTCAGAGTGTGACGGGGACGAGATTCCCATTGTGGGAAACTCGGTATTCGTCATGCACGACACGGGCGAAGTATCGATGGCTGCGCACATCATTCCCGGCACCAATGACGATCTGAGTTGTGGTGACCTGGTTGTGCAGGGTGAAGAATTGGGCCTGCTGGGTAATTCAGGCAACTCAACCGCGCCGCACCTGCACTATTCCACCGATACGATGCCGGGGTTCTGGGCGAATGGAAATTACAGCCTTCCGTCTTATGTCACCAACCTCGCGTTTGCGTTCGGGCCGGACCCGACCATGCGCCGTCAACTGGACGTGAGCCAGCACAGCTTTACCGAGTTCGATGTCTGGCCACTGGTGACACCGCTGCCGCCAAACTCGCCGCTGGCTGAGGGCGCCGTCAGCGAGTCGGAGCCCAACCACACGCTCGCAAACCACAATATGCTGACCCTGGATACCACGGTCACGGCGACAATCGAGAATCAGGATGTCGGCGATCTCGCCGTTCGCGGAGACGGCATCGAAGACATCTTTCGCTTCGATCTCAGCGGACCGGACGAGATCCGGATCGAGTTGAGCGGCGCTGACTCGGGTGAAAATCTGGATATCTATGCGTTGACCGAAGACCTGAGGGTGCTCAATGAGACGGGTCAAGGCACCAGTCCGGGCTCGTACGAAGAACTCTGCCTTAACCTCGATGCGGGCGCTTATTACCTGATGGCCAGCAATGTCGATTTGAGTCAGGACAAGGACGAGGACTACATGCTGGACGTAAGTAGCGATCCGCAGACGATCAGCGCCGCCATTACCAATGCCCAGCAACCCGTCGAAGTGGATGACGGTTGTATGGCCAGCGTTGAATTTGCGGTCACCATTCACGATAACTGCTGCCTGGACACTGAAAACCTGTCGTTGATGGTAAATGCCGCCAATCCGACCAACAATGCCACACTGGGAAGCGTGGTAATCGATTCGGTTGTGGCAAACGGGCCGCGTGACGTGGACGTAACCGGTCATGTCGATGTGTCGGACATCACGAGTTGCCCGGCCCATGTGGTGATCACCGCCAGCGCTCAGGACTGCTCCGGCAATGTCGTGGACACGGTCAGTCAGGGCACCAGCGCCATGGTCGACGTGATCGACACGACGCCACCGCAGATCATGCAAAGTGACGAAGATCTGTATTGCCTGTGGTCACCCAAACACAACTATGTGAGTTTTGAAGCCAGTCAGTTCATGCCGCAAATCGCCGACAACTGCACAGCCAATCCCATCTGGGAATTCGAATCCTGTAGCTCGGATCAACCCGACAACGGCAAGGGTGACGGAAATACCGTTGATGATTGCATGCTCGATGCTGATTCGCAGGGCTTCTACGCGCGATCAGAAAGGCAAGGGAATGTGTTCGAAGGCCGTCGATACAGCCTGGATATCGAAGCGACCGATGCATGTGACAATGTCTCGGCGGCGACCGAGATCGGCAACATCCATGTGCCGCATGATCAAAACCCTGCGATGCAGTGCATCGATTCGACCATGCCGTGACAGACAACGCCCGATGATCGGCGTTTATAAAGCCTACCAGTGGGTGTCACGATGATTGCGCACACCTTACAGCCGTTTCCACGCTGTGTTCGCGCCCAATTTCAAGCATCGGGTCCTGATGGTTCTGCGGTGCCGGGTGGACAGCGAGCAGCCCAGGGCACCCATGTCATGGTTGCAACGCCACTGGCGGGTGTTTGCCATTACTATTGAGACCTGTGCGGAATGTGGCGGGAAGCTGCGGGTCATTGCCTGTATCGAGCAGCCACAACTGACCCGCAAGCTTCCCGGTCATGTGCGACAGCGGGATGCGTTGAGGGGCATCAAGGCGCGGGCGCCGTCATCGAGTCGGAGCCCAACGACACGCGCGCAAACCACAATTCGCGGTGAAATCCTGGAACTCTGGGCAGGCGCACAGTTGCTGGTCCGGTTTGAATCGGTTTATCACTAACCGGGTGGTTGGGCCTTTCGGCAGCACGCGAGCGAGCCGACGCTGACCACCGGCGGACCAATCCGACCGATGCACGTCATCAGGAATTGGCTTGCTGTACGCGCTCTGGCCAAGGTTGGGGGTTTTCGCAGTTGAGTCGGAAGGGTCGCGTCGAGCGACCCTTCCCTGTAAGAATTTGACGCGTACCTGAATTGCGGAAGACTTGAACATGGTTTTCTCAGGGTAAGGTGCGAATCCTGTCACGATGAAAAATTGGTCGCTTTCAGCTGCAAGAAGCGAGGCTTCTGTCCCAGTTGTGGTGCACGACGAATGGCAGACAGTGCTGCACTGTTGGTAGACGACGTTTTGCCTTCTCAGCCCATCCGTCAATGGGTCCTTAG
>JABAAB010000029.1 GCA_014238945.1 Lysobacterales bacterium
AGAGTGACAAGGAGATAGAATACAGCCTTCACCGGGTAACTGGCGCGATAATTCACTGAAACCTTGGCAATTTATTATCGTAAAGCGAGGATCAATACATTCGGGTTTCTGGCAATATAGCTTTAATGCTACCTATACTCATAGGGAGCCGCACAGGTGATGAATGACAACAGCCACGGATCGTCCAGGTTGGTGCCGTCATCAGAGCGGAACACCGGCACATCGGGCGAGTAAATGGCCCAGTCGGTAGAGTCCGGGCTTATCCGCTGGCGATGGCTTTCGTACATTGGGTCTTCAACCAGGGTGCTGTAGAGTGCACTTGACCGGCACAGCGCCTCCTCCTGGGCGCGGGCCCCATGCAGGAAGCCACCACCCGGCTGGATACCGTTGGCAAAATTAAGCGCCAGTGGCCTTAAACCGGCATCGTGCAGTGGCCGGGAGGCACCCAGTGTAGTCTCGTTGCTTACCTGGACAAGCGTTGCCGGATGTGTAGCAGCGGTACGCGTGGGCAATGGAGCATCTGGAGTTATGCTCACCTTGTTTGAAACTGCCGCCGCAACAGCCTGGCACACATCGACTTTGTCCTGCACTTCGTTGATGTAATGGCCGCGTTTGGCCACTCTGACTGCGGACACACCGAGTTCGACAGCACGGTATATTCCAATTTGCAGCTCACGTTGCCTTTGGTGACCCATTTCGGGGGAGTCCAGACAGGGGAGTGGTTCAAGTGTGCTCATTCATAACCTCAATTCATTAGAGCTTTGCCCCTCATTAACCCAGCTACACGGATGCTATCAATTTCCGGACCACTGAACTTGAGTGACCAAAACTTACCACTGAAACGTCAAGAGCGGTATTTGCAAACAGCTCAGCTGCTCGCCTGATTGCAGCCACTATCCAGTCGGCTTCATTTCCGAATACACCGCCACCGACGAGAGTCAGGAACACGCTGTTGTTCCCTGTCCTGGCCATGTTCAGCAAGCCGGCACAAAGTGTTGCTTCATAGGAAGCTTCCAGTACCAGCAGGGCAAACCCTTTCCACAATTGCTTTGGGAGACTCAAATAGCCGATGGGCAGGGCGGAGCAATACGCCTGGGTGACGAGGTGTTCACAGCCACCAAGCGTGACCTGGGTATCCCAGTGTATGCCGATACGCAGCGCTTGGCGCAGTTTGTCGCGCTCATCCTCTGTCATGGAACTGATTCGCCTTGAGATTTCAGTCAGCCCAGCTTCATTGGGCAACGCATAGCCATTTTGCATTTTCCAAAACTGTTCGTCATGGTTGCCAAGTATGTCAGCGACCCCTTTCAAACAGTCAATTTGATTGCCGGAAGATTGCCCTGTTTGCCCGTTAACATCGGCAAAGTAGTTTCGATAAATGGTTCCAGCCCCGGCGGCGACTGCACAGGCAGGACCTTGGGTGAAATCGTGTTCGTATCCGTCAACACCTTCTTCTGGTATGACACTGGGACCAGGCATTTCCAGTAAATTGAATTGGGAGGCTACCTGAAACAGGGCACCAGAATTGCCTGCTTTGAGGTGTAGGGTTTTTGCGTCACTGATAACTTCACAAAGTCTCAGCTTCCCAGAAGTAGTTATGCTTTCAAGTGTCTGCGATCGAAGCTCAGCTAATGTCGGTGTTTCGAGCTGACCACAAATCATGGATTGACCATTAACCAGGGAGGTCATGGTGATGCCTCTCACTTCCAGGTTGTTGCGAACCTGTTCTGGGGATTCCTCCTTGAAGCCGGTCAGATTTTTGAACCACATAGATGATTTCCTTTCGCATGAATTAGTGAGAAAGAGATATTTTTAACATGCTTACATCATAAAAATGCCATGTTTGCCTGTTATTCTCAGGTTCTGAGAAGCCACTCCCATATGATTGAATCGGCGGATAAATTGATTGTAGCAAGGAGGACAGGTCATGGAGTTAAGTCATCACGCCCAGGTTCGTATGCAGCAAAGGGGGTTTCCCCGGCGTGTGATCAATTGGTTGTCTGATTACGGCCAGGTTGATCATCAACGCGGTGGCTCCAGGCTGTTCTATTTTAATAAAAGATCCCGACACGCAATCAAGACTGATTTGGGGTCAAGGGCCCTGAAAGGTTATTCGAAATGCCTGAACGCCTACATGGTTTGTGCGGATAACACGGTTGTTAGTGAATGATGGTCACTGGTACCAGCTCTGGCGGATATCGGTTCGATATGTCGTGCCTGTCGCAATTGCATTGGTGTTTGGTGTAAATCTGTGACCAGTGTGCTTTCAAAGCAGCGAGACGGTCTGCTGGTCGACGCCGGCCCAGCGTTTTATAGTGCCCGGATCAATTTGGAATAAGTCCAGCACGCGTCCCAGACTGTGGTTGATCAAATCATCAATGGTCTGTGGATGGTTATAAAAAGCGGGCATCGGTGGCACGATGTGTATTCCCATCTGTGCGGCCTCGAAAAGTAATTTGCAGTGACCCACGTGCAGCGGAACTTCACGGGGCATTAATACCAGTTTTCGCCCCTCCTTTAACACAACATCCGCAGCCCGGGTAAGCATTTTGGCACCATATGCATGAACAATACTGGAAAGTGTTTTCATCGAACACGGTGCCACTATCATCCCCTCTGTTAGAAATGAGCCACTGGAAATTGTGGCCGCTATATCATTGTTTTTGTGCACCTTGTCCGCCAGAGCCTCGACATCACGATAGCGCCAGTTGGTCTCGATCTGAATCGTCCTTTTGGCTGATCTGGACACGATCAGGTGTGTTTCCACATCCGCTTGACGGCCCAACATTTCCAGCAGGCGGATTCCGTAAATGGCCCCGCTCGCGCCCGAAATCCCCACAATCATTCGTTTCACAAGCGCCGATCTCCTCTCGCAAAAAAACAGGTAAAGAAACAGGTTGTTCCAAAAGTTTAGCTTATCCTACATGGTAAGTGTTGGGAATAGCGTTTTTTCAAGCCTCATTACTCAGAATAATCCACGCAGGAAAAGATTTCGCATCAGGTAAGCAACCCCCACCGTCCACGGGGGACATTCATGGCAGTAACGAACGACATTACTTAGACAGCCGAGTTTTTCCGTGTAGATTCTGACTTTGTCACCCGGCTTATGTGTGAATCCCTTACCAGGCTCGTCCCGGTCTTGGGTTGGTGCAAACATTGTACCCAGCAATAACAACAGCCCATCCGGGTACTGATTGTTCGGACCAATTACATGGGTAATCAATGCCGACGGGTCGCGGCTGATCTGCATCAACGAACTCGAACCGCTTAGCTCAAAACCATCTTCGCCGTTCACCTTGAGTTCAATCTCGATATTGCGTACGTCATCCAGATCAAAGCCATTGTCAAAAAGCCGCAGGAAGGGCCCCACGGCACAGGAAGCGTTATTGTCCTTGGCCTTTCCGAGCAACAGGGCCGAACGACCCTCGTAATCTCGCAGGTTCACATCATTGGCAAGGGTGGCACCGACCGGCCGACCACAACTGCTCACTGCCAATGCCACTTCCGGTTCCGGATTATTCCAGGATGATGTGGACAAAATGCCAATGTTTGCACCATAACCAACACACGAAAGTGGTTGTGCCTTGGTAAAAACCTCAGGGTCAGGCCCGATACCAACTTCAAGGTATTGTGACCACAATCCATGCTCCACCAGCCGTTCCTTCAGTAGATCCGCTTCGGCAGAACCTGGTTGAAGACGGGCAAGATCATTGCCAAGCAGCGTTTCGATATCAGCACGGAATATTGTGGCTTTAAGTGGATCGCCACCAGCCCTCTCCTCGATCACTCTCTCAAGAAGACTGGCTATGAAGGTGACACCAAGCGCCTTGACTGCCTGCAGGTCAATGGGTGCAAGCAACAACGGCCCGGAAAGGTCCTGACCGACCTCATGTGACCTTGCGACTATGTCCTCGAGTGTGCCAATGAAACATCCGTCGGTGCCAGAGACCAGACCGGCGGGGTCTTCTGTTTCACATAAATCCCGCATGGTACACACCGCATCACAAATGTCGAACACGGCGCCATCGCGGATCGTGACAACACTCGGTCCATCAAGCTCGGGGCGCCAGACCCGACCGACCAGGCAAGCTGTTGCTGCGTCCACAGGAAGTATATCCAGTTCCGGCATGGTCAGTAGGTGCCGCCGGGTTGCCAGGGCACAAACTCGTCTTCGCCATAACCGAGCAGTTCGCTCCTGGTCCTGTGTCCGCTTGCGGTCCGGATGATTTGCGAGAAAATTAGCTGCCCCATTTCATCGAGCGTCATGTCTCCATCAAGCACTGTTCCACAATTTATATCCATGTCGTCAGACATGCGTTCAAACAACGGGGTATTGGTTGTCAACTTGAGGCTTGGGACCGGCTTGGCACCATAGCAGGACCCACGACCGATGGTAAAACACATCATGTTACATCCCGAAGCGATCTGTCCGGTCGCGGAAACGGGATCAAACCCCGGAGAGTCCATCATGACCAGACCCTTGGTTTCAATGGGTTCTGCATAGAGATAAACATCGCGCAATTGCGACCCACCCGATTTGGATACTGCTCCGAGCGACTTTTCCAGAATGGTGGTCACGCCACCTGCTTTGTTACCGCGAGACGGATTTCTGTTGAGACTTTCCATATGAGCTTGTGCGTAGGATTCCCACCAATCTATTCTTGCGAGTAATTTGTCTGCCACTGTCTGGCTGGACGCACGTCGCAGCAACAGCTGTTCGGCCTCGTAAGGCTCCGGTGTTTCGCTCAGGACTGCTGTCCCACCCTGGCGAACAATTAAATCCGCAGCCATACCGAGTGCCGGGTTTGCCGTGAGCGCTGAAAACCCGTCCGACCCACCGCATTGCAATCCGATTACAAGGTGTTGCGCCGGCACAGCCACCCGCACGACACAATTTGCCTGGTCAAGCATTTCGTGAATAATTTTTATACCGGACCTGATCGCCTTTCGAGTACCACCGGCCTGCTGAATACTGAGTGTCTGTAAAATCGGTGCTTGGACCAGGTTCTCATTCGCAAGTAATTCGCCAATCTGGTTCGACTCGCAACCAAGACCGACCAGCAACACTGCTGCAAAATTTGCATGGCGTGCATAACCGGCCATGGTTCGGCGCAATATTTCCATATTGGTGCCGTGTGACGAGATTCCGCAGCCGGTATGGTGGGAAAACACGGCTACGCCATCGACCTGAGGCCATGCTGCCATGGCATCCGGACCGCGAAACTGTGCTGCAATCGCCCTGGCAACGTGACCTGAACAATTGACGCTGCACAGGATTCCAACATAGTTCCTTGTAGCAACCTTGCCGGAGGCTCGAATGATGCCGTCAAACATGACAGGATCCATTGCATCATCGACAATTTCGACAGGCCCACCCCAGGCGTCATCCCCGTTGAGCGGAGCAAAGGCAAGCTTGTCTGTATGAACTTGCTGACCGGGCTTTATATCCTCCGTGGCGGTTCCGATCGGCTGACCAAACTTGGTCACGCACTCACCGGCACGAATCGCAGAAATCGCCACTTTGTGACCGCTTTGTATCGGCTCCAGCGTCAATATGCTTTCGGCAACTGGGGCACCGGCTGGCACATCCTGAACCGCGACAACAACCTGATCGTGCGCATGGCAGCTGATAAAAGATGAAATCAAGTTCATATTGTTCCTTGCAAAATGCCATTCTAACTTCTTTGCTGAACCAGTGGCTCTCAAAACAGTACATATTGCTTTTCCCTGGTATCAATCTGAATACCAGCGGTAAGTTCGGCACCCGGTTTGCTTTCGAAGCATACTCCATTGTGATATTAGTACTCCTCCATGAATGTATTTCTTGCCAGGACACTGTTATCCGTCTTGATATTGGTCGGCGGGATCGACTCCTGTGCGGCCCGGGAAGACAAGTCCTTGCCCAATATCATCATCGTCCTGGCAGATGATTTGGGTTATGGCGATCTTTCCATCAATGGTAATCAACTGATCGCGACACCCCACCTCGATCGCATGGCCAGTGAAGGTGTACGACTCACCGGTTTTTACGCCAGTGCCAATGTCTGTACACCGTCGCGCGCTGGTTTGTTAACCGGGCGCTATCCTGTTCGAACCGGACTGGCTTACAAAGTTATTGAACCCGGTCACAGCCACGGGCTCCCGCAGCAAGAAATTACACTGGCTGAAATACTCAAAGACAAAGGCTATCAAACCGCCGCCATCGGTAAATGGCATTTGGGGCATACTCCCGATTATTGGCCCACCGAGCATGGCTTCGGCTATTATTTTGGCCTGCCTTACAGCAACGACATGCAGCCTTTGGCGCTTTACCGCAACCGGTTGAAAATCGAGGAGCCGGTCGATCAACGCACATTGACTGAACGCTATACCACCGAAGCCATCCGCTTCATCGAGCAGAGCAAAGACCAGCCATTCCTGGTTTATTTGCCACACACCATGCCGCATATACCGCTTTTTGTCTCGGACGCCTTCAAAGGCCGCTCACGTGCGGGCCTTTACGGAGATGTAGTCGAGACGCTGGACTGGAGCATGGGTGAAATAATCGCCGCCCTCAAACGGCTTGAGCTTGACAGCAATACACTGGTGATCTTTACCAGCGATAATGGCGCCTGGTTCGAGGGCAGCAATGGTGATTGGCGTGAGGGTAAAGGCACCACCTGGGAGGGTGGTTATCACGTACCGTTTATCGCCCGATGGCCAGGCCATATTCCGCCGGGGACAGTGTCGGATGCCATCTCGATGAATATAGATATCCTGCCGACCGTGGCTAGCCTGGTGGATGCAGCCCTGGCACCCAGCCACGAGATTGACGGTCTCAATATCTGGTCCTTGTTCCAGGGCGGGGTCGACACCCCCCATGAGTTCTTGTATTTCTTTGACAATGAAGACATAGCCGCAGTGCGCACCCAGAACTGGAAATTGGTCGTACGTGCTTACTATCGAACAAATTTGGCCGCATTCGATACTTTTGAGGAAGTACTGGGGTTCAGCAACCCGTTGTTATTTGATATGACGGCACCCCATCCCGAGCGCTACAGTCAGGCCCGTGATAATCCAGATACGCTTATCACCATGGAGACCTACCTGACCCGGGGTCACAATGTATTCGAATCTCTGCGCACTCAGCCGGCGCCGAGAACCGTGCCTTAAGACAGCCAGGTGTGCAGTTGGAGATATATAAAGGTAAATATCCGGTTCATATGGTGACCCCCGGGTTGAAAATCCTATCCACTTGATTGACTCAATCTCGTTTTCCTAAGAAAAATTAGAGCCTTACATCAAGAATTCTCTCACCTTGTCGAATCACTGTGTCAGTTTTGTGCCAACTTCCAAAACCGAGTAAAAAGGTCCGCTTTCGGCCATAAGCGGAAGTTACAGCCCTGTTATTTGCAATTCATAAACGGTAAAAAAACGGCCCGCGTCGCTTGGACACGGGCCGTTAGATATTTCTCTGATGCTTCCAGTTAATCCGCGATCAGTCGGGATCCTCGGGTACGACGCATGATACATCCATGTAAGCCTCGTCATACTGGGTCGTTTCATCCGGGCCGAAAACCAACGTGTCGTAGATGCCGTTTTCATTCTTAAAAAGCACCGGCAAACCGACCTCAATTGAGACTGCTGACAGTGCGGTGGCCTGGGCTTCGGCATAAGCGTAAGCATATGCCAGCGCATAAGCCTGAGCTTCGTCTTCATATTCGCTTGCGCAGATGTCGAGATCCTGGGCACCTTCTCCGGCGCAAGCCTGGGCAAATGCATAGGCGTATGCATCCGCATAGGCAAGGGCGAACGCCTCGGCGGAGGCTTCAGCGTTGGCGAATGAGAAGCTTCCGGCACCGGTAGCGAGCGCGGTCTGGTATTTCTCAATATTCGCAGCCCAAACTTCGTTGTAGATCGAGGCAGCCCCGTAAGCACCACTTGCAGCGAGAGACTCTGAACTTGCAAAACTCGCGGCTACAGCCAAAGCCTGAGCATTCGAGTTTGCGTTTGCTTCAGCTATCGCACAGAGCTCCAGAACGATGCTGTCTTCAACTTCTACGTCAGCACAGGCTTCAGCCATGCTCTCAGCACTGGCGAATGCATATGCATAAGCCAATGCGCCTGCACCCGCTTCGGCGGCTGCCTGTGCTACGGAAATCGTTGCCGAGGTCAGGTCTGCTTCCAACTTGATGCGATGCACTGAACCGTGATTACCATGACGCGCGATCACGAGATCGCCGCCGCCTTCGAAGAACCATGCAAGGCCAGCACCGGCTTCTGCAGCCGCAATACAGGCAATTGCCGCATATTCTTCTGCTGCGGCCATGGCCGCTTCGGTTTTCTTCTTCCCTCTGAGCTCTTCAGCTGCAGGGTAAACAAACGATTCTGTACAGAAATCGGACTCTTCAAAGCAGGAATCACTGTCGTCAAAAAAACCTCCAATTGTAAAAGAGTCTTCTATATAGGTGGTACCAGGATTGTCGTCACCGGGGTTGTTCGGATCCGCCCAGACCAACGTTGTCAGTGGCAGTAGCATTGCTGTCAGCATAATTTTTTTAAACATAGTGTATCCCTCATTTATTCGTTAAATCTGCTAATTCCAATTAAGGTTTAGGAAGGGGAGTTAGCGGAGATTTGGAAAGTAAAATCGAATCAAAACTCATCTTCATGCTTGATCAATTGGCCCCACACTGTACACCTAATAGCGGATTCATACCATTCCGGGGATACAATGGGGTCAGGGATCAATATCCGCTTTCCAGATATCATGCCGCTGCTGTTTCCAACTGCGGTGGACGCATTCAATTTTGTAGGCAAAAACGCTAATTTGAATATTGGCTGGAAACTGGTATGTAAAATGTCCGCTTCTGAAAGCGGACCTTGAAGAAACCCAACTCAGAAACCGGCCACTGTGTACAAATTGTGTACTACCCCCTGTTATTTACTGGCGTTTACTAGCGTTTACTGGCACTTTGAAAGGGACAAACACCGCAAGCGACTGATTGATATATAATTAAAAATTGATCGTTACTCTTGATCAACCGACTATTTGCCGGTTGCTGGATTGGCGGTGGAAGAACGCATTTGAGACCTGATCTACGGAGAATAAAGTGAAACGTCGTATCTTTATCAGCAAAACTGTTGTCCCTGCAATCCTCGCCAGTATGGGTGGGGTCGGCATAACGAATGCGGTTGGCGGGGATCGTAACAATGAAAAACGTATAAGGCTTTCAGAAAACGGGCCCATGATCCCGCCGGTGCCTGCCATTTTATTAACTGTCAATGGAAAACCGGGTGGCCCACCCGAAATAGCTGTTGTCTGGACCTTTGTCATTGAAGGTGAGCCACCGCAAATAGGGATCAGTGTGGCGGATTACCATATTGCAGGCAGCCTGATAAAGCGCCATAAAGAGTTTGTATTGAATGTTCCTACTGCTGATATAGTCACCGCTTTTGATGTTGTTGATATGAACTCCAGGAAAGCAGGCGACAAATATGCGCTTTCAGGACTGAC
Organism: Lysobacterales bacterium; assembly: GCA_014238945.1. GTDB lineage: Bacteria > Pseudomonadota > Gammaproteobacteria > Xanthomonadales > SZUA-36 > SZUA-36. The sequence goes on from JABAAB010000029.1 coordinate 9,497, forward strand.
TCAAGGCAAGGCAGTGATGGTAAATGCGCCGACCGTGATGGAAGTACCGATCCAGGTCGAATGCAGGGTTTTCAATACGATTTCAGTTCCGCCTCAGCGTACCGTTTTTTTCGCCGATGTGGTTGCGACAACGGTGCAGGAGGGGGTATGCGATGAGAATGGTCGATTGATCGTTGACAACGTTCCGTTTTTCGGTATGACGGCGGGCAGCGGTGAATTCTATACGATGGGAGAGCAGGTTGGACATATTGGTAAGGTTGTTGGCAGAAACGACATCAAATACTGATATCCCGGGGGTTACCCGTTTGCTTTAAGCCGCTTATTTCTCCAAGGCGGACAGCAGACTGGTGATAATCATCATCCTTCCCCGGTTCGTTAATTCTGTTTCAGCGAGGATACGGCAATCTGCAGCTTAGCCTGCATTTCGATCTCCCCAGTCAAATAGTATGCCCATCACCTGCTCTGTTTGCTCGTTGGCCAACGCATAGGCCTGTTTACAATCACCGGGTAAGAATTCATGTGTTATCAGACCTGACAAATCAAACCGGCCACTCAACACTTCCTGAAAAAACAGATGATCGATGCGGCGTTGTGTCCAGCCACCACGGTCATGGCTTTCATGGGTCGCCAGGATGGTGAGTCCTTTCATCATGACATCCGAACTTAAACGCTGCTTGGAGGGATAGCCCGTATCACCCAGTAAGATAACCTTGCCGAATTGAGCTGCCGCCGCGAGCGCGTGCTTCAGTACCGCTGGATTGCCGGTGACATCAAGCACGATGGACGGACCCGCGCCATCATTGAGCGTCTGTATTTCATCAAGGCACTCTGCGATATCGCTATTGAATATATGTGTGGCACCACCGCGTCTTGCGTGCTCCAGTCTGGCCGGGGACAGATCGACCACGGCAATCGATTCGACACCGGCAACAGCCGCCCAGCGAATGGCCATTTGACCAACAGGGCCTGCGCCTATCACCAGGATGTGACGACCGGGTTCAAACGGCGCGGCCCATGAGGCCCGATACGCAGTTTTGGCCAGACCGGCCCAACAGGCTGATTTGAGGTCGATACCACGGGGGAGGGGAGAACAATCTTCGGCCGCTAAAAGCTGATGAGATCCGTGGGCCTTTCGTATACAGATGTGATCACCAGCCTTAAACTCCGAGACGGAACGACCAAGCTCTTCCACTTCAGCCACAGCCTGAACGCCGGTCTGCAACTGGGGAAAGGAAAACATTCTTGCAAAATGAGTGTCCGGGTCATATGTCTGGTTGAGAATAATGCGCTCTGTGCCAATACTCATCAGACTGTAAAGTGTTCGAACTTTTATGTCATCCGGTCCAGGACCAGGCAATACAAAGCCCTGCAGGGCCACCTTTCCCTTTTGCGGAAATATGATACGTGTCGGCATCGTCATTTCTTCCTGACAATTGGTGGGCTAAGGTTTGTAATCGATGACACAGGTCCCACCGATTTTCTGCATGCTCTCGTTTGTGTATTGGTGGAATTCAATAAAAACTCCGTTTGGATCATGGCAAGTCACCATCCATGTGTTATCTCCACCCAGCCTTTTTTCAGTGACCTGCACACCCTTTTTCTGAAGGACTTCCCGCACTGCCTCCACGTCTTCAACCTCAATTGCAAAATGTCTGATAATGCCTTCGCTTCGTGGTTCCCTGACCTTGATAATTTCAAAATAAGTATCATTGCCAAAATCCAGGTACATACCGATCAGCTCGTTCTGCATGTTTCGAAATTCGAATTTTCGAGTTATTCCGAGACTGGCATAAAAAGATTCGGTCGCAGCCAAATCGGCAGACTCGATGCAAACATGTGCCAGTCTTACTACCATTTTGCTTCGCTCCCGAATTGAGTATTCAGTACCGGGCCGGCGGTTCAGCTGTCAGGCGCATCTTTGCCCTCACTCCACCAGTCAGTGCCCGCAGCATTGCGCAGGAAAGCATCCCTGTCAGCATCGCTTTGGCCGAATATTGTTCCGCTCACCATCGTGGAGAGATCATCCGCCGGCCAGCGCAGCTGAGTACCATCTGAATTTGCTATGGTCACCAGCAATTTACCCACGACGCGGGGATCCAGTCCGTCAGGAAGCTTGTCCCGGAGTCCTGCTAATTTGGTCTTTATCAATGATCTGTAGGGAGAGTCAAGCGGATAGTCCTTTGGCAACGACGAACCCGATGACAAATCTGGGGCAAATATATTGGTTGCGTAAAGCGCTGCCTGGACCAGGGCAACTTTAATACCCCAGCGGTCAATTTCATGTCTCAGGGCCTCAGTCGCGCCTTCAAGAGCGAATTTACTGCCGGTATAGGAGACATCTCCGGCCAGCCCGGCAATTCCCGACAGAGAGCTGATCATGATGATGTATCCACCCCGTTGTTTACGCATTTGCGGCAAGACCTTTCGGGTTAGCAGCAGAGGGCCGAAATAATTGGTTTCCATTACCTCGCGTATGGCTTGCTCTGAAAGGTCTTCAAAGGCACCGGAACGCAAAATACCGGCGTTATTAACCAGGACGTCAATACGGCCAGTTTCATCGATAATTTGCTGGATTAAATCACCAAAAGTGGCCGCTAGTGTCACATCCAGGGATTTTATATGGAGGTTCAGCTGTTCCCGGGCTGCCGCTTGGCGCAACGGCCCTGCCTTGTCCGGATGACGCATGGTGGCGTAGACATGATCACCATTACGGGCAAACGCCAGTGCGCCGGCCATGCCAAAGCCACTGTTGCAACCCGTTATCAGTATTGTTGCCATCTTTCAGGCCTTCTCGGAATTTGATGGTTGTTCGGATATTTCCGTTTCGCTACCTTTGCACACGGCCGGATGCGTCGCCACCCATCAGGTTTTGGACCTCCGAGACCGATACACGGTTGAAGTCCCCCGAAATTGAATGCTTCAGGCAACTGGCCGCAACTGCAAACTCGAGGCTCTGCTGAATATCATCATAGCTATCAAGCGCGTAAATCAACGCGGATGCAAAGCTGTCACCGCCACCGACACGGTCGATAATGTCGGTCATTTCGTAGCGTTGGGAAGTGTAAAAACCGTTTTTGTCCCTCAAACATGCAGACCAGCCATTATGGTCCGCGCTGTGTGACTCACGCAGCGTGATCGCCATGATTGACAAGTTTGGAAACACATCCATCATTTTTTGGCTCAAAGCCTGGTATTTTTCTATGTTCAGGTCACCACTCTCGATGTTGACATCAGCGCTGATTCCCAGGGATTTTTGGCAGTCTTCTTCGTTGGCAATGCCGATGTCTACATATCTGACCAGTTCAGTCATTACTTCAGGGGCGGACTTGCCGTACTTCCAGAGTTTGCCCCGATAATTGAAATCGCAGGAAATCGTTAACCCCCGGTCTTTCGCAGACCTGACTGCGTCAAGGCTGAGGGCTGCGGTGGACTCGCTAAGTGCCGGTGTTATGCCGGTGATATGCAACCATTTTGCACCTGTAAAGATCATATTCCAGTCAAAATCACCAACAGCCGTTTCTGCAAATGACGAATTCGTCCGATCATACAGTACCTTGGACGGACGTTGATTGGCTCCGGTCTCGAGAAAATAAATGCCGATTCGACTTCCGGAACGTCTGATATGCGAAATATCCACTCCAAAACTGAGCAATTCACTTACCGCGGCATCACCGACATCGTTGTCAGGTAAAGCAGTGATGAATCCGGCATTCAACCCATAGTTTGACAGGGCAACGGCAACATTGGCTTCGCCACCACCAAAACTTGCTTCAAAAGTTGGCGACTGGAGGACCCTCTCATGCCCCGGGGCTCTGAGCCTTAACATGATTTCGCCAACAGTCAAAAAGTCCGCCATCTCATACTCCTCTTGCGACCCTGGCTATCTCAACAGCCTCATTGGCCAGGCTGGAAATCCTTTCGAAATCGCCTGAAGCAACAGCTTCTGCAGGTGTTAGCCAGCTTCCACCGCACGCAAAGACCGACGGTATCGCCAGGTATTTGGCAAGATTCTTTGCCGACAGGCCACCGGTCGGCATGAATTTCATCTCCCCGAATACAGAACCCAAAGCATTGAGTAGTCCCGGGCCACCGACAATCGAGGCCGGGAAGATCTTTACGTATCCCAGGCCCAGTTTCCAGGCGCGTTGGGCTTCGCTGGCCGTTGCAACCCCTGGAATAACCATGGTGCTGTGTTCATTCGCCACGCTTACAACGGTTTCATCCAGCCCCGGAGAGACGATAAATTCAGCGCCGGCATCAATCGCCGCGACTGCCTGTTCCGCACGGAGTACAGTTCCTGCTCCCATTATCGCTTCTGGACAGGCCTTGCTCGTGGCCGCCAGGCATTGCAGTGCCCCCCTTGTTCTTAATACAAGCTCTACCACCGACAAACCGCCCCTGAGCAGCGCTTCGGTTACACGAATTGCAATTTCCGCGTCATCAGTTTGAACCAGGGGAATAACGGGTGCCCGAAACAGGCGTATCAAAATTTCATCATTCATGTCGTTGATTCCTGTTACCGGTCTGATCGTTATCCCCTGACCTTATCCATCAGGATGAACTGCCACGGAGTCGGCATCTCCCCTACCGGCACTTCAATCAGGCACGGCTCACGTGCCTCAAATGCCAGCTCCAGTACAGTTTTCAAGTCCTCTGCAGATTCTGCACGGTAGCCCTTCATCCCGACTGCATCAGCCAGTTTCATGTAATCGGGATTGTGCAAATCGATTGCAATATGGCGCCCTCCAAACCACTCTTCCTGCTGCCGCTTGACGTTGCCATAGGTCTTGTTATTGAAAATGATCGTTACCAGCGGAATATTGTATTGCACCGCGGTGACAATTTCCGCAATGTTGAACATGAAACCGCCGTCGCCATTGATGGAAACGACCGCCTTGTCCGGATTGCCCACCTGTACGCCCAATGCGGTAGCAAAGCCATAGCCCAAAGTTCCCTGGTAGCCCGCAGAAATGAATTGTCGTGGCTCATAGACCGGAAACGCATACCAGGAACAAAACCCGACCTGGGTAACTTCATCCACAAAAAAGCCGTCATCCGGTAATGCCTCCCTGATTGCCTGAAGAAACTCAAATTGGGGACCGATATGATCGGCAAACTTATCATGAAACTCCTGTTTAAGTGCCGTCAACTCCGACTCACGCGATGGCCTGTCTGGCATACGCTCATCAAGCTCGCCGAAGATTGCCTGCAGGGCATCGGAAGCGTCATTGACCATCGCAACATCGCTCTGCACCGGTATGGTAATCTGGACGGGATCAATGTCTATGCGCACTATTTTCAGATTGTCGTCATGTCCCCACATGGTCAGAGGCATTTTTGCTCTTGTCCCCACCGCCAGCACCACATCCGCATCACGCCATAGCTGATGGCCTGCTGGAAGCGACTGGCTAAGATAATGGCGGTCGCTGACTACACCGCGACCATGCCGCTTTGCAACAACCGGGGCCTGTAGTTTTTCCGCCAATTTCAACAATATTGGCCCGGCGTCAACCGCACCACCACCCACAATAACCAGGGGATTGCTGGCGCCCGCAAGTAATTCTACCGCTTGTTCGACCTGCTGTGTGTCAATGGGTGGCCGGACCGGGGACTCCATGGGCATTGGTGCGGCAACTTCCGATTGTTGCCCCATGATATCCATCGGCATTTCCAGTTCAACAGGTCTCGGGCGTCCAGTAGAGAGTTGATAAAAAGCCTGGTACACCAGTGCCGGAGTCTCAGCCGGATGATTAATTCGTTCAGCCCACTTGGTCAGACCACGGATCAGGGTCAACTGGTCAGGGATCTCATGCAGATGACCCAGTCCTGAGCCAATGCCTTCCAGGTGTACCTGTCCGGACAGACACAGAACCTGGGCACCGGCTGCATAAGCGGTACAAAGGGCAGCAGTAGAGTTGAGCAGTCCCGGGCCGGGTACAACGGCGTAGACCCCCACCTTACCCGTTGACTTCGCATAGCCATAGGCCATGTAAGCACATCCCTGCTCGTGACGGGGCCGAACCAGCTTCAGCCGGTCCGCACTGCGGTAGACGGCATCGAAAAAGTGATCCAACTGGCCACCGGGTAAGCCAAAAATGGTATCTACCCCGTTGGCAGTTAACGACTCTACCAAAGCATCGGCTCCGCTCATTCGGCTCATTTACTTTTTCTCCTGTACAACAGATAAGCACAATGGCATCAATCGAAAATATTTATCCTCATGGCGTTATTCAAAAATGAATAAGGTTAGGCTGTTATAGATAGGATGAATAATTTTTGATAAATCATGCAAGTATTATCTGAGTGTTTTATATATAACCTACAATATTATATACTTATATAGAACATTGTATATTTCTACAGCACCATCTTATAAGTACATCACTCCAATTAATTAATTGTATCAGATTGTTTAATGGGATTTAATAATCCAGACATGCAAACCACCAACAAGCAGAATAAACACTCGTCTGTGTGCCGGTACCGGATTGAGTACTAACCAGCATCATTCACCGAGGCGGACAACATAATGAATTTATTACTTTGATTCAAGGCATTAGAGGATGTTTGAGCGATTTACCAAACCGCCTCGCCAGCTACAGTGCAAACTCCGGATCCTTGGTGAATTATGCAGGCTAATACATTTAGAATACCAGCAAACTGATTAAACACCCCCATACAGGAACAACAACAGTCATGAGCATTATTTCAGATCAAAACATTATTGCACTCGGCGCTGTTCTCTTCGGGCTTGCCTGGTTTGGTTTCTGGATAGATACGCAACCGCTCGGAAAGAAAACCTCCGGTGTAATCTGGGTGCTGTTGAGTGCCATGTTACTGTCGAATTTGCACCTGATTCCATTTAGCAGCCCGATTTACGATTTCGCTGGCGGGACACTGGTGCCTCTAGCCATCCCTTTGCTGCTGTTCAAGGCAGATTTGCGCAAAATCTTCCGCGAAAGCGGGCCTGTCATGCTGACTTTCATGATCGCAAGCACAGCCACAATAGTCGGTGCTGTGCTGGGCTTTTACATCTTTGACCTGGGCGAGATAGGCCCCAAGGTTGCCGGTGTCTATACCGGGGGATATATCGGTGGAGCCGTTAATTTTCTTGCCGTTTCCCAGGCGGTGGAAATGACACCCGAGGAATTCAGCGTATCCTTGAGCGCCAGCGCCATGGTCAGCAATATAGCGCTGGCAATGCTGGTCGCCCTACCTTCCATAACCTGGATCACCAACCACCTTCGGCCACATGAGTCAGGATTCCACGTGGGGCAGGCTGACGACGGTGAGGGGCAGCGGTCGGTGTTCAGGTTGACCCACATCACTGGTGCCATTGCACTGAGTTTTGCCATCTGTGCGGTCGCCGGCTGGATTGGGGACAGGTTCTCGTTGACCCAGTACAGCATTTTATTTATCACCATACTGACCATTCTCGTTGCCAACCTGGCGCCAAAGACCATGGAAACGCTGGAGGGGGATTTCGATATGGGGATGCTGCTCATGTACGTATTTTTTGCCGCGGTCGGCGCTGGTACAAATGCCAACTTTTTTGCCTCAGCAGCGTTGATTTTGTTTATTTACGGCATGTTTATCATTGTGGTGCATTTGCTGATTGTTTTACTTGCTGCAAAATTGCTGAAAGTGGACATTGCCGAAGCGACCGTAGCATCGGGTGCGGCTTTGGTTGGTCCGGCCGTAACCGCGGCCATCGCCACGTCACGCGGCTGGCGCAGCCTGGTAACCCCGGCCATCATGTGCGGTATTTTCGGATACGTAATTGCCACTTTCATCGGCGTCAGCGTGACCGCGCTGTTGAACTAGCGACACCCGTAAAGTCATTATTAATCTGAATTGCTGGCTTTGTCCGCAAAGGGAAAATCAGCCGTTTCTACCCGTACCCGACTGGAATTGAGCATCTTGACTGTATTTGAATAAGCTGTTTTTTCCTTGCCCCTGGCAATGCTCCAGGCGATGTCATGATGCAATTGAAGGTCCGCTTGCAACTTGTCACAATCTGCCTCCCAGCCAATCCTGGAGTGTGCTTTTAAATAGGTTGCAACGGCGTGTTTAAAATGGCTGATGAAAGCATTGTGCGAAGCCTCCAGTATGGCGGTGTGCAACTGGATGTCAGCATCGACACGCCTATCAGGGTCATCCTGGTATTTTTGCATTTCATCATAAGCTGACAGTATGGCGGCCACATCTTCCCTGGTCGCGCGTGCTGCTGCCAGCTGTGCCGCCCTGGGTTCGATAATATGACGAATTTCAAGCAGGGCGAAGAGGAATTCAGGAGTGGCTGTTTCCGGATCGGCGTGCCAGGAAAGCACGTCGGGATCGAGCATATTCCATGCATTCCGGGGCCGAATCTTGGTTCCACTCCTGGGTGCGGTTGAAATCAAGCCTTTTCCGGACAGAACTTTGACTGCCTCCCTGAGTGCATTTCTACCGACACCCAGGCTGTCTGCAAGCTGCTGCTCTACCGGCAAGGTCTCACCCTGGGTGTATTGATCCGTCGCTATTCTTTGGCCCAGAATATCGACCACCGATTTAACCTGGCCCCTGCTGCTTATTTTTTTCAATAGTTTCCTCCGCCAACGAGTTAATGTAATTTCGAGTCGCTGCGTCCGGTCTGATTTCTGATAGAAGAAAGTTTACTTGATCCCATGAAGCATATCTATTTGAAATATATAATGGGATTATAAATCTGTAATGTTTTTATTTATCAAGTCTACTTGGTTATCAGAATGATCATCTAAAGTCTAAAACGAATACATTATAAGATATTGTAGTATATATATTTACTAACTTATCATATTGTTTATAAAGATGTTTGTCAAACTTGAATGTAAATTGAATCAGTAAGATTATAAAAATTTTGAGGGCCGTAAAAATTGACAAATCATAGGATTATTGATAATTTACACTTGCTCTTTTTAGCACCTGAATAAGCCTTGGGCGATATCATTGAATCAGGAAGCCGCAATGTTCGGATAACGGGTCAGAACTATGAAAATCGTTGGTGTAAAGGTCATCGTAACGAGTCCGGATCGTAATTTTGTGACCGTGAAAATCTTGACTGATGAAGGTATTTACGGGATCGGGGACGCTACATTAAATGGTAGAGAACTGGCCGTTGCCAGTTACCTGAAAGAACACCTGGTCCCCTGCCTGAGAGGCAAAGATCCCCTGCGCACGGAAGACATCTGGCAGTTTCTTTACCGGGGTGCATACTGGCGCAGGGGTCCTGTAACCATGACCGCAATTTCAGCGGTTGATACCGCTCTTTGGGATATCAAGGCCAAAGCGGCCGGTATGCCGCTGTATCAATTGCTCGGCGGTAAGAGCCGTAACGCAGTCATGGTTTATGGTCACGCCAATGGGCGCGACATTGAAGAAACTTCTGATGAAGTCGCCAGGTATATCGAACTCGGTTATCGTGCGGTCCGTGCGCAAACAGGTATTCCCGGGTTGGGCTCCACCTACGGGGTGTCGGTGGACAAGATGTTTTATGAACCTGCAGATGCAGACCTGCCCAGTGAAAATACCTGGTCTTGCGAACAATATCTCGATCACATCCCCGTGCTGTTTGATACCCTCCGCGATCGTTTTGGTTTCGGACCTCACCTGTTGCATGATGTACACCACCGCCTGACACCCATAGAGGCAGCACGCCTGGGAAAGTCGTTGGAAGATTACCGATTGTTCTGGCTTGAAGACGCTGTTACGGCTGAAAATCAGGAGGGTTTCCGCCTGATTCGCCAGCACACAGTGACACCGCTGGCAGTAGGTGAGGTCTTCAATACGATATGGGACTGCAAGCAACTCATTGAAGAGCAGCTCATCGACTACATTCGTGCCACCGTCGTACACGCAGGTGGCATCAGCCATTTGAGACGAATCGCTGATCTTGCCTCGCTGTATCATATTAAAACCGGCTGTCACGGGGCCACCGATCTTTCGCCTGTTTGCATGGGGGCTGCACTTCACTTCGATCTGTGGGTACCGAATTTCGGAGTTCAGGAGTACATGCGGCATACCGAAAAAACCGATGAAGTTTTTCCACATGACTATTCCTTCGACAATGGCTTCATGCAACCGGGAGAGGCGGCTGGTCATGGTGTGGATATTAACGAAGAACTCGCAGCAAAATATCCTTATCAGCGGGCCTTTTTGCCGATCAATCGTCTTCAGGACGGCACCATGTGGAACTGGTAAGAACGGTTGGGGATTTTTATGGCTGATTATGACGTCATCATAGCTGGCGGCGGACACAACGGGCTGATCTGTGCCGCAGTACTGGCACAAAACGGACTGACGGTACTCGTGGCTGAACGGAATGACTGGGTGGGGGGAGGCGTGGTAACACGCGAACTTACGCTGCCCGGTTTCAGACACGATCCATTCGGTTCCTCGCATGTGTGGATACACCTTAATCCGGCCTTCGGACAACTACTACCTGAACTGGAAAAACACGGGCTGAAATATATCTGGTCAGATGACCATATCACCGGCCATCCGAACAAGTATGAAGGCCAGGGTATTATCGTTTACAAGGATGTCGATAAGACCTGTGACAGCATTGCAGAGTATTCCGTCGCGGACGCACGTCGCTACCGTGAAATATATGAAGAATTTGGCGAGATCAAGGAGGGTGTGGTCAAGAGCATGTTCAGCCCGCCCGCCCCACCCAGTTATATGTACCAGGGTCTGGAAAATAACCCGAAAGGACTCCAGCGCCTGCGCGATTACCAGTTGAGCTCACGCCAGTTTACTCTGGAGAATTTTGAAAATGAGCATGTCCGGGCCTTTATTCTTGGCTGGGCGATGGCACCTCAAACCCTGCCCGACCAACTGGGTACGGCCGCTGGGTTTTATGTGATGATTCCGAGCATCCACTATTTTGGGCAATCGATTCCCCAGGGCGGCAGCGGTATGCTTTCGGAGGCATTGAAAAGCTGCATTGAAGCCAATGGCGGCACGGTGAAGACCGGTGCAACTGTCAGCAAGTTTATCGCCGATGCTGGCGTATGCAGGGGCATTCGCCTTGACAATGGCGAAGAAATTCTAGCCGGCCAGGCAGTGGTTAGCGGGCTGGATCCTTACCAGACCTATCTGAAAGGGTTCGAAGACCATGAGCTACCCAATGGTTTCAAGGACATGGTTCGCAATTTCAAATTTGGTGATATCACCATAGCCCGAATACACTATGCATTGCATGAGGCGCCCACTTTCAAATCCGGCCCGGAAATGGATAAGACGGCCTTCCAGAGAATATTCGGTAATATGGCTGATATAGACCGTCAGTATCTTGAGATCGCTGCCGGCAAAGTACCGACTGATCCATTCCTGTGGACCGCCGCCTGGACCACGTTAGACCCAAGCCGGGCCCCGGACGGTAAACACACTCTGATCATGGATACCTTTGTCCCCGTTGATCTTGTCAACGGCAATGACTGGGAACAGCTCGGGCCTGACTATTGTCGCAATGTGATGCTCCCGCAACTGCAGAACTACTCCACCAACATGAATCCGGACAACATCATTGCTGAATATGTTGAAACCGGTCCCAGCCTTGAGCGTGCCAATTGGTGCTTCAACCGCGGCGTGACCACCGGTGGTGAACGCACCCTCGCGCAAATGGGCGCATTCAGGCCATTTCCAAATTATTCGAACTATCGCGGCCCCCTCGAAAAGCTGTACATGACAGGGCCATCATGTCATCCGGGTGGCGGCATTTGCGGTATGGGGACCATCACCGCCGATGAGATACTTCTAGATTTGGGTATACGGGGGGAAGATGATGACTTTGATTTTTAAAACCCATATCCAGCCGGTGTTATGGCACCGCGGACATTTAAAAAGGTAACAGACATGGCAAGAGACAGAATTGAACCCTATACAGCATTGATCATCCAGCCAGAAGTGACCGTGGTGGACGATCGTGCAGGCATCCAGCAAAACCTTGACCGGGTCAAAAACCTCATACATTTCGGAGTCGGCTACTTCTGGGAAGTCCCGGTGCGATTGGTGGTTTTGCCGGAATATTTTTTACAGGGTGTCGGTACGCCCGGTAAGGGTGAAACCGGTATCAAGGACGCCATGAAGAAGTCCGTTACCATTCCCGGCCCGGAAATTGACCAGTTAGGGGATATCGCCAAAGAGTACGGTCTTTATATTTGTGGTGGCGGTGTCATGGAACGGGTGCCGGAGTTTCCCGACCGCTGGTTTAATACCAACTTTATTGTCGGACCCTCGGGTGATGTGGTTCTCAGGTATCACAAGTGGCATATACCGGCCTACATCGGGCTGGGTACCAGCCCCCATGATCTGTTTGACGAATATTGCGAGAAACTGGGTGGTGACATCAAGGACTTGTTTCCCGTCATTGATACTGAGATCGGCAAGCTGGGCACAATGACCTGTCATGATGGCTGTACGCCCGAGGTTTCACGGGCACTGGGCTACAACGGTGCCGAAGTGATTTGTCACCCGGGCGCCATCCAGGAAGTGGAAGGTGTTTCACAGCCTTGGGATTTCTGGATGTTTACCCGGCGCACCCGCGCGCACGACAACATGTGCTACCTGCTGGGCTCGAACTGGGGTTCGGTGAACTATGAATACTACCCCAAGGCGTTTTGCCCCGGTCATTCTTTCGCGATCGATTATACCGGGATGGTTTTGCGCGAAGCACCTTATCCTGTGGAGCAAGTGCTCGCAGTCGGGCTGGATATCGAGGCCTTACGCAACCATCGCACCCGCACGATTCATAACTGTTGGGTGGACATCCGCACCGAGGGCTTCCAGCAGATTTACGAAAAACCCATCTACCCCCCCAATCGCTTCCCAACCGGCAACCCACCCAGAACATTGTCTGACAAAGTCAGTATCTGCAAGGAAGTATTTGATGATTTGTACGCTCGGGGCCAATTTACGCCACCGGCAGGTTATGAACCCGGAGACATATCTGAACTGCTGCAAAAACGAATTGATTACGCTCAACGTACCGGTCGGTTGAGAAAGAGCTGAGTTCGACGGAGTCCATCATGAAAGTCAGGAGTAAACTCGCAGACATCGATTTTCTGTTTGGAAAATTCCAGTACAAGAAAGATCACCTGATCGTTCATTCAGACCCGGGGCAGAGCATGGAGAGCAAAGTCTATGTCAGTCCGGATGATATTGTTGCAGCCCTGGGCTGTGCGCTGACAAATCCGATGGTTTGGGTCTATTTTCTGGGATTCCCGTTTTTCCTGGTCCGTTATCGACGTCGCCATCGACGTAAACGCCAAACCAAATAATCAAGAATCAAGCTGATACGCAAAGTAAACCGAATGTTTCCGGATGACAAGAGCAATGACCCCATGACCACTTTGACACCCGTTGCCAGCGTTATGAAACTGGCACCTTATGTCCAGGGAAAGAGCAGTATTGCCGGTGTGCGCAAGCCGATCAAGCTCTCTTCCAATGAATCCTCATACGGACCGAGCCCCAGGGCGCTCAAGGCCTACCAGGAATACAGTGCCCATCTCAATCGATATCCTGATGGTTCACAGCAGGAATTACGCGAGGCCATCGCTGGGGTTCATGGACTGAATGTGGATCAGATTATTTGTGGTAACGGTTCGGATGAACTGATCCTGCTATCCGTACGTGCTTATCTTAGGTCCGGTGACGAAGCCCTGTTAAGCGAGAACGGCTTTATCATGAGCAACATCCATTGCATAGCACAAGACGCTGAAGTTGTTATAGCGCCGGAAAAATCCTACCGGGTTGATGTTGATGCGATGCTTGAGCGTGTCAGCGCAAAAACGCGTTTTTGCAATATTGCAAATCCAAACAACCCCACAGGTACCTACATCAGCGATTCTGAAGTGAGAAGATTGCATGCGGGCCTGCCGGCTAACTGTCTGTTGCTGATTGACAACGCCTATGCGGAATACGTTGATCAGCAGGACTTTGCCAGCAGTGAGACACTGGTCGATGAATTTGACAATGTCGTCACGACGCGGACATTTTCCAAAATCCATGGTCTGGCCGGATTGCGTATAGGCTGGGCATATTGCCCGCCGGAATTCATTTCTGTCGTGCAACGCATCAGAACACCCTTCAATACCAACGGGCCGGCTATGTCGGCTGCCGCGGCAGCGGTGCAGGATACGGAATTCACCCGTGGTGTAAAACAACAAAATGCCAGTTCATTGCTTCGGATCGAGACCGCGCTTACGCGGATCGGGATTGAAGTGATTCCCAGCGCGACTAATTTCTACCTGCTAAGATTTGATCCGGAAAGCGGCAAATCCGGTTCGGAGGCCGCCGATTTTCTGCAATCGCGCGGTATTATTCCACGTCCTGCGGGGGGCTCTGATGTGTTTCTGCGGATCACTGTCGGATTCGACCAGGAAAACGATGCGGTTATTGAAGCACTGACTGATTATATGGCGGATTGAGGCAGGGGAAAAACCCAGTGACTGAACATGTAATAACACCACTTGTCGAGCGTCGACTCGAAGAGACCCAGCGGCTACTGATCAATGGTCATTGGCAGACCGCCAGCGACGGGTGCACCCAGAGTATTAACAATCCCTCCAGCGGCGAAATCATTACCACTGCAGCAGCTGCCACCATTGAAGATGCCAGTAAGGCGGTGGCTGCGGCACGGACGAGCTTTGACAATCATAGCTGGACCGGTTTGACACCAGCACATCGGGCCAGGGTACTGTGGCGTGTTGCCGATTTGATCGAAGCCAATGCTGCGGAAATTGCTGAACTGGAAATGCTTGATGCCGGAAAGTTCTATCTAGGTGCTTTGAATGGCGAAGTCCCGTTTGCGGCGGAATGCTTCCGGTATTACGCAGGTTGGTGCACCAAGATCGAAGGAACCACCAAGCAGCTTTCCATCGTTCCTGACCAGGCTTTTCATATCTACACACAGCGCGAACCGATCGGTGTAGCAGCGCTGATCATTCCCTGGAACGGTCCTTTGGTTCAGGCGGCCTGGAAAATCGCCCCGGCGCTGGCCGCCGGTTGCAGCGTGGTGGTCAAGCCCGCAAGCCAAACACCCTTATCCGTCACCCGTCTTGGAGAATTGATGATAGAGGCTGGTGTGCCCGATGGTGTGATCAACATCATCCCGGGTAGCGGATCCAGCATCGGCCGATGGCTGGCCGAGCATCCCGATGTCGACAAGGTATCGTTTACCGGGTCCACAGAAGTCGGTAAGCAGATCATCGATTCGGCCAAGGGAAATTTAAAGAAAATCACGCTGGAATTGGGTGGTAAGTCGCCTGTCATCGTATTCGATGATGCGGATCTGGAGCTTGCCATCGAAGGCGCGGCACAGGCCATTTTCTCCTCTGCAGGGCAGGTGTGCGTTGCTGGTTCACGTCTGTATGTTCAGGACACGGTCTACGATCAGGTCGTCGAAGGTGTGGCGGATATAGCCAGAACCCTGAAAGTGGGACCAGCCACGAACAGCGCTATGGACATGGGTCCACTGATATCCCTGCAGCATATGCAGGGCGTGTATCGGATGGTCGAGGCCGGGCTTGAGGAAGGTGCCCGGGTGGTCACGGGTGGAAATCTGTTGACTGACCTGGGTGGTTACTTCATGGAACCGACGGTATTGGCTGATACCTCGCATGACATGAGTGTGGTCAGAGAAGAGATTTTTGGTCCGGTATTGGTGACCATGCCATTTGGAAGTAACGATGACATCACGACGATGGCCAATGACAGTGAATTCGGTCTGGCGGCCAGCATATGGACACGCGATGTCAACAAAGCACACCGGATGGCCAGTGCCATCCGTGCCGGTCTGGTGTGGATCAACTGTCACGGCATTCCTGATATGGCTATCCCGTTTGGTGGCTACAAGCAGTCGGGTTGGGGGCGGGAGAATGGCTATGAATCCCTGCTGCAGTACACCGAACTGAAATCGGTAGTGGCGCGACTCTAGTGTGGTGTAACCTATAAATGGCACATATCAGCGTGGCGAGACGCCGTTAGCTGCAAGCCGCATCCTGCAGGGAATGGCCTGTCCTTTTCAAGAGATGCAACGCCGCGAGTGACGGCTTCCCGCCGCGCCCGAAGGGAGGCCCACAAATGATCCAATCCTGCTTTACACCACACTAGGAGGCGTTCTTTCAGGGTGAGAGTTGATGAGATTTGGACTGCGATTAATTGGCTACCTGGGCAATACCCGTGAACTTGTACGTCTGGCGGTGCTGGCGGAGCAAGCGGGATTCGATTTTGTCTGGTTTCCACATGATACTTTCATGGGTAATACCTGGGTCATCACCAGCGCCGTTGCCAGCCAGACATCGCGCATCCGGATCGGAAGTGTGGGTACCAACCCCTATACGACGAACCCGGCGGAAATTGCTACCTACCTGGCAAGTCTGGATGAACTGTCCGCTGGTCGGGCCGTGCTCGGCCTGGGTCTGCATACCCAGAAGATGGTGGAGTGGACAGGTATCGACGCGAGTGACTATCTGCAACGGACCCGCGAAGCCGTGGAAATCATCCGGGCATTGTTGCGTGGTGAAGTTGCCCAGTACCACGGTGAGGCATTTCACTGGACCGGGCAGTGTTATCTGCGCTTCAGGCCCTATCGTGACCAGGTGCCGATCTACGTTTGTGCATTTGGCACTGAATATCTTGCATTGAGTGGCGCCATAGGCGACGGCAGTCTGCCGATGATCACACCTCCCGAGTCAGCAGAGTACATGGTTTCAGCGATTACAGCCGGTGCCCGCGATGCCGGGCGCGACCCGGCAGAGATAGATATTGCTGGTTGTGGCTGGTTGTCGCTGGCAGAGAATCGTGGTCAGGCAACAGACGTGCTGCGTCAGATGGTCAGTTACTTTGGCCCTTACCTGGAGGAACCCGCGCTGGCAACGATTGGTCTTGGCGGTGAGGATTTCCGGACAATCGGGCAACTGGTTGAAGCCCGCCGCTATAAAGAGGCAGCGGCACTTGTTACAGATGAAATGACAGACCTTGCGATCAGGGGAACCCCGGAGGATGTCATCCGGCGCATAGAGAGCATCGCGGATATGGGGATAACCCAGGTTAACCTGGGTGGCCCGATAGGACCTGATCCAGCCGAGGCGATACGTCTTATGGGCGAAAAAGTCATTCCTTATTTTCGACCAGCGGGACAACAGCCCTGATTTGGTAAGGTCACGGCCCTTTAACCACCGGGTACATTCGTCTGTTCTTGACTGGTCCTGCTCTTGACTGACTATTTCAGGCTCGAATATAAAATGATCCCAAACGCGACCGGCGCGATGTAGCGAAGAACAAATCGCCAAAATGCATAGCGCAGACCGTCCGGTCAGGCCAGTTCCTCCAGCATTGATTTTCGCGACATCATCCAGCCCGCGAACAGCGCAATCAACAAGGCATTGAGCGGCAACATGATGTTTGCCACCAGGAAATCCATCACATCGGACAGTGCCTTATCAGCGAAAAACAAAAGCATCCCCAGGGGCCTGAAGTCGCCCCAGAGGTTAAAGGAAAGTAAGATAGCCAGACCGGTCAGTATCGCCACCAGGGTATCGACAATACCGATTACGGCGGCTGCCCAGGGTAATGAGATGTTGGCTGGCAGATAAGCACCATAAGTGATCATCGCCCCAACGCCACCGAAAACAAGGCCTGTCCCAGTGCCATCAGCACGGCAGCCACTGTAAGCTTCGAAAAACCCGGTTCAAACAGAAATTCAACAGCTGCCATGATATCGGCGGCAATTATCGCATAGCCAACCATCGGCAATAGAATCACGAACAACGCCGGAATCGTGATTTTGACAGAACGTTCCAGTCCTTTACTGACACCCAGGCCAACAACAAAGGCGGTCACACCGACAAACATGGAATGCCAGGTAAACATACGCCAGGGTGAAGCAAGCAACTCGCTGAAAAAAGCACCGGATCCATCTCCATCAAAACCGGCACAAACCAATACAAATGCACCGCCACCATTCTGGCCTGCGATATAAGGAAATCACCAGATGTTTCCCAATCCAACCGCGGCGCCTGCTGCAGCGAGAATAAAAGCCGGCCGGGACGACCAGGTTTCGTGAATAGAGGTTTGCGCCTTATTTTTATCCGCCTGCGTTTTGAACGGGCACCTAAAGATTGGTACGCAACGATTCAATCGCCGCCGCAACATCTTCACTCGTGGCCGAATAACTGAAGCGCAGATAACCGGGCTCGGTACCGTAAAAAGAACCGGGGAATGTGAGGATACCCGTCTGCTCAAGTAGTTCTCTTTGTCCGGTTTCGTCGTCGCCAAACTGTGAAAAATCGGCCAGCACAAAGAAGGCGCCCTGTGGTTTTATATAATAAATACCAAGGTCATCAAAACACTGCATCAGTTGATCCCGCTTGTCACGATAGTCCTGTACCATGCCGTCAATGACATCCTGCGGTGTGTGCAATGCTGCCAGGGCAGCCTTCTGGCTGATTACGTTGGTCGAAAACGACAGGTCTGTTTTGAGATTGGCGATCTTGTTAATGACGGCTTTGGCGGCACAAAGAAACCCGACCCTCAGACCGCTGAGGGCATAGCCCTTGGAGAAACTGTGCAAAGTAAAAACCAGTTCCGGGGTCTCTTCTGCCGCGCCGGCGGAGAAGTGCGGAATCTCAAAAGCCAGCTTTTCATAAACTTCATCCGCAATCAGGTAGACCTGCTGTTGTTGGCATGTTTCCACGATATTGCGGATGTCTGCTTCCGGAAAAACCACACCGGATGGGTTTTGCGGCGTATTCAGGAAAACGGCTTTGGTCTTGTCCGTGAAAAGCGCACTGAAATTGGATAGATCGTAGCTCAATCCTTTTTGGTAGTCGGGTATCACGTAAACAACCTTGCAACCAAAATACTCTGCCATCGATTGATACATCGGCCAGTCGGGCTTGAAAACTATCACCTCATCACCGGGCTCGAGCAGTGCTGAGCAGGTTAATCCGAGCGCCTCGTGGCAGCCGTTGGTAATGAGTATGTTTTCCGCATCACAATTGATTCCGTTGAGCTGTGTTAATCTCTCCGCGGCCTTTTCCCTTAACCCTGCTATACCTCTTAGCGGTGGAAGCGTATAGGTCTGACTGGCGATTGCGGCACTGATGGCGTCCTGAATGTGGGGGAACACCGGCATGATCGGTTCACCATAGGTCAGGTTGATAAAGTTCTCCGGTAAATTCTGAAAATATCTCGATGGGTCAATTTCGGACATGCGGCCTATGGCTTTGTTCAACATGTTTCGGTACTCCTTTCTTTCTGTTGCCGGGATTGAATGAAATCAAAGCCCTTGCGCAATGCAACGATGTTTTTCTGCAGTACCATGGCGGGTGATTGAACGCCGACGGCTGTACTTATTTCGTCCAGTGACAGTGGAATCGCCGCACTTCCAATCAGCGCGCCCACCATGATCATGTTTGATGACTGAGGATCGTTGAGGTCTTGTGCCAGTGCGTTTGCATCCAGCATGAAGAAGTCCTTTGCGTGAATCTCCTGAAAATGTTTTGCGATGGTTTCGAGGCTCGGATACGGCAGTGCACTTGCTTTCCCCTGTACGGGGGCGATCGCACGGGTATTGGTGACAATCATGGTGTCCGGGTAAACATAATCCACGGCCAGGCGAAGGGCCTCCAGAGGTTCCAATCCGAGTATGGCATCAGCACCATTGGTCGGTATCAACGGTCCGAACTCTCCCTCACCAAAGCGTACCTGACTGTGCACCGAACCGCCCCGCATGGCTACACCGTAGGTCTCGGCAATTTTTACCTGCAGGCCTTTATTCATCGCGGCCTGCGCTAACACTTTGGATGCGAACAGATTTCCCTGCCCGCCCGCGCCGGCTATAACAATGTTCGTAATTTTTTCTTGAAGGACCATGCCGGCTTTATTTTCCAGTAATTCTTTGCAATCGTCCTGAAAGCAGCGGAAAAAATATGCCGCCGATTTTCATGGATTGATTTCGCCAGGGCAGAGACATCCAATGTGATTGCATCATCGGGACAGGCATACCTGCATTCACCACATCCAACACAGGCATTGATATCAACAAATACTTTTTTGCCGCTGCCGGTAGATTTGGACTCCCGTACCTGTAGTGCCGGACAACCAAAATTGTCGATACATTCCATACAGCCCGTGCATTTATTTGCCCTTACTTTCGCCTTGGTCTGGATCAATGGCGCTGTTTGTTCGGCCAATGCACATTCCCGTCTGGCAATGACCATGGTGGGTGCATCAATGGCAAGTGCCTTGCGATAAAGGGAGAACATCTGCGGGATATTGTAGGCGTCGCCGACAAAAATATGCTTGAAACCGTATGCCCGTGCCAGATCCTCAATCTTTACACTATGATCAATACCACCACGCAAATCGAGACCGGTGCTGGCATCCGCCTGGGCTCCGGTCATTGCTGTTACACGGTTATCGGTAACCACCACTGTGACCGGGGCCTGGTTCAGGGCGATTTGCAGCAGACCTGGCTGCCCGGCGTGAAATAGCGTCGAATCCCCAATGACGGCCAGAGTTTTCTGATCAGGAGACAACTGGGAAATGGCGGCAGCCGTTCCCATGCTGGCACCCATGGAGGTCATGCTTTTGAGTAAACTGAATGGCTCCCAGATTCCAAGTGTGTAGCAACCGATATCACCAATAACCGCCATTTTTTCTTCGAGATCCAGGCTCCTGATTGCTTTGCTCAACGAGTAGTAACTGCCACGGTGTGGGCATCCCGCGCAGAAGTTGATTCCACGTCTTGGCAATTTGACTCGGATTTCGTTACATGTGTCAGCCAGTTTCTCGTCAATACCGGGTCTCGGCATGACGTCGGGAATGAGTTTTTCAAGTATCCTGGTCAGATTCTCTACAGTGGTTTCACCCACGGGGGGAAGGTCATCACTGAGTCTGCCAATAACTTTTGGATTTCTGGCATTTTGTGCAACACACGCGAGCACTGCACTTTCCAGATACCAATTCACATCTTCCACCACTACGATCGTCTCGGTGTGATCTATCACTTTGTGGAACATTTCGGTGGGTAACGGGTTGCTGGTCCTAACCCCAAGCAGCGTAACGTGATTTTCCTGCCCCAGTATCTTCAACGCTTCAACGGCATAATTTACGGTGAAGCCCCCGGCGATGAGCGCAATACTGCTTTCGGGATGGTGGTCGAATTGGTTGAATTCATAGGCATTGAGAATCTCGCCTGCGTGTTTGATTTTCTCACGCAATTGTCGGTGTGGGTCCAGGGAAGGGAAGCCTACCCAGGTGCGGGAACTATCAAATTCCGGTTTTTTATCGACAACAGCAATCTCACCCAGTGTCATACTGGCGGTTAAGTGGCTTAGCCTGTTGACCGAGCGCACCATTACCGGAACACCCATATTCTCGGAGATATCGAATGCTGTTTTCACCATCAAGCGTGCTTCGTCCAGTGTCGCAGGCTCAAGACAGGGAATTTCAGCAAATGCGGCATAAAAGCGGCTGTCCTGTTCATTATTTGAACTCATGCCACCGACATCATCGACCGCAACCAGCACCAATCCACCTGCAATATCGATATGGTTCACCTGCATCAGTGAATCGGACAGAACATTGACACCGACGTGTTTGACTGCAACCAGCGACCTGGCTCCTGAGAAAGACGCGCCCGTGGCCGCGTCGAAGGCGACTTTTTCGTTAACACCCCAGAATGCCTGGAATCCGAATATCGAACTGGCGGCGATCAGTGTTTCCAATATTTCCGTTGAAGGTGTTCCCGGGTAACCACTGGCGAGTTGTACACCGGCCTCGATAGCACCCCTTGCGATGGCCTGATTCCCCATCGCCAGGATGCGTTCGCCGGGTGCATCCGAAAATATGGGTTTTATCTGTCTGGCAGCTTCACGGGACATGCAGGTGAAAGTCATCATTGAAACGAAGGGTAATCATCACACTATGATGTGATGAATTTACCGGAGATTCAACCCTGCGGTGAACCTTCGCTCTGATGAGGGCATCTTCCGGAAATTTGATACCAATAGCAATGGCGGTCATTCAGAGACAACCGCCATAGGTGCCAGTGTCGTGTTCCACCGTGTTCAGGTAACGCCGGCAAGGCGGGGCAAAGTGAAGAAAAGCCGGTCACCTGATGAGGACCAAACGCCTGCCGAGTGCCGGGCAGCCATGACTTGGGCACAACGACTAAAACAATGGGTGTTCGCCATCCCCATTTTTAACCCCTGATAATTGACGACACGCCCGTAAGGATTTGAGCCGTCGTTTCGCAGCAGTTCGACGGAGTTGATGGTGACGGGGGAGCGAAAGAGCGCGCGGCGTAAAACGGAGCGCGCGGCAGCCTGGTCCAGCGCCTCAGCGCTTACGATAGCCGTGCTTTGTGCACGGGCGTTGTTCCCCGCGAGCAGCGTCGCGCCTGCGGCGGCGATTTTTATGAAATTTCTCCGATTAGATTTCATGGTGTTTCCTTATCACTGATTGCTCACATCAAATGTCGCATCGATCGTGCCGTTGACGTTCTTGACGGTAATCGACCACCCATCCACGGTCGGAACGATGATGCCGTAATCGATGTCCTGAACGGTCGTGAAGTCCGACGGTTTAACCCCCAGGGACGACAGCACTGCTGGGTTGGAGCTGAGCAGTGCCTCGGTGATTGCAGGATCCAGCTCGGTTCCCCCGCCGCCGAAGACGAGCTGAGACGGCCTGCCATCGTCAAAGATCAGTCGCTCGAAGAGATGCACGTGGCCGGCGACCAACAGGTCAACGGATGATGGGATACCTACATCCTGAGATTGGGCCAGCGCCGCCTGCAGCGTGGCGTCGGTGGTGGCAATCTTCTGGGTTGCGTTACTGGTCCAACTGGCCACGGCCCAGAACGGCCGGTGCGTTGTCAGCCACACGCGGTCCCGATTCCGGGTGAGGCCATCCATCAAGGTGAACTCATGCGCGTAGCGATCAACCGTTGTCTGCACCGGTGTCTTCCCGTAGTCATCAGGAATCTCAGAGGTGTCCATGACCAGCAGGTTCTGATCACCTGCCGGCACGAGATAGGGGTCGGTGTAGGCCGGGCAGCCGTCTTGATCCCAGGGCCTGCTGCCCAGGGGGCGTGGCTCGAAGAAGTAGAACCACCCTCTCCAGGCCCGCGGGGGATCCGACGATGAGTCGGCGGTACCGCAGTCTTCATGATTGCCGCGGATAAATACCCACGGAGCGGCCGGCAGCAAGGTCGCGACCGGTGCGAAGAAGTCGGCTTCCCAGCTTGCCCAGCAAAGCCCTACCTTCGTGGTCGGGCAGGTGGAGAGCTGTTGGGAACCATCTCCTTCCCGGTAGTGATAGTCACCCACGTGAACGAGCAGGTCAGGGGCATTGGCGGCGACCTCGCTGGCGACCAGCGGGAACCGCCAGTCCTGCGGGTCATCGCAATTCTGCACGTCTTTTCCCTTGATACGGCAGCCGGTATCGCCTAATACGAGGATGTGCTGCGGGTCGGCTGACGGCAGGGATAGCTTCTGCGAGCCGATGGACGCCGAGGTGGCAGTGTCTGGGATCGTGTACTGGCAGACCTGTATGTCGTTGAATCCGGGCGGGGCCTGACCCCGGGCTGTCATGGGCTGAGTGCTACCATCGATCTCGATATCGGGGCACTCGGCCGGTGCCGCAGGAATAATCGCCCGTGCGAGGACGATGCCATTTGGTCCCAGCTCGATCCAGCTATAGAGGGGTGACGTTAGGACATCCATTTCCTGAAGGCGTGACGTTGGGACATCCATTTCCTGAGCGGGTGGTGGGTCATCCACGGGTTTCTGACAGGAAATGAAAAGCAGCGTGAGCAGCACAATGGCGTATCGCAAGATTCGACTCCTTTTATTGACGGAATTGCTCATCCTTTATCAAGTGCGAGGATCATATCCCAGGTATCCCGGTTTACCGGTATTCCTTTCCGCTCATTTTCCCTTCTTCTCAACCAGGTTTGTTGACCGGGGTAAAATACCTGGCCTCCATCCTCCATCGCGGTGCCGTTAATCCCCCCGACAAAATTGATACCAACAGGTCGATGAGTACGGCCAGACCTGATCCTTTCCAGTATCCCGCAGGCAGAGCCAACCCAGAGTCCAGTATTGCTTCAGGCTCATCAGTCAACCGAAGATCCTGGTCAAAACCACCCACAAACGGGAGTTTTTCACCGCGTTGGCAAAGCAATTTCAATTTACCATAGGAAAACTGTGACATGGCCATATCAAGCAGCACGGGATAAGGTTCTTTGGGCACGGAAATGACGGCTCATAAGTAAAATAAACGCTATATTGCCAGAAATCCGAAGTACTTGAGTAGCCTGTTTTCCGGCCTGTTTTCCAGTTTCTCATCCAGTTTAATCGAAATCTCATTAAAATTAGCCGCCCGCGACTGAATTCATCCCTGAAAGGTATGCATTTCAAGCCAATTCTTGTCTGCAAGACGCAAGAGACCGCGCCGCCGTGGTCATAGCAGCCGATCATTTGAAGAGTGGGTTTACTTAAACAAGGCGTGGTGGGGCACGGCATTGTGGCAGCAAATCCAATCCTGCCAAGGCTGCTTTTTCTTGCAAGTGATCGAGGAAGAATAAACGCGCTTTTCTTGGGAATCAACGCTTACCTGTCAATCTAATCCATGAATAGCCACTCGATATGTTTCAGAATCTTGCAAATGTTGACATTTGCAACTGGGTTCAACTCTTAAATTCCGTTATTTCTCGATACGACAGGTTTTTGTCCAAACGAGATCCAAACGAGACCTCACCGCAGTATATGCGGTAACGAACCGGAAAAGTTCGTTTAACGCCTGCATGCAGTGAGAAGCCGGCAACTTCGCCCAAGGTGCCTACTAATGGGTTATCTGATTCACAGTCAGGTAGGGTTTGAAGTGCGGCGCCGGTTTTTGCCCTGGGTTGTATAAAACCTGCTTTGTGTGTCAGATGCGTGGGTGGTTTATACTTTCTATCCACCCGACGAAAATACGCTACGTGCCGGAGGTATCTCATGTTCCGCTTTGCGATCACGGTGGTTTTGGCCGCGATCCCTGTTGCCGGATTTTGTCAAGCGGATTTGCTGACCCTGGATGAGTGCCTTGAAATTGCGCTCGCCAATAATCTTGCCCTCGTCAATGCCCGGCTCGAAGTGGCGGCCGCCGGAGACAACGTGGCTGCACTGCGCACTCGCCGCTATCCGAGACTGGATGTTCAGGGAGGTGTTTCTAACAATCTGCAGGATCAGGGCTACACCTTTGAAGAAGGTGTCTGGGGTGACTATCCGATGATTGGCGAGCTTCCTGCTCAGGACGTCACGATTAATAGCGCTTCCGGCAGCACAAGTTTTCTGTCGGCTGGTGTCACCCAGCCACTCTCGCAGCAATATCGACTCGCTTTGAGTATTGAGCAGGGCGAGGTCAGGGAAGATATGGCCGAGGAGATGGTGCGGCTTACGCAACAGGATTTGGTCCGTATCGTAAAACAGCAATACTTCGATCTGATTCAGACACAGAGTGATCTCGCGACTACGAAAGATTCGATCCTGTTTTATGTATCGTTAAATGAGCTTGTTTTAAATTACGTTGCGCAACAGGTTTCGCTGGAGTATGAATTGCTCGAAGTAGACGCACGCCTTGCCCGCCGCCAGTTGGACGCATCGGCCCAACAGCACAGGTTGGACACGCAAAGGGAGCGAATGAATGATCTTCTGGCGCGCGATCTGAATACGCCGTTCACCGTTCAGGAGTTACCGGAACCGGGTGTGCATCCCACTGACCCGCAAAATGCTGTTGCAACCGCGCTCAGTCAGCGACCCGATATCAAAGAATCAAAGCTGAAGGTGAAGGATGCGGAGCTGGGCTACGACATCAAGAAGGCGGAATACATTCCCAATCTGGATCTTCGTATTCGTTATGCAAAACTTTACGATTACGAGCTGATTCCGGACACCCATGCCTACGTTGGCTTGCACGCCAAGTGGGAGTTCTATGACTGGGGCCGGAAGAAGAAGGAACTCGCCAGCAAGACCAGTATGATACACCAGGCGGCCAACAGCGCCAGGGAGACAGAGAATCGGGTTGTTATCGATGTGCATAAGAGTTTTCGGGCTATCGACCAGGCCGAGGGCTCAGTGCGGGTGGCCATGCTTTCCCAGGCGGCTTCCCGTGACAAACTGCGCGTATTAATGAATCAGTATGAACAGCAAAGCATCCTGTTACAGGATGTTCTCGACGCAGAAACCGAACTCGATCGGGCCAATAACGAATATACCAGGGCAGTTCTGTCTGTCTGGAACGCGCAGGCAGAGTTGGATCACGCTATAGGAGCAAACTAAGTGACTAAGATGCGGAGTCTGTTGACGATATCGGTGCTTGCGCTGCTGTCCGCCTGTGACCAGCCTGCGCCTGTGGAAGTGCTTACGCCCGTTCGGGTAGTAGCTGCTCGGGCGCTAGCCGACAATATCGAGTTGGGTTACTCGGCGCAGGTGACGCCGGAAACCCAGGTGGACGTGGCTTTTCGGACTGACGGATACATAGCGCTGATCAGGCGTGTGCCGGGCCTTGGTTCTACCGACAGGTTCCTGCAGGCCGGCGACAAGGTCGCGCAGGGAGATGTGCTGGCCCGCATTCAGGATGAGCAGTATCGCGACAAAGTGGTCAAGGCACAGGCATACCTGGATAAGGCCCGGGCAGCCTTGCGCAAGGCTGAACTGGATTACCAACGCGCGACGGCTTTAAACGAAACCCGGAGCATCACCGGCCCGGACTACGATGCTGCACGGAAAGAATATGAGACGACCCTGGCTGGCGTGGACGGGGCGCAGGCGCAACTCGACGAAGCCAATATCAAGTTAAGTGATACAGCCCTGCTTGCACCTATGAATGGCACCATCTTGCAGCGGCAGATTGAGATCGGGACACTGGTGCATTCCGGTTCAGTGGGTTTCGTTCTGGCCAACACGAATTCGGTGAAAGTGGTCTTTGGTATACCAGATGTCGTGCTCAAGGATTTCCAGCTGGGTTCCCGGTTGAACATACGAACGGCGTCTTTGCCGAAAACAGTCTTCCCAGGTGTCGTCACCGAGATAGCGCCTGCGGCGGATAAGCGGACGCGCGTCTTTGAAGTGTCGTTGATCGTACAAAATCCGGATGGTGCGTTGCGAGCGGGGATGGTTGCATCACTTGACGTCGATGCGTCGATGATGCCCCGGGAAGTGACGGTGGTTCCGATCAATGCGATAGTTCGGTCAGCTGATGGAGGCTTCGGGCTTTTCGTGGTGGAGCAGGGTGATGATGGCGCCGTCGCGCGGTTACGCTCAGTCCAGACTGGCCAGGTGCTCGGTAATCTCATCACAATTACCTCAGGTGTCTCCATTGGTGACCAGGTGATTGTCACCGGAACGGCGCAGGTCAGCGACATGCAGCCTGTCAAAGT
Source organism: Lysobacterales bacterium (assembly GCA_014238945.1). Lineage (GTDB taxonomy): Bacteria > Pseudomonadota > Gammaproteobacteria > Xanthomonadales > SZUA-36 > SZUA-36. The sequence goes on from JABAAB010000029.1 coordinate 36,948, forward strand.
TGTTCCCTGACCGGACATCTGATTTTGTTGAATGAAGAAAAAATCCGCGAACTGGAGAGCAAGACCAACATTGCACGGTTCTGCGTAGATAATCCCCATGTTTCATGGGCGCTTCTGATCCTCGTCTTGGTCTGGGGTACCAATGGCTATCAGCACATGCCCAAGAGCAAGGACCCGAATATTCCAGTACGCGTCGCGCTGGTGGTTACGCCCTGGCCGGGGCACGATGCAGTGGAAGTCGAACAATTGGTTACCCGACAGGTTGAACGAAAGATTGCGGAAAGCCAGTTCCTGAACCAGCCGGACGCACGTTCGTTCGCCATCCAATCGCTGACCTTGCCGGGTATTTCGATGGTGCGGGTGCAGTTAGCGACGGGTACCGATCGCGACGTAGCATTCAACGAAATCAGTCTGAAGCTTGAGGGAATTAACCCCGACTTGCCTGATGGGGCGGGTCCGATCTCGTTGAACAGTGGATTTGGCGATACGGCGGCGGTATTGCTATCTGTAGCGAGCCCGAGAGCGGATGAAGTTGAGGTCGCGTTGCGTGCGACAGAAATCAGCCGGGCCATTGACGACATACGCCAGGGCAAAGTAAACGCGACAGGCCGCGCGACGCTGGTCGTGGCCACGCCGCTGGATATAGACACGGTAGACCCGGGCGCCATGAACATCGGTCTTCGTTTGTTCGGAGCCTGGCTGAGCGATCGGGAGCTTGGCAGTGATTTCGAGGCCCTGCGTGGTCCAGGTTATCTGGGGCTGGATTTCGCGACCACTGCAAGCGATGAGCAGTTACTAGCAAGCACCTCGGGATTTCTTCATCAGCGACTCGGCAGCACGCGTTTCTTCCCCGATGCCTGGCAACCCACCGTCATTCGAAATACGGCCGACACCGACAAGCAACTCACCTCAGTCGTAGGCGATAAATACAGCTATCGGCAGCTCGACGACTTCTCGAGTGTGATCACGGCCAACCTGAACACGATACCCCAGGTATCAAGGGTGTTTCGGTCGGGCGTGCTTCGTGAGCAGATCGACCTGAGCTATTCCCAGGAATTATTGGCGTCTTACGGCGTTCTACCGTCGCGCATCGGCCAGATTATCAATGCGCGCAACACCACGATTCCCGGCGGCGTTCTGCAGGTCGAAGACATGAATGTTCTGCTGACGCCGACTGGCGACTTCACCAGTAAAGAACAGATTGGCGACGTAATTATCACGCGCTCCGACGCCGGGTCGCCCGTCTATCTGCGCAGCCTGGTCAATATTCGATCCGGCTATCAAAGCCCGCCACGGTTACTGACTTACCACACGGCGCGCGATGCAAACGGTCAGTGGCAGCGAAATCGTTCTGTCAATATCACGGTGCAGATGAATGTTGGCGAACAAATTGCGAAGTTGGGTAAAGCTGTCGATAGCACGCTCGAAATAATTCGTCTGACCTTGCCCGATGACCTGATTATCGAACGTGTGTCGGATCAGCCTTCCCAAGTCGTAGAGAGGTATCAACCTCTTTATGAGGGCGCTGTATGAGGCCGTGTTTCTGGTGGTGTTAATTGCGTTGATCGGGTTTTGGGAATGGCGATCTGCGTTGCTGTTGATGATATCCATACCCATCACATTGGCCATGACCTTCGGGATCATCTCGATGCTGGGATTAGACTTACAGCAGGTTTCGATTGCCGCCTTGATTATCGCGCTGGGGCTACTGGTCGATGACCCTGTGGTTGCCGGTGATGCGATCAAGCGTGAGATGGCCCAGGGCAGGCCGCGTGCTACGGCGGCATGGCTAGGCCCAACGCTGCTGGCTACTGCGATATTTTTTGCCACCGTAACCAATGTCGTTGCCTACCTGCCATTATTGTTATTGAGTGGTAACCAGGGAGATTTTCTTTTCAGTCTTCCGATCGTCATGGCCGCTGCGCTGATTTCGTCGCGTATCGTGTCGATGACATTTATTCCGTTTCTGGGAAATCTGATCCTCCGCCGCGACCAACGCAAAACCCTCACCATCGAGGAACGTCGGGTACAGGGATTTACCGGCAAATACTACAAGCTTGTTGGCCACCTGATCGATCACCGCAGAAAGGTATTGCTGTGTTTTCTGCTTATTCTCGCAGCGGGCGTGGGCATCAAGTCACAATTGAAGAATGCTTTCTTCCCGGATGACGTCCAATATATTTCAACCATCGATGTGTGGATGAAGAACGACGCCAATCTCCAGGCGACCAATGAAGTGGTCGTAAAGGTAGAGGGTTTCGTGCGACAGGAGGTTCGTGCATTTGCGCAAGAGCAGGGACTTAAGGACGAAGGCGATCTCCTGGAGTCGATCAATTCCACGATCGGTGGGGGCGCGCCGCGATTCTGGTTCACCATCAGTCCTGAGCAGCGCCAGAATAATTATGCGCAGTTGATCGTGAGGCTCAACGACAAGGATATGACACCGATACTGGTGCCACGTTTGCAGATGGTACTGAGTAACCAGGTTGCTGGCGCGGATATCGATGTCAAGCAGTTGCAGACGACACCGGTGAACTACCCGGTTGCAATTCGTATTTCCCACCGGGTGACGGCCAGCAATCAGGAAGAGCAGGCCGATATTGACAGATTGCTGGACTACGCGGAAACGGTCAAATCCATCATCCGCCAGTCGCCGGCAGTGCGGACCGTTCGCGATGACTGGGGTGATTCCAGCCTCGTATTACAGCTGAAGATTGATTCGGATCGTGCCAATCTTGCGGGCATTACGAACGAAGACATTGCGATCTCATCGTCTAGCGGAATTAGCGGCGCCCGTGTCGGAACCCTGCGTCAGGGGGATAAACAGATTCCAATTGTTACGCGCTTGCGTCTTGATCAGCGTGCGCGTCTGTCCGACCTTAACAGTCTGTACGTGTACTCGATGGATAGTGAGAGTAAGGTGCCATTGCTTGAAATGGCATCGACGGAGTACAAACTGAAGACGGAACGCATTCGGCGTATTGAACAATTCCGGACGATCACGGTATTCAGTTATCCTGGTCCGGGCTATTTGTCCGCGGACATCATGCAGGACGCGCAGGCGCAGCTGGATACCTTTCAGGCTTCGCTGGCGGATGGCTATGTTATGGAGATCTCCGGGAACCAGGCCAATACCGAGCACGGGTTTGCAGAGCTGATCGGGGTGATGATGATTTCCGCGGCTGCGATCTTTATGGCGCTGGTGTTGCAGTTCAGGAATCTGGTCAAGTCGCTGTTGGTACTCGCTTCGGTGCCGTTTGGCATAGTGGGCGCGCTCACGGCCTTGTATATTACCGGCGAGCCCTTCGGTTTTATGGCATTTCTGGCTATCGTCAGCCTGATAGGAGTCATCGTCAGCCATATCATTGTGCTGTTTGATTTTATCGACGAACGGCAGGCAGAGGGTGACTCGTTTAAAGACTCGTTGCTGGATGCCGGAATCATGCGTCTGAGACCCATACTGATTACGATTGGGGCAACCACCCTGGCCCTCGTGCCCCTGGCGATTGAAGGCGGGCCCCTCTGGAAGGGGCTGTGCTACGCGCAGATTGGCGGGCTGATCGCGGCTACCTTCGGTACACTGTTGCTGGTGCCAAGCTTATACGCCTTCGTGGTGCTGGACCTGAAGGCGATACGCTGGGAAGAGAAAGCCGTTTGAGCGAACCTGACCCGCTTCCACATACCCTGAGCCTCTCTGCAAGCGTTGTCTCGTTACTTTGTCATGTTGAATGCGCCAGGTATTTGAACAGCGGTGAGCCACGCCTTTGGAATGCATTCAAGACCCGACACGGTTACATCAATGAGTCGGCGGAGCAGATGCTGCTGTATTCAGTTTTTCCGATATGCAAAGCAAAGTTTGTTTGGTTATACAAGAGGACAGATTAGCGATTGACTCCTCTTTATGCAATACGTGAAAAGGGTATTGATTTTGACATGACGCATTGTCTTTTTCGGCTTTACACGCTGCAACAGATGTCGTTAACGTGTCAGATACAGATTTCTGCACATTTTCCTTGACTTGCAACTGAATTTTTTCTTTAAACGAAAGATTAGACGTGTCACCTTCACTGCTTGCACTGTATCCCGAATGCACCCAAGTTAGCCCTAAGGCAACGGTTAAGGTAACTAACAATACTCGGCATGGTTTTGCAAAACAGTCGATCCATTTGGTCGTTACAATCATAATTTCCTCCAAACAGCTTAATAAATTAAAACAAGGTTCTGTGTATAGGTAAAATAGACGCTTCTTGGCCAGAAATCCAGACTTGTTGAGTACGGTGTTTTTCAGCTATTCGTGCTGTTCATTCCGAAATTTCAGCATTGTTGCCACTCGTGACTGAATTCAACTGTGCAACACCGCTATTTCTGCCCCTTTCAGTCTACAGTGCGAAAGACACCGTGCCGCTGTTGGTCAGTGCAGCCGTGCATTTGAATGATGGGTCTCTTCAAACAAGTCAGTTTTCGGCGCGGCCCGCCTTAAGATACAATACAGTGGCTCAAATATGACCAAGGTGGTACCGTTACGCCAAGGCTAACGAAGTTGACTCTGGAGGGATTTTTCTGCTTCCGGAAACAGTACAATCGGCAGCCTGGTCGAACAAAGGCTATTATTAAGATGTATCAAGGAAGGAGAGTAGAAAATGAAACAGAAGCTCATCATAATTTTGATGATGATATCGCTGGCGCTGGCCGTGAACGGATGCAGCAAAGGCGAAGAGGAAGAGGCCAGTGCGGTATCGAATGCCGTTGACACAGTAACCGAAGCAGCCAGCGATGTTGGCGACGCGGTGGCTGAAGCCGCCGTTGAAGCAAGCGATACGGTTGAAGAGGTTGCTGATGATGCGGTTGAAGATGCTACGGATGCCGCCGGGGATATGGCAGATGAGGCCGCCGAAGTGGTAGACGATACCGCCGAAGTGGTAGACGATGCCGCCGAAGTGGCAGGCGATGCCGTTGATGACGCGAGTGAAGCTATTTCCGACGCAATAGACGATGCCGAAGATGCTGCCGATGACACAGGAGGTGACGGCGCTTAGTCACTCCCGGAACGGTTGTATCAAAAAAGCAGGCCTGGAGTCTACCGCCCGGCGTGCGGGCCGATGGCGATTCGATACTGGCTGGAAGCAGCTTGCAACGGGTCCATCCCGGAACCGACGCCGAGATCCAGCGATGGATGCTCCGGGTCCGCGATCAGCAGGCCCCGACGCTCCAGCCCCGCAACGACGCGGCGGCTGAGGGTGTGCTTCCCTGTCGTCGTCCCGCACCATGCCGTCGAGGATCGGCATATCGATAAAAACCGGGTGTACCCAATTGCAGAGTATAGATACCGTCTTCGATTACAAGCAAGTTTTCAAGGATTATCGTATTAACAGCAATAAGGTTTCTCCCCGCCAACAAAATGCACGGGTTGTCTTGCGAAGTAGAACGATCAGGCAGCAACCTAGTGTACTGCATCGTAATTAATGGCACTTTCAGCCAGAAGCAAAGTGGTTAGCCGCAAGGCATGTTCCCGCTGGGGTAGTCAGTCTGCCTCAAGGGGACATAACACAGCGGATGTCCGCTTTGCTTCTGGCCCGCAGGGAGGCTATCTGAGGCCATGTCATGGATGCAGCGCCTCAGGCGGGTGTTCGCCATCGACATTGAGACGTGTCCCGATTGTGGCGGCACATTGCGGGTGATTGCCTGCATCGAGGATGCATCGAGGATGCGCTGCTGATCGCGAAGATCCTGGGGCATGTGCGCCAGCGTGATGAG
>JABAAB010000039.1 GCA_014238945.1 Lysobacterales bacterium
AGTGACAAGGAGATAGAATACAGCCTTCACCGGGTAACTGGCGCGATAATTCACTGAAACCTTGGCAATTTATTATCGTAAAGCGAGGATCAATACATTCGGGTTTCTGGCAATATAGCTTTAATGCTACCTATACTCCGGCGTATTGTTCGGCTTGATGACGTTGCGTTATTCGATCAAACCACTGGCGGTATCGATGATGATTTCTTCGGTGCTGTTTATCGTGGCTTTTGGCTGGAGCCCACCCAATTTACTGGTTCTCTCCCTGATCTGTGCACTGGCGGGTTTCACGACAAATGCTGGGGTGGTCGGCCTTTATGCGACCTTTGCCCATGCCTTTCCGTCCCATGTGCGGGCCTTTGGTACGGGGTTTGCTATTGGCATCGGGCGCGGTGGTGCGGTCATGGCACCGGTAATCGCCGGTTTTCTGTTTGCCACTGGCCTGGAATTATCGTGGGTCGCGCCGATCATGGCCGCCGGCTCATTGGTTGGTGCGGTGGCGCTGCTGCTACTGAAATTTGATTCCAGTCACGCCGGCAGGGGCTGAAAACCGTACCGGGACGACTCCGCATTCCGGTTTTTAGCTGAGCACGGTGCCACTCGCTGGCAATGGTTTTTGCCGCCGCACTGGCGTGAGTTGGCAGACTCATTCGCCCGGCTGCGCCAATTGCGTTCCGTCCTGTACAATCAACCTCCATTATGGCCACGTTGAGGAAAACGTCATGCGATTGCGCTTGTTACAGGGGAAGTTGTTCATTCAGGTATTGTTGGCTGTCACGCTTGTGGGAATGTTCGTGGTGCCTGCGGTGGCGGATCAGGTAGCGGAGCTCCAGAACGAAATCAGCACGCTCAAGCAGGGCCAGGAGAAAATTCTCGAGGAACTGGCGGCACTCAAGAAGCTGGTCCAGGAGAGCCCGCGCGCTGCGCCTGCCGCGCCGGGGTTCAAACCCAAGGACTTGACGCTTGGCGATGCCCATACACTGGGTGCGGCTGCCGCGCCGGTGACGCTCTTTTCCTACAGCGATTTTCATTGTCCCTACTGCCGGCGGCACGCGACCACGGTGATGAACTCCCTGATTTCCGAGTACGTGGACGATGGTTCGCTCAGGATCGTGTTGCGGGAATACCCTATTCCCACTTTACATCCGCGCGCCACTGCCGCAGCTAAAGTGGCTGTCTGTGCGGGTGCGCAAGGGCAGTATCAGGCCATGCATGACCTGCTGTTTTCAGATCAGAAAGCCACCAGTGACGAAACGTTTGCCGCTTACGCGACGCAGCTCGGTCTCGACCCGGAGGATTTCCAGGCCTGCGTGGACAGCCTGGAGACCGCCGCGCGGGTTCGCGCTGATATAGCCGAAGGGCAGGGGCTGGGGGTCACCGGCACGCCCAGCTTTGTCATTGGCCTGAGCGATCAGGACAATCCGGACAAGGTCCGGGTCACCCGCTTCATTCGTGGCGCACAGCCACTGAGTGCGTTCAACAACGCCATCGAAGAACAGCTGAAAAAGCTTGAGGCTGCCAGGTAACACTCAACACACGGGTCCGATGCAGCGGGCAGGGATGGAAAATCGGGAGATGCCGGAATCATAGTCCGGCTGCGTACCGGGCCTGCGCGTTTGCCACTGCGCCCGGGTCCGCTGTAACACCGAGGATTGATGCGTTGGCGGGGTGGGACGTGGGCGTCCCACCCCGCTGTTCCAGCAATCAGAACTGGGCCGTGGCGATATTTGAGCACTCGGTCAGGGAGTTTGCCTCGCAGACCTGGTAATCGTAGCTGCCACCACCCTTTTGGCCGGTGTTGTCGGTGTAGTCCCCATCATTGGGCGTTTCTACGATCTCTCCCCCATCGCGCAAGATGTCGACGTTTGAGCCGATCGCTCCGGACCAAGTGAGATCAACATGTTTCACACCCTTGACTTTATATGCCTCGACGCTGAGCGTAATGCTGCTGCCTCCGGTGCAGGCGCTCACATCGTAGGCGAGGCAGTCGCTCTGGCAGGCCAGCGTGCCGCCTGAGTAGCCGAGATCCTGGCAGGTGTCACCACTCAGGGCCGCCCCATCGCAAATCTCTCCGGTCTCGATGATGCCGTTGCCGCAGACAGGCTCCGGTGGGGGCTCACCGCAGTCGAGTGAGCAACTGGAGCTGTCTTCCGGCCCGCTGCAGGTCGAATCGCCGCAGCAATAGCTGGCCGGCACTACCGGGACCTCGGTGCACTGATAGCCCTCGGAGGTACAGCGCGAATCGCTGCAGCCCACCGGGTTGTTGTTGTTGCTGTCGCCGAAGCCACAGCTGAATCGATTGGCCGGTTTGCCGCTGGTGATGCCATTGCAGTCTGCCGGACACAGCGAGGCGTTCTCGCCGTCACCGGCCTCGCACACGCCGTTACCGCAGCTTGCACCGGAGGTCGTGCCACCAATGCAGTCATTGGGGCAGGTGCCACAGTCCTCACCCACCTCGCAAATGCCGTCATTGTCGCAGGCAGAGACCACGCAGGCATCAGTGGCCTCGTCACAGGCCTCGCCGGGCGCGCATTGGACTTCCGTTCCGGCCTGGCAGTCATTGACCGCATCGCAGGTCTCGGTGCCGTCGCAGAACAGGCCGTTGTCACACAGGCTGTCATCCGGGGTATTGACGATGGAGTCCGTCGCCTCATTGCAACTGTCGACCGTGCAGGATACGCCATCACTTGTAGACGGGGCCGTACCCGCCTGGCAATCGTTGACCGCATCGCAGGTTTCGCTGCCATCACAGAACAGGCCGTTGTCACACGCGCTGTCGTCGGGCGTATTGACGATTGTGTCGTTGACCTCGTCGCAGCTGTCGACGGTGCAGGACACGCTGTCGTCCGCGCTCGGCGGGGCACCTTCGTCGCAGCTGTCCGTGGATTCGTTGCAGGTATCCGTGCCGTTGCAGAACAAGCCGTCATCGCATACCACCGGGGTGCCGGCATCACAGCTGTCGTCGGCCTCATTGCACGATTCCGTGCCGTCACAATGCAGTCCGTTATCACAGGTCACCGGGGTGCCCGCATCACAGCTGTCGGTGGCCTCGTTGCAAGACTCTGTGCCATCGCAGAACAGGCCGTTGTCACACACGGGTGCGCTGCCGGACTCACAGACGCCTGCGTTGCAGGTCTCGGCACCATCACAGAACAGACCGTTATCGCAGTTCGCGTCCACGGTACACTGGACCGGCACTTCGACCGCGAATACCAGATCATCCGTATCGTCGAAATTGCCTCCGCTGCACGGGCTGGCATTGCCCTGGTAGCGGAAGTTCGCACGCACTGCTTGCAGGCCACCTGCGGGCAGCGTGTACTGCTGCGTCAGGGTCTGGGTACCGCCTGCTGGCGGCACCTGGGAGCCGAGGTAAATCCAGCTGGGGTTGTCCGCGTCCGCGGTGTAGTAGAGATCAAGCGTGTCAGCACTGCCATCGCTCCAGGCATGTACCCGCGCCTGGATTTCAACGGTTGCGCCTTCTGTGAGGTTGCTCACGCCGTCGCTGTGCTGCACCGTCAGTTGCTCGATGGACTCGTCCGAGAGATAGGTCCCACTTGTGCCGTCTGTGCACGAGTCCAGCGTGTTGGGCTGATTGGGCTCCGGACCCACGCTGCCGCGGCCCTGCAGCAAGGCGACAGAATCGCATTCGCTGCCCGGGACGAAGCAGGTCGGCGCGCCCAGGCCCGAATCATATGCTGCTTCCTGTGGTCCGTTGCTGCCAGGGGGAAATACCGTCACCGTCATCGCAACAGACTTGGTGGTCGATGCGTCTGAGGCCTCGACATCAAAGGCGTTGGCGCCGTAAGTGGCCGTTCCGCTGACGCTGATGGTCAGATCGCTGTCGAATGGGGGCATGCCGCCGACATTTGAGAAGGAGCAGCCGATGCCCGCGGGCAAGCCCGCGCATGACAGGTTGACCATGTCGTCATAGCCACTCAGGGCTGACACCGTGCAGTTGCTGATCTTATTTTCACCTGTGTTGGCCGTGAATGTGTTGGGGGTGCAGCTCAGTGTAAACCTAGGTCCGCCGCAACCCGGGATGCTGAATGAGCCCACCCGCGTGCGCCACGGCGCGCCGCCCGTGGTGGCGAGGTACTCGGTGGTGAACCAGAAGGTGCAGCCATCGGGGTCAAGTTCCATGGAGGAGTAGTCTCCCCATCGGCCCGATGAAGAGGTCTGCGCCCCACTGGCCGCCTGCATCAGTGCCTCGGCCTGCAGCGTGCCTGGTGTGTCACCTGCATCGCGCGTGGCATAGTAAATCGATGCGTAGTTATTCGCATCACCGCGGGAATAGCCAATCGCGATGTTGCCGCTGATATCAGCGGCGATCGAGGGCATCCAGCGGTGGATGGCATCCGGGGAGTGCGTGCCCTGATCATGGATGATCCAGTTGCTGCCTGACTTCCGAAGCTCGAACCAGCGCGGTGCGGCACGGTCTCCGGAAGCCAGAACGTCCACGGTCCAGGTGCCGAACAGGGATTCGTGGCTGCCGTAGTTTTGATACACAAGGCGCTGCATCGGCCACCAAGACGCACTGTCCAATTTTTGTGAGGTGCCCGGTTGCGGGATGGCATTGTCGCCAGCGCAGTTGCCTTCAAAAAATCCGCAGATGGTCCAGTTGAACTCAGCCAGCCCGTCTGCGGGGGTGATCACCTCGACCAGCGCGAACGTGGTGTTGAATGGGGTGTCCCAGTCGACGTCAAACTCGTAAACATCGATGCTGTCCGCGGGCGGAGAACCCAGGTAGGGCTCGCCCCCGTCTCTCATCGTATAGAACAATCCCGGGCTGCCCTGGGGCGGTGCGCCCGCTCCGCTCTGCCAGGCATCCAGATCTGCCGGCATCATCAGGTTGACAAAGTTCTGGAACAGCTGCATCGGGCGCGCGGTCGTGCCTACGAGCATGGAGGCCCTGTCGAGTGCGAATACATCGTATTGTCCCTGGAAACCTGAGTTGGTGCCCATGAAGTAGGCGTTGTTGTCTGGGTCAGGCCACACACCCAACTTGTAGTAATCGGGGACACGCGGGGTGTCGACCTCGTAGAGCCAGTATTCCCCCAACGGGTCGGGCGTCTTGGATACTGCGAAGCAAACGGTATATGTGCTCTGGACGGCGAATTGCGAGAGCAGCCAACGGTCGGCCTGCTCGTCGTACATGAAGATGGCGTCGCCGGAGTTGTTGGACTCGCACACACCGCCAAATCCGTTCCAGAGGTCGTTGGTCGCCACCGGGCCGGCAAGCAGACTCCCGGTCTTATCATAGATGGCGAAAGAGACATTAACCGCCTGCACGTAGTGGTTGGGCCCGACCGCACCCTCGGTGTCTGGGGGCAGATAACCCTGCGGATTGGCGATGCCCTCGAAGCTTGTTTCCAAGCTAGGTGTCGCTAAGCTGGCCTGCTGCGATCCTTCGCTGATCGGGGCGAGTCGATCATCCTGTCGGCGTCCGACCGTACCGAATGGGCGACCCTGTGAGTCGACCATCGATTCATGCCTGGGCCGATTGATCTCTCGATCGGCCTGTGGCGGACGTTGAGCGACCTTGGGCAGATCACGCACCGCCCTGCTGGAGAATGGGCCGATCATCGGGATGGTGTATGGCCTTGTCCGGAAGCCATTGTCGGGCGCATTAGCCGCGCCTTGCTTTTCCAGTCCGGCAGGGTTCAACTGAGCGCTTTGCACCGCCGTGGAATCGTTGGCGATGTCGTAATGTTTCCCGTGCGGCTGGTCATCATCGCCACCCTGACCGCGAGCGACCAGGTGGGATTTCAGCGAGTGTCCGCGCGGCAGGACACCCATTCTCGGAGCCATCACCTGGCCATCGATGGAAACCTCAAGCATCAGCGTAGGATATTGGTTAAACAGTTCGTTCAGGTTCTGGTGCGGGAGCTTCGTTAAGACGTCACCTTCACCCAGGGAAACGGCGAAATTGCCCACCGTGAACTCAACTCTCGGCATGGACTCTGCAAAGAGGAGCTGCCCGTCTGGGCCGAAATAGCTCATAGTCACGGAGTGCATGCCGGAATAGGCCTGACCGTCTGGGCCGTGCGCGAGGCGCTCAATGAGTACGCGCTCTGCAGGTTTCTGGATCGGCATGTCCACTGCCGTCGGTTGCGTTGTTGCATAGACTGGACTTGCGATGACCATCAATGAAGCAAACAACATTGCGGATCTTTTCTGGATCGCGCGGCTATTGGTGACAAATGAATTCACAGAAAACCCCCAGAGTAGTTGCTATTTGGTGCACGAAGTCCATACGACCTCAGTCGATGACCCGATGCGCTGGATTATACACCATCTTCCAGAGCGAATATCCGCTGCTGTTCGGTTGGCGACCGGTTGGCTTACTCAGGCGCAGGGGAAAAGCACAGCGGGTAGGGTTTGTTCAGATGCGTTCATGTGCAGGTGTTGGTGCAGTGGAATATTGTGGTGGATCAATTTTTCACGCAACCGGGCAAACCTTCGCAAACTGCCGTTCATTCAGCAGATGTATGCTATGTACGGTGAACAGCGTGGCCAATTTCATTCCCTGTTCCGCACGCCACTGGTGGGTTGCGCATGAGTCGGGTGCCCGGCGCCAGTGCCGTTGGCCCGGGCTGCAGGCGGCGACTTGTCCAGCTTGCTCTAAATCAGGCCGCGCGCTTTAGTTGTCCTTTCCTGGCCGGTTTAAACTGTGGGGATGCGGTTGCCCAGGTGCATTAACAGCGAGGCCAACATGGCGGATATTCCCATCATTGACCTGACCTTGCTGGAATGCAGGGACAGCCAGCACTTGACCGCTACAGCCAAGTCAAAAATTAATAGAAAAATTAGAGCAGCGGAACAAACGTCTATTGAAGTTGCTCGATGAAGTATACGAAAGGAGGAAACCGAAACATGTTGAAGAACTGCGCGTAGCGATAGAAAGGGATTATGTACGGAAATTCTATGTCGGTTTTAAGGGGTGATGGTTAGGAATCGTATTGAAACGACCTCAAACGGAGAAGTCGTAACGTTCTCGAAGATTGAAAACGTGTTGGCTAATACCACTCCAAGTTGATTCGCTCTCCCATTCGGTCCAAAGTTGTTCGTAGGATTGAGCCATAAACTTTATTTGGCTATTTTTAACGGCCTCAGAAAAACATGTGACTTCTTTCCGGTGTAGCTTGAACGGCATCAGGTCACCTGCATTTGTTGGTTCCCAATAGACGTAGAACAGTGTCTGTACAGCGTCAATATCACCCAGTGAATTACGCATCCCCAAATAATGCTTAACCATTTGTGCTGCATCAAAATATTTAAATCGACGGGGGTCTGATTTAAGGCCTTTGTATACATCTGCCCAAGAGCGTTCTGCCAAACGCTTAATTACTCTTTCATAAATTTCAGCGAACACCGCTTTCTTCAAGTCCAAGGGTTCAAGAAATTTGGATTCAATGCAAAACACGTGATCAGCTCCAACTGCATAGAAATCGGGAAATGAAGGTCTCCCGCCCGTACCTGTTTGCTGGGGTCTTTCAAACTGCGAATCAGAAAATCCCGTGTGCCCCAGAAGGTTTAATTTCTCTGGCTTGTGCCTGAAAGGCCCAAACGCATTGACCGCGAGTGCGGAAGAAGAATGAGCGGCGCAAAATTTTGCAGGTACTTTTAGGCCGTCTACCAACTCGTTTCCCGCAGCCGCAGCCAAATCTGACCAGAAATCTCGCTTTTCAATCCCTGAGATAAGATTCTGCTGCGGTTTCCTTGTGTAGTCTGGATGAGAGTCTCGAAAGATTGCACTACCGTGTAATTCCACCATTCGCTTAGCAGCTTCTCTTTTCGCGCAATTTTTGATAACACTCACTAACAACCAGCTCCTTTTGCAGTTCCCCTATATAAGAGACTTACGCAACGCTCCTTGACTTCATTGCGACTAGCAACAAAGTTCCTTCTGCGGAAGGCTAATCCAGACTCACAGGTGGCGCAAGCCTTTCCTCAAAACCCGCGTCTAAACATGTTTCCTGCAACTCTACGTCGTAGTCTCCACCATCAACATCCAAAATTGCATCTGTTTGTAATTGATCGAATTTCATCAGCACTTACGCGAGTAAATCAAGATTGATATCGTCGGGTTGAATCATCAAGTTGGAGTCTGGCATAAACTCCAGAGCGGTTCTTAATGCAATACAGAAAGACGAATTTAAGGATCAGTTAAACCATCTTTTTTCACTTTGGTTGCACTTAGATCCTGAAATACCGAAAGACTTAAATCAGGTAACACTTTGATTTAAATGGTGCCGACAAGAAGATTCGAACTTCTGACCTACGCATTACGAATGCGCCAGGGTACTGGGCATCGTCTACCGCGCCATCTCCACGCACTTGGCGTACAAAGCGGGCTTTGCAAAACCTCTTGCACAAACTGGTGCCGTCACTTTAATTCAGTGTTTTGGTGGCTCGCTCAATCTCAATATTCACTTTATAGCCGCTATCGGGCAATGGTGACACCCTCTAAACGGGGCAAAGGCAGAAAGACAAAGGCAGCAAACGACAAACAAGATCAAACCCCGCCGAGCAGCATGCTGCAATGACCTGGGCACAAAGATTAAAGCGTGTATTTGACATCGACATTGAAACTTGCTGCGAATGCGGTGGTGATGTCAAGATCATTGCCAGCATCGAAGACCC
>JABAAB010000124.1 GCA_014238945.1 Lysobacterales bacterium
GTGGTGGAGTTTCTTTCTATTTGCAGCTTGGCCGTGGAACGGTAGATGGGCTGGGCATTGAGTGCCACATACAGCCCGATCAGACCGCACAACAGGGTCAGGTTGATGATACCCCATTTAAATTTGCTCAGAACCCCGAGATAGGCAGCCAGGTCCAGACCCGACCTTCCCAGTTCCGGGCCAGGAAACTGTTCGGATGAGCTTTGCTGGTAGTGTTCCACGCTCATCTGGTGCCCATACCCATTTACTGCAATGTGCCCATTCAGAAAAAACTCTCTTCAATGGTGATGGTATCACCCGGGTTCACCGGGTCATCCTCGCTGACCTTGTGGCGAGCGTCCTTTGATGCACGTTCTGCAATGAGATACCACTTACTGGATGACGCGCCCGGTGTTAAGCCACCGGCGATGGTGATGGCCCGGCGCACGGTCAGGCCCGGTTGATACGGGTAACTACCCGGACTGAGAACCATACCCATGATAAAAAATGGTCTGTATTTGGTGACCATGACACTGACTTCTGGTCTGAGCAGGTAGTCACCCTTGAGCAACTCGGTAATCTCCTGTTCCACTACCGCGACCGTTTTACCCAGCAGCGCCAGACGCCCCACGAAGGAATAATTGACCACCCCGGTGCCGTTGATCTCCAATGGCATGCTCAGGTCGTCCTCACCGTAGACTGTCACCTCGATGACATCACCGATGTCCAGTACGTAGCTGCGGTTTTCTTGTGCGGCCCCTGATAATTCGGCCTGTGCCAATGAAGGCTGGCACCAAAACAACAGCAGCAAAACAAATGTCAGCTTCCTTCCTGTCGATTGCTGGAAAGTGTTAATCAAAATACCCCCTGCAGGGTCACCAGTAACATGGCGTGGTCGTAATTGAATTCATCCACATTGGAATCACGGCGCTCATAACTAATACTACCACCCACGTTGAAATGACGCCCAAGTGACCAGGTACGGGCCAGTCCAAACGTTACCAGGTTGTCGCTCCTGATCCCTTCATGATCTTCACCTGTCAGGCCCACATTGATACTGGTCCTGAAACCCCACTTCCAGGTGTAATCCCAGGTCAGCAAAGTCTCTGTGCGCACTACATAATCACCATAGCCATCGGATTCCTGGGTACGGCGTGATGACGTGAGGGTATATTGCGACCTGGGTTTGTGGCGCCAGGTGATCACCGCGTCCCACGTGGGTCCGTCATAATTTTGACGTTGTGGGGTATCGAAATCCCTTTCCTCTCGGCCATAGCTGACACTGCCGGTGGTCTTTTTGGTCATTTCCCAGGTTGCGCCGACCATGTAACGAACCCCTTCGCTGTCCAGATCTGCTACGTCATAGTCTATATCTGACAACTCATAACTGATAAATGCAGATGTTTTCGGTGTGAGTCGCCAGAAAAAACGACTACCGATCCTTTGTTCTTCCCGGTCCAGCAATATGGTCTTGTCCCGGTTGTTGGTGTAGAGGATATCGTAGTCACTGCCGAACACCTCGATTCGTCCATGGGCACCGGCCCTGCCGTAGCTCCAGTCGGCTCCAAATCCCAGGGCCTCGAACTCGTCCGGGTCAATCTCTTGCAGCCCCAAATCACCCTGGCGGCGGCCCGTGCCACGCTGGTCGTGTCCCTCGCGGTAATCTGCATAAACATTGAAACCCACACGCACAGTGGGGTCAAAAGCATATTCTGCACGCAATGATTGATCGTCGAAGTTATCTATGGGGCTATCCGTGTATTTCTGGAATTCACCACGATAGGTGAGTGAAGTCAGGGAGCGCTTGGTGGGCATCTCGAAGCGAATAGAGGGTGTAAAAGCATAAAAAATAGAATCGATGGAATCGTCATTGGCCAGTGTGACGTTGGTGTCATAACCCAGAGAAACTCCGGCAGTAATGATCAAATCAACAAAACCCAGGTTATGTCCGGGTTCCCACAGATCGGGATTGGGTGATTCTGACTTGCTTTCATCTTCATCCGGGCCGCTTGATTGCTGTGCCATAGCCGGTGAAGTCATCAGCAATGCCAAACAAAGCCCAGCACGACACAATGCGTTCATTGAACGCATGAGACCTGATGACCCTGTCAGAGTTTGCACCATACCCTTTCCTTTCCTCCTTGTCCCCGACCCCGGACTTGACCCCGCACGACTGTCTTTGGCTTCAGGCAGCACCCGTTTCAAAGACAAATATTACTGCAGACACGCAATTCCCCGATGATCCATCGTTACCGTATCATAAGTATAGGAAAGTATTTTCCAATTAGACACTAGTATTACTTACAGGGAAGTGTCCGAATTTGCAGACATACTTGCAACATGCGCATAGGTCCTGGGACGGCACCAGGGCAGCATACACAAGACCACGAACCAGGCGGCGTTGGCGTAGATTTGCAGGTTAAACTCGACCGAAATATGGATCAGCATGGCACTGACGGCAATACCGGTGGCAAAGGCCACCCCAAAGCCCTCAACGTCATCCGGTTGATGCAAGCGGCGTATCACCTGACCCAATACCAGAAGCATAAATACACCCAGCAATGCGAAACCCGGCAGGCCGTATTCAAGCAACAGTTGCAGGTAGTCGTTGTGGGCGTGGTCCATAAATTTCTGGTCACCGGTGCGCCATGCGGGATACACCGTATAGAACGAGCCTCCACCGATACCGGCCGGCCCCGCTGTATGTATGATGATACCGGTCTCTCTGCTAACATCACGCCGGTTACCATCGTTAAGCACCCACTGGTCCTGATCCATCTGCACCGTCTGCTGGATACGCTCGACCACCTGCTCGAGTCCGAACCAGGTCCCGACAAGAAATATATCAATGACGAGCAGGCTCGCAACCAGCACAAACAGGGGCCCGTGAAACCGTCTCATCAGCAATATTGACCCAAACCCCACCAGCAGCAGCGCCACAAAAAACGATGTGTTGCCCATCCGTGAATGGGTCAGCACCAGCGCAACAACGATGATGGCCAGGAACACACGAATGGGTACCTTGGAACTCATCAGCGTGATCAGAAAACTGAGCAAGCGCGCACGCCAGCTTTCCTTCTCGTTAAAACCCATCCTGCAGATCAACAATCCAATACCGGCAGCGAGTGACAACACCAGCATATTGGCATAGTGATTGCGATTGATGTAGGTGCCACTCGCCAACCCGCGACTCCAGGTCTTGGCCTCGAAAAAGCCAAATTCAACCCCGGTCAGTGTCATCATGCTGCCATACATCGCCTGCACCAACCCGGCCAGCATCAACACCCCCAGCACCTGTTCAACCCGCCGTTGTGTACGCACCAGTAAAATGGTCAGCACAGCCAGGGACAACAGGCCCAGAGAACGCAACAGGGTCTCCGCACCAGCATGCCAATCCACCACCAGCCACGGCACACTCCCCACGGCATCGATATAAGCCTGGCGCACCAGGTCTGATTCCAATAACGCGGGCAACACTCCCGCCGGCAGCAACTTGAACGCCAACCAGCAATTAAACAAAACCAACACCAGCAAAGGCCACCGCGCCCGCCGCAAAGGACGCGGTATATGCCCATACCCAAACCCCCGACCAACCGCCCAAACCAGCAGCAAAGCCCCCGCCATCAACGCCGCCAGACTCCACCACAACGGGCGATTACTACCCAAGGGAATGGGCAGCCAGAACAACAGGGCCAGGTAGGGGTAGAATAAAAAACTGGTAAATTTAGTCATTCAAAAACAGCGTCATCCCGGGGCTGCGAGTAGCAGAACCCGGGACCTCCGTACGCTAGCAGAGCGGTTATCAAGGGCGCATCACCAATCATCACGACTACGTTACGAGATCCCCGCTTCCGCGGGAATGACGTGCAATAATTCCCCGAGGATGACGGTGAATATCACCCCTTCCCATACCCTTCAATAACCTCCCGATACAACTCAACCGTCCTCTCAGCAATCGGCCCCCAAGAATACTTCTCCTCAATCAACCGCGCCCCCTTCACCCCCATCCCCTTCAAAACACCAGCATCAAACCCCATAGCCACTTTTAAGGCCGCCTCAAACTCCCCACCATCACCATCAACCCACCAACCACACCCATAATCAACCAAATTCTCCCAAGGCGTCCCCGTAGTTGTAACAACAGGCACCCCAGCCCCCAAAGCCTCAGCAATCGCCATTCCAAAATTTTCAGTCTTCGAAGGCGCAACAAACAACTCACACCGGTCAAGCAAAGACCACTTTTGATCA
>JABAAB010000126.1 GCA_014238945.1 Lysobacterales bacterium
ACATTTACCGATATTGTGGTGCTGGACCGTTTTTCGAGCGGCGCCGGAAGTGGTAACCGCATGCGACACTGCAAGCTGCTTTCCGACCCCGTGGACCCTTCCGGACCGATCGTTGAGGGTCTGAAAAAACTGGGCCTGGAAAACCGGAATCTGCAGATCATACATGGCACCACCGTGGCCACCAACGCGGTGTTGGAGGGCAAGGGGGCGCGGGTTGCCTATGTGACCAGCAGGGGTTTTGCCGATGTGTTGACACTGGGCCGTCAGCAGCGTGAACATGTTTACCAGCTCAGGCAGCCTGAAATCGACCCGCCGGTACCCGCCGACCTGTGTCTGGAAGTGGCCACCCGGATCGCAGCCGATGGCAGCGTGCTTTGTTCTGCCAATGAGAAGGAGCTGACACAACTGAAGCAGACATTGCAGGCTCTCGATGTCGAGGCGGTAGCGATCAACCTGCTGTTTTCCTTCCTGTGTCCTGGTGAGGAACAACGGATTGAGCAGGCACTGGGTGGGCAGTGGTTCATTTCCTGCTCCAGCACGGTTTTTCCAGAGGTACGGGAGTATGAGCGGGGTATAGCGACCTGGTTGAATGCCAGTGTGGGTCCGGTTATTGCCCGTTACCTGCGACGTCTTCAGACCCGTCTGCCGCGAGCAGGTATCGCGGTCATGCAAAGCGCAGGTACCACCATTGCCGCTGATCAGGCCGCAAGCCAGGCCGTTCGCCTGTTATTGTCCGGCCCGGCCGGGGGGCTGGCCGCTGCGCACGGTATTGGAATACAGACTGGCCACCAGCAGTTAATGAGTTTTGACATGGGTGGCACCTCAACGGATGTTGCACTGCTCAAGGGTGAAATCCCACTGGCCGGACAATCCCGCCTTGGGCGCTGGCCGTTGTCCATTCCCTCCGTGGATATCCACACCATCGGGGCAGGTGGTGGGTCCATCGCGAAGGTGGATACAGCCGGTATGTTGTTGGTGGGGCCCGAGTCGGCTGGCGCCAGTCCCGGTCCGGCCTGTTACGGACAGGGCGGCACCCGGGCCACGGTGACAGATGCCAATCTCGTATTGGGGCGTATTCCGGCAAACACCCTGCTGGGTGGCTATCTTTGTCTGCACCCCGACGCTGCAAGGCAAGCGGTATCGAGGCTGGCAAAAAATATGGACTGTGCACCGATCGAGGCCGCCCGGGGAGTCGTGCGTATGGCCAACGAGCACATGGCCCGGGCTTTGCGGGTCATCTCCGTTGAAAGGGGCCATGATCCGGCCGAATACACTCTCTTGAGCTTCGGCGGAGCCGGGGGACTGCATGCCTGTGACCTGGCTGGCTTGCTGAACATGGAGCGCATCATTATCCCGGCACGATCGGGTGTGTTATCGGCCCTGGGAATGCTGGTCAGCAAGCCTGGCCGGGAGCTGTCACAGGCCGTGTTATCGCCATGGGTAGAAATGACGGACAAGGAGATCGGCCGGCGATTCCGGGGGCTCGAGTCAGATGCATCAACCCAGTTGCTGGCCGAAGGGTACGCCTCGGCCGACATCAGGTTCAGACACCAACTGGAATTGCGCTATATCGGTCAAAGCGCAACCATTACTTTGGACTGGTCGGCGGGTGCGGAACAGGAGGAGGCCTTTCACGATGCGCATGAAAAGGCCAGTGGCCTGAGACTTCAGCATCCGGTTGAACTGGTCAATTTACGTTTGAGCGCGCGGGCACCGGCCGCCTTGAACTCTCTTGATGTTCAACAGGAGGCCGGTCAAAAGAGCACACAGCAGATGACCTTCATGGCCGAGCTTGATCGCGAGGTACCGGTGACCCATCGGAAATCCCTGCAACCGGGAATCACGCTGTCCGGACCGCTGTTGCTGACAGAGCCAACCGCGACAGCCTGGGTCAAGCCGGGATGGGTGGTGTGTGCCGATGAATGGGGCAATCTGCTTTTAAACCACCGGCAAAGCCAGGGCGGTAATCAACCGGTGTATGTTTACCGACAACCCTTGCAGTGAGGTTATGCCGAAACAGCGTGAGCATTCAGTGACGGTGTGTGTCGAACGGACGCATCCTGTCGGCGATAACGATCATTTGCTCAACGGGTTTATCACCCCCATTTCCCATTCTGAACCCGGTCATTCCGTTCGGCATCAGCTTGATGATATTGCCACCATATCCAGCCATGGAAGGAATGGTGTAGGTCCTGCCAGATTGGGTGGCAAATTGTTCATGCCAGACGGTCAGGTGGTAGCTGCCCGGGCCGTATTGGTTGGAACCTCCTGTAGTTAACCCCCGTACCGGTGTCTCATAGAGTGCCTCGGCCAGTCCCTGCCCGCTCAGGAGTTGCACACCCTGGTGTTTCCCACCGTTCTGCATCAGACCGGAAATCTTCGCAATATCGTCGACCGACAGGTATACGCCCCAGGCAAGCAGTGGAACCGGTGGACGATCCTTTTCCCAGGTTCGGCTCTTGGGCAGATGGTGGATACCGATAGGCCGGTAGACTTCATCGAGCATCATCTGCCAGAGGTCTGCAGCGTCTCCTTCTTTCTCCCGGTAGAGATTTGCCATGGCCGCAGCAGCAACAAAAATGTCCCGGTCCCGGTAACGCATGTACTCACCGGGCCCCCAGGGATGACTCGGGACCTTGAAGAGTTCCGTCAGCTTTTCGTCGGTGGCCCTCGCAAAATACCAGCGGATGTAGGCGGCGCGGTCTGATTCGACATAGCCGTCGGAACTAGAATTCGGATTAACGTTTTCCGATCCGGTGCCAATGCCCGTTGCCATGCTCATGGCATGGCGAAAGGTAACGTCTTTCCAGCCGTCATGATCGGCTGTCACATTGACGTAATCCCTGATCTTGTAGTCAAGAATTTCGTTGCCGTACTTTTGCGCCATCCGCAGCAACGTTATCAATCCGGCAGCGGTCTTGGTGACAGACCAGACTCCGTGGCGCATTTCACGTGGATAGGGATAGTTTCCGTAGGGTGTTGTCATGGAGTGAATGTAAACTTCACCATCGATCACGAGGCCGTCGGAGACCACCAGTCGCGGGTCGATTCCGGATTGAAAACCCGAAAACAACTCAGCGCCGTATTTGTCCTCAAGTATTGACCAGTCGTGCCAGACCAGGCGATCAGCCAGTTCATCCTCGAAGTCCTGGATCAGTTGGACAGACGATATTTCCCCTGGTTGGTAAGAAACTACCTGTTGACCCCATGCGACAAAGCGGGTCTCGACAAGAAACGGGGACAGCTGTTGAACAAGCTGGTAACGAAGCTCCGATACCGCGCTGTCATCGAACATAAATGTTGCAACGCCATTGTAGGTTTCGTTTTCATGAAGATTGGTCAGAAAAAAGGGAAACGAAGCGCGTGACATGCCACCGTCGCCCGGCTCGGACCAGACCCGCCCCGGAGCCACATGGATGTGCCAGAAGCTGTTACTGCCCGGTGGTTCAATGATGTTGCGCTCAACGGGGACAAGGTAATCACCGTGCGAAACGAATTCCAGCGTGACGCCGGGAAAGAGTTGTGTGTGCATACCGCGAATGCGGTCAGGTCTGATTTGACCCGGTTCCGTTTGCATTCTGTGCTCGGGTATGGTCATTGCACCCGAAAACCGGTGTTTCGCCGGGGTGACTGCTTCATATGGCATGAAGAACCTGTTTGCCACCGGTCCTGTGGCCGTGTTGGCAGACATGAGTTGATCGTATTGAAGCTGTTCGCGTTCACCGTCGAGAGCCCATGCTGAGGTGGTACAAATCAGGAAAAAGACGTTGATAAGCTGGCGAAATGAGTGGCTTTTCATGTTCTTCTTCATTGCCTGGGAACTCCCCTGATCAGGCACACAGCCCCAATCCCGGAGTATGGGACGAATAAAACCTGTCTTCGCCTGTATCGGGACTGATGAATTAAACAGTACACTTCGTTTTATCTGATTGAATTTCCCTAAACACCATCACGGGCAATGCTTTTGTTCCATCGCCGGGAATATACCTCCACCTTACCATCGAATACATCAAGCGTGGCCTCGATGAAAAAATGCGTTTCATCAGAGGTCAATTTTTGATGGGCCTCAATGCGGGCGTCCAACTGGCCTTTCCGCCCATAGGTTTCCGTTGTTGTCAGGTCAACACAGGCGGATGTGGGGTCGTCTGGGTGTATGTGATATTGATAGTCTGTCTTCACGCGGGTTGTCCAGCCATGGCGGTCATATCTTATGATTCCGGAGTCTGCCCGCTGAATGAATGAATGAACACCGGTGTTGATGTCTGTTTCAAACCCTGAATATTCCGGTTCGGGATTCTCAAGGATGGTCGTTGGGTGAACACGAGAGTGACGCGCCGGTGGCAGTGGCCTGGCCTCAGCATCCGACGATTCCGGTTCCCTGGCAGGCAGGCACAGGGTGCTTTCACCGGTAAACAACGAAACGGTTGCCACGCGCGGTGATGGCCAGACCAATGGCCAGAAAGCGGTGGAAACGGCAACGCGAATCCTGCTACCGGGTGCGAAGGTGTGGGCAATGTCATTGAGTTGAACCCGAACGGTGTAGCGCTTACCCGGTTCAAGGGCTTCAGGGAACTCGTGACTGTTTCTGTGGGTAAGATTCAGGATACCGTAACTTACCTGCAGTGACGCACCACCGGGCAACACTTCATTCAGGCGGACACAGACAAACGCATTGCGCTGGTCTGAAGCCACATCGAGGGTTACAACGGGCGCACCCAGAATGGTGAGTGGCTCACTCAGGATTGCGCCATCAAAACACCCGGACATGGCATCATCTGTGCGTTGATCAAGGGGGTCCTCAGGTCCGCCAGAGCCGCTGCTGCCCAAAAATGGGGTGCATTGGCCGGTTGTTTGCGCAGAGCAAACAGAGACGGTGGATTGGACACCCGCCACCCGGTCCAGGCTTCCATTGTTCAGGTGCAGGACCATGTCTTCGATGTTTGCTGATGGCCAATGGGGTTCATTTGCCCAGTACCCGGGCCGTTGCTGGTGATGGGCCGAAGGCCGCACACTGTCCTGTACCCATACCCGGTAAGACGGTTCATCCATCAGCCCTGTATCCCGACCCTTCAGCCAGTGGTCCCACCAGTGCAGGGCCTCATCCATATAACCCATTTGGGGGCCTGGTACGACCTGGTGCATGTACTGGTGGCCCCATGGGCCAATCAAGCCCTTGCGTGGCCCATCCAGACCCGCCATTAGTCGCGGCACCGGGTTGGAGTAGGCGTCTGCCCAGCCACCAATCGCGTATACCGGTACTTCGATTTTGGAAAAATCCTCACACACCGAAGCGTGTTTCCAGTAGGCATCCCGGTGTTGATGTTCAGTCCAGCGAATGACCCAGGGTTCAATGGCATCAAGACGTTGCTGCCACATCTCGCGCCAGCCATCACCCACCAGTGCGGGGTCCGGCGGGCGGGCCTGGGCGGGAAACATCACGAAGGCCCATTCCGTGTTCTGTGTCGTCATGCATCCACCGATGTAGTGTACGTCATCGGCATAGCGGTCATCGGTGGAAAAAACGGTAACAATACACTTGAGGGCAGGAGGACGGCGGGCCGCTACCTGCAGGCCATTGAATCCACCCCACGATTTTCCCATCATCCCCACATTGCCGTCACACCACGGTTGTTCAGCGATCCAGGCGATTACCTCCAGTGCATCGTCCTGTTCAAGCTCCAGGTATTCATCCGTCAGTACCCCCTCTGACTCGCCGCTGCCGCGAATATCAACACGCACTGCGGCATACCCATGCCCGGCAAAACAGGGGTGCATGGCCTCATCCCGGGCCGCGGTGCCATCGCGGGTGCAGTAGGGGATGTACTCCAGAATGGCAGGAACGGGACTGTTCGTGGCACCCTCGGGGAGCCAGTACCGACATGACAACCGCACCCCATCACTAAGGGGTATACGCTCGAATTCTACTTCTTTAACTGAGTGTGGAAAGGTGTCGATAATTTCGGCTGCCATTTGTTCGTCCTCGCCCTTGTTCAGGGCTGCTTCTGCACTTTTACTCAATGGTAGTGAACAACCTGTCCCGCAGACAAGTCCCAGGGTATTGGTGAAACCCCGAGCGTTCAACATACACCTCCCGTGATGTTCAATGATACCCACAACTTGGCGGACAGCGGGTTCAACCGGTCTTTGCCAATCAAATTTACCGTTAAACAGGAATCAGTGACGATCACCGTCTTCCATATTGAATCAAGCAGGGTACAATTCTGGCTGGTTAAGTGGTGGCATTATGGCCGCATTAATTTTTATGTTCATCCGCCACGCTGTAACAACCACAAACAAGAAACAGTCATGGATTTGAACCAGGTAACACTACCGTCAACAGACATGGAACGTTCAAAGACTTTCTACCGGGAACTTGGGCTGATTATGATAGTTGATTCTTCTCACTATGCACGCTTTGAATGCCCCGATGGAGACGCTACCTTCTCGATCCACGCGGTCAGTGAGATGAGCGGGAGTTCAGGTGTTGTCATCTATTTTGAGACGCAGGACCTGAACCGGCGGGTGGCGACCGCCGGGGGCACGGAGGCTGCGCGGCGTGCGGGCTCCAGCACAGCCAGCGAGGACAATACCCTAAGGACCAGCACACCGATGGGCAGGTAGGTCCAGTCCAGTCGCTGTACCTCGAAAGAGGTTTCCAGCCAGTAGGCAACGGCCCCACGGTCAGGATAACGCCAAGTACCGCATGACCAGCCAGTTTTCCAGCAGTAACTGGCGAATGATGTCCATGCGTTTTGCACCCAGTGCCCTGCGGGTACCAATCTGTTTGCTACCTTGCGTGACATGAAAGGAGGCCAGGCCGACAATTACCAGTGCCGTCAGACCGATCAACAATGAGATGACGATGGACAGAATAATGGCCATACCACGATCCGACCGGTAGGATCGTGCAGCAATTTCTTCCCTGTTGATTGTTAATCACTCCTAATTTTATGTTGCCAGAAGGGAAAACGTTACAAACGGGACCAGATCAAACCGGCATGGGCCTAGAAACCCTATTCCATTTTTCAGGGGTCAGGGCATCACGGGTTAATTGAGTGAACGCTGACCAGTAGTGTCACCACCAGGCTGAAACACACGCACTCTGTCCGGGTATTGACCAGGGTCCCAGTCACTTTCGCATAACTGAATTAGCCATGCACTTTGGAATGCCACCTGGTCACTTGAACGGTTGATTCAATAAATACCTTGCATTGCCGTAACATGTGGTGTTTTCTTTACGTGCACATAAAATTTCCAAGGTAAGTGACCTGATGTCTGGACTGGATAATTTCCCCCCTAGCAATTCCTATGGCTACATTAATATGCCCGCTCATCTGAACACCGATGCGGAGCGCTTCAAAAGCAATTATTTCACCCCCGATTTTATGGACCTTTCACCGAATGATTATTTGAAGGCGATACCGGCGATCGAACCCATCTGCTCGGTCATGGTTGAATTGGATAATGATCAGGACGGACCAGAGCTGGCAGATGATGCGGATGACGAAGGAATGGAGGGCCTGAATGACGCATTGGCCGACTTGACATTGGTGGGTGAAAACAAGTGGGAGCAAGCGGAGCCCACGCACAGAATGGGTAGTTTATTGGCTGCGGCTTTCAGCATTTATTCCAATCTCAAAAACGACGATGTTTTATGCGGGTAACCATGTCAGGGGGCAATTTCATCATTCCAGTTTTCTTTCAGGTGCCGATAACGTCTGTGGTGGAGAACGGGTTGTGTGGAATGGCTCACTGAAATTGTTGACCGCCAAAACCGGGCACTACCATGCAGATGCTGATCATTTTGCAAAGGCCATCAATCTTCTCGCGCAACGGGGTATCGATCCCGCCAGTTACCCGGTTCTTGTCTGGGATACGTGGAGCAACGATACAGATCCGGTATTCCCCTGCCCATCTGCAAAGGCTTTTCTGGACAATTCCGGCAAGTATGGTACCTGGGGCAGTAATTCCTCGGTTTCGCAGCAGTCATGGACGATTTTTTCGGCCGACTGAGGCCCTGGGTCTGCACCCAGGGGCAATAGGATGTTAACCGCTTCGAAAACTGTTTACCTGATCATTTCGATCCTGGTCGGGGTATTCCTTCCGGCCCGGACCCTGGCCGGAACAGAACTGAATATCAGTTATGACCACACATACCAGCGAATCGATGGCTTTGGCGCCTCGGATGCGTGGTCCATCGATCCGCTCATTAACCAGTGGGTACTCGAGGGGAAGCAGGATCGTATCGAAGCGCTGGCCGACCAGTTGTTTTCGGTAGATCGCGGGATTGGGTTGTCAGCCTGGCGTTTTAACATAGGTGCTGGCAGTGCCGGACAGGGTGATGACAGTGGCATACCCGATCCCATCCGTCGCGCACAATTGTTGATGGCCAAACCCGGATTACAAATTGATCATTCCAGGCAACGGGGTCAGATCAGGCTGCTTCAAGAAGCCCACGAAAGAGGTGTCGGTAACCTGGTCGCCTTTGTCAACAGCCCACCCCACTGGTTAACCAGGAATGGGCTGACCCATCCGGGAGATGGCACCAAAACCGGTTCAAGTAATCTCGACATGAGCCGGGCCGATGAATTCTCTGCATTCCTGGTCGCCGTGCTGGAGTATTTGCGTGGAGGATCGGTGGGCGTTCCGGTCAATTACATCAGCCCGGTAAATGAGCCAACCTGGCACTGGGAGGGTCAGACGCAGGAAGGTAATCGCTACAATAACGAAGAGTTGAAGACTGTTTACAGGAGTCTGTATACCGCCTTAAAAAAGGCCGGATTGGAGCACAATGTCGAGATTGACGGGGCCGAAGTACCCGAGCTCAGGGCAGCTCTGAATGATGACTACCACAGACGCTTTGATGGCAGTATCTACACCGGTGGTATGAATGAAACCCCTCATGGTGTCTACAGGAATTACATTGATGTGTTACTCGGTGATCCTGGGCTGCGGGATGTCCTGGGCAACAAGCTATCAGTTCATAGCTACTGGTCAGATGCCAGCAGCGACCGATTGGGACCACTCAGGGATTTGCTGGCTCAAAATATGGCTGCCGTGTCACCTCAGGCAACACTCTGGATGAGCGAATTCTGCATATTGGGGGAGTCAGGGGATGTCCGGGAGTTCACAGGCCAGGGTTTCGATGTCAATGACATGGAGTTGGCCCTGCATGTTGCCAGGGTTATCCATCGGGACCTGACCCGTCTGAATGCCGCTGCCTGGTTCTGGTGGCTGGCGGTAACACCCTATGACTACAAGGATGGCTTGCTTAAGATTGACCCGGCCCTGGAGGCAGATACCCTCAGGGAGTCCAAGCTGATGTGGACCCTGGGAAATTTCAGCCGTTATATCCGTCCGGGATATTATCGTCTGGATTTACCGGGCGTCGATGATCTGACGGGTGTCATGGCGTCAGCGTACAAAGACCCGGAAAATTCCAGCCTGGTCGTTGTGGTGATCAATGCCGGTTCGACCGACGAACAGATTGAGTTCAACATTGACGGGTTACCTGCAGGCAAAGACGTGGGTGAATTCAAGGCCTACACAACCAATGCTGCACACAACCTGGCAGGGAAATTGACCGCAGTGGTGCCCGGGCAGCTCTTGGTGCCCGCAAAAAGCACGGTCACGTTTGTTGCTACCATTGAAGGTAAATAAGCTGCCGAGCCCCGGTAACGATGACAATTTTTTCCTCTGGGTTGAAAATTCTTCATCCTTCTCCAATGAAAAAGCACTGTCGGCACCCGGCAAAATGAATACACTCTGTTATTGAAAAATAATTGAATGTCAGGTGACAAACCTCAAATCCATTTTCAATAATGCTCCACCTGACTGGCAGACACCGGCGGTAAGTTCCGCCAATCGAATGGCGGCACATGCACCGTTGTCGAGTTGGCGCGCGCAAGCCGATGCACTGTCAGACCTGGCGAGCCCGTCAATCATCAGCCTGGATGGCCAATGGCAATTCAGGCTGTTTGATCGACCTGAAGAGGTACCAGAATCGTGGCTGCGTGCAGATTCGGGTTCAGAACAACACATAACCGTTCCCGGTAACTGGCAGTTGCAGGGCCATGATCACCCGATTTACACCAATGTAAAATACCCTTTCCCCTGTGATCCGCCCCGGGTACCCCACGAGAATCCGACCGGTTGTTACTCCCGGACCTTTGACTTGCCCGAAAGCTTCCGGGAGAGCGGCTCGACGCGGGTCGTTTTCAACGGGGTCAACAGCGCCTTCTACCTGTGGTGCAATGGTCACAGGGTCGGTTATTCACAGGACAGTCGCTTACCGGCAGAGTTTGACCTGACACCCTGGCTCAAGACGGGAAAGAACCGGATATCTGTCATCGTTTTGCGTTGGTGTGACGGAAGCTACCTGGAAGATCAGGACATGTGGTGGTTGAGTGGCATCTACCGGTCCGTTTACCTGCTGCATAAACCGGCCTCACAGATCACCGATGTGCGATTGGTTCCGGATCTGGACGAAAACTACCAGGACGGCACTCTGGACATTTCTGTCAAGATCCGTAACGCAGAAAATTGCAACCTGCGTCTGTCGTTGTACCTGGGCAGTCAACGGTTGCAAAGCACCACGGTATCGGTGGAAATCACGGATCCTACCCAGAATCCGGAGCACAACTGTAGGCTCAGGCTTTGTGTGGATAATCCCAGCCAGTGGAGTGCCGAATGTCCCCATTTGTATCGACTCACGGTCAGCCTTCTGGATCCGTTGTCTAGCGAGATTGAAACAGAGGCCTATGCGGTGGGTTTCCGCAAAATAGAGATCAAAAACGGTCAATTACTCTTGAATGGCCAGCCTCTGCTCATCCGTGGGGTCAACAAACACGAGCACGATCCGGCCACCGGACATACCGAGACCCTGGAGTGGGTTGAACAGCACCTGGTGCTGATGAAACGAAATAACTTTAACGCGGTGCGCTGCTCTCACTACCCACACCAACCAGGTTTCTATGATCTTTGTGACCGCCTGGGTCTATACGTGATTGACGAGGCAAATATCGAAACTCACGGCATGAAGCCAATGGGAAAACTGGCCGCTGACCCACATTGGGCCGGTGCATTCATGGAGAGAATGCAGCGCATGGTGGCCCGGGATTTCAATCACCCCTGTATTATTATCTGGTCGCTGGGAAATGAATCAGGTTATGGCAGCGCACACGATGCCATGTACCAGTGGACCAGGGCAGCCGATCCTTCCCGCCCGGTACAGTATGAAGGGGGTGGATCGAATACATCAGCCACCGACATCATCTGTCCCATGTATGCCCGCACCGAGGCAGACCTGAGCTACCCGGGTTCGAACAGCAAGCACTGGTCATTACGCAGTTGGCTGGCCAATGAAGATGAAAACCGCCCGATTATCCTGTGTGAATATGCCCATGCGATGGGTAATTCGCTGGGTAATTTTGCCGACTACTGGCACGCGTTCAGGGCGCATCCCCGGTTACAGGGTGGGTTTATCTGGGACTGGGTAGACCAGGGCCTGGACAAGTATACCGATCAGGATCGGCACTACTGGGCCTACGGTGGTGATTTTGGTGATGTCATCAATGACCGGCAGTTTTGTATCAACGGGCTGAATTTTCCCGATCTGACCGGCCATCCCAGCCTGATCGAAGCCAAAAGAGCACAACAACCCTTCCGCTTTTCCCTGGCAGGCCGATCCCCGCTGAGGGTGGATGTCAGCAGCGAATACCTGTTCCGGGCCACTGATAACGAGCAATTGTACTGGCAGGTCATCGGTTTCGGTGGGGTCATCGCCAGTGGCGACTGCAAACTCATGCTGGAAGCAACAGAAACAATAAACCTGGATTTGGGCGAATGGCCTCCATGTCCGCAGAATGAACCGGTCTGGTTGAATCTGTGTATCAGACAACTTGAACCTACCCCTTGGTCTGGGAGAGGCCATGAAGTGGCCAAGGCCCAGTTTGAACTACAGGCGCAAGCTGACGGAGTGCGGCAATCCGAGACCCTGGCACCAGCGTTTATCGAAGAGCATGCCGGCCATTGGCGGGTACAGGTTGCTGGCAATGTCTGGACAGTTGATCAGAAAACCGGCTGGTTGAGCAGTTGGGAAAAGCAGGGTGTTGAACAGTTACGCTCCCCGTTACAAGACAATTTTATCCGTGCGCCGCTGGACAATGACATTGGCATCTCCGAAGTTGACCGGCCTGACCCCAATGCCTGGCTGGTTCGGTGGCAACAGGCGGGCTTGTTTGACTGGCAGCATCGTTGCCTGGGTACATCCTGTCATTCCGAGCGGGGTGTAATCGAAGTTGAGCAGGGTTATTTTCATGCCGGCGAACGGGTTTTGAAAAGCGTCTGGCGATATAGTTTTTCGGCCGATGGCTCGCTCAGGGTTGAGATACAGGTGCAGATAATGTCATCCTTGCCTCCGTTGCCGAGAATCGGTGCACGTTTTACTGCGGCCCCCGGAGCCATTGAGGACCTGACCAGCATTTGCTGGCAGGGGCGTGGTCCTCATGAAAACTATCCCGACCGGTTGCTGAGCGCGGATTTTGGTCGTTGGTGTGAACCCATCGAGAACATGCATACGCCGTACATTTTTCCAACGGACAACGGACTTCGTTGTGATTGCTCAAGACTGGAATTGGGCAATATGACCGTCAACGGCAAATTTCATTTCAGCGTCAGCCGGTACGGTCAGGAACAACTGGCCAATGCAACGCACACCCATGAACTGGTACAGGATGATGGTTTGTATGTTTATATTGATGGCTTTCACATGGGTGTGGGCGGCGATGATTCATGGACCCCAAGCGTCAAGGACAGGTATCGTCTGCAGAAGAGCGCATACCAGTGGGCATTAGTGCTGAGTTAGGGTGCTTCGTGATTTTCCGAACAAAACAGATCACCAACAATAATGAATGGGAACAAGTATGACTGAAGACCGGATCACCCTGGACACCAAAATCTCCTATGGGTTGGGTGCACTCGGCAAGGATTTTGCCTGTTCCATCATCTATATTTTCCTGATGTTCTATTACACGGATGTTGTCGGGTTATCTGCGGCATTCGTGGGGACCCTGTTTCTGGTAGCACGCATCGTGGACGCCATCACAGACCCGATGATGGGGATGATCGTGGACAATACGCGCACACGATTCGGAAAATTCCGGCCCTGGATACTGATTGGCACCATCATCAATTCATTCGCTCTGGTTGCAGTTTTTTATACCCACGAATTTACCGGTGCCTGGCTCTACGTCTATGCTGCGATCAGCTATATCCTGTGGGGTGTGACCTACACGATCATGGATATTCCCTACTGGTCGATGATCCCGGCCATGTCCTGCAAGCGCGTGGAACGCGAAAAACTGGTTGTATGGCCCCGTATTTTCGCCAGTTTTGCGTGGATGATGATGGGTGGATACGGCTTGTGGGCGGTGGCCAAACTGGGAGGGGAAGACAAGGGGACAGGCTTTTTCTACCTGTCGTTGATCATCGTTGTCTCGTTTGTTGCAAGTGCCCTGATCACGTTTTTCCGGGTCAAGGAACAGTTTCCGACCAGCAATGACGCGGCCAGGTTTTCCTTCAAGGATGTGCGTGACATCATCCTGAAGAATGATCAGTTGAAGGCCCTGATCGGAGCGGTTTTGACTTTTCAAATTGCCATTTCCCTGATCGGTGGTTTTGCGATTTACTACTTTACCTATGCCATTGGCCGTGAGGACCTTTTCCCGACCTTTGCCCTGGTATCCGGTGCCGCCGAAATCACGGGCGTTTTCATTTTCCCCTGGCTGTGCAGGATCCTGCCGCGCAAGATCATGTGGTTCATTGCCTGCGCGTTTCCGGCCTTGTGTTCACTGGTGTTGTTTCTGACCGGTATCTTTTCGCCTGAGAGTGCTTTTCTGGCCGGTCTGGCCGGTGCGGTACTGAAATTCGGAGGCGGAATTGCCAATGGTCTGTCCACGGTAATGTTGGCCGATGTGGTGGATTACGGGGAGTACAAGACCGGGCAACGCAGCGAAAGCATCATATTTTCAGTGCAGACCATGCTGGTGAAGTTTGCCGGTGCCCTGTCCGGCTTCTTTATTGGTATCGGACTGTCCATGATCGGTTACGTTCCAAATGTGGAGCAAAGCGAATCTACCATTTTTGGGCTGAGATTCATGATGATCGGAACACCGTTGATTTTGGTCCTGCTGAGTGTGTGGGTCTACAAAATGCAGTACAAACTGCATGGGGAATTCCAGACCAGGGTGATGCGGAAGATCGCGCGGGCAGGAGCAGCATAATACCTGCTTGGCCAACTGGGGATCGACATTGGGGGTCAGAGTAAAAACTGGTGCGAAATTTTAGTTTTGACTCAGACCCCAAATATTTGCCATCGCGTAAATACTTTACTCTGGTTTCCGAATTTGCAATGGTGTGAATTCATGCGGAGGGTGTATTGATGCATTTTGAAATGACTGAAGAACAGCAGATGGTGGTCGAGACGACACGAAAGTTTGTTGAGCAAGAGTTATACCCACATGAAGCCGAGGTCGAGCGAACAGGTATATTAAGCCGTGAGCTGATCCGGGAATTACAGGCAAAAGCGATTGAGACGGGTCTGTACGCGGCCAACATCCCTGAAGAATTCGGTGGCGCGGGTTTGGATACGGTGACCTGGTTACTGTATGAGCGTGAGCTGGGCCGTACCAACTATGCTCTGCACTGGACCTGTGTGGCGCGTCCTTCCAATATTCTTTGTGCCGGTACATCCGCGCAACGGGAGAAATACCTGGCACGCTGTGTTCGCGGTGAAACCTGGGATTGCCTGGCGATGACGGAACCCGGTGCCGGTTCAGACCTGCGTGGGATGCGGGCAACGGCGAAACCGGATGGTGATGACTGGATACTCAACGGCACCAAGCATTTTATATCCCATGCAGACATCGCGGATTTCGCAATCTGCTTCATGGCCACGGGAGAGGAGGACACCCCGCGTGGCAAAAAGAAACTCATCACCGCGTTTTTTGTAGATAAGGGAACAGCGGGCTTTACGGTTCGCGATGGCTACGAAAACGTCTCCCACCGCGGCTACACCAATGCCATCCTGGAGTTCAATGACTGCCGGATTCCCAACGAGAACATGCTCGGTGAACTCCACAAGGGTTTTGCCGTGGCCAATGAATGGTTGGGCGCAACTCGTTTGCAGGTCGCGGCCACCTGCCTGGGCCGGGCAGAGCGGGCACTGGAGCACTCGATACAGTGGGCCGCAGAGCGTGAACAGTTCGGTCAGAAAATCGGTAAATTCCAGGGGGTCAGTTTCAAGCTTGCCGACATGGCGACCGAGCTCAAGGCGGCCCAGCTTCTGACCCTCGAGGCTGGTTGGAAGTTTGACCAGGGCACCTGTACCGACACCGATATGGCCATGGCCAAACTCAAGGCCACTGAAATGCTGGCATTTGTCGCCGACGAAGCCATTCAGATTCACGGAGGTATGGGTCTGATGAACGAATTACCTCTCGAACGCATTTGGCGGGATGCACGTATCGAGCGTATCTGGGAGGGGACATCGGAAATTCAGCGGCATATTATTTCCCGTGCCCTGTTGCGCCCACTGGGGGCCTGATTTGTGGGGTTCACTGACCAGTGAGTACGGACCATACAAACAGCCATGACCTGGAAAGGGAACCGAACCTGAGGAAGACCTGGAACTGGTCTCCGCAGGTACCTATTGATCTTGCGCCCATCATCGAGTGGCCACCGAGGCCACTGGCAGCAATCCGGTTTCTGCTTGGCCGGGGGTATGTTTATTCCACCGCCGCGATATTTATCCTGCTCGCGATATTGACCTGGTTTTACCTGCTGCCACCGGTTGAGACCTGGGCGACATTTTCAGTGGGCTGGGTCTTGAGAGTTGCGCTGATCAACTTGTCATTTTTGCTGCTGTATGCAGGCGGTCTGCACCTGTATTTTCATGTTTTGAAAAAGCAGGGGCACAGTCACAGATTTGAACAGAAGGAACTGGACAGGCACAACCGCAAATTCCTGTTCAACAACCAGGTTCATGACAATATATTCTTTTGCTGTGTCAGCGGCATCCCCATCAGCACGGCCTGGCAGGTGCTGGTGATGTGGGGTTACGCCAACGGCTACACACCGTGGCTGGCGTGGGAAGACCACCCGGTGCTTTTTGCCTTGATGTTCGTGTTGATCGCGTTGCTGAATTCAATGCATTTTTACTGTATACATCGCCTGCTACACTGGCCGCCATT
Source organism: Lysobacterales bacterium (assembly GCA_014238945.1). GTDB lineage: Bacteria > Pseudomonadota > Gammaproteobacteria > Xanthomonadales > SZUA-36 > SZUA-36. Next base: position 16,251 of record JABAAB010000126.1, read on the forward strand.
GTTCAGGCTGTGTCACAGCGTTCATCACAGAAACATCAACATCGGGCCCTGGTCCGGGATTTCGATGCACCCCATCGAACATGTCCTGTACTTCAGTGTATATGCAATTCACTTTGTATTGCTGACCCACCCGGTGCACCTGTTTTACCACGTCTATTTTCAGACCCTGAGTCCGGCATCTTCACATTCCGGTTATGCGGATTTGCAGATCAGGAATAAATCGGTATTTGCACTGGGCGACTTCTTTCACCAGTTGCATCACAGGTACTTCGATTGCAACTATGGCACCAGTTTCATGGCATGGGACAGGTGGTTTGGTACCTTTCACGACGGTACCGAGGAGGCTACTACCAAGTTGCGCGAATACCAGTTGCGACGCCGGGAGGTGCGTTAAAACCCCGGGGGGGTGTTCGAACCCACGCCATGGCACCGGTCTTCTTGCTAATATAGATGCCCGGTTAATAGTCATTTTTGTCAGTTCATCAATTAAACCACGCAGGGAAAAACAATGTCTGAAAGCCCGGTTAAAACCCGTATCGATCAAGGCGTCCTGGAAGTCACACTGGACCGTCCCAAGGCCAACGCGGTGGACCTGGCCACCAGTCGTGTGATGGGTGAGGTATTCAAGGACTTTCGCGATAACCCGGATCTGCGGGTGGCCATCCTGACGGCTGCGGGGGAAAAGTTTTTCTGTCCCGGTTGGGATTTAAAGGCGGCCGCTGGTGGTGATGACGTGGACGGTGATTACGGTGCGGGTGGATTTGGCGGTATCCAGGAACTGCCCCGTCTCAACAAGCCGATCATCTGTGCCGTCAACGGCATCTGTTGTGGCGGCGGACTCGAGATCGCACTATCCACCGACATTATCCTGGCTGCGGAGCACGCCACCTTTGCCCTGCCCGAAATTCACTCGGGGACCGTTGCTGACGCCGCCTCAATCAAGTTACCCAAACGCATTCCATACCACATCGCGATGGAACTGCTGCTGACCGGTCGATGGATAGACGCAGAAGAGGCCCACCGGTGGGGTTTTGTGAACGAGATACTCCCCGCAGACCGGTTGATGGAGCGGGCACGGGAGGTGGCCAGCCTGCTCGCATCCGGGCCACCCCTGGTCATGGCTGCGATCAAGGAGGTTGTCCGTGATGCGGAAGGCTCCCCCTTCCAGGATTCACTCAATCGCATCACCACGCGACAGCTCGAGACGATTGACGTTCTCTATGGTAGTGAAGACATGCGTGAGGGTTTCACCGCCTTTGCTGAAAAACGTGATCCTCAGTGGAAAGGGAAGTAGCCTGTATCTGCGGGAAATAGTTTCAGTCTTAAGGAACAACGGCAATGATACGAAGAGGTCCGCCACTTCCACCCTCAATTTTCATAGGCAATGCAATGACGATTGCACCCGTTGGCGGCAATCGTTCCAGGTTGGCCACATTCTCGAAGGCGGGGATATTGGCCTTGAACAGGTTCTGGTGTGTTTCAAACCCGGTTGACTGACCATAATCTATGCTGGCTGTATCGATACCGACCGATTTGATTGATCGCTCGCTGGCAAGGAATGTGGCCGTGTCCGGGTGGATACCCGGGAAGTGCAGATCGTCAGTAGCCCCTTCGCCACGTTCGGCGGTTCCCAGGTAGGTTTCGGGATCTGGCCAGTGTTGTCCATAACCGGTGTGGAACAGGACGATGCTTCCATCCGGAATCATACCGTTTTCCGCCTCCCAGTCTGCGATATCATCCCTTGTAATGAGATAGTCACGATCCCCTGCTGATTGTTTCTCCACATCAATTACCACGGCAGGTCCCAGCAGTCTCTCCAATGGGACCTGGTCACTGGTGTTTTTCCCCTCGGAAAAATGAACGGGGGCATCCAGGTGGGTTCCACCATGCTCTGAGGTGCTGATGGAATAGGCACTGTAGTAGTAGCCGGCGTCGGACATTCCTTCGAAGTCGGTCGTTTTTTCAAAGCCCTTTGCCGTTGGCCAGTAAACCGTGTCTTTGTTAAAAGCATAAGTCAGGTCAACGAGTGTTCCTGCGGGAAATGAAATGCTTTGGGACACGGGAACCGTCTGGCACGCGCAGACCAAAAAGACGAGACACAACAACAATGATGCAGGTTTCATAAACAGGTTTCCGGCTCCGTTTGATAACGAGGGGGAGTATAGCCCGTAAAGGCAATCAATCATCTGGCGGGCACGGCCAGGCCATGGATTGGGGTATGATCCGCATATGAATCACCCAGATTTGCAGGCCAGTGTCCGCTACCTCGTGCGCGGTGAAGGAAAACCGGTTTACATTGCATCCCGGGGTGGTGCCGACGCGGCCCTGCACATTGGCGCTGAGTTCGAGGACCGCGAGGTCAATATTCACGATGCCCGACAATTACGGCCCCCTGCCAGCCTGGACCAACAGGGTTTCACCCTGGTGCCCCACGCGACACGGGTAAAGGATTTTTATGACCTGGAATCGGTACAGGAGCGGTATGAAGCCGAGATTATCGAACTGGTAGTGCAGGCAACCGCCGCGGTCGATGCCCTGGTTTTCGATCATACACTGCGCTCCGATTCACGCGATATACGTGGAGATCGTCTGACCCGTGAGCCGGCAGCGGTAATTCACAACGACTACACCGATGCGTCGGCGGTCAAACGTTTGCGGGATTTACTATCAGCGGATCAGTCACATGAACGGCTGCAACACCGTTTTGCCATCATCAATGTCTGGCGCACTATCGCGGGCACCGTTTTGACCAGCCCTTTGGCCTGTTGTGATGCGACCACCATCGATACCATCGACCTGGTGGCCAGTGAACGGCGTGCAAAGGAGCGCATCGGTGAGTTGGAACTGGTGAGTTGGAATCCCGGGCACAGGTGGTATTACTATCCGGAGATGAAAAGCAACGAGGCCCTGCTGATCAAGACCTTTGATTCGGCCCGAGACGGACGCGCTCGGTGCTCAATTCACACCGCCTTTACGAATCCGCTGGCACCGGTTGACGCACCGGCGCGGGAAAGCATGGAGTCGCGCTTGTTGGTGTTCTTTTAATTGATGTTCCGGGTGATGGGGTAAATATCAGGCAGGTGGCGCCAATCCGCGCATGAAATCTTGTTTACAGATCAACCGTTGTTGGTCTGGCCTACCGGGACGGCTGTCCACGTGGGTCATGGCACCCGGAAGGAAGCAACAAGTTCTATGGTGGTCTGTGGACCGAGGATGGTGGTCTTACTTACCTCGACACACCGGATTGGGTGCTGCCAGAAATGGTCAATTGCACCTGGGGTGTTGAAACGGGTTGTGAAGTCCGTGGCAGCCGGGCCAATGCCATTTCCGGTGACGGCAGCCTGATTGTCGGACACGTTGACGCTTCCGGTTGGAGAGGATCCTACTGGAGCAACGGTCTGCTGGCCATGCTGGGTGAGGATGACCCAAAGGGATGGATCGGATCGGCCAACGCGGTCAACCACGACGGCTCCGTAGTGGTTGGCGGTATTGCCGGTGACAACGGCTGGGGCTGGGGCGAAGATGCTTACATATGGTCACCACAAAGCGGTACCCGAAATCTGGGTCACTTCACCTTCTCATGCGAGGAAATCGCTCCATGGGATTGTGAATGGATGCCGGAAATCCAGTTCCCGGCAGAGACCTATGGCGTGTCAGATGATGGCTCCATCGTGGTCGGCCGGGCCGGTGATTTCTGGTACGGGTTTATCGGGTTCATTTGGATGGAAGAACTGGGAATGGTCGACTTCAACGAGTTCCTGCAGGGACAGGGAATCATGGAAGCATATACCAGCGCCCTGATCGGCCCATTGTCCGTTTCGGGTGATGGAAAGACCATTGTGGGCTGGGGTACCAACTCGGTAAATATGTTCAGCTTTGCGGTGACCCTGGACCAGGTCTGGGTATGCAACGGTGAGAAATCTCAGATGGTCGGGTTCCCCGGCGCCATGGCCAGTCACCTTAATCGCGGAGCAGAACTGGGTATGTGTGCAACGGATCGCCCGATTGCACCCTGAGCTTGCGCCTAACCGATCGTAAACAAGGTCGGGAATGCGAAAGTTTCACCCCGGGTGCGGCAGATATACCGCCGCGCCGGGTGTGAACTTTCAATATTGCCCCGGGCCTGGCCCGGGGTTTGTTTTTTGTTTGACGTCATTCCTGCGGGTTTTTTATCATTCCCGGGGAAGCGGGAATGTCTCAGTTTGAACCCAAATTTTCGGTTTGTTTACTCGCCCCGGTCTACCGGGACCATAATATGGGCATAGTCGGTGTCACCCCACATAACGTAAGGGCCGCCCGATGAAGGGTCATCGCTCATGCCTTCAAGTAGTTCCCTGGGGACGATCAACATCAGGTGTGGACCGGTCTCGGTGTAGTCATCCGCCTCACTGGGGTTGGGGTGATAGGGATCAGAATTACTGACACCACTACCTTGCGGTTCTCCCATCAGCATGTAGGAGATACCAACACCGTTTGCTGAAAATGCGGCCTTGGCACCCAGGGCACCCATCATTTCTCCCCACACCGCATCGATACACACCGGTGCGCGGTCACCGGGCATAACCTCTGGTAAACAGGTCCAGCCGTTGGTTCCCTCGGCAACGACCTTGCCATTTATCACAATCGTGGCGCCGGCACCAATTGCCGCTGGCGCCGCACTGCGGGCATGGGCGATCAGTTTTTCTTCAACATCCCCGGCCACACTGATTCCCATACCCGTTGCAATTAATGCCAGGCTTAATACCAATTTAGAAATAATGTTCTTGTGCATGTTTGTTTCCTCCATGATGCTTTCTACGTCTCAGCCCTAAAAAACGGGCCGTGGTTCCAGATCAAGTACAGTGCCAACCGGGTTCCGGCGGGCATGTATTGGAAGTATAGACGATAAGCAACAAAAAATTAATGTTCGCGCGTGGACTTCAGGAGCAGTATGGGGAGACACAAAAAACCCGCCTCAAGGGCGGGTTTTCCATAGAGTTACAGGGTGCCGTTACTTGATCTTGGCTTCCTTGTAGATCACGTGTTTGCGTACAACGGGATCATATTTCCTGATTTGCATTTTCGCGGGCGTGTTCTTTTTGTTTTTGTCTGTTGTGTAAAAGTGACCGGTACCAGCAGACGATACCAGGCGAATTTTGTCTCGTGATGATTTTGCCATGATCTAAATTCCTCAGACTCTTTCGCCGCGCGCACGCAGGTCGGTAAGAACGGCGTCAATACCCTTCTTGTCAATGATACGCAGTCCCTTGGTGGAAACACGCAAACGAACCCAGCGATTCTCACTTTCCACCCAAAATCGGTGATTGTGAAGGTTGGGTAAAAAACGCCGCCTGGTCTTGCGATTGGAGTGCGATACATTGTTTCCGGACATTGGGCGTTTACCGGTTACCTGACATACTCTGGCCATTGGATTATTCCATTACTGTACTATCAAAAATGAGCCGCACTTTATACCTCAACGGCAGAACATTTGCAATCAAATTGAGTTGATTTCAGCTTATTTTATCTGTGTATTGATTCAATGTCGTGTTTTTCACAACATTCCTCTCGAAGCCATTGAAACCGGGGCACCGTCACCTACCACAAAATGGTCGAGTAAACGGATCTCCAATAATGACAAGGCATCCTTCAGCCGTCGCGTAATGGCCTGGTCCGCAAGACTGGGTTCGCTGACCCCGGACGGATGGTTGTGGGCCACGATTACGGCGGAAGCGCCCAGCCGCAGTGCTCTCTCTGCCACGACCCGAGGGTAGACACAGGCACCATCGATGGAGCCCTGGAAGAGGTTTTCAGAAGCAATTACACGGTGTCGGGTGTCCAGGAACAGGCAGGTGAATATCTCCCGCTCACGGTCTTTCAAAATGGTTTGCAGATACTCCATGGTCATGGCAGGACTGGTCAGCGAAACACCACGTTGTAGTGATTGCTTCAATTGGCGTTTTACCAGTTCATTGGCGGTACACATGCGTGCTGCTGAATGGTCATCCAGACCAGGCCGGTCATCTAATGGTTTCTCACTGGCACGCTTGATCCCTCTTAGTCCGCCATAACAGGCCAGAAGATTCCGGGCATGGTCAATATGTACCTTTGCCGGTTTACCCCTGTGCAGTAAACGGGCGAGCAGCTCAGCATCCGGTATCAGGATGATCTGATCAACTGAGGTGCACTGGGTGATCGACACGGTGGCGGGTGATGTATTGGCCGATCTGAATTTTGGGTCAGGTTCGTGCATGCCTCAATTGTGCAGCACTTGCCTTGTGTAAGAGTATCGGTAACCAGCCATCAAGACTGTAGGCTTAATCTTCAAATCAGACGATGATGCAGACGAAAGCATCAAGGCTTGCTATGATGATGGTTGCTCACGGATTCTGATATATGATCCACGATGTGGTTCCTGGCGGGGAACATTGGGACCGGTGGAATTATCGGAGATTAAAAAAGAGCGGCGACAAGCCGCAATCAATTGAAAAGGGATGCAATTGGACAAGCAGGGGCGTAAGGCCATCCAGCTAAAAATCATCGATCCAAGGCTTGGTAAACAAATACCTTTACCTGAACATGCCACGGATGGCTCCGCTGGAATGGACCTGCGTGCATGCGTCGAGCAATCCATGACCATTCATGCGGGTGAGACCCAACTGATCCCCACGGGATTCGCCATGCATATCTCAGATCCAGGCCTGGCTGCAGTTCTTCTTCCCCGTTCTGGACTGGGTCATAAACACGGCCTGGTGCTGGGCAATCTGGTCGGACTGATTGACAGTGACTACCAGGGCCAGGTCTATGTTTCTTGCTGGAACCGGTCGGACAGTGAATTTGTCATAGATCCAGGTATGCGTATAGCACAACTGGTGTTTGTTCCCGTGGTGCAGGCACAATTCGAGACAGTTGAGTCCTTTCAGGTCTCCGCTCGTGGTGCGGGTGGATTTGGACATACGGGTCGTCAATGAACATTAAGAAAATCCTCAACCTCACGGTAATCCTGCGTAAGCTGTCACTGGACCGCTTGAATCCGCTGATCCTGATCGGTATCGGCGCCGTGTTGCTGACATTCCTGGTGGTCTTGCTTTTGACTGGTGATGACGGCAAGGATACCAGTAGTGAGGAATTGAGCAAGGCTCAACTATCCCTGACAACAGTCAATGATTTGATCCAGGGTTATCGCCGCGTACTTCTGGATTCTCAGGTGCAGGAAATGGCAGCCAATGCTGCCAGTGATCCGAAAAGTCTGGTTAATCTTGAGCAATATGTAAGTGGTCGTGTCCAGGACTTTGCGGAATTGCGTCTGTTTGATACCCGATTTTACGAACTGAAAGGTGAGGACCTCGGACCCTTTGGGTTTGCCCTGCTGGACATGATATTCGCCGCATCCGAAACCGGTACAGCCGATGCCCAGATTCACGGTGTTGGTGAATCTGCCTATCTCGCACTTGCCGTTCGCGTAGGTGATGAGGCATCGCCTGTTGGATTTCTCTTGTTGAAACTGAAAACTGCAGGGCTGGTGGCAGCATTCAACAACTCAACATCCAGCTCGGGTGCCGGGGTGATGGATCAATACAACGGCCGGTTTTCACCTACGGTAATCAGTGGCAGCCCTGTGTCTCCCTCACAATCTTCCCAAATTACCTGGCTACGCGTCCCAGGCACTCTGTTTCGGGTAGGGGTTAGCCAGAGTAAGAAAGTTAAAGCATCCGATGGCATTCTACATTTTATATTGCTGCTTTTGGGCGTCTTGCTAACGGGGACAGGAATCTATTTGAAAATTCGGCCGCCCGGACCGGTTATGGAGTTGGCCGAAGACCCCGTCGCGTCGCCCGGGGATGAAGACGAGACCAACAGGGAGCACCAGGAACTGGAGGTTTCGACCGTGGAGAGTCCTGTAGTAGAAGAGGGGCCGGTAAGTGAAGAAACGGAAGCGGTATCAGAACTCGAGCCGCCACAGAATCGAAATCTGGCGGACCTCGGGAATTTGAGTGTTGACCTGGAGCAACGCAGCATGGCCCGTAAGGCAGATTTGGACGCAGTAGAACTGCAAAGCAGTATATTTAAGGCCTATGACATTCGTGGCGTGATAGGTAAATCATTGGATGCCGGTATCGCCAGACAGGTGGGCCAGGTGCTGGGAAGCCAGGCGCTGGAACAGGATGCCGCACCCGTCATTGTTGCCCGTGATGGCAGGAGTTCAGGGCCCACACTGGTGGAGGGCATGGTCGAGGGAATTGCTTCCACTGGTTGTGATGTCATAAATATTGGTGCTGTACCCACCGGTGTGCTTTATTACGCGGCTTATGAATTGGGGAGTGGGACCGGTGTGATGATTACCGGGAGCCACAACCCGCCGGAATACAATGGTTTCAAAATGTTGATTGGAGGTGTCACACAGGCGGGTGATCAGATAAAAGCGGTTTACGATCGCATCCAAAGTGGCAACGTACTGGAAGGTAAGGGCACGGTCAGCACCGAGGAAATGATCGAGCGCTATCGCGACAGAATCGCCGGCGACATTCAGCTGGAAAGACCACTCAAGGTGGTAGCTGACTGCGGTAACGGTATTGGTGGTGTTTGTGCGGCCGACGTTCTCAGGGCCACTGGCGCGGAAGTGATTGCACTTTTTGATGAGGTTGATGGCACATTTCCCAACCACCATCCCGATCCCAGTGAACCTGAAAACCTGATGGATCTGATTCAGATGGTCATGTTGATGGATGCCGATCTGGGTGTGGCGTTTGACGGGGATGCAGATCGCCTGGGCGTGGTAACGAAGTCTGGTGAGATCATCTATTCAGACCGCCTAATGATGCTGTTCATCGAGGATATTCTGAAAAGAGTCCCAAATGAAACGATAATTTATGACGTCAAATGTACCGGGCATCTGCACCACATGATAGAAGAAGCCGGTGGCAAGCCAATGATGTACAAGACCGGTCACTCGTTGATAAAAAACAAGATGCGCGAGGTCGACTCGCCTTTTGCCGGTGAGATGAGTGGACATTTCTTCTTCAAAGAGCGCTGGTATGGATTTGATTGTGGCATCTACTCGGCGGCCAGGTTGCTGGAAATACTTGCCGCGGACAGCCGGGAACCCGAAGTGGTACTCAATAAACTACCAAACAGCGTCAGCACTCCCGAGCTGAAGGTTCCTATGGATGAGGGCCTGAACCATGCGTTCGTGTTGCAATTGCAGGAAAAGTGTAATTTTGAAGATGCCAGGATCAACAACATAGATGGCGTACGCGCCGACTGGGATGACGGTTGGGGACTGGTACGTGCATCCAATACGACACCGGTTCTGGTGCTGCGCTTCGATGCGGATACCGAAGAGGCATTGAAGCGGATACAGGCTGTTTTCAAGGAACAAATGCACGCCATAAACCAACGTCTGCCCCTGCCGTTTTAGGCTGTCGGGGTATCGGCTGCAAAGCACACAGAGGAACTCGAACAGTCCCTGAGTCAGTGTGGATTAATGACCCCCTTTCTAATTTCCGTGTAGATATACGATAAGTGCCGTATATTTGTGTCCGGTCTGTCACAAACCTGAATAAATTGTTCTCTGAACAGTGGAGCTAACTTGATGAACAAATTAATCGTGCTTATGTTGTTGCTCGTATTGATTCCCATACAGGCCCAGTCGGACTCTGGTGGAAAAGCAAAAATCGTTACACAAAATGAACGTCCCGGCGACTGTATTTCCAAAGTCGCGATCAGGGAGATTGATGGAAAGCTGACATCGGTGCCCAAGGCAGGGTTTTCACTGGATGCAGGCAGACATTCGATGAATGGCAGCTATATCATAAACCGGGGCATTTGCCCCATTGTGTCCAGCAAAAGAGCACCTGCAATACCTGATCTCGAAGCGGTTTTTGAAGCGGGAAAAACCTACTATGTCGGTCTGGACCACAGTTCTACAAACAAGAATGAATGGAGGTTGGTGATTTGGAAAACGGAATAAACACGGTCGTATGCTCTACGAGCGTTGGGAGGTCCCGGGTTCCGCTACTCGCGGCCCCGGGATGACGGTGTGAAGAATATCGTCATTCCTGCGAAAGCTGCCACGTCATTCCTGCGAAAGCTGTCACGTCATTCCCGCGAAAGCGGGAATCCTTCTTCGGTTAACCCGCAATAGCAATCCTAAAAATAAGGGTCAATCTCCACCCCGACCAATCTACTGTCGATTGCCAGCAAACCTTTGAGTATGGCCATGTGTCCTGACCCGCCAATGACAATGATCCGCTCACCCGGTTGCGCAACTTCTTGAATATTGGCATACATGCGGAAGTTGCGATGCCACCAACTGGCAGTGGAATCGGCACCGGAGTAGCCGTCACCTGCCCCGATGGAGTTGGTGGCCAGGTACAGGTCCATATTCATACGGTCTTTTAAAGGATCATTGGTGCGAATCAGTAATTCGCGCAGGCTCAACCCGGCACGGGCTTTTTCCTCTTCCGTGGTGTAGCGCTCGATAATCCGGTTAAATTCGGCCATCTCGGGTGAATCATGCTTTTTTGCATATTCAAACATAGCCTCGGCCTGCCATTCCAACTCGCGGTGGTCAAAGCTTTGCACACCATCCAGCCTGGCAAGCCTGGCGATTCTGAAACCGAGTTGGTAGATCTCGTTGGCACCCAGGTCGTAGTCGCCTGAGAGGTACTCGTCATATCTCTGATTGAGCAATTCTTCGTTTTTTGGATTGTATTCAAGCAAAACTCTGGTGGGTTTGAACCCCGCCAGCCTGTTGGCAAATTCCTGCAGGTATTGCTGTGACTCTTCGGCAAAGACATCAATGTCTTTCACCTTGACCGTATCCATGCCAGGGTCCTTGAAGTGAAAGGTTCCAATCAACATCACCTGTGCCGCATCTTCGGCAAAAGCAGGGTAACTGAGCATCAGTGCGAGTATCGCGATAAAGGGATTTTTCATGAGGGCCGCCGGGTTAATTGGACGGCGTATTATCATGGCCGGGTGATGTCGGGGCAATATACTGCCGCCCTTCCTGTGGCGCGCGGTGCTCTGCCGGCCTGCAGAATCAACCGAGGGTAATTTCGAATTGCATGCCACCACCTTCGGGCAATGATGCTATGACCTTACCGCCGAGCAAGTGCGCCAGTTCCCGGGTGATGGCCAGCCCGAGTCCGCTACTGATGTGACGGTCACCCTCGGCCTCTGCTTTCACGCCGGAGTTCGTTCTCGATGTATCGACACGATAAAGACGCTCAAATATATTTTCCAGCTCACTCTCATCGACACCGGATCCGTAATCCCTTACAAAGATACTCAATTGTGCATTGATGCCAGGCGCACCTCCATTATGACCTACGTAACGCTTGCCGTTAATACGACCGTCGCCATACAGGTAGGCATAGCCTCCCTTCTCGGGTCTTTCACTGACCTTGGCCGTGGTCATTTCTTCGCGGTGCTTTGCATCGATCAGGGTGCCATCGTACAACGCGTTGGCAAAATCAAGCAGGTCATTGGCCGAGGCATATCCACCGCCCGCCGGGCTGCCGATATTTCCCCTGAACCGCGCATTGGATTCCAGTTCGGTGGCACCGGGTTCGCGTGGCACATAGTAGCCATTGGCTTTGCCACTGGCCGACTCGCCCTTGGTGTAGTGATCTGAATGTTCCATACCAGCCGGCTGATAAACATGTTCCCGGATGTAATCATAGTAATCCTGGCCACTGACGGCCTCGATCACCAGTCCGAGCACGGCAGGTCCAGCACGATTTCCATCCAGTTGCCACGTTCGGCAGAGGCCAGCAAGGTCACTTGCTCATCACTTTGCGCGGTGATGGAGTCTATGGTGATGTCACCATTGTCCCCGTAGACCATGTGCATGATCCTGGCCAGACCGTCAGCACCCCGGCGCTCAATAAAGCCTTGTGTGAAAACCACTTCATTTTGTTCGGCACGATCCTCGCCCATATTCCAGTATTCAACAAACTGGTCGGCAGATTGATGTGATTGTGCGAAGACGACTTCCATCAGTAAAAAGGTCACTAGCAGGGATACCCAAAAATTTTTCATGTATTCAGCTCCTGGGAACAGGTGGTTCAATAAAAGACGGTGTTACAAGATTGGGAACCAGATTAAAAGGTGCACGTAAAGAAGTGGTAAAGACGCGGAGTTTTTCGTAGCAATAACGTTCTTTTTTATTTCCGTCATCCCGGGGCCGCGAGTAGCGGAACCCGGGACCTCCGTGCGCCCGCAGAGCGTTTGGTCGTACAAATGTTTGAGGTTACGACAGCGACAGGAGGTTCCCGCTTTCGCGGGAATGACATTCATCGCCGAATAACGTATTTTCACTGGAAAGATGTCAATTGTGGTGTAAGCCATTGGCACCAACAGGGTAAAATCCACCCATGGCCCATTTCCACCCATCCGGACCACCACCCGATGCCACCACCCGAGGGTTTTTTGGTGTTTTCCGGTACAGTCGCCGCGCGATGCAACTGGTCTGGGCAACCAATGGCCGCCTGACGATTGCCCTGGCGTTGCTGACGCTGGTGGCAGGTGTGCTGCCGGCGGCAATGGCTTACGTGGGCGCCCTGATCATCGATGCCGTGCTTGCGGCCTCAAAGATCGCACGTGAAACCGAAGTGGTCAGCATGACCCGGGTATTTACACTGGTTGCCATCGAGGCGCTGATTGTTGCGGCCCTGGCCGGTGCTCAACGGGGCATTTCCCTGAGCAAGGCATTACTGAGGGCGCAGCTGGGACAACGTGTAAACGTGATGATCCTCGAAAAAGCGCTGACCCTGGAACTGGCACAATTTGAAGACTCCGAATTTTATGACAAGCTGACCCGTGCCCGGCGTGAGGCCTCAAGCCGACCCCTGTCGCTGGTTAACCGAACCTTCGGTCTGGGTCAGAACATCATCTCCTTGATCTCCTACGCTGTGCTGCTGGTGCAGTTCTCACCCTGGGCGGTACTGATCCTGGTGCTGGCCGGTCTACCGGCATTCGTTGCTGAAACCCGTTTTTCGGCCGATGCTTTTACCCTGTTCCGCTGGCGCTCACCCGAGACCCGTATGCAGATATATCTCGAATCCGTGATCGCACGCGAGGACAACGTAAAGGAGGTCAAACTGTTCGGTCTGGGGCCACTGTTGCTGCAGCGCTACCGGGACATCTTCCGGCGTTTGTACAAGGCAGACCGTGCACTGGCGATCCGCCGCGATGGCTGGGGTTTTGTGCTGGGCCTGGTGGGAACCACGGCGTTGTACGGCGCCTATGCCTGGATTGCCTTTGCCACGGTCGTCAGTCGTATCACGCTGGGCCAGATGAGCATGTACCTGATGTTGTTCCGGCAGGGTCAGTCGGCGGTGGCCGCCATTCTCTCGGCGATCGGTGGTATGTACGAGGACAACCTGTATCTGTCGACGCTGTATGAATACCTGGAAACACCTGTGACCGGTACCGGTGCGGGTCAGCGACATGGCCCGGAGCCCAGCGATGGCGTCCGGTTCGAGGCGGTCAGTTTTACCTATCCGGGTGCAGGCCAACACGCACTGAAAAACATAGACCTGCACATCCATCCCGGCGAATCAGTAGCACTGGTGGGAGAAAACGGTTCCGGAAAAACCACCTTGATCAAGTTGCTGACCCGTCTGTATACACCCGATGAAGGTCGCATCCTGCTGGACGGCCTGGATGTCAATGACTGGAATGGCGATGCTCTGCGTCAACGCATCGGTGTGATCTTCCAGGACTTTTCCCGCTACCAGCTACTGGTCGGCGAAAACATCGGTGTGGGCGATGTAACGCACTTTGAAGATCAACATCAGTGGAAAGATGCGGCCGCCAAGGGCATGGCGGATGCCTTCGTTGAAGACCTGCCCTCCGGCTACGCGACACAACTCGGCAAGTGGTTCAAGGATGGTCATGAATTGTCGGGTGGCCAGTGGCAGAAGATCGCCCTGTCCCGTGCCTTCATGCGCAACGACGCCGACATCCTGGTACTGGATGAACCGACCGCAGCCATGGATGCCGCTGCCGAGGCAAAAATCTTCGAACATTTCCGCAAGTTGACCCAAAACCGCATTGCCATATTGATCTCGCATCGTTTTTCCACGGTGCGAATGGCCAGCCAGATTATTGTCATTGAAAATGGTCGGGTAATTGAGCGGGGAACCCACGAGGAGTTAATGGATCTGGATGGCCATTACGCGAAATTGTTTTCATTACAGGCGGCGGGTTACCGCTAGGGGTCTGTTCAGCTGACAATTCAGGTACATCTGTTTGTCCTGGACGGGCCTTCGGCCAGGCGTTCCGAACATCCGTGGATTGCGGATCGCGCTGCGTCGGCCCGGAATGACGGAATTTGTCGTCCGGAATAGTGAGAAACGTTGTTTGGGAAGTCACCTGGCGTCGTTTGGGGCAGTAAGTACGGTCGTTTGGGACCGTAAGTACCGTCGCTTGGGATGGTACGTACCATCGCCCCGGGCTTGACCCGGGGTCCATAATGTGAGCAGCAAAGCTTCCGTGAATACATCAACGCCCGGCGGGCAGCCCTTGCTTGCCAACGGCCTGATCAACAGCCTGATTCCAACCTGCTGGAACTGGCCCTGGACTGTGGTTTCAACTCCAAGTCTTACTTCAAGCGTGCCTTCAGGAAATTTGCCGGCAAAACACCCACCGAATATATCAAACAAGCCTGAGTCCGTGACCACACGGTGATAGGCAGGCGTGTCATCCTGCTGGCAGCGTCGAATTCCGCTGTCTGCAACGCTATCGTGCGCAAAATTCAACGACAGGATGACGACCATGAAATACCTATTGACCACCATGTTATTGATTACACAGTCCGCCTCTGGCCCGGGTCTCGCAGCCACCGGGGACAGACCGGATTCCGGTCGAATTGCAGCAGTTCTGGAATCTCTTAAACAGGGAGTCAATGCACACAGCTTTAGCATGGTTGAACCCAGCCTGGCTGTCGGTTTTTCCTACCAGGGCAAGGCAGGGGAGTTTGGCCGCATGATCATGAGCCAGGTTGTAACCGGCTGCCAACCCCAGTTCTTCACTCTGACCCCAGCTCTACCTGAAATCCTTCAGCCGGTATTTTTCCTGACAGGGAAATGGACCGTCAATGAACCAGTGTTTGTCCCCCTGTGTGCCCAGTACGGAAATCTGGCTGCCACGGGTTTCGAAATCACCATGGCAGCAGACCCCGCCTTTGTGGTCCCGCAGGATGGTCCGGGCGGTATCCGGGCTGAATACACCTTCATTGCGCTGACACAATTGCCTGACACGTCCTTCCCTGGACAGCGGCGAAAGCGCACCCCAGTTCCCGCCCGGTGAAAACAGGCGGGCAAAATCAAATTCCTTCATGGCATCAGCATCCGTTTGCCCCGGTAGCTGTCGAGCCTGGGTCAAAGCCCGATCCAGATCTGTGTGCCGGAGATCACCCGCGCCATGAATACTGAGACCGTTGGATATCGATCGCGTACCACTAATGACTTTCTCGGCGACCCAATAGCGGCCAGCGGTTTCCAACACCCAGGCCTCTTTCCTGTCTGCCAGCAGATAGGAATTGTGATAGTTGAAGGCAAAGTGCTCTGCGCAGTTCCCACCTTGTCCGTGTTCCTCCATCAGGTCAATGATGACCCGCATGGCATCAAGTGCCGTTGCACCACGTTCCAGACCCAGGCGAACCAGGTCCATACCCAACAGCCCCGTTTCGGCCTGTGGTTCGGTGGTCCAGACCGCCTCGTTGCCAATCACCACACCGTGTTCATTGGCGCCCATTTCTGCACCCCACATCCAGTCGGGTTTGGACAAAATGACAGCAAAAGTCTGTTTGACCTGTGGAATCTGCAGGTAGGTGCATTGCAAACGGGTGCCGGATTCGTGATTCTGAGCGGCAACAGCGACCACGTCCTGTATCTCTCCATTTGGACGGTCAGAGTTTTTGCCGAAAATCAATCCTCCGCCAAGCGTTGCATCGGGTAACGCTACAAATGTGTCACACATGTCGTTCTCCCGGGTCGGTAACGGGTTGGCTCATTTGTTCCCGGAAATGTTGACAACGATCAATCAGCGCTTTTCCATCTCCTGAACCTGCTCTAGAAACTCCATATACCGGGCCCGGTCATTCATCGCCTGGTAGGTCAAAGCGAGCCCTTTGTATGCATCAATATCATATGGATTAATCTCTTTTGATTCATTGAATGCGCGAAGAGCTTCTTCAAAGTTCTTCTTCTCCAGATGGA
Organism: Lysobacterales bacterium; assembly: GCA_014238945.1. Classification (GTDB taxonomy): domain Bacteria; phylum Pseudomonadota; class Gammaproteobacteria; order Xanthomonadales; family SZUA-36; genus SZUA-36. Next base: position 32,459 of record JABAAB010000126.1, read on the forward strand.
TGAGACCTATGTTGTTCATGGCCCTGTAAAGGCCTCCATCCAGCGAAAAGGCCCTGGTGTAGTTGACCAGTGCTTCATCCAGGTCACCGCGCTCTTCATGAGCGACGCCAAGATTGTTATAGAGACGGGCCACCTGGGGTGTTTTATTAACGGTGTCGGTCCAAAAAGCGATACTGTCTGCCCAAACGGCACTCCTTTCATGGGACCAGAAGGAAAAAACAATGACCATGATGCCAAGTGGCAGGAGTTGCAGGTTTCCTTTGGGTGTGTACCGGTAAAACTGCGCAACCAGCAAAAGAAAAAGACCAATGGACGGCAGGTAGGTGCGGTGTTCGAAAACGAGTTCCAGTGGAATTATGGACGATTCTATAACCAGTTGGCCCAGGTACCAGAGAATACAGAAGGATATCAGACGCTCTTTTTTCGCGGTATAGGTCGCAAGCATCAGCAATCCAATAACAAACGTTATCGAGAGCAGTGTGGTTACCGGGTCAAACAGCCCGTGTGAGAGCGGGAAGTCATGGTTCACCGTGAGCCGGGAGGGATGAGGAAATAGCAATAACGAAATGTAAAAGACCACAACCCGAAACTGGGTGAGTACTCTTTCGCCCAGTGTGAATGGTCTTCTGTCGTATCCGGCGAAAAAGTCACCGGCGGAAGGCAAGAGAATAACAAACGCTGTGACCACCAGGATCACACAGACAAGTAAAGGCCACCGCTTCAAAAAAGAGAGTTTCAAATCCTGAAAAAAATACCATTCATACAGGACGATAAAAAACGGAAGGGTAACCGCGATTTCCTTGCTGCCGAGAGAAAGCAGGCCGGAGACAATGCTTGCAAGGAACCACAGTGTTCGACGCCGATTGTCCGTCGCGATCCGGCCATACACATAGGACAATAGAGACAGCATGTAAAACATCACTGCCAAAGAGTTCATGCGCTGGACAATATAGGCGACCGATTGAGCCGCCATTGGGTGCAAAAGCCATATGAGTGCTACAAATATTGCGATGTCCCGGTTGCGGGGATAGAGCCCGCGCAGTGGCGCCAACGAGAGCGTTGTCCGGGCAAAAAAGAAAACCAGAATCCCGGTAATGCTGTGAATTAACATGTTGACCAGGTGATAACTCTCAACGCTGTCCTGGAAAAAATAATAGTTCAGCGCGAAAGTCATGTAGGCAAGAAAACGGCGCGGGTGCGGGCTGTCGAAGCCTGCGGACCAGAGACTTTCAAAACTCAGGTTCGTCAGTTTGATCGCATTGTTGTATAAAATATTGTTGGTGTCATCGAAGATAAATGGACCGTGAATCGAATTCGAATAAAGCAGATAGACGATGAAGGGTACACAAAAGGCGAATAACAGCCCGATGATTTTATCTTTATGTGAAGTGGCTTCTGCTATTGGCTCGATCTGGCGGTCATCAGCAAGGTTGTGAGTTGATTTGGGTTGACTCTTTTTTAACGGCTTTAATTTGTTCTTGTTCTTGTTCTTCTTTGACATGATGGCTGCTTGTCAGGATTTCACCGGGGATCTGTTTCAAAAAAGAGGTATTTTGTTTATTGTTGAAGTATCGACGTTCAAAATTACCCTGATTTAGGCAATTCTCCTGATCAATTGCAGGGAGAGTATCACCAAACACAAGCTCTGTCAGTGGTATCTGGCTGAACCATCGGGTGATAGTGTTTGTTATTGAACCCGTTGATCCAGTCATACAGACGGGGTCAGCCAACAGGTCTTTGAATATGCCTTAAATGAGGAACTGGAGCGTTTGCTTATCGTGGGAAATTCAACGCAAATCATTGTATTGATTGGAACCAAGGCTCAATTGGTGAAAATGGCACCAGTTATACAGGAGCTATTGAGACAAAACCTGAATTTCAAATTTGTATTGACGGGTCAACATGCGGTAACCATGGACGACCTGATTGAATCATTTGAACTTCGTGAGCCAGATGACTTCATCATCAATCCCAGGGAGGCCGACACCAGGCTCAAGCTAATCTTGTGGTTTTTCAGGGCGCTGCTGGAAGCTCGAAAAAAGGATTATTTCAGTCCATCCAGTATTGTCCTGGTTCATGGAGATACGCTGTCAACACTACTGGGAGCCATTATCGGACGTTTAAGGGGGTGCAAAGTCGCCCACATAGAGGCTGGCCTGAGATCATTCAAGCTGTTTCATCCTTTTCCTGAAGAGATCACACGTAAACTGGTTTCCAGGTTGGCGCACTATTTTTTCTGCCCAGATGACTGGTCAGCAAATAATCTCAAACACAAAAAACATGTTTATAACACCCGGGTCAATACTGTTTTGGACTCATACCGTTTTGCCCTGCAAAACCACCATGAACAGGGCACTGAACAACGAAAATATGCCGTTGTCTCAATTCACCGTTTTGAAAATATCAATAAAAATGAGCGTTTTAATTTCATCATGGAGGAGGTTGCCCGTGCCAGCGAGAGAATTGACATTAAGTTCGTACTGCACCCGGTAACAAAAAATAAAATCAACGCCAGTCCATGGAGAGAAAAGCTGGAACAACTACCCGGTATTACACTCACCAGTCGAATGACCTATATTGAATTCACGCATTTACTACTGAATGCGCGGTTTCTTATTTCCGATGGTGGTAGCAACCAGGAGGAAGCTTCCATCATGGGCATTCCCTGTTTACTAATGCGCGAAGCTACTGAACGGCAGGATGGATTGCAGGCCAATATTGTTTTGTCCAGATATCGGCCAGAGATCATAAGGCAGTTTATCAATGATCATTGTGATGCTGAGTGGGGTACTCGCACCTTGCCCGAACTATATCCCAGCCGTTCAATTGTTAACACTGTGTCACAAATAGAGCCCCGGTAAATATCTTCCGGTTAAGCTGGCGATCCTGGTTTGTAAATCGCAAATTACGACAATCGGCTAACCCGATAAATTCTGAATGCCGGCAGCGCCAGCAAGATAGTGATTGCAACAACGAGCAGGCGATCAATCAAAGCCACACTGACAGCAACCGGTGCGGCTATGCCAACCAGCGCTGCACCGCCAAGAACCGCCCCCTCTCTCACTCCCAAACCACCCGGAGTCAGCTGAATAAGCATGGTTGATTCAGCAATTGCGGCGATGAGCAACATCTCACGCCAATCGGGGTTGGCACCGGCGGCCATGAAAAGAACCCAGAGCCGACCGCCCCGAAGCAAGATTACGACCACGTGGTATATCACCAACCGGGCAATCAAGTTGCGCCGTTGAGACAACTGTCGCAGTGCTGCAGCAGTTTTCGATGCCCGCGAAGAAAGTCGCTCCGGCAAGGTCTCGATCAGCCAGGCCGCACCGGTTGCAACTGCGAGTGAAATGAAGACAACGGTTAAGTATGTGGCAGTCAATACATAGGTTGACAATCCGAGTGCATCGAAATTCACAACGACCGCGATTAGGCCTACCAGGCCAAGCGCGGCAGCAGCAAGAAAGAACTGCGGGGATGCCAGTGACGCCAGCTCAGACCATGAAATGCCGACGCGGTCCCGAACAGCGTGCGCGTAGGCTGCGATTCCGGCAAAAGGCAAAATCTGGTTTGCAAATGTTCGAATCCAGCCAATCCAGAAAGCGTCCAAACGACGCATATTGAACCCCAGAACCTTAAGCGGTGCGACGGTCGTTTCCGCCAATGCAAAGCGCGCAATCAGCGTCAGTAAAACCCATTGCAACAATCCCGGTGCACCCACTGAGGCAACTGTCGCAACAAAGCCCTGCGGCCGAAAAAACAGGAAAATCGTGATCAGGATCGCTATGCCAAGCAACCAGGACAACGACTTGATGTATTGCTTATGCATATCCGATCTTGTCAAGAATTAGTCGCGTCACTGCCCCTGTGCGTGATCGAACTTCGGCGATCAGTACCGACAGGGCGCCCGGCTGTCGAAAACGAACACGGGTCTCGATGGACTTCGTCTGAAACTCAATGAGATGAAATATTCCGCCGATGAGACCCAACATGCATTCACGAAGTGCTCGCAGCCGAAACTGGCCAAGCGTTGATAGCATTGATGCAAGGTGAAGCCTGTTTCGATAGGAATACTGGCAACTCTGTTGTTCAAAATCAACGACACGAACCACCAACTCGTTGCCCTGTCTTAACAGCAGGATATTATTTTCATTCAAATCGCACAGATCATGCACTGAACTGTTTTGCTTCGCTGGAAGAAGTAGTCGGGGAGCTATCCGGGGCCTGATTTTTCGAGCATCAGAAAATACGCTTAACAGTTGTTCTGCGATACTCCGCCTCTCGCTGTTGGGAGCATCGATAAACGAGTTGATGTCACCGGCATCGTCGAGCCAGGGAAATACCAATGATGCCGGTAACGTGGTTGTCGCATCAGGACGAACGGCCCAATCCCTTGCCATGGCCCGTCCAATTTGCCACTCAACCAACGCCGCTGAAGGGCGATGCCGGTGCTGTTTCACAAACGACTTAGTCGCATCAGACGTTGGGGTTATCCAAAATGTGCAGGGAGAGTCTGTCTCTGTTAATCCATCGCAAGGCATCAGCTGTTGATCACGCGATCCACGTGTTCGTACAAGTCGCGTATCGCGGTCCCCAGGAGCGGATACAATTCTTGCCGGGACCTTCGGTATTGATCGTTCGGACATGGGTTTCAGGTCAATTCTGAAGAACGTTCTGCGGATGCCATGTATCCAGAATTTTCCAATCACGGAAAAGCTTTCAACCTGATGTTCAATACTGCTTAGCAGGTAGAAAAAATGTTCTTCGTCCGTTCTGAAATAGCGCCTTATGGCATGCTGCCAGCCCCATCGGCCACCTTCGCTGATCTGACCGGTTTCAAAAAACAGTACCTCGTTGCAGTGTGCGGTCAGTTTTTGCAGAGTCTGCACAGCGATGCCAAGTCCGTTGAAATTGAGGACGTGGTGATGAACCGCACCGTAAATACAAACATCGAAGTTGTCGTCTAACTCTAGCCTGGCGATATCTCCCTCAATCAGACTGAAGCGGGAATTTTGCATCAGCGAGTCCGCCACCGTGGTCGCATGTAATTCCACCCCGGTGACCTGGTCGACTTTGCCCTCTTCCAAGAGGAATTGACTGGTGATCCCGTTGTTACAGCCGACGTCGAGCAAGGAGGATGCCGAAGATATATTCTCTGCAATTCGCTGCGCACGTCTTAGGCTGCGCGCCGAATGTCGTGCATGGTAAGTCGAATCAGACGCTGTATTTTTATTGGTCATTGTTCATCCTGGTAACACTCAAACAACGCACCATCATTGGTGGGGGCCAGGAAACAACCCCTCTTCCTATAAACAAACACGGCAATACATCAGTCTTTTTTATACATCAGAGAAGTAATTTGCTCAGACAACAGACCCATCAAGAACACCACAACTGAAGTGCTGTAGAGCAATGCACTCATCTGGGGAAAGGAATTAAATGCTGTAAATTTATAGATATACCAACCCGTCGCCAAAACGAACAGCGCAAAGGAAGCCGGGAAAAATATTTTCAAAGGTGAATAAAGACTGGCTACCTTGAATATGATCAGAAAGAAACGGGTGCCATCCCTGAACAGGTTGATATGACTTTTACCCTGGCGTTGTTTGACCTCAATAGGAATATATTTAACAGAGTGTCCGGCACGAAAAAATACCATCGTTGAAGTGGTTGGATACGAGAAACCATTGGGTAGTAAATATAAGAATTCTTTAAACAGGCTGGCACGTACAGCTCTCATTCCCGAAGTCAAATCTTCAATGGTATGCCCCACCATCCAACTGGATAAACGATTATAAAAACGATTCGCAAAATTTCTGGCCTTACTGGCCTGGTCATCTGAAGTCCGGGCGCCAACCACTAAATCGTAACCGGCCCGAATTTCCTGGAGAAGACGATCTACATCACTGGGTTGATGTTGGCCATCTGCGTCCATGAAAACGATAAATTCACCACTACAAAACCTGGCACCTGACTTGATCGCAGCACCATTTCCCTTGGGGTACGGATGCGAAATAACCCGGGCACCCGCCTGTTCCGCCAGTTCAGCGGTGGCATCTTCGGAGCCATCATTTACAACAATGAGCTCGGCTTGCGGATAATGGCTTTTTAGTTCTCCGACCAGCGGGCCGATTGATGCGGCTTCGTTTTTCGCCGGTAAAATTATTGAAAGTTTCATTTTATTTTGCATTCATAAAAGTCTGGCAGGCCTGTTGATGAACTTGATGCAACCCCACAATTGGCTCTGTAACTGATGTCCGCCCATAAACGCTAAACAATTGAAATAAGTAGATAAAAATCTCTATGAGAGGATGAAAGCCCGGTGATTTCTGTATCTTTTAGTCAAGCAATTGATTTAAAAGAGGAAACAGAAATCTCCGAAACCGCCCAGTGTGAAAAACACACCGCCCAAAGAAGTATATTCGAACGCTATACAGAACACGAGATTGGTCGTAAAGCCAGGACCATGTCCGATTGGCTGGATCAATACCCGTGATATGACCTGCAAATCAGCAGCAGAGCTTTACATCCTGGTGTAACAGATCGCTTTCACCCGTGCGCACCCGGAACTCCCAACTGTAGCCATTGGGGTCAGATAACCAGAACTTGTCACCCCGGGCATAGCAGCACTGTGCATCGGGGTCATCCTTGACCAGTAATGCATGTTTGCTGGCGCGTGAACGCCATTGCTCCAGGGTTTCGTGGTCGGGCAGTTCAACACCAAAGTGCCCGGCAGGTTCTGCCTGGCCGGTTGACGAACTGTTGACCAGCGCCAGGTGTATGGGAGGGGTATTCAGGCGAAAATTAGCGTAGTCCTTGCGGGACTTGCTGACGTCGGTGTCAAATATCTGCCGGTAAAAGTCCACGGATGCCTGCAGCTTGTCCGTCGGTATAGAAATATGTATTCTCATGTCAAACCTCCATCGTACATCGTAGATTAACGATGTGTTGTGTCAAAAAAAACAAAAATAGTTTACAAATGACTGATCAAGTCCCGTAGCTCAGAAAGGGCTGCTGGAACGATGCAATATCTGCGTCTCGGGCCTTCAACCTCACCGCAGATCAGCCCGTTTTCCCTGAGTATCTTCAGATGCCGGGAGACGGTCGACTGCGCCACCGGCAGACGGTCACACAGATCACCGGTAATACACTTTTGCTCTTCCAACAGTATTTTGACGATCCGGACCCTAATCGGATGCGCCAGTGCCTTACAGTAATCAGCCAGTAATCTGTCATTCATGGAACCATAAAATATCGTATATCGACGAAATACAATAAACAGATCAAATTTGAATCTTGAAAATGTACGTAAAGGCACTGGCGCACTCTGAATGTTGCCTGGTTTGGTGCCACGCCGAGACGACATTTGCTGTGAGAAAGTGGGGTTATGGGATTCTACAACGATGAGAAAACAGCCCTCCAGTATATTGATATGGATATATTGAAAAAAGAATTTCATGTCACCGGATCTGATACTTCACGGTTCTTCCTGGAACGCTATGGCAAAGCCAACCCAGAAGCTGACCTGATACATGCCGACGCGGTTTCTATTGATACCCAATTGTCTTTCGATTGCATTTATTCGAACAAGGTATTACATCATTTGCCCCCGGAGGAGTTGGCCAAATCCCTGGGTCGCCAAAAAGAAATCCTTTCAGGCAATGGTCTCATCATGCATTCATTCCGGAGGGGGACCGGAGTAGAAGAACATCATGGATTGAAGTTCGTGAACCAGACCCGTACCAGTCTTCGGTCCATAGTAAGCCAGGTTTTCAATATCGTAGAAGTTGTCGTCTATACAGAAATGGAAAACAATGACTCTCTCTATGTTCTGGCCAGGGTGTAATGGGTATGTTGAAAATCAGAAGAGCGGCAGACCGCGGCCACGCCGACCACGGCTGGCTGAACAGTAAACACAGCTTTTCGTTTGCCGATTTCTATGATCCCGAGTACATGGGATTTGGCAAATTGCGGGTAATAAACGACGATAGGGTACAGTCGGCGAAGGGATTTGGCACGCACCCACACCGCGATATGGAAATCATTTCGTACGTGCTCGATGGCGAATTGGAACACAGGGACTCCATGGGCAATGGTTCGGTGATGCGACCCGGTGATGTGCAGCGCATGAGTGCGGGTACCGGTGTCACGCACAGTGAATTTAACCCCTCCCCCAGCGAGCCGGTACATTTTCTGCAGATCTGGATAGTACCGGATGCCAAGGGTCATCAACCGGGCTATGAACAGCAGCATTTTGCCGAATCACAAAAGCGTGGCTGCTTGAAGCTGGTGGCCTCGGGCACCGGTCGTGATGGTTCCATCTCCCTGAACCAGGACGCGGACATTTACGCGGGTCTGTTTGATGGTAATGAAGAAGCAACATTCGCAACGAAACAGGGGCGTGACACCTGGCTGCAAATTGCGCGGGGTAGCTTGAATATTAATGGGGAACGTATCGAGGCAGGTGATGGGGTGGCAGTCACCCGGGTGGGAGAGCTCAATTTGTCCAAGGGTGAGGTTGCTGAAGTGCTGCTGTTTGATATGGCCGGTTCCAACCACGGTTGACGCTACCAGCCGATACCATAATCCTCACCGAAGTTGCTGGCTGCACCCCACATCGTGCCATGTTCAACATCAAACAGGATCGCGTTGATGGGTCCGGATGTGCGTGCCTTGAAGCTGAGTTGATAACCCATTTCTTTCAATGCCTTGCGGGTCTCCCCGGGCAGGTCATCACGCAGGTCCAGTGAACCGGGACTCGAAGGATGGTCATCAAATGAACCACGCATCTGGTAGCTATTGATATTGGCAGCTTCAGCCGCCTGCTGCGGAGTCATGTTCCATTCCACGATATTGAGGAAGAACTGCAACAGGTTCTGGTCCTGGCTGTCACCACCCTGGACCGAGAAGGAAAGGAAAGGCACCCCGTCTTTCATAGCTATGCCCGGGGTCAATGTGGAACGCGGACGCTTGCCAGGCTCCACCACGTTGAAGGGATTCTCCGCCGTGTCCAACACGAAACTTTGCATACGCTGAGACAGGCCGATTCCGGTGTTGCCGGCGATCACCGCCGGGATCCAGCCGCCACTGGGAGTAACCGAAACAATCCAGCCTTCCCGGTCAGCAGCCTGCACGGCCGTGGTGCCCATCTTGAAACCCCTGCGCATCTGTTCCTCCGAGATGTCAGCGGTACCTTTCTGCGGGTTTCGTGTATGCCATTGTTCGAGAAATTCCGTGAAGGGGTTTGTGTCACCCTGGTATGGGTAGGGATCACCGGGGCGTACATCAGGATCGTTGTGGTCCCGGTTAAATTCTCTATATCGTTGTTGGGCATATTCCCTGGACAATAGTCCCCGGAGCGGGCAATCGGGTGGAAAATACGGATCGCCGTAGTAAAAATCCCGGTCTGCGTAGGCGTGATTCATGGCCTGGTACAGGGTGTGGATGTAGGCCGCACTGTTGTAGCCCATAGACTGAAGATCGGCATTTTCCAGCATGTTGAGTGCTTGCAGCATGACCGGCCCCTGTACCCAGGTGGTCAGCTTGTAGACATCGATCCCTTTATAACTTGTTTTTACCGGCTCTTCGATAAGAACCTGCCAACGATCGAGGTCGTCCAGTGTAATCAGTCCTCCCAGTTCGCGGGTGCCATGCACCAGTTCTTCGGCTATGTCACCCCGGTAGAATCGGTCATTGGCTGCATAGATCGCGTTTTTCCTGCTCTGGTTGCTGGCCAGCGCTGTTGCTTCCGCCGCTACCAGTTTTCTAAGGGTTTCCGCCAGCTCTGGCTGACGAAAGATTTCTCCCGGCAGGGGGCCGGGAAACTCTTCATTTTCAGGGTGTGGAAAGAATACCTTTGAGGTTGCCGGCCATTTTTCCAGATCGCGGCGATGTTCCCGGATCAGCTCAACAGTTTCCTCTTCAATGGGGTAGCCATCGGCCATTTCTATGGCGGGTTCCAGCACCTCGGCCAGTGACAATCGACCCCACTCCGCCAGCATGGTCATCAAACCACCCGGTGTCCCCGGTGTCACCGCCGAAAGCGGCCCGGTATCCGGAGGGTAGCGGTAGCCCCGGTCCTTGAAAAAACTGGCCGTGGCACCTGTTGGCGCGACCCCCAGTGCGTTGAGCCCGAAAACTTTTTTCTCATGGGGGTGGTAGATCAGTGCCTGGGTTTCACCTCCCCAGGCCAAAACATCCCACATGGTCGCTGTTGCCGCGAGCATGGCTGCGGCTGCGTCGACCGCATTGCCACCCTTCTGAAACATCATGGCGCCGGTGGTGGCGGCCAGTGGTTTACCGGTAATGGCCATCCAGTGCTGTCCATGCAGGGGCGGGCGCTGGGTTTGTGGTTGTACAGGCATGACCCAGTATTGCCCTGATGGGGCGGATTGGCAACCGGATTGTCCGTGCCAAGGAGTGTAAGAGGTTTATTGAATCATGCGCTCACTGCAGTTGGTTTGAATACAAGTGCCCAATTCAGATTCAGCTGATTTGTGCTTGCCATGGATATCGTGTTTAATCAAAAAACAACAAAAAGAGACCGCCATGGCATCTGAAATCATACTCCTCAGTTTTTCCGTATTTGTCGTCCTGTTTTTAGGTGTCGGTGTGGTCGCAGCAAGAAGGGGTGCATCGACCGATGTGGATTATCTTCTCGGCAGCCGTTCATTTGGCAGCTGGTTTGTCGGTCTGAGCGCAGGGGCCACGGGTAACAGTGGTTTTATCATGCTCGGTGCAGTGGCCATGGGCTACACCATGGGGCTATCCGGTGTCCTGCTGGCGCTGTCCTGGTTGATTGGTGACCTCACCTTCTGGAGCTTCTTTCCGGAGAAGGTCAACCGCATAGCCCGCGATCGTGACTGCAGTACGGTACCCGAATTGCTCAGTTCAGGTATACCCGGAGCGGGCAGTGTCAGGATCAGACAATTTGCCGGGCTGCTCATCGTTGTGCTGATCGGCGCATATACCGCGGCGCAATTCTCCGCCGCAGCAAAGACACTCAACGTATTTTTTGACCTGGATATGAGCACCGGCATCATGGTCTCTGCGCTGGCCATACTGGCCTACTGTACGACCGGTGGCCTGAGGGCTTCGCTTTGGACGGACGTGGTCCAGGCCATCATCATGCTGGCGATCACCACCGGTATGCTCATTGCAGTGTATTTTGCCGCGGGTGGTTTTGCTGCCATTCATGCAGGTCTCGAGGCCATTGATCCTTCGCTGACAAAATTCACGGGAACATTCACTGTCTGGACCCTGTTGGCCTATGTACTTGGGTACGCCGCCGCCGGATTCGGTTTTGGCATCAGCCAGCCGCAGATACTGGTGCGGTTGCTGGCGGGCAAGAGTCCGGATGCGGCCCGCAAGGCAAAATGGATTTACGTGATGTTTATCCAGTACACCTGGCACTGCATGGCGCTGTTCGGTGTGATCGTAAGATTATTGATTCCGGGTATTGATGACCCGGAACAGGCGCTGCCCATCTATGCGTTCCAGAATTTTGATCCCTGGCTGGTCGGAATCATTCTGGCGGGTATTTTCTCAGCCATTGCTTCAACTGCCGATTCACAAGTGCTCGTGTCATCAAGTTCTTTGGCCATTGATGTCGCACCCGGTTTTTATAAAAGAATGTCAGCCCGTTTCGGTGTTCGATATCAGCAACTGGTGACCTTTATCGTGGGTATCCTGGCTGCCATGGTGGCGATTTTCTTTTCATCCAGTGTTTTCGCCCTGATCATATTTGCCCTGTCGACATTGGCCTCTTCATTGGGACCTGCGATGTTCAATATCGCCCTGAGACGTCCCACCACCGCCCTGGCAACCGGGTCCTGCATGACGGCCGGTCTGCTGGTGGCTATCGGCTGGCGATTGCTGGGTTACAACCTGACCCTGAATGAGTCCTTACCTGGGTTTGTTGCGGGTTTGGCAGTCCATGAAGTCATCATGCGAATGAGCAGCGCAAAAAAGTCACCCTGACCCCATTTGGGGGCCAGCACAATTAATCCGGTCAGGCCGGCTACCAGAAAAGACGGTTGTTATTTCAAAAACACCCCATATCATTAATAGACCGATGCAAGGCGGCGGATAGCCGGGCATTTTGTGGGGGTTTCATGCGTTTTATCATCAATCTGATCATTGTAACTTTTCTGGTATTTCCCTTCGGTGTTTCAGCCCAGGTTTCCATTCGCGTGGAGCCGCTCAATAACATTCTGGTAGACCTGGAACGCCGGGCACCAGCTGATGTTCAATCGTTGAACAATTCACTGCTGTCAGCGGAGGTCACGGCTGTTGTCGCCGGTATTCATGCAGATGTCGGGCATCAGGTCGAGGCCGGCACGCTGCTGGTGGAACTGGAGAACACCGATTACCTGCTGGCACTGGAACAGGCGGAGGCCAACCTGGTTTCGGCCGTGGCCCAGAAAGAACAGGCCGATTCCAAGCTCCGCCGGGCCCGGGAACTGCTGGGTAACCAGTACCTGTCAGCCGATGAATTGCTGGACAGGGAAACCGATGTCACGATCCGTCAGTCTCAGATCAAATCGGCCGAGGTGGCCATCAGGGTCGCGCGCAGAAACCTTGAAAAATGCCGGATCATCGCACCGTTCAAAGGCGTGGTGACAGCACGCACGGCACAGGTCGGCAGCTTTGTCGGTATCGGTACGGTGCTGGTGCAACTGGTCCAGACAGACCGCTACGAATTAAATGCAGAGTTACCATCGGGCGTGGCCGATTCCCTGCCCGATGCAGGCGAAATCTGGTTCGAGTCCCGTAACCAGCGTTTTCCCGTTGAGCTGTTGCGTCTGTCACCTGTCATTGAATCTGAGCGTCGTTCGCGTCATGCCCGTTTTGGCTTTAGCGGTGAGGCGCCGGCGGTGGGACGCAGCGGTGATGTGGTCTGGCACATTGAAAGTGGCCAGCTGCCAACCGGACTGGTCAGCCGCCGTAATGGGGTGCTGGGTGTGTTCCTCAATGACAATGGCAAAGCCCGTTTCAGTCCGTTGCCGGGTGCTCAGGAGGGCAGACCGGTGCCGGTTAACCTGCCTCCCGGTACCGAAATCATCACCGTCGGTCGTGAGCGTCTGCAGGACGGCGATACCCTGAGCGTCAGTCGTTAGCCTGCATATTGATATGTACAAGAGCCTGCTGACCAATCACCCGCTGGTCAATATCCTGTTCGTCGTTGTAATGATGATGGGGCTGCTGGCCTATTTCAGCATGCCCCGGGAGCAGGACCCGGAAATCAATTTCAACTGGGTAATCGTGCGTACCGTGCTGCCGGGTGCCTCCGCCGAAGATGTTGAGCAACTGGTAACCGGGCCACTGGAGGATGCGATCCGCAGTGTCCAGGACATCCGCTGGGTCATCAGCACCACCCGTGAAAATTCTGCCCATATCCTGATCCGTTTCCGGGATCTGGACGACCGGGAGTTTGACAAGCGCATCAACGATATCCGGCGTGAGGTCCAGGCCAAACACAACGATGAACTTCCGGATGAGGCCGAGGATCCTTTTATCCTTGAAGTGACCACATCCAGCGGTTTTCCGACCGGCCTGGTGGTTTTGGAGGGACAGGCAGATGATGAACTGCTGCGCAAGCAGGCACACATTGTGCGTGGTGACCTGGAACGGCTGACCGGAGTCGACAAGGTTATCACCATTGGACTGAGCGAACCGGAACTGCAGGTGGAGTTTCTGGCACGAGAACTGGCGGCCCGCGGTCTGATGGCGACCGACATCGCGGACAGCCTGGGGCAGGCTTTTCGGAATACCTTTGCCGGCAAAACAGTGGTGTCCGGAAATGAGTGGCTGGTTCGGGTCGTGGGGACCACCGACAACCCGGAGGAACTGGCATCATTCCAGGTCTCGCCCGCGCACCAGCCCGACGCCCTGATCGCACTCAATGACGTGGCGGAAATCAAGCGGGGACGCGAAGACGCGACCCAACTGGTTTCATTCCGCGGCAAGCCAGCCGTTGCCATGTCCGTGACCAAAATAGCCAACACCAATACCATTGATTTGATCGACCGGATCAATGATTACATCGCCAACAAGAACATCCAGCTGTCTAACATCGGCCTGAAACTGGAGCTTGCCGACGATCAGACTGTGCCCACCCGTGAGGCAATCAGCATCATGCAGAACAACGCGCTGCTCGGTCTGACCCTGGTACTGGCGGTGTGCTGGGTATTCCTGGGTTTTCGCATCGCAGCGATGGTGACACTGGGTATCCTGTTCTCCATTACCGGTACGCTGTGGGTACTGGATGCAACCGGCAATACCCTGAATGTATCGGTGCTGCTGGGTATCGTCATCGTACTCGGTATGCTGGTGGATGATGCCGTGGTGGTGGTTGAAGCCATGTTCTACCGTCTGCAAAGAGGCACGGCCGGTGTGCAGGCGGCACTGGGTGCCCTGGGTGAGGTGGCCAAACCAGTGACCTCGGCGGTGGCGACTACCATGGCCGCATTCCTGCCATTGATGCTGTTGCCGGGCATAGTCGGCAAGTTCATGTTCGTTATTCCCTTCGTGGTAACCGTGGGCCTGGCGATCAGCCTGGTGGAGGCTTTCTGGATATTGCCTTCCCATGTAATAGCCGGGGCGTCGTCGCGGGTACCGAGTGGCAGAATCGGTCAGCAAAACGCAACGCTTGACTGGCGGGCCCGCTGGACCCACCGCGCGCGGGTGAAGTATACGAAAATGTTGTGCTACGTAATGCGCCGGCCGGCCCGGTTCCTGGCGGGAGGCGCTCTGGCGTTTGCCCTGGCCATTGGGGCCGTGGGTATGGGTCTGATCCGCATGGATTTTTTCCTTGCCGACCCGGTTCGCCTGTTTTACGTGAATCTGGATATGCCGGCCGATGCACCCATTGAAGAAACATTACGCCAGGGTGTCATTCTCGAGCAGGAAGTACGCCAGCACCTTCAGAGCGGAGAAATCAGGGCCATCACAGTCTATGCCGGTATCAAGTTCACCGAAACGGAGGAGTTGTACGGTGATCAGTACGCCCAGGTCCAGGTGTCGCTGGCTCCCCCTGAACGTGATTCCCGCAGTGTGGACAGCGTCATTGAGGAAATGCGTTTGCCAGTACTGGCCACGCCGGTTGACGGTGTCATCACCTTCACCACCATTTCCGTTGGGCCACCGGCATCACGTGCCATCAGTGCCAAGGTGCGGGCGGATGATTTTGAGGAATTGCGTGCGGCCACAGATGCGGTCAAGGATATGGTCCGAAATATTCCGGGCACCCTGAATGTGACGGACAACGATGTCCAGGGCAGGTCGGAACTGGTACTGAACCTGGACTACAAAGCGGTGCGCCGTGCCGGGCTGAGCCCCGGGCAGGTAGCGCGGTTGTTGCGTCTGCATATGGATGGGGAAGTGGTCGCTTTTTTCCGCAGCCAGGGTGAGAAAGTGGAATTGCGGGTGCGTGGCCAGGACCGCGACCGCAAAGACATTCGCTCGGTGCTGGATGAACCCATAGCCTTGCCCGGTGGTGGTGTGACTACTTTCGGCGCCTTGTCGAATTCGGGTTTTCAGCGTGGCCGGGGTGCCATCAGCCATTACAACTACCGCCGCGCGATCACCGTGGAAGGTGATATTGATGTCAACCAGACCGATACCGTCGAGGTCAACCGGCTGCTGGCCGAGGGATGGTTGGAATTACAGGCGCAGTTCCCGGGTACTGACATTGATCTTTCCGGGGAACTGGATGATATCCAGGAGAGTCTCGACGCCATGGCCGGTCTGTTCCTGCTGGGTCTCGGGTTGATCTACCTGATCATCGCAACCCAGTTCCGCAGTTATTTTCAACCGCTATTGATAGTGGCTACCATACCGATGGCATTCACCGGTGTGGTCTTCGGTTTGCTGGTAACCGGTAATCCACTGAGCCTGTATACCCTGTACGGGGTGATCGCCCTGACCGGTATTGCGGTGAACAGCGCCATCGTCCTGATCGACGCCGCGAACGCCAGGATCCAGGCCGGTATGCGCCCGTTGCACGCGACCATTTATGCTGCTCGCAGAAGAGTTATCCCGGTGCTGATGACCACCACCACTACCATCGCCGGTCTTTTTTCACTGGCCGTAGGTCTGGGTGGAAAATCCCTGGTGTGGGGACCGGTGGCCTCTTCCATCGTAGCCGGACTGGGTGTCGCCAGCCTGTTGACCCTGTTTCTCATTCCCACCCTGTACCGGGCCTTCCAGCGTGGCCACGGTGGTGCCGAATTCATTGAAATACACGGGGAAAATGTTTCGGGTTCAGGCTTACCCTCGCAGGCTCACTGAATGACCTCGGTCGTGTATTTTTACTACTGATTCATCATCAGGATATAGGACATTTTCTGGTCATAGTGGTCTGTGTTTTCCATTAACATGGGGCAAAACGCCATCTGGTGGCCCTGGAAAAGCGTACCGTATTGACTGCTGCACAGATCCTCATCCTGGCACCAGTAACCAAGGTAGTCCCAGTCCCAGGAAAGGTTATTACCATCACCACACCACTCAACCGTACTGTTTCGCGCACCGGCGGAGTGATAACCTACCGCACCGTCATTGTGCCATGGCAGAAACCACCAGCCAGCATTCAGTGTCACATCATCACTTCCCGATGTCTGGTCCAGGAAGCCACCCAGGTGGATGACCGGCACCCCCCGAGTGTTGTTGTGGTCATACAGGTTGCGGGCATTGCTGGGTCCAATCTCGGGAGCAAGATCACAGGCGAACAGACTCGCGAGACTGCCCCAATTCGACAGTTCGCTGCCACCACCGTTTCCGGCTGATGTCCTGACTTCCATGATGTTCCAGGCCAGTTCCTCTTCGCAGACACGCTTTTTACCCCTGCCGGTGCAAGTTCGTGTGGTCGAAGCCAACTGGTCAAGCGCGAAACCCACCACGTTGTCCCCGTTGGAATAGTTATAGATGATGCAACTGTTCGAGTCTGTACAGCAGGCGTCCAGGTAACGCCCCAGGGTCTTGGCGGCGACCTGGGTCCCGACTGCACTGGTCTGCACTGCCTTCACATCAATTGCAACGGCGCCCGAAATTCCGGAGACATCGGCCAGGCGGTCAAACGGGTCTGACTGATCCCAGTTGACCGAGCACATACCGCCGACGTGCAGGAATGCGATCTGCCCACTGTCCGAGGAACAATCGAATTCACCTTTGCACACCGGTGCGTAGTCCGCACAACAATTTTCTGAGGCCTCGCACCCATCGGCGCACGAACAATCCCCGCCACCGCCGGCGCCACCGCAATATGAACTGATGACCTCGCAGCTTCGTTTCTTGCCCTTGCCTGTGCAGATCCTGGTGCCTTCACTCTCCAGCATTTCGCATCTGCCCTGGTTACCACCACCGATCTGACCAGCGACTACGGGTGTGACAACAAATGCCAGCATCACTAAGAGAATTCCTGACACGGCTAAGGCTTTAATCTGTGGTTTGATGATCGGATTCATATCGTACTCTCAGTTGTGAATTGTCCGTTGTTGACGGGGGCAGGCATCAGTCACTGTTGTTCGTCGGTCACGGGTGGGTGAACAGGACACCGCGTTTGCGGGCATCCTCGTACATTTCAGCCATTCTCTGCTGGCGTGGGCTGATCCTTACGGTGTTGCGAAATTGTGCCAACTGGTATGGCTGTGAAGTCAGGAACTCATATTCCGTTGGCGGGATTTTGGCGCGTCCCCAGCGGCTTTCCGGTTCCAGACGGTAGCCTCTTAATTGAGCCAGGCGGTAGGGAGCTTGCGCCCCGCTGTCGTGAAACAACAGGCCGTCGTACCGGATAGCAACTGTCTGTGGGCCTCTTGCCAGACGACCTTCAAACCTGGCCCAGCCAAATGCCTGGCCATCGGCATCGAACAGGTTGGCATCGATACGAAATCTGCCGGCCTTCAGCACCTTGACACCGACGTTGAATACCAGGTCTCCCTGTTCCAGCAGGTCCTGGAATTGACCGGTAAATTTGGCCGGTATGGCGTCCGAGCCGGTAAAGTGGAAATCCAGTGTTCCCGTCTGTGTCATCAGGTTCCCGGCTTTGAAACGGGTGGTGACCCTGATCGGTCCGCTGAAATCAGGCCAACTGAGATCAGGTACAAATTCGACCCGGGCACCGCTGTCGCTGCTATAAACCGGCAGATAGATCACCCTGGGCCCAAACCGGGCACCGATGGCCTCTGCACGCATTTCCATTATCTGCGGGGTGACGATGGTGTCATTGCGTTTCAGATCGAGCGAGATGGTTGCGACTTCATTACCGTGGATAAAGAAACGATCGGCTGTAAACAACGCATTCCAGCCCGGGTCTGGATTGTCAGTATCACTGTGTAGACGCTGACGGCGTTCATGACGCGAACCCGGGTTAAGCAGGTCATGAGAATTTTTACCAATTCGTCGCGTTGTTACCGGGTAGCGATCAATCTCGTTCAACGGGTGGTCTTCTACAGATGGGAGAGGCTCTGGCGTGGCATGGTCGATTTCTACCTGGACAGAGGTTGTCACACTCACCGGATCAATGTGCGCTACCGATTCAGGGGGAGGTAGCGATTCACTCAAGTAGGTTTGCTGCAACGGCCTGACCAGGACGATGAGCAAGATCATGGTAGTGAATGTAAAGAGCCAGAGTAGTCTTCTATGGTTTACGGACATTATTCGTATCCGGGGCTAATCATGGTTACCGGCCTCCTGTTTTACGTCTGCGACGGTCCGTGCCCTGCTGCTGTAAGTTTGACAATCAGCCAGATAGCCCAGGCCGACAACCCGTACCCTGATCATCAGACAAGTTAGTAATCCACAAGTCTATATGCATGAATCATGCCAGGTAAGTTGTCTTTGACTGAAGCAGGACCACATGGTGCTTCTCACCATGTCTGGTGCGGGTCCCGGGTGTTTTGCACATGATCCGCCAGCCAGGGAGTAGCATAGCCCTGAAAAGAAATGATTGCAAATTGCGAGTCAATTCGCAAAATGCACGTCGCATGCATCGAAGCTACGGTGACAGATTAAACCGCCGCTTGGGTTCATTCGGCTGAGAATGAATGTTTTTGATTGGACCGTATCCAAGCCTTTCGCAGACCAGTCGAGTAATACAAGGCGGGTCAGCTCTGGTGGCTGACTGAATTCCAGGGCACAACATATGGGTGGACAATAAAATTCGCTGCCCTCGGATCAGAATACTGTAGAAATTGGTGGCCTGAGGGACTCAGAAAGCGTATAAAACACCCATGAACTGGGAAGCCATTTCCGCTATTTCCGACGCCATCGCCGCCATAAATTTGAACACCAGCAGCATTTCGCGGGTGTCTTCGATGCGGTTTTCGGCCCAACGCGTGGTGCCGCTGGGGCCCATTGCACCGGTCTCCCCGGTACCGGGTCTGCCGGCGTCCACAAAGGTGATAATCTGCCCGGCCTCGTCGTCTTTTTGGTAAAGCAGTGCGGGTGTGACGCCGGTTACCGTACGATCCAGTTGCACCATACCCAGATCGTTGTCGGGGCTGTAAAGGACGTAATCGGGGTGTGTTATAACCCGGCTCGCCTTGTACTCTTCGCCATTAATGCTGATCTTGTCGCCCACTTTGAGATAATGCGTCAGGTGACCGGCGGTCAGTACCCAGGCGGGTGCGACCAGAATACCGGTACCGTTACCAAACCTTCCACCCAGGTGAAAATAAGCAGTTGCGGGCCATTCTCCCCCGGCAGCAATGTATTCCTGTTCGGGTACATCGTGACGCATGACAATGGCGTGGGCCAGAATTGGACTCAGCAACAATGCAAGTAACGTGAATTTCAAGGGTTTCATGCGGTTGCCTGGCTTCGAATGAGTGGTTCATTGTACGACGCAGCCACTCAGCAGGTGGTCGTCAAATTTCAACAGAAGACATCCCGAAACGGACCCAGGAACCGCCTTTGCGGGGACCAGTCGGTGATCGCAAATACAACTTGTGAGAAGCTCCCCTGGAATGCGCCCTCCAGCGCCTTGCGGAAATCGCGGGCGGTACGCAGGGGATCATTCCTGAATGCACCGCAGCCCCAGGCACCCAGCACCAGGTCCGCGTATCCCAGTGCCCTTGCAATGGCCAGGACACGATGAATTCTCTGTTTTAAAAGGACACCGGATTCAGGCTGACCCACCGTGGGTGCATAGGGTGCCGCACAGGTGATAAAAGACAGCAACCAGGGTCTGTCCAGGACTTCACCATTGTCGGTGCGAAACACCGGCACGCGGGGTGAGTAGATGGCCCAGTCGGTGGAGTCGGGATGAATCCGTTGTCGGTGATGATCGTACATCGGATCTTCGCGCAGGGTGCTGTGCAATGTGCTGGACCGGCACAGCACCTCTTCCTGGGCGCGGGCACCATGCAGAAAACCCCCACCGGGTGTGATGCCGTTGGCAAAGTTGAGTGCCAGTGGTTTCGATCCGCTATCAACGAGTTGCCGGGCGGCGCCGAGGGTGGTTTCATTGCTGACCCGGACCCGGGTTTCGGGTAAATCGACAGACCTGTGCGCAGGCAACCGGTCTTCCGGTGCGATGCTCAGCGTGCCTGAACGGGATGTCCGGACGGCCACCTTGATATCCACTTTCTGACCTAAGTCGTTGGTGTAGCACCCCCGCTTGGCAGCCCGGACTGCGGCCCTGCCCAGCACAGCGGCCCGGGAGAAATTAATTTGCAGTTCCTGACGTCTGCGCTGACCCATCTCGGGCGAGTCGATGCAGGATAGAACGCGGATGTTGCTTGGCATACCGTTTAGCATCTCACAAAACATTTGGGGTCAGAGTAAAGACGGCAGCCTTTTTGCTCTGACCCTTTACTCTGAGGCACCCATAACCGACTTCGCTATCTGAATATCCTGCACGGCAACACCGGTGAGGTCAGCGACCGTGACCTGCTGGTCCGATGTCCTGCCGATGGTATCCCCGGCGATGATACTGCCGAGTTCTACCAGCCCTGCCTGTGTCACCGCCTTGCGCTTCAATGCCTGGTGTATTTCACCGCGCTCGATACATTGCGGAATGCTGTCTGCAACGACCAGGTCGGCGTGTTGCAGAATCTCTTCAGCCAATTCCTGTTTGTCGTGTGTGTCCGAACCCACCGCGGTGAAATGGGTTCCGGCCCGGGCCTTCCCGGTGAGTATCGGCCGGGTTGCCGGAGTGGTTGTCACGATCAGGTTGCAGGATGCCATGATGGCATCGGCGTGCGTGGTCGTGGCAACGCTGAAGCCCCTGGCACTCATGTCCCGTGCATATGCAGACAACTTGTCTGCACTGCGGCCCCATACCAGCACCTCGCGGCAAGGGGTGACAGGCGCCAGGTATTCGAGTTGCAAGCGTGCCTGCATACCGGTACCGACGATGCCAATACGCTCGACGGTGGATGGCGCCAGGTATTTCGCAGCGATCGCACCTGCAACGGCGGTGCGAATATCGGTCAGGTGTCCTTCATCCAGCAACACGGCTTCGAGTTCGCCGGTTTTTTGGCTGAATACCAACATCAGCCCGTTGCTGGAGGGCAACCCAAGTTTTGCGTTCTGATAGAATCCGGACGCGATCTTGATGACATAATGGTCATCGCCGGTGAGATATCCGTACTTGATGTGGACGTCACCCGGGGGCTCCTGCAGGATCAGTTCACCCACCGGTGGTACCACGGCTCTTCCCTGGCTGTAGGCAACGAAGCCGCTTTCAATCTCAGCCATCAGGTCGACGGCGGGCAATGCAGACTTGATCTGGTCAAGGGTCAGGATCTTCATCACAGACAGGATTCCAGGGTCTGTTCCATGCGTGCAAAGGCATCTTCAAGCACTTCACGGTCCTGCCCGAAGGCAACACGCAAATGGTGATCCATGCCGAAAGAATCCCCGGCACCGACAAAAACACCGGCTTCACGGCAGAGTTTCTCCATCAGTTGGGTCGAATTCATGTCCAGTTGATAACGGATGAACGATACCGCAGAGGCCTGTGGTGGTGTGCAACTGAACAGGCCATCCTGTTTTGCCATCCATTCTTCGAGTACCGGAAAACCGTTGCGGATATAGTCACGGGTCCGCTGGATGATACGTGGCCGGACCTCGGGTGACAGTGCGTGACTGGCGAGAATGTTGCTCAACATGGTCGCGGTGATGGTGGTGTACTCGTGCCGTCTCCAGATGTCCTCGACGGTTGCGTGTGGCCCGACCAGCCAGCCAATCCGCAAGCCCGGCAGACCGTAGGCCTTGCTCATACTGCCCAGCGCCAGCACCTTTGGGTAACGCCCGTAAAATGATGGTGTCTCCTCCTGCTGCACACGTTCTGCGCCTCGATACACCTCGTCCGCCAGGATCCAAGCGCCCACCCGGTCCGCGGCGGCGATGACGGCATCCATCTCCGCAGCGGTCATGATGTGGCCGGTAGGATTGTTCGGGTTGCAGATTGCGATGATACGCGTCCTGTCATTCACCTGAGCATTCAACTCGTCGATATCGAGTTGCCATCCCGCTTCGGGTACAAGGCGGAACGGTCTGACCTTACAGCCCATATTTTGCGCCAGACCCCAGACCTGCTTATAGGTTGGTGACTGGGTGGCCAGTTCATCTCCGGGTTCCAGCAGGGTCTGGATAATGACATGGTTGGCTTCGGCGGCACCCACGGTCACCAGTACGTTGTCGATACTGGCACCGTCATACAGGGCAGCAATATTTTCACGCAATTGGGGAATGCCGTTGACGTGCGGGTAGTTGATCTCCGTCGCCATCAACGCAGCCACCTTGCCGGGATCATCCCCCAGCAATTCTTCGAGTCGCATCGGGTGGACACCGCTCTCCGTCAAATTTATATCCACCTCCTGCTCCCAGGTGGATTGGGTGTATTCGAGGTCAAATGGTTTGAATTTCATCAGCTGATTCCGCAGGCAGAGTTGTCCGGTGATCATATCAACGATAAAGGGGCCTGATAAAGGGGATAAAAGGGGATAAATAAGGATAAAGGGATCAGAGCCCCATATTAAAAGGGCTCTGATCCCTTTATCCCGGAGATTTCTGTACAGGGCCAGGCAAAAACTGCGAGAATCGGTTGCTCAAAGTCCGTGGGGATTTGGGATGGCTTGTCAATTCGCCCTGAAGGCCCCGAATAAAATGCTTGTTCAGCACAGTTGCTGTTAGCAACCTGGTTAATTACCGGCAGGGTCATGTCAATGAAAATTAGAAATATACTTAATAAAACCATCAAGAAAAATTCCGTTCAGGTCAGCCGTCATACGACGCTTGCCGCGTTATTCCTGATCCTTGCCGGTCAAGGGATCCATGCGAATGACCAGGAGACCATAGGCGAGGCTGCCAAGGGTTTAACCCTGCGCAGTATTGGTCCTGCGCTGATGGGTGGACGCATTTCCGACATCGAGATTCACCCCACCAAAAGCAGCACCTGGTACGTGGCTGCGGGCTCGGGTGGATTATGGAAGACCATCAATGCCGGAACCACCTGGAAGCCGATCTTTGACAGCCAGGTGTCTTACTCGATCGGGGATATAGCCATTGATCCCAACAACCCGGATGTGATTTGGATCGGTAGCGGTGAGAACGTCAGCGGACGTCACGTGGCCTGGGGTGATGGTGTTTACAAAAGCACCGATGCCGGCAAAACGTGGACCAACATGGGTCTGAAGCAATCCGAGCACATCGGCAAAATCCTGGTCGATCCACGCGACAGCAACGTGGTCTACGTGGCCTCGGAAGGTCCGCTGTGGTCTGCGGGGGGAGACCGGGGTCTCTACCGCTCATCTGATGGCGGGTCCAGTTGGGAAAAAGTGCTGGAGATTGATGAGAACACCGGGATTACCGATATTGAATTCAATCCTGCCAATGCGGATGTCATTTACGCGGCAGCCTATGAGCGTCGGCGTCATATATGGGGTTTTATGGCCGGTGGGTCCAACGGCGGAATCTACAAATCGACCAATGGCGGTGATCAGTGGAAAAAACTCGATACCGGACTGCCTGACGGGGACGTAGGGAAGATCGGCCTGGCCGTGACCGCGGCTGACCCGGGTCTGGTCTATGCCACCATTGAGGCGGATAACGAGAACAAGGGTTTCTACCGCTCCTCTGACCAGGGTGAAAGCTGGAGCAAGAAAAATTCATACATCTCGGGTGGCACCGGACCACATTACTACCAGGAACTGGAGGCATCTGCGCAGACCGCGGGCCTGGTATTCCAGATGGATGTATTCCTGCGGGTCACCCGCGATGGTGGTGCCAGTATTGACATCCTGGGTACCGGTCGTGAAAAACACAGTGACAACCATGCCCTGTGGATAGACCCGCGCGATGACCTTCACCTGCTGGCGGGTACCGACGCAGGTCTATACGAAAGTTTTGACCAGGGTGACAGCTGGCGTCACTTTCCCAACCTGCCCGTATCGCAGTTCTACAAGGTCGCGGTCGACAATTCAGAACCGTTTTACAACATCCTCGGGGGCTCCCAGGACCTGGGTACCTTGTTCGGTCCTTCCCGGACCATGACCACCGAAGGGGTACGCAACCAGGACTGGTACGTGCCATTGGGTGCCGATGGCTACGGTGTTGCATTTGACCCCGCCGATGGCAACATCGGCTACATGGAGTACCAGCAGGGCTACATGTACCGTCATCACCGGGACAGCAACGAACTGGTCCACATCCAGCCCCAGCCCGCACCCGGCGATGCACCGGAGCGCTGGAACTGGGATACACCCATACTCATCAGCCCCCATGATCCTGCGCGTGTGTACGTCGGGTCACAACGCTTGTGGCGCAGCGATGACCGGGGAGACTCATGGCAGGCGGTCAGTGACGACCTGACCACCAACAGGAACCGCTACGAACTTGAATTCATGGGCAGGGTTTGGAGTGTCGATGACCTGCATGACAATGGCGCCATGTCCAAATATTCGACCCTGACCGCCGTTTCAGAGTCACCCCTGGCCGAAGGTGTGCTCTATACCGGCTCGGATGATGGCCAGGTGTACACCAGTCCCGATGACGGCGGCAGTTGGCAACAGACAAATGACCTGCCGGATGTGCCCGAATACTCATTTATCAATGATATCGAGGCATCCCTCCACGATGCGGATACCGTCTTTGTGATTGCAGACGCACACAAGCAGGGGGACTATTCCCCCCATGTATTCACCAGCAGCAACCGGGGCCGCAACTGGCGTTCGATATCGGGGGATCTGCCCACCGGGACGATCGCATGGGCCATACAACAAGACCATGAGAGTGAAGACCTGCTGTTCCTGGGTACCGAGTTTGGTGTTTATTTCACCTTAAACGGCGGTCAGAACTGGCACAAGCTGGCCGGTGCCCCGACCATTTCGTTCCGTGATATAAAACTGCAACGCCGCGACAATGACCTGGTGGGCGCAACCTTTGGACGGGGTTTCTATATCCTCGATGATTATTCCGCACTGAGGTCCATGGCCAGCCCGGATTTTGGTAAGACCGCGAGCCTGTTTCCAGTGCGTGATGCCTGGTGGTACATCCCCTCGGCCCCTTCACAGGCCGTTGGCATGCCGACACTGGGCAGTGACAGCTACTCGGCACCAAACCCGGCTTTTGGCGCCAGCATCAGTTATTACCTGGATCGTAAATACAACAGCGACAAGAAAACACGTAACGCGGATGAGAAGAAGATCCGTGAGCAGGGTGGTAATGTGGCCTTCCCGGGATGGGAGACGCTCGGTGACGAATCCCGGCAGCCCAAACCACGTGTCATGGTGCTGGTGCGTGATGCCAGTGACCAACCGGTGCGCTGGATCGAGGCGGTCAACAAAAAAGGTACCCACCGGGTGAATTGGGATTTGCGCTATGCCGCCCCGGACGCCATCGACCTGACCACACCTGAGTTTGTTCCACCCTGGGCCGGTGAGCCGCAGGGCCCACTGGTTGCCCCGGGTGTATTTTCGGCGCAACTCTATGTATTGGCCGATGGCGAAGCGACAGCGCTTGGTACAGTTCAGGAATTCAGTGTTAAACCAGTACGCAACGCACCGGACGGCATCGATTATGCAGCGGTTGCCCGCTATCAGCAGGACACGGCCACCCTGCTCCGAAACATCGCCCACGCCGGTGAGGAACTGGGCCGGACCCGCGAACTGCTGAAACACATGAAAGCCGCGGCCGTTAACGCCAGCGGAGCGACACCGGACTTGTTTCTCCGTCTGGATGCCTTTGGCGCAGAATTGAGCAAACTGTCGGTGAGACTTTCAGGAGACCCGGTTCGCAGGGGTCTGAACGAGACATCTGTTCCATCGATAGGCGGGCGGGCGTACAACGCGGCCAATAACTGGAATACGACCCAGCCAGCAACGACGACTCAGAAGTCCGATTTTGGAATCGCAAAACAGGATTTTGCTGATTTTATGGTTGACCTTGAAAGACTGTTAAGTGATCACTTGACCCCGCTTGAGGAAGCACTTGAATCAGCAGGCGCACCCAGTTGGCGATGACCCAATGGACATTGACCATGAGTAACCTGTGATGAGTAATCAGTGACACAGGGAGGTGCCAATGCAGCAGGGTGACCCTGTTACAGGCGACTCAAACGCCTCCCCGGTTCTTGTCGTACTGGCCGCCGGAATGTCGACCCGTTTCGGTGCAGTGAAGCCGCTGGCAGCCGTCGGCCCGAATGATGAAACATTGTTGGATTACGTGATGTACGATGCCGCCCGCTCGGGCTACGGTAGTGCGGTATTCGTGGTGCGGCCTGAGATCGAAGAGGCCGTGTCTCGGCATGTGGAGTCGCTCACTTCCGGTTCTTGGCCATGTCGCTTTGTGTATCAGCGCCTGGACGACCTGCCCGAAGGGTCATCCCCGCCGCCAAACCGAAGCAAGCCCTGGGGTACGGGACATGCAGTCTGGTCAACCCGGGATGCGGTGACGGGGCCGTTTGCGGTGGTTAACGCCGATGATTTTTACGGCCAGGCGGCCCTGGCGCTGCTGCCACAATATTTCCCCGAACTCGGCCTACAGGAATTTCTGGCGATCAGTTATCGTCTGACGGACACGCTGCCGGAGTCAGCGCCGGTCTCAAGGGGCATCCTGGATTTAGACGACAGCAGTTATGTCCGAGAAATACGAGAGGTGCTTCGTGTCTGCCGCAGTGACTCGGGGATAAGCGGAAGAACACCCGCTGACACACCGGTCAGTCTCACAGGAGATGAAGGCGTGTCCATGGGGCTGTGGGGGTTCACACCGGACATTTACCCGCTGCTTGAGCGTGGTATACGTACGCTGGTCAATGGGCCGGCCCAGGACGCTGCGGTCGAGTACTACCTCAGTGAGGCACTCAACGACAGCATCGCATCCGGCGAGGCCAGTTTAAGAGCTGTGGACTCGGGGCTGCCCAGCTTCGGTGTGACCTTTCCCAATGACCGGCCCGTGGTTCAGGCCCGGATCAACCACATGATTGAGAAGGGTCATTACCCGGCGGATCTTTGCACGGCGTTCAAGGCGCTGAGCAGCGGCGATACATCTTCTGTGGGGCAAGGCTGATGCAACTTTCATCCCTGCACTGGTGGGTACTTGTCCTCTTCGGTGTGACTGCATTGTCGCTGGGCCTGGCATTCGCGCGGCGCGCGGGGCGGGGCACCGAGGAGTACTTCCTGACCGGTCGATCCATGCCCTGCTGGTTCCTCGGCTGTGCCCTGGTCTACAGCGCATTGTTCGGTACCGGTTTTCTGGTCTATGGACAGACCATGACCGGTATTTTCAATATGGTCGTGGCCGCAGTTTCCGGATGGGGTCTTTTCAGGGTGTTGCCCCGGGTTGGTTTTCTTTCCTGATAAGGGAGCCGACCCGTTTCAGACTCCTTTCAGACCCGCGCCTTCCGAAGCAATCACCCGAAACAGCAGATCTTCGCTGACCACCTGTCCGCGCGGCTCGTAGTAACGACTGGCCAGCGCCTCGCGGATGGCCTCTTGGTTGCTTTCCCCGCAAAGCACCAGCACCGCACCGCCGAGCCCCGCTCCGGTGAGACGCGCACCTGCGGCACCGGCGTCGCGGGCGATGCTGACGATCTGGTCGAGTTCAGTGGTGCTGACTTCGTAGTCGTCACACAGGCTTTGGTGCGAGGCATTCATGAGTTGGCCGAAGCCGGTTAAATCACCCTCGATCAGGGCCTTGTTCGCCTCATTGACACGAACTGCCTCACCGACAACATGCCGAAACCGTTCCATCACGGGGGTCTCCAGGACATCCTCCGCTAATTCCAGCAGTTTTCGAGGATGGTCAACAGCCGTGAAAAGTGGGCGATAGTCAATGCCGGACGATGGCTGTTGCTCTCCGGGGATCACGATGGGCCACATCGCCGCCAGTGCCTGTGCACACTCATGGGTTCGATCGTTGTAGGTGGTCTGAGCATTTCCTGATTTCTCTGCCACGACACCACTGTGTGCCACCAGGAACACCCAGTCATCGGGAACCGGTACGCTGCGCACCTGCAGTGGCGCAAATCGAACGTCCAGGGCATGACCACTGTGGCCACAACAGATGATGGCCTGGTCCATGCCGCCGCCCCGGGTTCCCGTGTAGCGTTCCGCTTCGGCCACCAGTGCTGCCAGTTCCAACCGGTCAAGGTCCTGGTCGTTCGCAGCTAGAAGCGCCAGGGCAACAGCGATGGAAAACGCCGAGGAGGAACTCAGTCCGGCGGCTACGGGCAGATCAGAATCGACCAGGATGTCGGCACCCCGGCTGATGCCATGGCCACGGACCAGCTCCTGAGCCACACCCTTTGCGTAATTGCCCCAGTCCCCGGCGGGGCCCGGATCAATATCGGTTGACAGTTGGAATTCGACATCACGAAATGACGTTGTCCTGTTACTGAGCCGTACCTGGCCATCCGAGCGGGGCAGCACCGTCAAGGTCACGTGACGTTGTATGGCCATCGGAAGAACGGGGAGCAAACAATAGTCAATGTGTTCACCGATCAGGTTCACACGTCCCGGTGCCCGTACCGTGAACTCCTGATTAAACGGGGCCCCTTTAAGACCGGCACCTTTAAGTCGTCCCCTGCTCATGCGGTCACCAGACCCAGTTGCGGCCAGGTCTTCCATTGGCCCCGGGTGAAATCCGGGAACTCCACTGGTTGGCTGCCGTTGGCCACCGACCACTCAGAAAGCGGTGTCACGGCGCTGAGTGCGGCGGCGTCATAGACATTCATATCGGTCGGCAACCCCTCGCGCAGACACTTGATCAGCCGGTAGTCCTCCATGAAGTCCATGCCACCATGACCCGCACCTTTAGAGTGTTCCTCCATCTCCTTCCACAGCGGGTGCTCGTACTCCGCCAGCCATTTTTCGGCCTCATCCCAGCGGTGCTCCTCGCTGATACCCTCCACGTAGACACGGTCCGGGTAGCCCTGAAATATCCCCTGCGTTCCCTGTACCTGGTTGATGCGGCTATAGGGCCTCGGCAGGTTCGTGTCATGACCCACGTACAGTGTGCGTCCCAGGGCTGTCTTGATCATGGAAGTGTTCACGTCACCCAGTACGTAGTGCTCGCTGCGTTTGGGATGACCCTCGGGATAGTGCTTTTCCGCCCATTGCTGCAAACCGCGGGACGGGCTGCTCATCGACACCAGCGTGCCAAAGCGGTCACCCCGGTTGATGTCCATACAATTGGCAATGGGACCCAGACCGTGGGTCGGGTAAAAGTTGCCGTTGCGCTGCATCGCGTGTGCACGTCGCCACAGACCCTCGTCCTTGTCCTCGAACTTGATGGCCCGCAGATCGTGCAGGTAACCACCTTCCGCGTGCAATATCTCCCCCAGCAGACCGTGGCGGACCAGGTTGAAAGCCAGCATTTCCATACGTCCGTAATTGACGTTCTCCATCATGATGCAGTGCTTTTGGTATTTTTCTGCGTACTCCACCAGTTTCCAGCAGTCCTTGAGTGTATAGGCCGCCGGGACCTCGGTCGCCGTGTGCTTGCCGTTTTCCATGGCTGAAACACAGATGGGAACATGCCACTCCCACGGGGTCGCGTTGTAAACCAGGTCCAGGTCCTCTTCGCGGCACAGCCGTTCGAAGTCGCGATCGCCTCGTGTGTATCCGGTTGGGCGGGGAAAACCGGCCTCCTCGACCCGTTGTTGTGCCCATTCAACCTTCTCCGGGACGATGTCGCACACGGCCTGGATCACACAGCCCTCGATTTTCAGCAGGTTTTCAACATGGGAGCTGCCCTGCAGACCCACACCGACATAAGCAATACGGACCTCGTCGATGGGTGGTGCGGCCAGCAGTTCCAGGGGTGCCTGGCCCAGATTGGGCACCGCACCGGCGCTTCCGGCAGATGTGCTCGTACTGCCCGACGCTGTGCCGGCAAGGGCCACACCAAGGCCGGCGGCGCCGAGTTTGAGTGCTTCGCGGCGATTCAGTTTAGGTGTCTTGCTGTTATCTGGCATAGATGCTGGTCTCCATCAAATAACTATCCCCGCCACGCAGAGCGCAAGAGTGCGACCCGACCAGGCCATGGGTGTTCGTGACTCCATGCGCGTCCTGGTGCCGCGAGCCTGTCCGCATCCTGGTGCTGCGATCACGCAATTCGGGCTAACACACAGTGTGCAGACCGTGGGTGTATGAAAAGAGGAGTATAAACCACCCAAAGCGGCGTTCAAGCAGCTTGGGGGCGTTGGCCGCAAACT
This sequence comes from Lysobacterales bacterium, assembly GCA_014238945.1. Taxonomy (GTDB): domain Bacteria; phylum Pseudomonadota; class Gammaproteobacteria; order Xanthomonadales; family SZUA-36; genus SZUA-36. The sequence continues at coordinate 63,114 of JABAAB010000126.1, forward strand.
GAGGGAATTCAAAACAAGACCAGAGAGAATACAAGACGAAAAGACATGACAGTCATCAATCAATACCATCCGTATCCAGGGCAGGATTGATGGGTGTCACCCGGTTTCACTGCGAATATTGACAGTGACAGTCACTGTGCCGGTCATTTAAGCTGATTAATCACAGGATGATTTGGATTCCGGGCGTCGACAATGAGCAATCAGGGCAGTCAGGTGAGTAGCAGGCGATCGTTTCTGAACACCCTGGCCGGTGGTGCGCTGCTGGTGTTTGCGCCGGTTGTTTACCCGTTGGGCACCGCAAACAGAGGCGGATTCCAGTGGGCAGACGGCGAGGATGTCTTCGGGTTTATTCGACGGACCCGTGGAGATTTTGACCCGGCCCTCTATGCCCATATCCTGGGCGCAGCCAATGAGTTCAAGGAAGGGGACGCGATCATTGGTGTTGCGACTGCAGACCCTGCAACAAGGCAGAGTGCACGAACCTTGCTTGCCCGCACGCGGCTAAAGGATATTGATGCCTTTCCGGTTTATCGCGACGTGGTTCTGGAAACGATCCGGGTACCCACACCCAAACAGCCAGTTCTGGCAACCGAAACCCTGGGTGAGCTAAAACAATTTTTACTCGAATCAGACGGGGAAACGATCAGCAGACTGACTGCCGGTCTGTCCAGCGATGTGATCGGCTGTGTCGTCAAGCTGATGGACAACGAGGAACTGACCCGGGTCGGGCAGAAGGTATTCAACCCCCTGCCGGGCAGCAATATCGGGGCGAAAGGGTATCTGGGTGCCCGTATCCAGCCAAACTCACCAACCGATCATCCGGACGATATTTTCTGGCAGGTACTCGATGGATGGTCTTACGGGGTCGGTGATGTGTTGCTGGGAACGAATCCGGTGTCCAGCGATCCTGAATCGGTAGCTAAAATCGAGCATACCCTCAAAGACCTGCTACACACCTTTGGGGTTGAACAACACATGCCGCACTGTGTACTGGCCCATATCGACGTTCAGGCCGAGGTGGAGGAAAAATCACCCGGTGCCACCGCGTTGTGGTTCCAGAGCATTGCGGGTGTGGAAACAGCCAACAGGACCTTTGATATCAGTCTAGAAAAGATGATGCACTACGCCGATATGCGCAGCGGGCCTTTTGGGCTTTATTTTGAAACCGGGCAAGGGGCTGATTTTACCAACGGCCATGGCCATGGTTTTGACATGGTTTTACACGAATCCCGCAAATACGGTTTTGCACGTGCCCTGAAGATGCAGGTCGGAAAAGCGAAACAGGCCGCGGGAAACCCGGGCGAGGCCTGGGTACACCTCAACGATGTGGCCGGCTTTATCGGCCCCGAGGTATTTCGCAGTCGTGAGCAACTGGTGCGCTGCTGTCTTGAGGACATCGTCATGGGCAAGCTGCACGGTCTGTGTATCGGTCTCGATGTCTGTTCCACTTTGCACATGGATATTTCGCTCGACGACCTGGACTGGTGTCTGGACCGGATCATGCCGGCCAACCCGGCCTACCTGATGGCCCTGCCCACCAAGATCGACCCGATGCTGGGATACCTGACAACGGGTTACCAGGATCATGTCCGTTTGCGGGAGAAATTCGGTTACCGGGTCAATGATCCGATGTGGGCGTTTTTCAAATCACTGGACGTCATCGGCACGGACGGCCAACCCGCCGTCAATTTTGGAGATCCCAATGCAATCTACCTGAAGTACCGCCGTATCAAGGGCGACTCCAGGCAGGACACGGTTGTCCTGGCTGAGGGTCGAACAAAGATGGCCGAAGTACATTCCCGTGGGGTATTCCTGGCACTGGGCCATGGTCAGAAATCCTTTGATCTGCAACCACAACTCAAGACCGACATTTCCCGTATTTATCGGGATGCCAAGAAAAGCATCTGGGCACAACTGGACAGTGCCTTCACGGCCTCTCTGCCCGGAGTGGTCCAGATCAATACCGAATCCATTGATCGCAACGATTACATTCTGCACCCGGCCTCGGGTGAGAAACCCAATGCGTCTTCGCTGACAGAATTGCACCGTCTCCGTGGTCAGCATGCAGGTGCGTATGACGTCCAGATCATCGTCTCAGACGGCCTGAACGCGCTCGCCATCACGGAAGAAGGGCATCTTTTGCCGTTCCTGGAGCGGCTCGCGAACGGCCTGATGGAACAGGGCCTGCACCAGCCGAAGGACCTGCTTTTGATCACATCGGGCCGGGTCAGGGCTGGTTACAGAATCGGCGAAGCCCTGTTCTCTGGCTTGCCCGGTCCCAGGACCATCCTGCATGTGATCGGTGAACGCCCGGGCACCGGGCACCGGACATTCTCGACCTACATCACGGTAGCCGATGGCCGAACCTGGGCCAACCAGAACGAGGTGGATCACAACATCAGTAAAGTGGTTTCGGGGATCGCACACACGGCGCTGAAACCCATCCGGGGTGCGGATGAAGTGCTGCGTTTGCTCGCGGAGATGAGGCAGCAGGCGACGTAAGGCGGGTGAAACCTGTGTTACCTTTGCACTTCAGGCTCAACGGTACCAGGATCCACCATGCGCCCATCACCACAACTGGTTGTTTTGTTTGTTCTGGTCCTCCAGGTGGTCGCCTGCAGCAGCGAAACCGATGATCCAAAGACTGCCTTTCGTCTGTGCGCTGATCTCGCCCAGGCAGGGGATCCCGGTGAATTGATGGCCCGTATGACCGAAAAATCTTTAGGCAACTGGACACACAATCCACAGCGGCAACTCGACAATGCAAAAAGGCGTTTTCCCCACCCGATACACACGTTGGAAACCCGCAAGCAGGATGCGACCACGGCCAAGCTGCACTGGACCGGGCTGATCGGCGACACCGAGGGTGAAGTTTCCGGTTATTACGACATGGTGTTCGAAGAGGATAGCTGGAAATGTACCGGTATTGGCAGTTGGTACCGTCAGACAAAATAGCAGCGGTCAGGAACATGGGGCTCAACCCATTTATTCATAACTTGTGCTATGTTGGCCGTTTACCGTGACCCCACCCGCCCGGTGTTGATGCCAGGTGTCGGTCGTACCACTCAAACAACAAGGTAATCCCTATGAAACCACTTCGTAGGCCTATTGTCGGCGTGTTGCTTTTCCTGATTGGTTGCGGTCCTTCAACAGACCAGGATATATCGGTCAGTAAAGAACAGGTACCTGCGACCAGTTCGACACGCCCAGCCGAAGATGCCCTGACTTTTGAACAGGCCCAGGCCCGCAAGGCAAGAATGGGTAAAATCCATTACTCGTTATTTTTCGATCTCGCCTCCAGTCGGGAAATGTTTACCGGCAGGGCCAGCATAGACTTCGATTTGTCTTCGGCTGATGCACCCCTGAACATCGATTTTTCCGGTGGTGAGCTTGACCGTGTAGTGGTCAATGGAGAACAGATCGACGCTGTTTACAGTGGGTTCTTCATTACCCTTCCCGCCGAGAACCTGCGTGTCGGTGGCAATGAATTACTGGTCGAATACCGGCATCCCTACAGCAAGGACGGGACCGGATTGCACCAATTCACCGACCCGGAAGATGATCTGACCTACCTCTACACCTACCTCTGGCCTTACTACGCCAACCGCCTGTTTCCGGCATTTGACCAGCCCAACCTGAAGGCCACTTTTGAGCTGGAGGTTGCCGCACCCGGGGGTTGGACGGTCGTCTCAACGGCTGGCGGGGTTGTCAGTGAGACAAGTGACTCGGTTTCGACCTGGATATTTGCCACCACACCAAAAATGTCGACCTATATTTTCTCCCTGCACGCCGGCCCCTACCGGGTCTGGGAGCAGATGGCGGGTGATGTACCCATCCGTCTGTTCGCCCGCCAGAGCCTGGCCCAGTACGTGGTGGTGGATGAGTGGTTTGAGATCACCCGGGGCGGCCTGGAATTTTTTGCGGAGTATTTTGATATCGTCTATCCGTTTGGCAAGTATGACCAGCTGATCGTTCCCGATTTCAACATTGGTGCGATGGAGAACATTGCGGCCGTGACCTTTGCCGAACGCAGATTCGTGCAGCGTCAGCCCAGCACCCGGTTCGATCGTGAGATCCGCGCCAACGTGATCCTGCACGAGATGGCCCACATGTGGTTTGGTGACCTGGTCACCAAGGACTGGTGGAATGGACTGTGGCTGAATGAAAGTTTTGCCACCCTGATGGCCCAGATCGCGATGGTGGAATCGACCGAGTTCAAAGATGCCTGGCACCCGTTTTTTATCTACAACAAACAGAGCGCCTATTACAAGGACAGCAGGGTAACGACCCATCCCATCGAGGTACCCGTGAACAGCACGGCTGATTTTTTCATGGTCTTTGATGACATCACCTACGACAAGGGTTCATCGGTATTGAAACAACTGGCCCACTTTGTCGGTTACGAAAATCACCGCATCGCTGTGTCGAACTATCTCAAGGAACATGCTTACGGCAATACGCTGTTGCAGGATTTCATCGATGCACAATCGGCATCGGCTGGACGGGACCTGGACCCGTGGGCACAACAATGGTTGTACCAGGCCGGGTTTAACGAACTGGAGGCGCGGTTTGAATGTGAAGGGGATAAGATCACCTCGTTGAATATCCTGCAAACGGCACCGGCCGATTACCCGCAACTTCGCCAGCAACGTGTTGCGGTCGCCGGGTACTTCCTGGATGAAGGTCAACTCAACGTTGGAGACATCTATGACGTAGAGGTCAAGGGCGAGATAACCGCCGTGGATGAAGCCATCGGCGCAGCCTGCCCAACATTTGTGTTCCCCAATCATGATGACTGGGGTTATGTACAAGTAGTCCTGGATGAGCAGGCCATCTCGGCCATCAGGGGACGGGTACAGCATCTTGAGAATCCGCTGGCGCGCTCCATGATGATAGATTCGCTGTCCAACATGGCCAAGAGTGGCCGCATGTCGATCCCCGATTACGTGTTGCTGGCTCTGGATGAACTGGAAACTGAAACCAACATCCGGGTGGTGGCCCAGCTAACCGGATCCATCAGCGGTGCCATCGATTTGCTCTACCGTCTGCGGCCCGAATCCGAAGCGGCCCTGGCGCAGGTACTGTCCTCGCTGGAGGACAAGGTCTGGAGCCTCGCCACCACCGAAACCGACACGGACCGTGCTCGCTTGTGGTTCAATCTGCTGCTCAATTCAACGGCCAGTGCCGTCGCACAGGACCGGTTGGCGTCCCTGCTCGATGAATCGGTCACCCTGCCCGCTGTACCCATGTCCGAAGACCTGCGTTGGCAGGTCGTGATTACCCTCAGCGCCCTGGGCGCACCGGGTGTTGAGAAAATGATACATGCTGAATCCGAAAGAGATCCGTCCGACAAGGGCAGGAAATCGGGTATCTCTGCTGATGCTGCCTTGCCACAAGCCGACACCAAGGAAAGCTGGCTGGCAGAATTGACCAATCCCGATTCAGAACTTGGGCTGGCAAAACAGCGCGCTGCGATCGCGACCCTGTTTCCGTCCAATCAAACAGAGTTGCAGGCCGCTCAGCTACAGCGAATACTGGCATCGTTGCCGGAGCTTGCCGACCGCGACCCCTATTTCATGTCCAGCTATGTGGGCAACCTGCTGACACCGATTTGCACCGAAGAAAGCGTATCCGCAATGGCCACGGCACTTGAGACCGGTGGCCTGAATTCCACCACCGAATTGTTCCTGCGCGAAGCCCTCCAGGCAGATGCCGAGTGCCTGGAACTCAGGAGAGGGCTGGGCCAGACGACGGATTGAATAAAAATGGGGTCAGAACTGACCCCAACTCTTGTGGCTCTGGCTAAATGGAATTCTCGTAAGCCAGTTTGAGCCATGAAATGAGCTCATCATCAACAGCTGTCTCGTTCTCCAGTCTGACCCTGTGGGTGCACATGGTTCCAAAGGGACCGGAGTTTTCCAATCGCCCGCTGACATCAACCCCCTTCAACTTTAGACCCAGGTCAATTCTGGATTTTGTGGCCGGTTTTATCAGCGCAAATTGCCGCTTTCGTATCAAGCTGACAGTGGTCTTCTTTGGGGTAATGGTCACATCACCCCCGAACTCTTTTACCACGGAAATTAAGCGGGTGTAGATGGGTTTCAGGTTTTCCTTGCCTTTATATTGGGCCACGACCAGGTCTTCGGCTGAGTCTCCGGTATCTCTTGAAATAGCAACGATGCTATTGGCGTAGCCATGTGTGACCCCGTGACTTGTCTTCAGAAACTTTACAGCTTCCGAGTGCTTGGAAAAGTTCTCACCGCTTAAGACTTTTAACCATTCATCCAGTGATTTTCCCGTTTTCTCGGGCAGATTATTGATCATCGTTTGAAGTGCTTTATCCATACCGACGCTCCGATTTCTTATTTACCAGGACTTCATCACCCTGTAAATGGCTGGTTTTTAGTCAATTCGCCATAGAAACAATAACAATATTCCGGCTTGATTGCCGTGCTCTGTCACGGTTTGATTTCGAAAGCAGGAATGAATCCGGCCTCCTTATATAGAGCAAAGCTGGTTTATAATCCCGATCCACCGCCACTTGCCCCGGGCTGCGTGGTCAATAATAAAACACTATTTACACGGAGTTACCCATGCGAAAGATATCCCTTGCCGCCATCGGCGGATTGATCCTGAGTATGATGCTGGCAGGTTCTGCCGGTGCTTCAACCGACTACGAGCAATGGCTGGACGAGATGTATCCGGGGGACGGTCCGGGTGCGGCAGTCATCGTTGTCAGGGACGGAGATGTCGTATTTCGTGGTGCCTCTGGTATGGCTGACCTGGAACTGGGTGTTTCTTTGGCAGCCGACCACGTGTTCAGACTGGGCTCGATCACCAAGCAATTTACCGCGGCGGGCATCATGATACTCGAGGAGCGGGGCAAGCTCAGCGTCAGCGATGACATTCACAAGTATTTGCCCGACTATCCGACCCAGGGTCATACCATCACCATCGAACACCTGCTGACGCACACCTCGGGAATATTCAATTACACCAACATTCCGGGTTATATGGGCGACGGCAGAATTCGCATGGATCTCACCACCGATGAGCTGATCGAGGTATTTGAGAATGTACCGATGGACTTCATCCCTGGCGAGGCGTGGAACTATTCAAATTCCGGTTATGTATTGCTGGGGGCGATCATCGAGAAGGTTTCCGGTCAATCGTATGCAGACTTCATGCAGACCGCCATTTTTGACAAGCTGGATATGAAGAACAGTCATTACGGCGGTAACCAGGTCATTCCGAGCCGCGTCAGGGGCTACCAGAGCTGGAATGGTGAAATCAACAATGCCAATTACCTGAGCATGACCCAGCCACACGGGGCGGGGTCTTTGCTTTCCACGGTGGATGACCTGACCAAATGGACCCAGGCTCTGTTTGGTGGTGAACTGCTTTCTGAAGAAACATTGAAGAAAATGACCACCGATTTCTCGTTGAATAATGGCGAAGCCACCGGTTATGGCTATGGTTTTAGTATCCGGGAACGATTCGGTGAGCATGAAATTGCCCACAATGGCGGAATCAATGGATTTTCCACCAGTGCCAGCTGGCTGCCGGATAAAAAAGTTTATGTTGCCGTTCTTTCAAACGGTCCTGGTGTTGGCTCCCCGGGATTCCTTGCTGCACGAATGGCATTTGATGCGGCCGGTGCCGACCTGCCATCCCTCGAAGTAATTGACGTTGATCCTGATCAGCTCCCTCAATACCTTGGTGTCTATCGCATCGATGAAAATCAAACACGCAATGTCCTGCTCGAGGACGGTAGTCTGTATACCCAGCGTACAGGTGGGGGCCGCTCGGAAATCGTCCCCAATGGTGAGGATGCATTCTTCTATCCCGGTGGATTCACCCATTTGGAGTTCGTTCGTGATGACAACGGCAAGGTTATCGCGATGGACGTGTACCAGGGCGGTGCAACTGAAGCCGAGCGTGCCGAGTGGGAGAGTGCACTAACCGAGGGTGGTCGTGATACCGCGGCGGTTTCGCCCGAAATCTACGATCTGTGGGCGGGCGACTACGCGATGGACTCAGGGGCGACTCTGAGCGTGCGTCGTGATGGCGACCAGTTGTTTGTGCAGTTGACCGGCCAACCGGAACTCGAGATATATCCGTTGTCAACAGACCGGTATTTCTGGAAAGTTGTTGATGCAGAACTCGGCTTTACCGCAGGCGATGACGGTCGTGGCAAAACCGCTGTTATTTACCAGAACGGCGGTGAATTCCCAGCCAACCGGGTCGACTAGATATCTGGGGTCAGAGTATGTTCCAGGCTAACCCGCAGGGACTGCTCGCATTAATTGCCATCACCGCCTGCTGGGGGCTGGCGGTTGTATTGCTCCGTGTCAGTATGTCCGGCAGCGTGGCACGCAAACTGGCGCTGTTGCTGGTCATTGAAGGTGTGGCGCTCGGTTCAAGCGATGCGATCCTGTTGTTGCTAAGATCCCCCGCTGATCTGATCAGCCAGTATCCGTGGTTTATCGACGTACTGCGGACCATTCATACGCTGTGTGATGTTGCGATGCTGGCCTTGTATCCCCCGTTCCTGGCCGTGGCGTTGCAAACAAAAATCACCCGTCCGTTTGCGGGCAAGCGGGCCCGTATTGGTCTGGTTTTGGTGGCCTTGGTACTTTTCCTGATCGCCATGTTAACACCGACGTATATCGGTCTTTCAGTGCTTTATAGTTCCCTGATCGTGTTGTTCCTGCTTGCCTTGCTGGCCTCGATCCATGCCTGGTACATTGCAACCGGTATCGAGCACACGCGGGCCCGAATTTTCGTACTCGCCTTTGGTTTCAGGGATATTTGCTGGGGATTTCTGTATTCAGCAACCCTGTGGGAGGGCTGGATGGGGGTGGCCGCGCCGCCCGAAGGTCAAATAGCCTTCCGTTTCTTAGTTTATGTTCTCGGTACACTGGTTGCTGTTCCGCTGATCGCCTACGGTATCCTCAGAACACAGCTTTTTGATATCGACCTGCGTATCCGCTGGACGATAAAACAATCCACGCTGGCAGCGGCCTTCGTCGCGATCATGTTTATCATATCCGAAGCGGCCGCCCGATTGCTGGAGGCTGAATTGGGTGCTGTGGCCGGTCTGATCGCGGCCGCACTGGTTGTTTTCTTCCTGGCACCGCTGCAGGCTTTCGCCGAACGGGTTGCCAGTGCCGCCATGCCCAACACACAGAACACACCGGAATACGTCACTTTTCGCAAGATGCAGGTCTACGAGGCAGCGGTTGCCGAGGCACAGCTCGAAGACGGTATTTCTCACAAGGAGCGGGCACTGCTGGTACGGTTACGTGATTCACTGGGTATTTCGGAAACCGATGCCGTGGCCATCGAGAACGAATTGCAGTCCTCTACCGGATAGCAAAGGGCGAAAAGGTGTCAGTTCCAATCGAAGGTGTATAGTGGACTCGATCCCAAATTCCGGATATTTTTTCCGTCACTCCCTGGCACGCCAAACCACAATGTACTCGTGATTTGCTGGAGCACCATCAACGCCCGACAATGCGTGGATAGGCAAGTCTCCGAAATCAAAGTATTTGGTTTCGAGGGTCAATATGGATAGCTGATGGTGATCCACCCGGGCGCTGTGGGGTTGTTCTGAAAACGCGATTGAAAAATGAACCTCATCCTGATGGAAGTATGAATTGACATAATATGGAAACTTGCCCTGCGCAGACCGGTCATCGTAAATAGCCTGGTATTCGCCTTTGGCAATTTTTGTTATCAGTTCCCAGTCACCGATGTCCTGCACAGCATAGAGACTGGTAAGTTGGAGATCTCCGTCCACAGATAATACTGCGACGTTAACAGGCGAATAGCCCTTCGATCTGGCGTCAAGAAATGATGTTTCAAATTCAGCCATGCTTTGCCCATGATGGGCGATGAAGTTCATGCTCGCACCCTGAACAAAAATTGCGTTATAGCGTGGTTGACCATCGACCAGCACACTGTCGATCCAGGTAAGTGCCAGTCCTTCGCCGCCATGACGATCCAGTATGCTTTGTAACCCGGGTCCATCCAGTAACACGTAGCCCTTCCACGGCGCAGTTTCAGCGCTCCACAGGGTATTGAAACTTGGCTTTCCATTGACTGAATAGCCATCGATAAATCTCAACTGGTAACCGGAATCAATTAAATGTAATGAGTAGTAATTCCACTCTTCCTCGTTCAAAAGACGCCAGAACCTGGACTTTTCTGCTTTAAGTGGTGGATAAACCAGCACCGGGCCTGCGGGAATGGGCTGCCCGGCAAACGAAACCCAGTCATCCTCAATTGGCCGTGAAGTATTACTGTCCAGCGGGCTCGCGAGACCCGTCCTGAAGTGAAATTTGAGCGAGCTTGCCCTGTCAGGCCCCGTGCGGTCAAGATGGAGGTGCGGCGCACTCGAAACACCTGAATTACCCACCCTGAAGACAAGATCCCCGCGCTTGATTCTTTGCCGTTTGTCAACGGGGACATGACTGTCTGCCTGCCAGCTTGCAGGTGGAAGAAATACTGCATTGTGGGGGCACAGTGTTTCGGGAACCGATCCAGCCTGAGCGTGTGCATAGGTTACGAAGTTGCCACTTTCCTCGAGCACCACGACGAAGTTTCCCAGGCCATAAATCTTCTCATTGCGTGTATCAGAATGCAGCCAGGTTTGTTCGGAGAGCGGCATGCCGGCATAAAATTTGTCCAGTTCCAGCGAAAAAGGCCGTGGGTTATCAGGTGCATTTCGCCAGCAGTTGACAATCACACCATCATTGACTGCGTAAACGGGCGCCCCGAATGCATAATAGTTATCGTTGCCGGGCTTGCCGGGGTCAGTTGATGGTTTCATCTCCTGCCAGGAGCCATTTCTCTGGATGCTGGCAATTCCCAGGTCGTAAGCAAATTCACGCCAGCCCGGGTATGCATTGGCGGGATTGTGGCGGTCGTTGATACGTACGATGCGCGCGCTATAACCCAGGTCCATGGCCTGAAACGGGATCTCATCAAGAGGTACCAGGTCCTGATCAACCTGACCCTCAGTCAGCGCCTGCTCCAACCCTGCCCGGGATTCGGAAAGCACCGTCCTTTGTTCTTCGGAGGGCTCAAGCTGGTCCAGTGGCACCACGTTCTGGATACCGATGGCTGGTCCCGTGGTATCCAGCATTTCGACCAGCGCAGCACTTGCGGCCTGTGACTCCCGGGCAGCTATGCGGACCTGTTGCTCGGCATTGCGTGTATCGCGCTGGAGTTGGTTAAACAGGAAGATGCCAACCATCAGACCTACCGCTGTGGTGCTCACTGCGAAAATTCGTGTTCGCCGTTTCGGGGTGTCCTGTATCCACCGAATGCGGCTGGCAGTGGTGGCTACATCCGGCCGGTCCGTCGGCTTAACCGATAGCAATTGATCAACCAGATCGATGAGTTTTCGCGGCAATCCTGCAGATGACTCAGACAGCGATCGCACATGTCCTTCGTTATGGGCGCGTTGTAGATCCCCAACGGAACTCGCGGTGACTGGATAATCCCCGCTCAGCAGGCGAAACAACAAAACACCCACTGCATACTGGTCGCTTTCCGGGCTGATTGCTTCAGCTACAAACAGTTCGGGGGCCATGACCAGTGGTGTACCCTGCGATGCGACCAATGGATGGGTCTGGGTATCGATCACCATGCCGGAGCCAAAATCCATCAGCACGGCACCGCGTTCCGGCTCCAGCATGATGTTGGCAGCCTTGATATCGCCATGGATCAGCTTCGATTGATGTACTGCGCCCAGGGCCTTTACCAGGTCAAGTGCGATCTGCAGCGATTCTTCAACTGAAAAACGCTTGCCGGATGAGAGCGCATCTTCCAGCGTCTGGCCCATCAGCAGTTCACACCAGAATCCGACCTCTTCTCGGTGGGTGCCTGCACCGTATACGGACACCACGTTTCGATGGCGAACCTGTGCCAGTCTTTGTGCTTCTGATATGAAAGCGTCTGTATCAAGCATGCAGGATTCGGGATTCCGAACCAGTTTCAGTGCGACATCGCGCTGCAGTACCGGGTCAAATGCCCGAAACACCTCGCCGAAACTACCGCGACCAATGGACTCAACCAGGTGGAGGGAGCCCCAGTCTCCCATGGTCCGTTCTATCGGTTCAGGGTCGGAATCCGTGAGGTTTGAAAACTTGCGGTTGTACTCCTGTATCTTTCTGAGACTGTTAACCACGGGGTCGCCCGTAGGTTGATCTTCCCAGTCGATGGGCTTGCCATCGGCCAACAGTTGTGCAATTTCGTCCTTTTTCATGCCATGTGGGCTGCGAAACTCACCAGAGCACGGGAAACAAACATGCGCGCGGCATTGGCGGAGGGTTTGCGCATGGCCGCTGCGATTTCACCGTAACTGAGTCCAAACTCAAGACGCAGGACGATGCCCTCCCGATCGGCTTCATTGAGCCTGGCGAGGGCGTTTTCGTAATGAAGAAACTCATCCATCGTCATTCTTGGGTCATTTTCCGGCAAGTCCTCGGCCGTCACATCCGATGATGAATAACGGGTCTGAGGTCGACGTATTTCGTTGTACACCAGGTTCATCAGGGTTTTTCTCATATAGGCCAGAAATGCACCCTCCCGGTATGATTCAAAGTCGTCAACCTTGTCCAGGGCACGGATCAGGGTCATTTGCACCAGGTCCTGCGTTTCAGCGAGGCCGCGTGCGTGTGATGGCAGACGGCCTTTTCCCCAGCGCATCAGGATGGGCAGGTAAATGGCCACCAAGCGGTTTTTCGCCTGTTTGTCTCCTTTTCGCACACTGCGTAACAAGGTGGCAGTGGACGTAAGTTGTTGGGTTTGCTGCATTATTCAAACTTATCTGAAATCTTTCCAGGAAATAGTCCTGGATGGATTGGCTTACCGATGTCGGATATTCAATCGATCCGACTTGCTTCGGGGCCGAGGCTCATGACCTGGATTCAAGAGGACGAGTTGTTACTTGTGACCAAAACCGCAAATTTATTTTGTGCGCTTTTGCCATGCCCGCGTGTTTATAAGTTAACACCCAGGGAATAAACACAGGAGCCCATTATGTCCAGTCGAATCCTAACACTTTGTGCATGTACTGTTTCGTTGTTGTTCGTTTACCCGAATCAGGCCTTTGCTGTAAAGCCCGATATGCCGAATCTCGCAGAAACAGTGGAACTACATACCGCTGAAATTGCCGCCAATGCTGCGGACATTGCCACCAATGCTGCAGATGTCAGCACCAACGCATCAGGAATATCTACAAATGCTGCGGATGTTGCCACCAATGTATCTGGAATATCATCCAACTCAAGCGCGATTGGCAGCAATGCGGCAGGTATCTCGAGCAATGCCAGCGGTATCGCCACCAACGCCTCGGCAATCGCCGGGAATACATCGGGTATTGGTGTCAACTCAGGCTTGATCGGTACCATCAATAGTGACCTGGAAGTGATGCTTGGCATGATTGAGGAAAATCAATCGAAGCAAGAACATCTTGCCCTGCCGACATTTCGGATTGTGGATTCTCTTACCATAGATCCCGATCCGGTCATGTTCAAACTTCGGGATTTCCTGAATCTGAACCCGTGGACTGAGCCCCGTTATGTACAGGTCAGGGTCGCCACACTGGGAGATGGCGGGAAAAGAATCACCTGGTGCCTGCAAGATGACAGCAATATATTTGACTTTGCCCAGACCAGTTTGTTGGGCACCACGGCAACCAAAGAGGCGGGTGAGAACTCCTCATCCTACTATCAGTACAGCAGTGGGTTTTGGGTGTACTCCTCAATATCCGAAAGCAACGGCCCCATTCTGGTCAAATTCAGATTCAGTGAAAATATATTCACCGGAAAGTACAGAGAATTGAAACTTTTCGTTAACCCCGCCGACACCACGCACCCACATCCGGGGATTTTTCAAAACAAATTTGTTCAGAGCATCAACTACACCCACACGCGCTATTTTGTCGGGGATGACATATTGACCACCGAGTACACACCGACTGAGTTCAGCGTAAAGATCGGACCGGATCGTTTGACGACCTGCGGTCTTCCAAATCCTTCATGAGGTTGTGCATGGATGATGTGCAAAAAAGGGGCCGGATCCAGGGATCCGGCCCCTTTGGCTTGCCATCCTTTTAACGATCTTTCTTGGCGTCCTTTTCCCCCTTCTTTTTAGTTTCTTTGCCATCAGTCGTGTAGGCATCAGCCTTTATAACGTCAGCATGTTTCTTATTCTTACCGCCGCCCTTGCCCGGGTTGCCCGCCTTCTTGCGCTCTGCATTTGCCCGGCCATGCGCACCGGGATTTGCTGGTTTCCCCTTACCCTTTTTGTTGTGTTGTTTATCATGATTTTTTGCGCGGTCCTTATCGGCTGAATACTTGTCCTTCTCGCTCAGCACTTTGTCCGCTTTATCAACCGTTATACCGGTGTCATTTTGCGCCAGCACAGGAAGGGTGAAAGCCGCCAGCAGCACCAGCAGAAAAAATCTTTTCATTAACATTTGCTTTGTCCCCGGTATAAAAACGTGAGTCCGAGATTAAGCTGGCGGAAAAACTTTATCAAGCTCAGGTAAAAGGTGTAGCAGTAAAGTCCGGGTATCTGTTCCGTCATCAGGCCTCAAAAACCGTCCTGCCATCCACGATGGTTTGCAACACGGGTATGTGCTTGATCTCATCCACATCGGTCTCGTGCGGATCGGCGGCCAGGATCACCAGGTCTGCCAGTTTGCCGGGGGTAATACTGCCCTTGATGTTTTCTTCCATCGAGGCATAGGCTCCGTTGACCGTGCATATTTTCATCGCCTGGGCCACCGTGATGCGTTGGTTCGGGCCCCACACACGGCCGGAGAAATCTTTTCGGGTGACCATGCTCTGGATTGCCATCAGCGGCTCGAAGGGTCCGGGAGTGTAGTCCGAGGCCGGTGCCACCGGGATGTCATAGTCGAGGAAGGATTTGTGGGCGAACATCCATTTCATCTTTTCATGACCGTAGTCGACCCACTTGTTGCCATGGTAATGGGCATAGGTATAAAACGGTGTGGGTATGGAACCGGTGTCACGGATTCTGCGCAGCAGATCCGGGTTGACCAGTGAGCAGTGTTCCAGGCGGAACCTCGGATTGGGCCCCTGCCAGTCTTTCAGTGCTGCCTCATAAGCGTTGAGCGCCATGTCGATGGCGATATCACCATTGGTATGTATACCGATACGAAAACCGTTCGCGACCGCATCTTCCACCGCAGCATCGATCTCCTGCTGGGACATGGTCAGGATACCGTAGTCATCCGGCCGTCCCTGGTAGGGTGTGCTCATACGCATGGTACGCTCGCTGGCCGAGCCATCGGCACCGTACTTGACCGCCCCAATGCGTATCCATTCGTCGCCAAACCCACTGCGCATACCCGCATCTTTCAGGGCGCTGTAAATGGGTTGGGTGCCGTGTGGCATGTAACTCAAACGGGTCAGCAATTCGCCGGCAGCACGGGCATCCTGGAACGCAATAAAACCATCGGTTGTTCCCCAGGAATCGGTGGTGGAGGTCATACCGGAAGCGGCCATGGCACGTGACATCAGGGCTACACCCTGCTGGCGCACTTCGCGGGTGATCTCCGGCCAGTTACCCGCTTCGTAGATCACCTCGAGTGCATGTTCGGCGATAAGGCCGGTCAGTTCCCCATTTTCACGACCGAACTGGCCACCCGGGGGGTCTGGTGTCTCCCTGGTGAGACCGGCGAGCTTCAGACCGGCCGAGTTGACCACGGCGGTATGTCCTCCCCGGTGTCGGATGATTGCAGCCTGGTCTGGTACCGCCTGGTCCAGATCGTGACGGTTGACCGGGCGCCCGCCCTTCAACTTGGTATCGTCGTACTTGTTGCCAATCACCCACTGATCTTTGGCGGTATGGGCGGCCTGCTTGCGCATGGCATCCTGGATAGCGGAGATTTCGCGCAAATTGACATCGGCGCCGGTCACCTCATCACTGCCATCGGGATGACTGTGGGCGTCGATAAAGCCGGGTGTGACGGTGTGTCCACGGGCATCAATCCTGGTCGTTTGTGGTCCGGCCAGTGACTCAAGATCGGTATCTGAACCAACGGCCAGTATCCGGTTACCCAGAACCGCAATCGACTCCGCCATCGGCAGGGTCTCGTCCATGGTGTAGACACGCGCACCGCTTATGAGCAGGTCGGCCTGGATCTTTGTTTTTGTGTTATCTGCCTGTGCCAGGGCCATCGGAGCCAGGCTTGCGGTACCCAGCAGGCCGGTTTGTGCGATAAATTTGCGTCTTTTCATGTCAGCTCCGTTGCGTTTTGCGCATGCGCTCTAAAAGGGCCAGGTACCGATTATATGATCTAATCGGAGTAATGGGGTCAGAGTAAAGTGCCAGAGTAATTTCTCTGACCCCAATGATCCTGCTATGATTTTGCCATCCATTTCCACAACCGGGAACACCAAATTGACCGAAGACCTGTTCAGACATGACGCCTATCTGCGAGTGTGTGAGGCCACGGTGGTGACCGTGGAAGCCGATGCCGTCGCCCTCGACCGGACTATTTTTTACCCGCTCGGTGGCGGTCAGCCCGGTGACAGCGGTCGCATGAGTTGGGACGGTGCCTCTGCCACGATCGTCAATACGCGGTATGGGGAGCGGGGTGCAATCCGGCACCTGCTAGAAGAGGGGTCGGCCATGCCGGATGTAGGAGAAATCGTCAACATTGAATTGGACTGGGATCGCCGTTACCGGCACATGCGGATGCACACCGCCATGCATTTGCTGGGCTCGGTGCTGCCCTATGGTGTCACAGGTGGCAATATCTCGGCCCAGAAAAGTCGTCTCGATTTCGACATGGAGGGCGGTATCGACAAGGAGGCCGTGTCGCAGGCACTGACCGAGCTGGTGCGCGCGGACCACCCGGTCAAATCCCGCTGGATCACCGACGAGGAACTGGATGCCCAGCCCGAGCTGGTCAGAACCATGAAGGTACAGCCTCCACGGGGTGTGGGGAAAATTCGCCTGCTGGAGATCGAGGGTGTCGACCTGCAGCCCTGTGGTGGAACCCACCTGAAATCCACCGCCGAAGTGGGGCAGGTGCGCATTGGCAAGGTCGAGAACAAGGGCCGCCACAACCGGCGTGTCAACATACACCTCGATGATTAGGATGGGTTAATGGCAGGTGGATTTGCAAAAGATGGTGCGGTGCAGGAGCAGATCGACGCGACCATCGAGGACGCCATCAAGCGTGCGAAGGATCAATTGCCGAAGGGTGATAGTTTGCGATCCTGCGAAGAATGCGGAGAGTCCATACCCGAGGCCCGACGCCAGGCCGTTCCCGGTGTACGTCTATGCATTGGCTGCCAGACGGATCTTGATGAGGAGCAAAAGGCATTTGCGGGCTACAACCGCCGAGGTAGCAAGGACAGCCAGTTGAGATAACAACGTTTCATGGCGTCAATCATTCCGGTCTGAGCAGGCAGTAGATGACGACTGGAAAAACAAAGAGAAAAAGCTAATACTTTCGCATCAGGAACGTTGGAATACCCTGCGATGTCGGAAAACCCCGAAAAAACATTGAAAAACAGCTCCGAACGGGTGTGCGTTATTGGCGGTGGCATCATTGGATCCTGGACCGCATTGCATCTGGCAGAGGCCGGTGCAAAAACCACCTTGATCGAACAATTTCCTCTGCCGCATACCCGCGGGAGTTCGCATGGCTTATCACGTGCTTTCCGGTTTCTGGGAGAGCTTGAGATGGGCCGGCTCGACTACTCGTTGAACCGATGGCTGGCTTTGCAAAAAGCAATCGGCGAAACATTGTTCATCAAGACCGGTCTGCTCAATTTTGGTCCGCCCGGTGATCCGGACCTTGAACGATATATGAATGTGCTAAAGGACAGCGATCGGCCGGTGCAGTGGCTAGAAAATGAGACCATCGCCAGGCGTTATCCGATGCTTGATTACTCCGAAGGCTGGGGCGCTGCTTTTGATCCGAACGGCGGCTTGCTAATCGCACATCGCTGTCTCAATGCTGTCCAGTCAAAGTTTCTTGAACTGGGAGGAACCATCGTCACCGGCTGCGTGGAGTCTTTCGAGTCGAAAGACGAGCAGGAGGTTGAAATTGAGATGCGTACCCATGCCAGCGACATGATTGATACCCGGTCCTTTGATCGCCTGGTGGTCTGCGCTGGACCCTGGACGGCAAAACTGGTACCGCAATTGAAAACGCATCTCAGCAGTCTGCTGACGCCGGTTACCTACTGGCACGACCCGACCGGCAGTTACAGCGCCTCATCCGGATTCCCCATTATTTTCAATGCACGGCTGACAGGCGTCTATGGAATACCAGCCTGTGAATACCCTGGCATGATGAAGATGTTGTATCACGGTGGCCCGGAGTCCGATCCAGACCGTCGTGATTTGGTCTCGTCAGAACCCTACGTCAAAAAAGTCAGACGTTACGTGCGGAAACATCTGCCATTGCTCGATCACGAAGCGCCAGCGATTCGGGAATCCTGTATGTATACGATGATGTCCGACGGTAACCCCGTGATCGACCGGCTCGACAGCAACGTTGTTACCGGTTGCGGGTTTTCCGGCAGTGGCTTCAAGCACGCCCCGGCTACGGGGCTGATGCTTGCCGCGCTCGCGCTGGGGCAAGATGAAGCCATACCCAATGAATTTCGAAAAGACCGCTACGCTTTGGGGCGCCTGCAAACCGCTCTTTCCGGGTAGGAAAGATGTTTCCAGCCAATCAACGAACCAGGATGACGTGCCAATGAGCACCATTAACGACACCATGAACCCGGTTACCGTCGAGCCGCCCAGTTTCGCGGTCAAGGACGTGGCTGCAGTTGTTGCAAAAAACTTAAATTTGCGGGGCGACTACACCCAGCTCGTCAGCGAACGGGATCAGAATTTTCGTCTCAGAACCGCAGATGGCCAGGGATACGTCGTCAAAGTCACCGGAATGATGGAGGAGCGTATTGCGACGGACTTTCAGATCGCCGCGCTGTCTCACTTCGAGGAGAATGAATTCAACTACACGCCACGGGTCTTCAGGACAGTATCGGGTGAGAAGCGCAGTGTCATCACCTCAGATACTGGTCAGGAATACAGCTTACGCGTCGTGACCTGGCTTGATGGGTGTTTACTGAGTGACATTGAACTGACCATAGACAATACCAGGCGGTTCGGGCGACGTCTCGCCGAACTGGATCTGTCGTTGGCGACATTTGACTTCGATGGCGATGGCGAGGCTGGACTGTGGGACATGCAGGAAGCGCAACAACTGCGAAGCCTTCTGCTTCACATAAACGATGAAGAAGTCCGGAAGTATGTGGGCTTCGTTCTCACGCGATTCGACGAAACCGTCATAACAGTGCTTCGTACATTGCCCAGGCAAGCCATACACAACGATGCAAATCCTGAAAACATTCTGATGGACGCGGATGGCGATGTGTCAGGATTCATCGATTTCGGCGACGCACTCAAGGCACCTCGAATCATTGAAGTGGCGACGGCCGCCGCCTACCTGCGAGCGGGCGGCGAGAATCCACTGAAGTTCATTGTGGCGTTCGTCGAAGGTTACCATCAGCAGAGCCCGTTATCGGAAGCGGAACTGAACCTGTTGTTTGATCTCATCAGGACACGTTTGGCGATGACACTGATCATCCTGTACTGGCGATTGACAGCCCGTGCTGAGGACGACCCGTATCGTCAGAAGACTCTGGACAGCGAAAGCAATGCGTTCGAATTTCTGGTTTTCCTCTCGGATCTCGGCCACGAAGCATTCAAACGACGCATCAACAAAGGGTCCATTTAGTGGCTGGGGTCAGAGTAAAGGGCCAGAGCACATTACTCTGACCCCGGCGGTTCCGAGCGTGCCAATTTACCTAACACTGCCATCAGTTTGAGCGATATGGGTCAGTCCCAGATAGGCAAACCACTGGGCACACTCTCAGGAACATCGCCCCTCATGTCCAGGGCTTTCTGGTCTGTCAAGCTATGAAGAAAAGCCAGCAATGCCTGTATGTCCTTTTCTTTTAACCAGACTGGATCCAACTCGTTCGCAGCTGCAATATCAGCGAGTCGATTCATATCATCCATCACGACGAAGTCCAGTGCGTCGAGATCAGGTCTTGAAGGCAATACCGCCTGTTCCCGGTCGTACTCGTAAAGTGCATTCACACTATCGAGTTTGTGTCGAACAACGGCCTCCAGTGTGTTGTAAGCACCTGCATGTCCGTAGGGTGCACTCAGAACTACATTTCTTAATGTGGGTGTGCGGAAGCGGAAGCGATCCCCGGAATCACCGGTCACTCGCTCACGACCGAAGTCACCATGGCCATCCGGATCGTCCCCCTTGCCAGGTCCGATCTGTGGCATCGCGATCGCATGGAAGTCATGATCTGTCTGGAAGGCACCACTGTGACAATCTCCGCAACCACCTTTGCCATAGAATATGTTCATGCCAATACGCGCCTGCGCGCTGATTGCGTTTTTGTCGCCTCGCAGGTACTGATCAAATGGGCTGTTATCGAAACGCCACTCACGTGCCTCGAAAGCGGCAATGGCATTGGCTGCGTGAACGTAGGTGATATCTTCTGCCGACAAAACCTCTCCTGGATAAGCCGCCATGAACATATCGACGTAGACGTCAATGCCTTGAAGTTTCTGGGCTACCAGATCCCACACGCCTCCAATGCCAGCAAGTTGACCGATGGCCGCGGCGTCGGCCTGTGGATTTTCACCTGATTGTCCTGCCATTTCTGTAGCGGAGGTAATAGGGAACATGGCTTGCACGGCCAGTGGGTTATCCAGTCCGTCAGGCAGGTCCTCACCAGCCGGGGAGTCGAAGCCAGATGGCGCCAGGGCGTTTTCCTCTACCCGACCGTCGAAGAACATCCGGGTAAATTCACGCGCGCCCAGGTTAAATACCGGCGGTGCATTTCGTGGTACACGTTCATGGATGGCATGATCACCACTGCCGGTGTTCCGTGTCACACCCAGCCCACGGCTACCCTCACCCACCGGTAGTGACAACCCGTCCCCGGTACCGGCCATTGGATGGTGACAGGTAGCGCAGGATATATTCTCATTTCCACTCAAAATTTTATCGAAAAACAACTGTTTGCCCAACTGCACTTTTGCAGGTAACGGGGATCCATTGTCATAAAATTGGGAGTCTGTTACTGGATCAGGTCCGGGAAATCCTGCGGCCAGAACTGTGAGGCTGGTCAGCCAAGAGAGGACGGTGAGAGTGATACATTGTGTTTTGGTGATCATCGGCGTGTTTGCTCTTTGTTATTGGACGCAAAGTATAGACCAACCCTTCCTTGAAAGGTGGGATTAATAGTGGGGTCGGAATAAATGCGGTGTCAGAGATACCAACTCCCAGCCAGGGACGCCCGGTTTGAAAAGATAAGGCTCTGCGTTGCGGCTCGTGGCGGGTTTGCCGGTCAGGGCCCTGCCAATTTAGAATAGGGGAAACATCTCGTGCTGAAAAAAATTCTGCTCATCGTGTGCTCAATGATGATCGCCGGCTCCGTCCAGGCATGGGAGATGAGGGCACAGGCTACAGATTCAACCGGGGTGACGGTTGACAGCGGCAGCATCTCGTCACTCCCGGGAACCCCGGTGTCATCCAGTATCCAGGTCGCAGACAAGACTCCGGGCGCATATGCCGAGGTGGACTTGCCGGGTGGCAGTTTGAGGGCACTTGCACAAGATCCTATTGGCGGGGGAACCGGCACATTGGCCATCGGCAGTGCCAATCTGAACCGGCATTATTTTAAAAACACAACGGGTAATACCTACAACGTACCTGGTGGTATATTTGGAATGGTTATCGCGGGAACGCACTCGGCTTCCGGCACACCGTCAGCCCAGGGTGAACAAAAAGCAGGAGTCCAGTACAGCATGATACTGGAATGGCGGAGCCTTACCAACGCAACTATCTGGGCGCAAAATGTCCTTACCAGCAAAATGGAAAACATCTGGATGGATGGAAATGACAACGGTACAACGCTGACCGAGGAAGTGGCCGTTCAGGGGGATTCCTATGTTCTGGAACTCACCGATACAACGTACCTGGCAGTGCTTGAAGTACCAGCGTTTACCTGGGAGCCGGACGAGGTTATGTACCTGTGTGCATCCCTGAATGTCTTTGCCACGACAAGCGATGCTGGTCTGGGGGGCCGGGTAGATGCAATGAACACGGCATCGTTATACATGAGCGTTCCTCCCGGTATAGATGTGGAGGATGCAGGATTAATGACCCTGGACGACCTGGGTTGGGTGACCTTGCTGGACACCGTCTTTGCAGACGGATTTGAAGGGGACAATTAGATAGATAAAAGGGTTGTGCCCGATTCATGGGGCCGCCAGGGCAGGCACAACCACTGATGTCACAGCGTCAATGGGGCTATATACTGCTATGAAGTTACTTATTGGGAACAGCCATGGCTGACCTTGTCCAAACCCACATCAAGTGCCTTAAGTGTTTTTCTGGTCACCCCTGCGCCTACGACCCCGACACGGAGCCGGCATTTACCTGTGGCAATTGTGGATACAAATTCATAACCAGGGAACTTCACGAGCAGATCAAGCCGCAACTCATCGCTATCGCCCGGGAAGAGGCGAAACAAGCCTTCAAGGACCTCCTCTGAGACCACAAGGCCAGGCGTCTGATTTAGCCGGGGTCCTGTGTGAATTGAGATGTCGCCCCTACAAAGGTCTGTTTGAATTATTTACATTCAAAATCATCATCGCCTATGGGTCTGCACCGCTCCGGCCAGCCGATTTCCCGCCAATATTCGGGCAATCGGGACTCCCTCATTATTTCTTTGGTCCTGGGGATGGCATGAAGCTGCTTAAACCGGGTCTCATCTGCAAACGGTGAAAAGTAAGTGATGGCGATCAGGAAGCCTTCCCATTGGGTGTTTTCCCTGGGGTAGACAATGTCTAACCAGAGCTTGTAGCGACCTGCCAGTCTTGCGACATCCGGGAAATATTCCAGGGCGCTGAGCATTTCACCTTCGGGTAGTTCTTCGGGTAGTTCTTCGGGTTGCTCTTTGGAATTGGCCATCCAATCAATCAACAACTGCAACCCGGTGGGTGTCGTCATGCCCAGCAGGTCCATTTGTTCCACGTATTCATGTGCAATTGCATATTCTTCCTGTTCCACCAGTCGCAACAGATATCGATATTGAATGTTTTTCAGGTCGGGGTTTATCTCCAAAGCGACACGAATGTGCTCGTCCTGCTTTTCGGTGTTGCCGAGCGTCTCATACACCCGCGCGGCCATGAACCTGAAAACGGGTACCAGGGGGTCCAGCACAATAATACGCTCTGCTACCCGCTTTGCTTTATCAATCTGCCAGGAATACAGCAAAAAGTGACCGTAATCCTCCATGATGTCAGGCGAATCAGGGTCTCGCGCCAATGCCTTTTCATAGTATTCCTGAGCTTCGGACCACCTGAATTGGGCCAGCCGGTTATTGGCCATGGCATGCAGTGCCATGGGCAAATCCGGATCGAGTTCGAGTGATCTTTGTGCCGCCTGCAGACTTCTTGCATCCGCATCACCAATGCGCTCCATTTCTTCAGGCGTAACATAGCTCATGACCACATTCAGGCTGTGCGCCAGGCCGGCCCATGCAGGAGCATATTGAGGGTCGATGGTGATGGCCCGTTCGAACAGATCCAGCGCTTCAAGCAGTCCTCTTCCGCGTTTTCGGTGAAGTGCCCGGGCGCGAAGATACAGATCATAAACTTCGGGGTTGGTTGTAGCGCTGCGTGTGCTGGTGTCTGATCCTGAAATTCCGAGTGAAACTTGTAATGCAGTAGCAATCTGGGTGGAAATTTCATCCTGAACAGCGAAAATGCTTTCGATCTTGCGGTCGTAGGTTTCTGACCAAAGATGAAAACCGTCGCTGGCCCTTATCAACTGGGCAGTGATACGTACCTGTTCGCCATCGCGGCGCACGCTACCCTCGAGCATGGTGCTGACACCCAGGATTTGAGCAACCTCGCGTATATCCATGTTTTGCCCCTTAAAGGAGAAAACGGAAGTACGGGCTGCTACCTGCAGACCCGGTATCTTGGCCAGGCGGTTGAGGATTTCCTCGGTGATGCCATCGGAGAAGTACTCCTGTTCGGGGTCGGAGCTCATGTTGACGAAGGGCAACACGGCGATGGATTTTCTGTCGGGCTCCTCGGGCGGAGCAGCAACTACTGTAGCTTCGGGTTGCGCAGAAACCACAGGGTTCGGATCCGGAGTCGGCGCATCCCCCGATTGCCGGTACAGCAGGACCAGTACGGCGATCACCAGGAAACCGATTACTACCCGGTCGAGTTTTTGCCCGGTTTTGCCGGTGATTGACTCGCTGCGATCGATATCGGTCTCACGTCTGATGCCTTCCGGTGTCATCTCGTAGGCCCAGGCAATGACCAATGCAGCAACAAAACCAAGCCCGACCATCAGCATCATGGCCTGGATGACCCAGTCCGGCGCATTGATGTTTTCCAGCACCAGGTCGGCCACCTGCAGCAGCACCCAGGCCGCCACGCCGTAGGCCACACCCACGCGGAACACGTTTCTTCTTTTTAGTTCTTCAAATAAGCTCAACAGCTATCTCCGGTGTTCTTTTATTGTGTGGGAGCGACTTCTCATCAGGGCTATGCTACACCATGCCCGGGGTCTTTCATGTCAACAAGAACCAGTATTATATGACGAATATGGTACGCAGAATCTTGTTCATTTGTCTTATGAAAAACGCCACATCTGAGTGAATCAATCATGGGAAGATTGCGGGGCTTCTTCACCCAAGTGAGCGGTCAACCGGCGCAATTCTTCCAGTTCTGACTTTATTTCAATCCATTTTTTCTGATCTTTTTTGACTGTTCAATCTCAGCTTTCTGTTTTTGCATTTCATTTAACAGCAAGGTGGGATGTAGTCGATATTTAACTGTTTCGGCTTGCCCCTCGGGATTGAGCACCACCAGGTTTGGAAAAACCGCTGCCACTTCTTCAGCGACCAGACCATACTGCAACGGTTGCTCTCCATCTTCGCATGGTTTGGTATAGCGAAATGTCACCGGCCGTATTGCTATGCCCTTCCTCATTGCTGAAAAGGGCTTACCATTGACCAAATTGCATGTCTGTCATGGGGCCCAAATTGTTTGGTTGGTTGCATGATTTGGTGTTTGAATTACCAACATGCCCGAGTATAGTTTACAGGCGAACGGCTCGCTTCCCGCAGAGGTACGTGTTTAATGAAAGGGGCCAGGCCGGGTGTAACCAATCTTGCGTTTCGTCCGTTTCATGGGTGGCAAATACAGGAGTTCGAACATGAATTTTTCAAAAACCCCGGGAGTTATGCTGGTGGGCGTGCTGGTGGGCCCGCTGGTGTTTGGCGGGTGCAATACGAGCATCAACTCCTCCATCGTCGTCCCTGACGGCGAATCCCGATCAGGCGCCATGACGACTGTTAACGGTGATGTCTCGATTGGCAGGGATTGCACGATCGAAGGAACCAGCAGATCTGTCAATGGCTGGATCGAGGGCGACATCGTGGTCAAGCGCGACGTAGATGTCCGCGTGATTCTGAGTGACGGCGGCAAGGTCCTCGGTCAGGTCGATGACGCAGAGGTCATCGATAAGAATGGGGCTCAGCCAGTGGTGGGTGACGACTGACCGCTATTGGCCGGGTGCCCAAAAAGCATCGGACCCAAGAAGAAGGGGCCGGATCCCCACCGCAACCACAGAAGAAACCAAATGTCAGCATACACACAGGAATTAACAGTCAATTGGGGTGAGTCCGACCCTTTCGGCCTGGTCTACTACGCCAGGGAGGTGGCCTGGTTCAATGAAATCGAGCACGAGCTGTTTCGCCAGATCGGCTATCCGATCAACCGCATGATCAAGGAGGACCGCAGTGCCTTTGTCATGGGGGAAATCCAGTTTCGCTTTGTCGGCCCTGCTGCATATGGCGAACGCGTGCGCTGTACGCTGACCCTGATCGAAGTACGCGATAAGACGGTCCACTGGCACTGTCTCGCCACCAATTTAAACAGCGGGCAAACCATCACCGAGGGCACGGCCACACGCGTTTACGCCGAAATACTGGCAGACGGTAACCTGCGCTCGCGCCAGATTCCGGACGATATCCGGGCATCGCTGAGCCAGTTCAAATCGGGCGAAAACTAAGTGGACCCCAAAGGTGGCTGTATTTGTGGCAGATTGATTCCATCCATTTTCAGGTTTTGATCGGATTTCAGAAATGACAACACAAAAAAACTGGCCGCTGATGATCACGATATCAGCTTACTGGCTGATTCTGGCATTCTCGCTGCTGGCTTTTGCCGCATTGTTTATGGCGGTGGGAATGACCCCGGGGAATTACCATATGAAAACCCAGGAGGCTGTGATTTTTCTGCTGTTTCCTGCTGCGTTACTGGGATGCAAATTTATTATCTATAAGCTGCGCCGCACGCCCGGCGGTATAAAACTTCTGACGTTTGCTACCGTTATTCCATTGGTCCAGATATTAATAGTGATTTTGCTTATTTAGCACGGAAAGACCCTTCGCCCTACATGCTGCATTGGTGAATAAAAGGAAAATAAAGGCCGCAGGCCGATCGCAAGGTTGACCTGGTGGTCCTTAAGTCGTCCTGACACTGTCTGTGTTTGTAGGCTCCAACCCACAATCAAGCGCGTGATCACCTACACCTGGTGACTGCTTTTGCGGTTTTTTCCGAACAGGGGTAAATCCATGCTTAACCCGGATATTGATCTGCGGGGCAAGTGGATCGCATTTCAAAAATTGAGTATATGTCATATGTGACATATTATGTTGATTGGGTCTCATAGATGGATAAGCCCCTTGCCTGGTTGCAAGGCGAGATTAAAACCCCGCCATTCTCACCCAAAGCGAGACTTGAAGCAGGCTTTTTGCTGCGATTATTGCAGCGTGGTGAATCGCTCGGCATGCCTCACTCAAGAGTCATGCCGGGAATCGGGCCCAGGTACCATGAGTTGCGCATCTCCGACCAAAACGTGAGTTGGCGCATTGTGTATCGAATTGATCCGGACGCGATTGTCCTGCTGGAAGTTTTCAGCAAAAAATCAGGCAGTACACCACGGCGAATTATTGATCTTTGCAAACACCGGTTGAAGGAATATGACAGTCAGTAAGGCAAGGCAGACACGGTTGGAAACAAAGGGCTGGAGATTCGGGGATGCGCATGAATTCGTGGGACTTTCCCCGGAGGAGTCGGCTTACATTGAACTCAAACTGGTGTTGAGCAGCGCATTGAAGGCAAAGCGGGTGAGCAGGAAATTGACACAGGCGCAACTTTCCAGGGTTGTGAAATCCAGCCAGTCGCGCGTGGCCAAGATGGAGGCAGGCGACCCGACGGTTTCCATTGATTTACTGGTGAAGTCGTTACTGGCCCTGGGTGTTTCCAGAAAGGAGCTTGCGGGTTATTGGGGTAGAGCTTAATACGCAGGTACAGGCACAGGTATCAGGTATCGGGGGTATCGGGGGACAGTTTACTTAAACGTAAGCTAATTCGGTAAACTGTCCCCCGATATCCCACATCACAATAGCCGGAAACCATCATGCGCCCAACTTCCTGTTTGATCGTCTTGCTCGCACTCTTGCCCCTGTCCCTCCCCGCCCAATGGACCAACCAATACCCCGCCGCTGAAGGTTTCTACCACCAGATCTACCTGGAGGGGTTTGAATTACCCATCATGAACTCCGGTCCCACCGATCCGGCCCCGTCACCCGATGGCAAGCAGATCGCGTTCGCGGCCAAAGGCTGGCTGTGGCTGATGGACATTGACACCGGCAAGGCACGGCGTATTACCGCTTCCGGCGGGATGGATTCGCGCCCCCAGTGGTCGGCGGATGGAGAAGACCTCGTGTTCATCCGCGATACCGGCAGCCAGTTGCATATCGTGTCTGTGAATGTTGCCTCGGGTGATGAACGGGTGCTGGTGGATGTCGAGGCCATCAACCTGGACCCGGTGTTCTCGCCCGACGGGCAGTACGTCTACTATTCATCGGCCGAGTCCGGCCAGTTGCACCTGTGGCGGGTGGCACTGGAGTCGTTGCAAAGGGAGCAGGTCACCGCCCCCGCGGCCGAGATGAAAAGACCCGTGCGCAGACGCCCGCTGTTGCTGGACCCCGACAGCCTGATCATCTACCTGCACAAACAGGATACAAGTGATTCCATCCGGATGCTGAACACCCGCACCGGGGATACCACCACCCTGCTCGAAGACCGCCTGGCTGCGCAGGCCGGAATCTCGCTGTCGCCGGATGGCAAGTACCTGGCCTACACCTGGCCCTATGATGGCGGTTACGAGCTGCGCCTGATGGCGATCTCCGCAACTGATACCTCGGTGCTGCTGACCCAGAGCCTGGGCATGCCCATGGCACCGGCCTTTGCTCATGACGGCCAGTGGATCTACTTTGCCGAGTCCAACGATGACGAGCGTACCGGGCTCAAGCGCATCTCCGTCAGCGGAGGCGCGGTTGAAACCATCGCCGTCAACGAATGGGACTGGGGCGCCAAAACCGGCAGCCTGGTGATTGCATCCAGCGTCGACGGCCAACCCGCCGCGGTCCGCATGAACGTGCTGGATGACAGCGGCCACCCCGTCATACCCGAGACCGGTGCGGTACGCTTTGAGGGCCAGCACGGCCGTCACTTCTTCTACTCCAATGGCGAGATCGAGTTGGTCGCACCCGCAGGCAAGGTAACGATATCGGCGGT
>JABAAB010000018.1 GCA_014238945.1 Lysobacterales bacterium
CGCTCCCGGCGAATTTGTCGAACTCCCGACCGCCCGGTTCGTAGCCGGGTACTCTATCCAGCTGAGCTACGGGCGCGCTGTTTTAACACTTTTGAATCTCTCCTCCTCCGGAGAGATTATTCCGGGCATCCTGCCCTCCACCCTTCGGGTTCGCTGCGCAAGCGCAGTCTCATTCGAAATTCGCTCCCGGCGAATTTGTCGAACTCCCGACCGCCCGGTTCGTAGCCGGGTACTCTATCCAGCTGAGCTACGGGCGCGCTGTCTCCGCCAGCCAGCGCAATGCAGGCTCGCGAGGGCGCGAATTATCCTTTCAGATGTCGTGAATGTCAACCATTTAACGTCTTGATTTTGATATTTAATCGCATTGATTAAGCAATAGGCTCATATTGTTCTCTGGGTGGCCGTTTCAAACCCTCACCGGTTGACAAGCAACCCATCTAAAAAGGATAATCCGCTGCCCATTTTCGAGCAGGCCAAGTTCTTGGCAATGACGAGAAGTAAACTGGTAAAATGGTAACGATTCCGGAGAGGTGTCCGAGTGGCTTAAGGAGCACGCCTGGAAAGTGTGTATACGTTAATAGCGTATCGAGGGTTCGAATCCCTCTCTCTCCGCCAAAAATCAAGAAAGCCCCGCCCATGCGGGGTTTTTTTGTATCCACCATTCTCTCAGGATTCGAAGACTCGAGTGACGCGAAGCGGCACTGGGTTCGACAAATTTGTCCGGAACAAATTTGGTCGCTGGAGCGAAGCGGGAGCGCCCGAAGGGTCAAAACCAGGATGGTTTTGAACAATCCCTCTCTCTCCGCCAAAAATCAAGAAAGCCCCGCCCATGCGGGGTTTTTTTGTATCCACCATTCTCCCAGGGTTGCAAGCCTCGAGTGCCGCAGAGCGGCAACAGGATTTACTTATTTGGATCCGACAAATTCGCGCGGAGCGAATCTCCAATGAGCCTGCGCTTGCGCGGCGAACCCGAATGGCAATCCTTTCGGGTTAAACACACCAATGCCGCCTAGTTTCATGGCAAAAGTGCCTTAAAAGACATCCCTTCTGATTCATTCAATACTAGAATTGTGTTCTCTCTGTATATGAACCGGGATTTTTGGAGCCATTGAACAATGAGTAAAGGATTGGCCATAATTGGCGTTGCCGAGGTACCCACAAAGCGCGACCCGCAAAGAAAGCGCTGGGACATCCTTCTGGATGTATGCATTGGCGCGATCCGTGATGCGGGAATTGATAAAAACGATATCGGTGCGGTTATTTCAGTCAACCCGATGGCACAGGCCCAAATCGGGCTTGACATGGCTTTGGGAAAGATTCCGGAAATCCTGGGATTACACGGTTGCCGCGATATCTGCGTAGCCAATGCAGGTGGTACTTCGACCACCAACTGCCTACGTCTGGCCAAGTATTTCATCGATAATGATCTTGCTGATTTTGTATTGATTCCGCACACAACGGTACAGTCGGATATTCCGGTGCAGGACCTGATAAACTTCTTTGCCACTGCTCCCCTGGATAAGCAATGGGAATATCCTTATGGCGTGACATTTAATGGTGCCATGGGACTGATCACCAGCCGTTATATGTATGAAACCAACACTACAGCAGAGGAAATGGCGGCCATAACCGTCGGTTTGCGGGCCTGGGCAGCTATGGATCCAATGTCCATATTCCACGGTAAACCGGTGACGCTGGATGATGTTCTGAACTCACGTATGATCTCGACACCACTGCATGCCAAGGAGTGCAATTTCCTTGCCGATGGAGGCGGTGCGTTGGTGGTGACCTCGCATGCATTAGCGATAGAAATGCAGGCCCGCGCAGCGTTCCAACTTGGACATGGCGTGCGCTTTACTGGTGCTACCCCAGTGTTGCGCAAAGATGTTTTTTTCAGAAAGGCTTACCGTGAATCCAGCCAGGATGCCCTGGAAGCTGCGGGTCTGTCCATTCATGACATGGACCTGCGGCAGATTTATGGTGCTTACCCTTTCACCCAGGCCTCTGGGTTGGAAGGGTACGGTGTCTGCGAAGAAGGTGAAGGGGCCCGTATGTGGGCTGATGGCCGTTGTGGTCCCGGTGGTGATACACCCTGCACTACCATGGGTGATGCGACCGGGCGTGGCCACACCGGTTCTGGCGTTTCCATGGCATTCTATATCGATACCGTCAACCAGTTACGTGGCGAGGCCGGTGAGCGCCAGGTCGAGGGCTGCGAGCATACGATTATCACCACTTCAGGCGGCTCAGTTATGAATACCTGCACCACTGTTTTCGGGAGGCTGCCAAAATGAATCAGTACAAAAAGCCGTTACCTGAAATCCAACCGTATTCTGAAACTTTCTGGGAAGGAACAAAAAACCGCAAGTTGCTGGTACAACATTGTAACGACTGTGATTCCCATATTTTTTATCCTCGACGTGAGTGTCCGGAGTGCTGGTCGAAGAATCTGGACTGGGTCGAATCCAGCGGTAAAGCGATCATTTATGCTTTTTCGATCACCTATGAGGGTGTTGAGGAAATATTTGCTGAAGACTTGCCCATAGTATTGGCCTGGGTGGATTTACCCGAAGGCATCCGCATGCAGACCAATATAATAGACTGTGATCCAAAAAACGTGGAGATTGGGATGCAGGTCCAGGTGATATTCAAAGATGTCACGGATGAAATTACCCTGCCTTACTTCACGCCAATCCAGAACTGATGACCGGGTGGGGTAAAATCGGTACATGGGAGGATACCCAGGCCTTCCTGGGTAAAGTTATCAAGATTTCCCATGGTGCAGATGCGGTTGAGATGGGTAGTATACGCCGCTGGCTGGAACCAAAAGAATTTGACAGCCCCATCCATACCGATGCTCAGGCAGCCAAAGCAGCGGGTTACAAAGGAGTTGTAGCCCCCGCTACAATGGCATTTACTTATGGTATTCCCCCTTATTGGCAGCCGGGGGATGAGTCCTTCAAGTTCGGTGATGAGCCCTGTCAAATTCCCATACCCGTGATCTTTGATGTACCCGCACCCTGCTCATTGAGCTTCGCAACCAGTGTCGAGATCGAGTTTTTTGAACCGATGTTGATCGGTGACCGACTGAGTTGCAGTCACAAACTGACGGATATAACACGTAAATCACTTAGTGTCGGGAAAGGTGCATTTCTGACCCAGGAAGACACCTACCGCAATCAACGTAGTGAAATCGTGGCAATTGCAAAATTGGTCATTTTCCGTTTCAACCCACCGGACAAGAAAGAAAATGACGGGCAACAATAGAAATCGGTCGATTACCGATATCTCGCCAGGAGATGTACTGCATACAATCGCGATGCCCATCACCCTGCAACGCCTGGTAATGGAGGCCGGCGCCAATCGGGATCTGTCCCTGATTCATCACGACCGCGAAGTCGCACAGAAAACCGGAGCATCGGATACCTATGCCAATACTTTCTTCCTTATGGGGATGTTTGAACGCTTAATGCGTGAATGGATGGGCAGCACTGGTTGTATATGCAAACTGGGACCCATGAAGATGATGGCGTTTAATGTCGTAGGTGACACGGTTAACTTTGGGGGTGAAGTCATAAGTGTTCAAGCAGAATCCGGTCGAGTCGAACTGATGCTCACTGCACATACTGAAAAAGGCTTGACCGCTGGTTGTGAAGCCATCATTGAGCTGCCACAAAGCTGAAACATTACTCTTTATGCCGCCTGCTTGACACCAAAACTCTATTAGCACTTATACTTATAGCAGAGATGCAGGCCCCTTTTTTGGGCAATAAAAAAAAGGCTATTGGTGTTACATGGCAATTGACTTCGAACAAACATCCAGTTTCGCATCCGGAGCCTTATCAGTTTACCAAATGATCAGACAATATGGAGTCGATCCCGATGAAATTCTTGCTGAGGCAGGGCTGGATGCCTCGGTTTTCAATGTTGTCGGTAACCGTATCGAGTCGGATTCCTTTTGTAAGTTTTTGCAGATCGCATATGAACAATGCGGGGATCCCGGTTTCGGCCTCAAGTCCAGCGACTTTATCCATCCTACCTCTTACCACGCTTTTGGACTTGGACTTTTATCCAGTAGCACGCTTTGTTCCTACCTGATGCGATGGGAACGGTTTTACGCCTGTATAACCACCCACGCTACCATGCAAGTCCGGGACGACCCCAAAGGTGCCTTGCTTGAATACCGGTTTTTTGGTCCGGGAGACAAGTACCCTCAGGCTGAACGCATCATGCGTGATGCCAATCTGGCACTGGTAATCAAATATATACGATTCATGTACCGACCGGATTATCAACCGTTAAAAGTAGAGTTGCTGTACGCGCCCTCAAAGGGCATGAGCGCCTTGTACCGTCAGTATTTTGGTAACCATCTCGAATTCAACGCAGAAAAAAATGCAGTTTGGGTATCCCATGCCGATCTCGATAAACAGCTACCGGCAGCGAACGCGGAGTTGGCACGTCAGAATGACCAAGTGGTAGTAGCGTTCCTGGCACGCATGGATCGCGCCAATATCCCGGCCCAGGTGCACGCAAAGTTAATCGAGTTATTACCATCCGGTGATTGCAGCAAGACCAAGGTAGCCAGTGCGCTTTTCATGAGCGTACGAACTCTGCATAACAAGCTTGAAAAAGAAGGGGTCAACTACCAGCAATTATTGGATCAAACGCGAAATGAACTCGCAGAGCAGTACATGAGACAGGACAATGTTTCGATATCTGAGGTAGCATACCTGCTCGGATTTTCCGATTGCAGTAATTTCTCGCGCGCATTCCAGCGCTGGACAGGATCGTCGCCAAGCAAGTACCGGGAAAGTTTTATGGGCCGTGAACAGACCACCTGATTCACCCCCATTCTTTGTCAGATTTCTTCACTCGACGAATTTTAGCCACGCATTGTTTTTGGTTATCTCCAGGACATCCAATCCAGCACTGAAATTTGAATGGTGCCGGGACAGGTATTTCCGAACGGTTTGAGAACCAGAAATGAACATCCTCATCCGGAATGCCGGGTCACCGGTGAAGAACCACTCGCCTCTAAATGACTCCGCCATCCGTATGTTGGCAGTTGAAAATGTATTCTTACCTTTAGAGAGTATTGAATTACTTATTTAGACCAACCCCTCACGAATCCTGGTTTTAGACTACACACAGACATTCACGGAAATATGCCAAATGGGCCCACTTAAAGGAATTAAGATCATTGAAATCGCTGGTATCGGGCCTGGTCAATTGGCCGGTATGCTGCTGGCTGATATGGGAGCGTCCCTTGTTCGTATAGAGCGACCTTTTGCCGACGACCCCGTTTTGAACATGGACCCCCGCTTTGACATTCTCAACCGCAGTCGGCCGATCATCGGTGTGGATTTAAAAACAAGCGAAGGTGTCGATCTGGTTCTGGATTTATGTGAAGACGCAGATGCCATCTTTGAAGGGTTCCGCCCAGGAACCATGGAGCGTCTTGGCCTTGGTCCTGATCAATGTATGGATCGTAATCCGAAACTGGTCTATGGCTGTATGACCGGTTGGGGCCAGGATGGCCCGCTGGCGGATTCCGCGGGTCATGATCCGAATTACATTGCCCTGACCGGGGTTTATTCCGCCATTGGTGAAAAAGGCGGAGACCCGGT
The DNA here is from genome assembly GCA_014238945.1 of Lysobacterales bacterium. Lineage (GTDB taxonomy): Bacteria > Pseudomonadota > Gammaproteobacteria > Xanthomonadales > SZUA-36 > SZUA-36. The sequence continues at coordinate 5,628 of JABAAB010000018.1, forward strand.
TTATCCATTGAACCTGATCGGGGATATGGGTGGTGGCGGTGTTTTCCTGGCGATGGGTATGCTCGCTGCGCTTCTGGAAGCCGGGAAGTCGGGTAAAGGACAGGTCGTTGACGCGGCGATGGTGGATGGCGCTGCCTCACTTATGACCATGGCGCACGGCTTTCTTGCCGCCGGAATTTGGAGGGAAGAGAGGGGTAGCAATGTCCTGGACGGTGGTGCGCCATTTGCCCGTGCCTACCGCACCAGTGATGACAAGCATATCGTCATTGCTCCCATCGAGAACAAGTTTTTCAAAATATTACTGAAAGAATTGGGACTGGAAGAAATTGACCCTGCCGATCAGTACAACCAACAAGAATGGAATGGAATGCAACGTCGTTTTGAGGAAGTGTTCAAAACCCGTACCCGGGACGAGTGGTGCGATATTCTGGAGGGAACGGATACCTGCTTTGCACCGGTTCTGGGAATGCGAGAATCCATGCGGCACCCGCATAACACAGCCCGTAATACATTTGTTACCGTTGAAGGCATAAAACAAGCGGCGCCGGCACCGAGGTTTTCACGCACTCAATCTGAAATTCGCAGTGCAGCCGGACCTGCGAGAACTGACATTAAAGGGGTATTGGAACAGTGGGGAGCATCTGCGAAAGCGCTGAATAATCTATAGAAGTCCCGGCTCCAAAACAGGGAAGTCCAGAATGTATACAAATATCTGCGATCAACTGGGAATCGATGTTCCCATCTTTGCCTTCTCACATTGCCGCGATGTAGTCGTCGAGGTCAGTAAAGCCGGTGGTCTCGGTGTGCTTGGGGCTGGCTGGTTTACACCGGACGAGTTTCGAGTGGAACTGGACTGGATAGATGCACATATTGGTGACGCGCCTTATGGCATTGATCTGGTCATTCCGCAGAAATATGAGGGCATGGACGAGACCGATCCGGTCAAATTGGAAAAACGACTGTGGGAGACAATCCCGGCGGAGCATCTCGAATTTGCAAGAAAACTGGTTGCTGATCACAAGGTGCCCGAGCTTCCAGCCGAAGAGACAGAAAGACCGGCACTGCCGGGTGCCACCTACGCTACGGCTCTGCCACTGTTCCTCGAGGGTGTGGGTCGGCCCAACTGCAAGTTGCTGGCGAATGCACTTGGTACTCCTCCAGCAGATATCGTTGACCTGGCCCACGAAAACCATATGTTGGTGGGCGCACTGTGTGGCAAAGTCAAACAGGCGATAGCTCACCGGGACGCCGGTCTGGATTTTATCATTGCCGTTGGTGGTGAAGGTGGTGGCCATTGCGGTGAAATCGGCAGCGTGGTTTTGTGGCCACAGGTTGTAGATGCAGTGGCACCAATACCAGTTCTGTGTGGTGGTGGTGTAGGTAATGGCCGCCAGATGCTGGCCGCCATGGCCATGGGTGCAGCCGGGGTCTGGACCGGCACCTTGTGGGTCACGGTCGAAGAATCCGCTGAACCTCCTGCGATCACGGAATCCTATCTGAATTGCACATCCGAAGGTACCGTGCGCACACGCTCATGGACCGGCAAGCCAGGTCGGGTGATCCGCAATGCCTGGTCAGACGCCTGGGACGCCAAAGACAATCCGGAGCCGATGGGTGCCCCACAGCAATTCCTGGTGTCCAATGACGCCATGCGCCGTACCTTAATGTATGCCGGTGCCGGGGACGCACAGCAGGTTGCCATGAGTCCGGTAGGCCAGGTCATTGGTCAAATCAATGAAGTAGAATCCTGTCGATCAGCGATTCATCGTCTGATGGAGGAATATATCGACGCCCTGGAACGTGTCAACAGCCTGATGCCGGAGTAGTCGTATACTGGGGTGTCGATTGCTTCAGGCAGCGTCGGCAAGAACCTGGTCTGAGCGAAATGCTTTGAGAAGATTTTTATGCTGTTTGCGAAATGCTTGCAGGTGATTTCGCTTGATGTGCCCAACGCCCGAGCCAATATTCTGTGTCAAATTGAGCTTGCGGTGCGCACCTATTACAGTTGTAAATACAGGCAGAAACTACCTGTTCAGCAGGTCAAATTTCCCCTCACGCTAACGGAGATTGAAGGCTAATGTATAAAATAATCAGGCCATCCCTTTTCATGCTGGCAATTCTGCCGCTGGTGGTTTTCGCCCAGGACAAAGTTCTTGTCAGCAACATCGACCTGTTTGACAGTCGCTCCGGAACATTGGTGGCAGACGTCTATGTACTGGTGGAAGGAAACCGGGTTGCCGGGGTTTTACAATCAAGGCCGGCGGGCGCATTTGACCGTGAAATCAATGGTGGTGGGAATGTACTGCTGCCGGGCTTGATCGATACACACGTACATATGTCGATTACAGGCGGCACACAGGAGATGGGTGATCTGCCCTGGGATTATGTTCCCCACAGAATGTCCAGGCGCAGCCGCGATATGTTATTGCGTGGATTCACTACGGTCCGGGATTTGGGTGGTCCGGTATTCGGATTGAGACGAGCCATTGAGGAAGGACTGGTTGATGGACCGCGCGTATTTCCATCCGGAGCGTTTGTCACCCAAACCTCCGGTCATGGTGATTTTCGCAGGCCGACTGATGCAAATCCACAGTTTGGGGGTGCACCAACCTACGCCCAGAATTTGGGTTATTACCAACTGGCTGACGGTGTACCAGCGGTCCTGGCTGCAGTACGGGAAAATTTCAAAAATGGCGCAACACAAATAAAAGTTATGGGCAGTGGTGGTGTTGGGTCGGTCTACGACCCAATCGACTCCATACAGTACACCCCCGAGGAAATGAAGGCTGCGGTTCAGGCAGCAAGTGACTGGGGAACTTATGTGGCATCACATCTCCATAACGGACCTTCAATCGTGCGAGCGCTTGAAGCCGGAGTGATGAGTGTTGATCACGGCTTCATGATGAACGAGGAAGGCGCAATAATGATGGCCAAAAACGGCGCTTTTCTTTCCACCCAATTTGCCATCCTCGATATTACCCTGGAGATGGATTTTCTGACCGATGCCCAACTGGACAAGGCCCGCGAAGTAATCAATGCTTCACATGACATGGTGAATCTGGTCAAAAAACACGGTATTAAAATTACCTTCTCATCAGATTCCTTTGGCCCTGACGCCCTTGCTGCATCCTTGCAAAGCAGGGAGTTCGAGGCCCGGGCGCAACGGTTTTCCAACTCAGAAGTACTCCAGCATGCGACGCGTAACAGTGCGGAACTGATCGAGTTGTCTGGTAAACGTAACCCCTATCCCGGAAAACTTGGGGTGATTGAAAAAGGTGCCATGGCTGATATGTTGATCGTCAATGGCAACCCACTTGATGATATTTCCCTGCTGAGTGATCCGGGTGCCAACCTGTTGTTGATTATGAAAGACGGTAAAGTCTTCAAAAACACGCTGGCAGAATAAATCTCATTTTTTGCGGAGTAACGGATGAATTTTTCACTGACGGAAGAGCAGGATATCGCGGTTGACTCATTTGCGCGTTTTCTGCAGGCCGAGATAAAACCCATCGTTGATCAATATCGCGGTGAAAAAATCCCCAAAAAGGCCATGCAGAAGGCTCTTAAACTGTTGCTGCCTTATGGTATGGGCAATGGACTGGTCGCTGAAAAGTTCGGAGGATATGGGTTCGACGAAGTAACCATCGGTCTGCTGTTTGAGCAATTGGCCATGGTATCGCCCGACATCTCGGTGATGATCCTGATCCAGATGGAGGTGGGTATGCTGTTGGCAAATGCCCCCACGCAAATTCGCGATTCACACCTGGCGCCCTTGCTGGAAGGCGATTTGATTGGCTGTATCGGTATCAGCGAGCCGGATGTCGGTTCCAATATAAGTGAAATAAAAACCCACGCGAAACAAGATGGTGAAGACTGGTTGATTAGCGGTGAAAAATGCTGGATTTCCAATGGTCATTATTCTGACTTCATAGTCGTTGTATCAAAAGGAGAAAACGGGGCCGCCAGTGGACTGGCCCTGTTTGTCGTGGATCGTGATATGGGCTATACGTCGGCCAACATTGAAAAAATGGGTCTTAACGGCCAATCCACCGCACAGGTGTTTTTTGACCAGGTCCGGGTACCGGCTGAACGTATGATTGCACCACCGGGGCAAGGATTGAAAACCATGTTGACCCTGTTACAGGGTTCTAGACCACTGGTCGGACTGATGGCTGTCGCTGTCGCACAATGTGCCCTGAATGAATCCATCAGCTACGCGCAAGAGCGCAAGCAATTCGGTAAGGTAATAGCTGCCAATCAGTTAATCCAGGCACGTATTGCGGACATGTCGATCAGGATCGAAGCCTCCCGTTTGCTTTTATACAAGGCGCTGGATCATGTTCACAGGGGATTGCGCAGTGATTTGCAGGCTGCACAGGCCAAACTGTTTGCGACCGAGGCAGCCGTCGAAGTGACACGCCACGCTTTGGCCATCCATGGCGGTAACGGCATAACGCTGGAATTCCCGGTGCAGGATCTGTACAGAATCGCGCCGATACTCACGGTAACCGAAGGTACGGCGGAAATGCAGAAGCTCATCATTGGCAGAATATTACTCGGCGTTGCCGCCTTCTAAATTGGCATTGTCCTTTTGCGGATGCTATTAGGGGTAACTTCCGCCAAGGTTCTGGCACCCAGAAAAACCATATCCCTTTCCACCTCCGCACGAAGCAGATTGAGCGCACGCTCGACACCTGCCTGTCCCCCGGCTGCCAGCCCGTAACAATACAATCGTGCACCCGTTACAGCGGTGGCACCAAGTGCCATGGCTTTGAGAATATCTGTGCCACGCCGGATGCCGCTGTCGAAAATGACCTCGGCCCGGTCACCAATCGCATCGACAAATTCAGGCAGCATTTCAAGTGCAGCAGGGGCGGTGTCAAAGTGACGTGCGCCCTGGTTGGAGAGAATAACGGCACTGGCACCGGCATCGACTGCTTCACGAGCGTCTTCTACATTTACGAGACCTTTGACCGCAAATGGGCCCTCCCATTGTGAGCGTATCCAGGCGATGTCCTCCCAGGTAATATTGGTGATCAACTGGTGGGCCAGCCAGGTCATGTCTCTATCCGGGTCAGTCAGCCATTTGTCATACAGTCCAAAACCCGGCATTGGCAACATGCTCAAGGCCCAGCGAGGTTTACAGATGATTGACAGCATTGCCTTCGCGGTGAAATTGGCAGGAACACCGAAACCACTTCGGGCATCACGTTCGCGGTTGCCATGAATGGGATTGTCCACCGTGATGATCAAGGCATTAAACCCTTCATCTTTCGCCAACTGGATCATTTCCGCCATGACTTCACGCGAGCGGCAAGGCTGAAGCTGGAAAAAACGGGGTCCATGGGTAGCCGCAACCACGTCCTCAGGTTTGGTCGTGGTCCAGCCAGACATGGCAAAGGCGGTACCGGACTTGTGAGCCGCCCTGGCTACACCGATCTCACCATCTCGATGCAAATACTTTAACCCACCGGCAGGGCCGGCAAAATAAGGCCATTCGATTTTTGAGCCCAATACGGTAGTGGACGCGTCCACATTTTCGACACCACTGCAATAACGGGGAATGAGAGAGTAGTTACCGAATACCTCGGTATTATCTGACAGCGTCACTTCGTCATCACAGCCACCATCCACATGATCGAAGATCGGGAAGGGCAGGCTTTTTTTCGCCAGCTTTCGCAGGTCAGCAATGTTGTGGCACTTACGTAACTTGCGCGGTATTTTTTGTTCGGTCATGGCGCTGCCTACTTCGTCAGTTCCTGACCTATAATGATCTGCCTGATCTGGGTAGATCCGGGTGCAATTTCCAATACTTTACCACCGCGATAGAGCTTGTTGATCTCAGATTCACGCATAAACCCCATGCCGCCATGAATCTGGACACCATTGTCCAGTACGCGGTTGAGCGCCCGCCCATTATTCAGAGTGACTGCGGCTGAACGTTTGTGAATTTCTCCACGACCACCACCGCCGATTTCAAGATCTGCAACCTCTTTTCCCATCTGGTAGGCGAAGGCACGCATTGTTTCCACGTCGGTGTACATATCGGCAAGCAAGCCCTGGATTAACTGGAATTCACCGATGGCCTTACCAAATTGTTTGCGCTGACGGGCATAGTCAACCGACAGGTCCAGAGCCCGTTGGGCTATACCCAATGAGAAAAAGCACATCAGAACACGCTCAATATTCAATCCACTCATAATCACGCCAATTCCGGCGTTTTCCTCGCCCACGATATTCGCGGCAGGTACCCGGCAGTCATCGAACACCAACTCCACCGTTGGGCTGCCACGCCAACCCATCTTGTCCAGTTTCTGGGCGACGCTAAAACCCGGCATACCCTTTTCCACCAAAATTGCAGAGATACCCCTGGCACCTGCTTCCGGATCCGTGCGGGCATAGGTGAGAATCATGTCCGCAACACTGCCGTTGGTAATAAACATTTTACGGCCATTGAGTATGTATTCGTCACCATTGCGAACGGCGGTGGTGCGCATGCTGCCAATAATGTCGGAACCCGCACCTGGTTCGGTACATCCAAGTGCTCCGATGGCCTCACCGCTGCATAACCTGGGTAAAAACCGCTGTTTTATTTCTTCAGAGGCATTACGCACAATATTATGTGCACAGACATTTTCGCTACCCAACCATGATATTGCGAAACAGTGGTTCCAGTAGGCCATGGCTTCGGCGGCAACACACTGGGTGATAAGATCCATACCCATACCGCCGTATTGCTCAGGAATGGTTATGCCCAGCAGACCAACTTCATGAAGTGAACGCAATTTTTCTTCCGGAAACCAGTCCTCCTGATCCATGCGCTCGAGGAGGGGGTATAGCTCCTCCCTGGCGTAGCGCCAGATCATGTCGTAGACCGACTGGTGGTCTTCGCTGAAGCCGAATTTTCTGAGGTCCTGTGTAGTTTCGATACTCACAAGCTTTTTCCTTTCTGTTCGAGAGCCAGCCTCAGTTCCGGCGGAATCGCAACCGCGTGGCCTTCGGCAGGTGACATGCTAACCATAGTCAGGTGGCCGGTGAATGTCTTGTCTCCCGAGGAATTTTTACCGGTTACAGACACTTTCAGCGAGCGGAAACCCAATTTTTTTAACGAAATTTCAATATGGATAACCTCGTCCCAGGTCATGGATTTGAGAAATTCCATGTTCAGAGCACGGGCGGGCAGGGATAACTCGAGACCGTACATGTAGCGCTCAACCGGGGTCCCTAATTTATGGGACAAAAATGCCAGTGTGGATTCTACCAGCCAGTCGGCAATGCTGGGTGTATACATAATCCCGGCCGGGTCACACTCTCCAAACAACACGGGTCGTTCTAAGTGAAAAGTCATTGATTTACCTTGAACTTACCAGTATCTGACGATATACGTGGCCACACCGGCTGGTTGATCGTGGCCGGCTACCTGCCAAATTACGTCGTAGAATACTGCAATACCCTGATCTCGATCCTCAACACGTTCTATCCGCCAATGTTGCACCAACTCATCGCCGGCTTTTATTGGCTTGAGCAACCTGATCCGGTCAGTTCCCTGGAACAGTCCATTCAGATTATTGAATTCCACATGGTCGAAGTAAACTTTTGAAGCCAGTGCCGGACCCATGAATGCCGGCATAATTATAGCCCCAAGCTGTGAGTTTCGGCACCGATCCTCATCCCAGTGGATCCATTCATCGTTATCGACAGAACGGCAAAATTCCTGGATTCGCTCCTTGCTGATCAGGAAAGGCTCGGATGTGAATAAGTGCTTTCCTTCCAAAGCCCGGAAGCCCTGCACTCCATCGATAATAATTTTTGCGCTCAAAATGATATTCCTTTAACTGTTCAGGTTAGAATGCCGGTTGAATATATACCGACTGGTCAGTAGATTGTATAGAAGCGGGTAATTTACTTAAGGTTTTGCCTTCTGGGAATACACAATGACATGAAAAGGCGAAGTAACCAGCTAAGACGTGAGAAAAGTACCGAGGCGGTACTCGAAGCGGCGTTGGAATTGTTTGTTCACAAAGGTTACGCCGGCACCAGTATTACCGACATTGCTACCAGAGCAGGTCTCACCAAGGGATCAGTTTATCACTATTTCAAGGACAAGCAGGCGCTGTTGATAGCACTGCTGGACCGATCCGAAACGACCCTGTTTGAGCCGGTCTTCATAAAAATTCATGCAGCGCACACCGATCCGCGCAGTCAGCTCATCATGTTTGTCAATTGGGTAGCCAGGGCCGGTGCCGAGAACAAGGAACTGATGTTGCTTCCGGTGCTGGTTTCACTGGAGTTTTTCGGTTTTGGTAATCAGACTGAGAAATATGTACACAAGATTTACCAGCGTCTGCATGCTGAACTGGAACAAATCGTCAAATCAGGCCAGGCAAACGGTGTGTTCAATCCTGAACCCGACCCACGTACGGTAGCGGTTTCACTCGTGGCACTTATCGATGGACTCCTGTTGCAGTGGTATCGCTGGGGTCAAGAAATTGACGGACCGGCCCTGGCCCGGCAAGCCAGAGCTTTGGTTCTTGGTGGCCTCAACAACACCGATATCTGAACCTGCATTTACTGGCAATTCATTATTCAACACAGGCAAAATTTTATATTGACGTGGTTTTTCATAAAAACATACCATATAGTCAGTATGTAAATTATTTAATCCGGAATACAGAAAGGACATGTGCCCGATGGCAACTGAAAAAAGTGAGGTTCAAATGGACCTGCCTGACAATCTTCCCGAAGAAGAGCGTGCATTACTTGAACGCATTCATGCCGGTGAACTGATTGAAGAAATGTCAGATCTGACACCCCGCTATCGGGCGGTGCTTGAAAAAACACTGACCATAGCTGCGCAAGGTGAAGTCACGGTACTGACCTGGGCTCATACCGGTTATGACAAGGCTCCGGACCTCGGCGCCAAGATCGCAATCTCAGCCAGTATTCAGGATGAAGTTGGACACGCACATCAACAAGGCATGTTACTGGAGCGATTCGGTGTTTCGATGCAGGAAAAAGCTTTCAACGAGGACCCGTTACGCTACATATCCTTTCCTATCATGGAATTTCCGGTTCGCAGCTATATCGAATTTGTGGTCGCCCAATCGCTGTTGGACCGCTCAGGTCGCTACACCACCTGGGACATCGAACTGCACTGCAGTTTTGCGCCCTATCGACGTGCTTTGAAGAAAGTAAATTTTGAAGAAGCTTTCCACTTCCGTCACGGTGCATATTGGACCGAGTATTACTGGAACCATTCAGAAGAGACCCGTCAGGCAGTACAAGACGCGATTGACTGGATATTCCCGTGGGGTATTCAGTGGTATGGCCGTCCGGACAATATGAAAAGCATGAACGATCAGATCACCTACCAGGTACGAAAATGGTCCAACGATACGATGCGTGGCAAATGGTTGCAAAATGCCTGTAAATGGCTGAATCGTCTGAAAGGCGCGAAATTCCCTGCATATTTCGATGAAGAAACAAGTACCTGGAGGATAAACGATGATCATCCGGTACCCATGAATGCCAACAATGAAACACACGAGTGGAACCGGGAAGTTGTCGGCTGGGACGATATGATCAGATACTGGAAATCCGGTGGACCAATGCGCCCTTCTGCCTACGAACGCCTGCAACGTGAAGAGTGGGGTGAGCTGTTGTGGTGAACATACGCGATCGTGTTGAAGAATCCCTGAAAACAGTGATGGACCCGCATATGGGCGTGAATCTTGCCGATATGGGAATGTTGCGCCGTATCGATGTGGCCGCCGAAGGTGATGTCGAAGTTGGCCTGGTTTTTCCCTGTATCGGCTGCCCAGCTTATGAGTTGATCAAGGCAGATGTATGTAAAAGCGCGGCTGCCGTAGAAGGCGTCAACTCCGTGAAGGTCAAGGTCGACTGGAACGAGGACTGGCAAAAAACCGATATGGCCGAGTCCGCACGCCAAAGAGCTGCCGTTCACGGTTATGTAATTTAAACAGGTTTGGCCTGGAAGGAAAATATGAGCAAGGTTGCCAATACAGATGGTTATGAAAATTATGAGGTCTTCGCCCGCGAGAAGCTCGACGGCCAGTTGGCACATGTCGGCTGCGTGTTTGCGCCGAACCGCGAATTGGCCGCAGCCCAGGCCGGGTTGACTTACTCCGAGAGACCCTGGGTCGAGATGTGTGTGGCGCCCGCCTCGGCATTCATACGATGCATCGGTGAACAAGGCGACCATGTATTGGGGTACGCCTGATGAACGCTGCCACAAAGATCCCTCAAACTTCCGTATCAGCGGGCGAGCAGAAAGTTTACGCCGAGGAGTTTGACGAAAAGGTCAACTGCCCCTGGTGTCAGTCAGATAACAATCACGTGGTCAGCCCGTTTGGCGGTACCGTCTCTGAGATCCTGTTTCACTGCGATGCCTGCGAGAACGTTTTCGGCTGGATGAAATGGGACAACCGGTTACCTGAATAATCATTATGAAGCGCAAGAATTGCGTTTCTGTGGAGTTTGAAATGAATCTGGACAGCAATACAAAAAAAGCTCTTGTCAGCGAACTGTTGTGCCTGGCCGACACTAAGTGGACACTTGGTCACTGGTACATCAAGGTGATGCTGAACTGCCGCACTCTGACAGATGCCACAGCTTATGCCGGAATGTCGCAGGATGAACTGGGTCATACACGGGCGCTATTTCGATGGATGGAAGAAGAGTTGGAATTGGCAGACAAGCAACTGGAGTTCGGTCGTGATTCAGACCGCATTCACAATATGGAAATGCTCGATAAACCACCGCAAAACCGTGGCGATTTCATCCTGAGCGCGTTTCTGGCAGAGACTGCCCTGTGGCGGTTCTTTGCCACTTTCAAGGATGGCAACATCGCCGCTCTGGCCAACCTGGTCAAGCACTGCGGTAAAGAAACCTATTTTCACAAATTGAGTGTTGACGGGTGGCTGAAAACGCTCGATAAGGAGGAACTGGAACAAATGAAGGCGGCCCTGCCCTCTCGCCTGCCGTTGATTATGGCCTGGTTTGGTGATGATGGGTCTGATTTGTTACACGATGAAGGTGTCCGCAGCGTATCGGTTGCCAGTGCAAAACAGATTTTTACTGAGGAGGTACTGAACAAACTGGTGCCTGTATTGGATCTGAGTGATGAGCAAGTCAAGGATTTACTCACCGACACCACAAGTGACGATTTTGACAGTCGGAGACGTCGTACGGCGGGTACCCGAATGCCAGATACGCTTTGGGAATTCATCGTGCCCACATCTGAAGTCGCCAAACTGGCGAGACGTCCGTTGGCAGTGAGCATTGAGGATAATATTGATCTGTGGTGATCAACATCATATCCAATACAGGTAGTCCTTTGGCCCGCTTTTGCTGCACGGGGCATTGCCGATCCTGAACCGTTACCGATATCAGGCTTCCATGGCTGTTTACCCTCAGTGGAATAAACATTGCAATTCAAATGGTTAAAATTCGTCAATGACTGATTCAGCTAAGCAATCGAAGCTTTCGCCGACCTGCACCCACTGGGGTAACTACCTGGTTGAGGCTGACAGGACCGGGATTACGGCTATCCATCCCTATGCCGAGGATTCGGAACCGACACCCATCGGGCAGTCGTTACTTGATTCGCTGGATAAGGGTGTGCGCATTCCACAGCCGATGGTGCGTGCCGGGTACCTGAAGGATGAGTGGAATGGTGATTCGAGTCAGCGGGGGATTGAACCGTTTGTACCGGTGTCGTGGCAAAAAGCGTCTGAACTCGCAGCTGGTGCATTGCAAAGAGTCAAGGATCAGTTTGGTAACCAGTCAATTTATGGCGGCTCTTATGGCTGGGCCAGTGCGGGCCGTTTTCATCATTCCCAGAGTCAGTTACACCGGTTCCTGAACCAGTTTGGTGGTTATACACGCTCTGTGACTTCATATTCTACGGCAGCAGCAGAAACCATTATTCCGCACGTTTTGGGCGTTTCTTTTATGCAGCTTGTATTTCATGCGCCTACATCCATCGACATAATAAAAAACACGCGGACAATGCTGTTGTTTGGTGGTGCAGCGATGAAGAATACCCAGGTCAATGCGGGTGGTCTGGGCGTTCACACAGCGCGCAGTCAGTTGCTGTCAATGCGCGAGGCCGGAGTACGGATGGTTTGTGTCAGTCCGGTCAGGGATGATGTCGGCACAGATCATGAAGGGTGTTTTATTGAGCCCGAGTGGTGGGCCTGTCGACCGAATTCTGATGTTGCCATCATGTTGGGTCTGGCACATACATTGATTGCCGAGGGCCTGCAGGACCAGCAGTTTCTGGATAAATACACGGTGGGTCTGGAACGATTTCTTCCTTATCTGATGGGGCACAGTGACGGTCAGCCCAAAGATGCAGTGTGGGCAGAATCCCTTTCCGACATACCGGCTCGGGAAATTCGCCAAATGGCCCGTGATCTTGCCGCTGAGCGCAGTGTGGTGGGCATCAGTTGGTCATTACAGCGACAGCAACACGGTGAACAGCCCTATTGGATGATCACCGTTCTGGGCGCAATGCTGGGGCACATGGGACAACCCGGCGGTGGTGTGGCCTATGGTTATGGCTGTATCCATAATATGGGTTTTCTCGGGCGCAGGTTGCCAACCTTCAAGACCGCCAGTTTTTCCCGGGGATCCAACCCAGTAGCAGATTACATCCCGGTAGCAAGAATTGCCGACATGTTGCTCAATCCCGGTGAGCGCATCGACTTTAACGGTAAGCGCGTGACCTACCCCCACATCAGGCTTGTGTACTGGGCTGGTGGCAACCCGTTCCACCACCACCAGGACCTGAACCGTTTGCGGGAGGCATGGAAACAACCGGATACCATAATAGTTAACGAGCAGGTTTGGACTTCCACAGCAAGGCAGGCAGATATCGTCTTTCCCTGCACCACCATGATGGAGCGTAATGACCTCGGTGGCAGCAGTTACGATCACTGGTTTTCACCCATGAAGAAAGTGGTCGAACCATATGCCCTTTCACGAAGTGATTTTGAAATACTGACCGGCATAGCCGAACAACTGGGGTTTGCACAGCAGTTCACCGAAGGCCGCAATGAAATGGAATGGGTCAGGTATCTTTACGAGACGACAGTGGACAATGCGCGTGAAAAAGGTATTTCAATGCCCGGGTTTGAAGAATTCTGGTCAGACCAGCAGTTTTCTGTCGAGCAGCATGTTCCGGAAATACAGTTTCCACTGGAAAAATTTCGCGAAGACCCAAAAACCCACCCGCTGGCAACACCATCAGGGAAAATCGAAATATTCTCCTCAACCGTGGAAGGATTTGGCTACGACGACTGCCAGGGTCATCCGATGTGGTTTGACAAGGATGAATTCATCGGCAGTGCGCGCAGTGAGCGATTCCCGCTACACCTGATTTCCAACCAACCCAGAACCCGTCTGCACAGTCAGTATGACCATGGCGTGACCAGTCGCAACGCAAAAATCAATGACCGTGAAGCGATGCGTATGAACCCCCTCGATGCAGGCAAGCGTGGCATCAGCACGGGTGACGTAGTACGGATTTTCAATGGTCGGGGCGCATGTCTTGCGGGTGTTGAGCTAACTGAAGCAATCCGCCCGGGTGTCATCGAACTGGCCACGGGTGCCTGGTACGAACCACAGGATTATGCAGACCCCGAAAGCCTGGAGATTCACGGTAACCCCAATGTTTTGACACGTGACATCGGCACATCCAAACTGGCCCAGGGCCCTACTGCACACAGCTGCCTGGTTGAAGTGGAAGCATTCACGGAACCACTTCCAGAAATAAAATCCTTCAAACAACCACCCATTATTTAGCGGAAATTGATTAAAGAATTTGTCGTGCACAAAATTGATCGCTGGAGCGAAGTGGGAGCGCCCGAGGAGTTAAAACCAGGATGGTTTTGAACAATCCCTCTCTCTCCGCCACATACAAAAAGGTGTATTCCGGTCACATGGTTTACACCTTATTCCGGACACTTTAGTTATCACTTTGTCCGGTGCGAACGGATTGGGGCCGGGTTCTACCCGGCCCCTTTCATTGTCAAAAAATCCCAGATCATAGTCCATAAACTGGAACACGGCCTGCTACTGATCGGCGACATTATCTTCGACAATACATTTGATTAGCCCTAATTCAGGCATATCAAACCCCTGGCCCTGACTACGGCCTGTTTATCGTCACACTGGTGTCCACATGATTGTCCGCAGACCGGTACCATTTACCGGATTTGCTGATATTGAGGACAGTAAACGTTGTGCTGGTGTCTTTACCTTTGATGTTGTTACGTGTTACATCGCAGGTCCCGCCGGAAGTGACACAGCTGCCACTGCTGCCGTTATCCCAATTTCCACTGACAGTGGCACCGTTGGACAGTCCTTCAAAGAAGTCATGAACCCCGATTGTCGCCGTGGCAGACCAGCGGTTTCTAGGAGCTGATGCTGATGAACCGCTGATACTGCTCACATGCAATGAGTCTGTTTCCGGCAATGGCGGAGGAGGCGGTGGCGGCAACTGGGCGCGGATATCCGCGTCACGGTTCAGAACATAACTCTTCAACCGGTCAATCTCACCTGTCGCTGATCCACCGAGCGCATTGTGGGGATCAGCGTCCACGGCCGAACAGATGACGCTGCAAATGGCATCCAGATCTGCAACCAGGTCGTCCTTGTCAAGAATTCCATCCAGCAGTGCCAGCATGATTTCGTTGTACTGGCCGCGAAAGGTGGGATTACCAATTACGAGCTTCTCATAAAGTGAACCCCTGTTGCCCTTGGTGCGGTTGTAAATGCTGATACCGCCGCCGTCGCCGCCCATGGTCGAATCCAGGTCCCAGGGTATGTATTCACGCTTGAAAGATGAGGCGTAATCCACGATATAAAAATTCTTGGCATGCGCCATCATATCGTCGCTGCCGTTTATATAGGCACCCATCGCACCCTGGGTCAGCATACTTTCCATGTTGATTTCAGCGTTTAGTATGGTCGCGAAATCTGTGTCGTTGGGTTGATCGTCACAGCTATTTCTTTTCCTTGGACAATCCTGGAATGGCTTGAAGTTCAATAACTGCATCGTTGGACTTTCAATGGGGTTACCCTGCAAATCTTCTGGGGCTTCCTTGAAATCCGGTGAATAAATACCACTGTATTTGACCAGCCAGGTTTCGACATCGGCAGGTTCCCACAGGTCATGATTTTTCAGGAATTGCTTGTCACGCTGGGCAACATTGACATACACCCCATTTTCGATGGTCTGACCACCGGTATGCACGGTCAGGGTCACCCAGGCTGCATAACCCGAGGTGTAATCCATTGCAGTAGACGCCAGTCGTTGCAAGTACCATGCAAAGCCTTCAGCCAGGACATTCTCATCGTCACCATTTTCCAGGCTGAGTTTCTTTACGCTGTGCCACTTATTGACACACACAGCTCCCGCCGGTGAACCGGGGTCACAGATGTCATTTCCAAACTCATCTTCATCATGATATTCATTGATATCAATCTTGAAGGAAACCTTTTGTGGACTACCATTGTCCGGAAAAGCGGTGGCTGATTTCCGTCGAATTGAAACCAGAATGGGGTCTTCATCGCCGGCCCAGAAAAACGCCGGCACCTCGATATCATAGGTGAGGTCAGCCAGGATGGCATTGTAATCTGTTTCATCTAGTTCCACATGCAGATCAAGCATGGTGAAAGGATCGTACAAATCCGGCCAATCCGGGACGGCGGCCTGTACTGTGCTGACAAGCGATAAAACAAGGCTCAGATATAACAAGCCGGTCAGCACTCGTGAGCGAAATCGAATTACATCCTGATTAAAAAACGAAGATTGAAAAATATACATGGTGAATTACCCCTCAGCATTGAACAAGCCCTTTTAGTCCCCGGTAAATTCAAACGATCAGAATCACAAGGAAGTCTCTTGATTATAGACATTATATTCTGTTTGTCACTTGCGGAAGTGCGAACTTTGATCCCGCTTGGCTGTAACATGTGCCTACCACGAGAAAGTGGCAATAACAACTAAACACCATGCACCGCCGAAACAGGATATCGGGTCAGATACGGATCCCGGGTGAAACCCCATCCGTCGGCTGACACGATAATGCCTTCGATAATGTCTTTGTAGTCCGGGTACCTGCCATTGAAGGCTTTCTCACCCGCATGACCTGGGTCGAATTCCGCCATACCATCTTCACCGTGGCCACCATGCCAGTGGCCGCCTGCGAAATACGGTTCAACTTCGTCTACAAAACAAGGCAGAGATGGTTGATTGCCGAGAATGTCAGAAAACCTGGCGAGTGCATTATACTGGGCCATCATCTCAACCGAATGCGTGTTGTAATCCTCCCGAACCATTTTCAAGGCGGCCTGGGCACTGTCGGCATGTCCGTCATAGAGCAGGTAGGCGGCCAGAAAACATCCGGTTCTGCCCGTACCACCCCAACAATGTGTGGCGACGTTGTAGGTTCCGGCCAGCTCTTTCACTTGCTGACAGTAGGCCCATAAATGATCGACCGATGGCGCGTGCCAGTCATCCAGAAAACAGCTGTACCATTTAAAGCCCGGAAACAACTCGATAACATCCCGGGTTTTGTCGGCGTTGTCTTTTTCGATTGAAATCACACTGCCCACATTATTTTGATAAAGCCACAACGCAGCGGCATCCATATCAAAGAAAGGGGGCAAAGAAAGGGGGCGGATCCTTTTATTGTTCTTGCATCACGCCAATAGCGATGCAACCCCCTCGGTCAGTTGCTCGAGAATCTCCTCTGACACAACAGCAATTTCCTGCGGATGATCCGCCCCGCTGCGTGCTATGCGGTTGCCGCTGGCCACCGCCAATGTGAGACCACTGTCGTCCCGGTCTGCCATGCGCGTGAGCTGGCCGGGTAACAGAGGTGCATCTGTGCCGATGATGGTCACCCGCTTGCGTGGTCCGGGCCCGCCACAACGTATAACCTGAATCCGATAGGATCCGGCCCGGGATGAATCGGTGGTGATATTCCAGTTGTTGACCACCCCGGGTGTCTGACCCGTCAAGACCGCGAGAAACTGCTCCTGCCAGTTTGCGGCCAGCCTGAGTTGCCGACTCGGTGGCTCAACATCAATACCCATGCACAGCGGTGGCCAGCCCAGGTCCAGCGGGGCATCCACATCACGCCGGTCCGCCAGCAGCATGCCGGCATCGTAAATTTTTCCCAGCAAGGCTGTGGGACAGACCAGCAGGGGGGCAGAAATCGTGCGGTATTCATCGACCACGCCATTGCCGATCAGGGCACTGAAGCCGTGCCGGGCGGTGTAGGAGAGAAAGTACCTCCCCGGGGGTGCATCCCATTGCTCCAGAAAGATGGCGAGGCAGTAGCCTGTTTCAACTGTCCTAAACATCGCTGTCGGTCTCATCACCCGGCTGTTGAGGTGTGAACAGCCGGCCATGCACCTGCATGATGTCCCGGGTCTTTTCCAGTGGTAGTGCGGGCACGTGCCGGTCGTCGACACCATCCATGTCCACCGCCATGCACAGGGCGTTGATGATGGATTCTTCGACCGCTTCGCTGGCAGCCTGCAACAGTGGCTGGATGTGAAACTGCTCCAGCGAGGTCATGGAATAGCCTTCACCACGCCAGAAATCCTCACGACTGACAGGATTCGCCGTGGAGAAGGCCAGTGCGAAATCCCCACTGGAATTACCCGATATACTGCCCGTCTTTGCCAGTCCATGGGTTGCGCGCCGGGCGATCCGGTTCAACTGGTGTGGCAGCAGGGGAGCATCGGTGGCGATGATCATCAGGATGGAATTCAGATCACCGGCCCCTGTGCTCACCGGCAAAGCCTGACCCACAGGCACACCGTCAATGCGCAACTGGCTGCGCCAGCCATGATTGGCCTGCACCAATGCGCCCAGCGTGTACTTTTTGTCCGCATCGCCGATTTGCATCTGCCTGGAAGCGGTGCCGATCCCTCCCTTGAATTCGTAACAGACCATACCGGTACCGCCACCGACAGCGCCCTCCTCCACCGGGCCGGACCTGGCACTCGAAAGAGCAGCCTCGACGTGTTCGGTTTTGACATGACGGCCGATGATGTCATTGAGATATCCATCCCAGGTTTCACCGACCAGCGGAACCCCGGGCGGCAGACCATCGGTTGGCTGCAGGCCCAGCAGGGCGTCGTAGACCATGCCCACGCTGGAGGTATTGGTCAGGCACAATGGTGAGGTCAACACACCCATTTGCCGGATCTGTAACATGGCGGACATCTCACCATTGCCATTGGGTGCATCGAGTCCACAGGGCAGGTAATCATTGACAATATTGCGACCGGGCCAGATGGCGGTGACACCGCTTCTGACCGGCCCTGTTCCAATATCAAGCTTGCCCTGGCCGCTGATCAGTGTCGTATGTCCCACCTCGACACCCGCAATATCGGTAATCGCGTTCAGGGGACCGGTGGGCATCTCCCCGATCCGGATACCCAGTTGTCGTGCTCGGACACGCCCCACGACCGGTTTTTTATTCATTTCCACACAACCTGCCAGCAGGGGCAGCGATCCCAATTGGATGAAGCCACGCCGGGTGATATCCATTAACGACCCACTACACTAATTCCAATCACGCCACTGATAAACCTTGCGTCCGATCCATTCACGTATGACGGCCGAAGTGGTGGCCAGTGCGCCCGCATCGGGCAGAAAATCGAAAACCGAAAAGTTGGGATTGCTGACCACTTTCACATCAGCTGATACCGGAAACACCACCACGCCGAGCTTTTTGAAGGTCGCCACCGAGCGTGTCATATGCGCCGCTGATGTGACCAGCAGTGGCTGGCTGCAGCCCAGGTCCCTGATGATTTCAAGGGAGTTGAGAGCATTTTCCCGGGTATTGCGACTGTCGCCTTCCGGCACGATGGCCGAGGCCGGCACACCCCAATCCACCAGCAGTTCAAGTATGGCACTGGCCTCGGATTGCACAAAGGGTGACCATGGCTGGTTGCCCCCGGCAACGATAATGGAGCGGCCCTTTCCAGCCCGGTACAACTGGCTGGCCTTGTAAACCCGGTCAACCCCGTCATTCATGTCGATGTCCAGCCTGGGCGGCATTGGTGGCTGGACTGCCCCACCGAGAACAATGATGCACTCATCCCGGGGAATTTCAGACATTGCAATTGACGGAAAATCCCGTTCCAGATGGCCCAGCAAGGAATGGGACACGATGGGCATGGAGGCAATCCAAAGTACCGAGAATGCGGATACAGTTAAAACCATTGCAGCGCGGTTTTTTTTGAAGCGCAGCAGCAGTAATGCAATCAGGATCAGTTCCATGGCAATCCCAAGTGGCATTACCAGCAAGGGAAGAATTTTGGACAGGTATATGTACAAGGACAGCACCACGGACCGAATTGGGAGGAATTATATCCCAGTTGCCGGGACAACCCCATTGATGGAAATCATTCCAGGCCAAGGAGAGTTGTCGTTCTCGCAGAGCGTTCAGCAGTGCAACTGGTTCAGATTACGGTAACGTCATGAGGTTCCCACTTTCGCGGGAATGACGTTTATGTTCACCACCGTCATCCCGGGTCCGCGAGTAGCGGAACCCGGGACCTCCCCACGCTCGCAGAGCGCTCGGTGATGCGGTTAATTGAGATCAAGGCAGCGTTATGAATTTCCCGCTTTCGCAGGAATGACGGGAACCAAAGCTGTAGTATATGATTCACACTCCGGTTTCATCAGCTCTTTACCAGGCAAAAATGTATCCAGACAAAAACCCAGGTACAACCCCAGGTACATATTCATGACCAGGCGCATTTTTGTTGCCGGTCACCGGGGCATGGTCGGATCAGCATTGGTGCGTCGTCTCGGCAATGATCCGGATAACGAAATCGTTACCCGCACCCACATGCAGTTGGACCTGACCAATCAGCAACAGGTAAAAGAGTTCTTTGCCAATGAGCGGGTGGATGAGGTCTACCTGGCTGCAGCCAGGGCCGGTGGTATCCATGCCAACAACAGTTTCCCTGCCGAGTTCATCTACGAGAACCTGGCCATTGAATGCAACATCATCCACCAGGCCTGGTCCAGCGGCGTGAGCAAGCTGTTGTTCCTGGGCAGTTCCTGTATTTACCCGAGGCTGGCCAGCCAGCCGATGAAGGAGTCAGAACTGATGACCGGTCCGTTGGAACCCACCAATGAGCCCTATGCGATTGCCAAGATTGCCGGTATCAAGTTGTGTGAATCCTACAACCGTCAGTATCAGACAGACTACCGCAGTGTCATGCCGACCAACCTGTATGGCCCGGGCGATAACTTCCATCCACAAAACGGCCACGTCATCCCTGCCCTGTTACGGCGGTTTCACGAGGCAAAGCTTGAAAATGCCGACAGCCTGGCCGTGTGGGGCAGCGGTAAATCACTGCGTGAGTTTCTGCACGTGGACGACATGGCCCGTGCCTGTGTTCACATCATGAACATGAGCCCAGATGCCCACCAGGCGGTCACCAAGCCCCGACTCTCCCATATCAACGTGGGTACCGGCAAAGACTGCTCCATTGCCGAACTGGCCGGACTGATCAAGGAAGTAACCGGCTATGAGGGCGACATTGTCTATGACACTTCCAAACCGGATGGAACACCCCGAAAACTGATGGACTCCACCCGTCTGAACGAGTTGGGCTGGAAACCGGAATACACACTCAAAGCGGGCCTGGCCAATGCCTACCAATGGTTCGTTAACCACCATAGCAAGCTGAAAAAACAGGGACTCTCCCAACAATGAAAAGAAAAGTTGCACTGATTACAGGCGTTACCGGCCAGGACGGCTCGTACCTCGCCGAGTTCCTGCTGAAAAAAGGCTACGTGGTCCACGGTATCAAGCGCCGCGCGTCATCGTTCAATACCGACCGTATTGACCACATTTACCAGTCACCCGATGTTGAAAACCGCAACTTTATCCTGCACTACGGTGACCTGACCGACACCTCCAACATGACCCGGATCATCCAGTTGGTACAACCGGACGAAATCTATAATCTCGGTGCCCAGAGCCACGTGGCGGTTTCCTTTGAGGCACCCGAATACACCGCGGATGTCGACGGTCTGGGCACACTGCGCATACTCGAAGCGGTGCGTCTATTGGGTCTGGGCCGAAAAACCCGTATCTACCAGGCATCCACCTCGGAACTCTATGGACTGGTCCGCGAAACACCCCAGACCGAGACCACGCCCTTTTATCCCCGCTCACCGTATGGTGCCGCCAAGCTCTATGCCTACTGGATCACGGTGAATTACCGCGAAGCCTACGACATGTATTGCTGTAACGGCATCCTGTTTAACCACGAATCACCACGACGCGGTGAAACCTTTGTCACCCGCAAGATCACACGGGGTCTGTGCAACATTTCACAAGGTCTGGAAAAATGCCTGTACATGGGCAACATGAACTCGATGAGGGACTGGGGTCATGCCAGCGACTACATAGAAATGCAGTGGCTGATGTTGCAGCAGGAGACCGCGGAAGACTACGTCATTGCCACCGGCAAACAGGCCAGTGTGCGTGACTTTGTCAAAAAGACCGCCAGCAAGCTGGGGATCAAACTGCGGTTTGAAGGTGGGGGTCTGGACGAGGTGGGTGTGGTCGAGCACGTCGATGAGGGCAGCGCAGATCCGGAGATCACCGTCAAGGCCGGCGACATCATGGTCGCGGTGGACGAAAAATACTACCGCCCCACCGAGGTCGACAGCCTGCTCGGTGACCCAACCAAGGCGCGGGAAAAACTGGGCTGGGAGCCCCGTGTGTCACTCGATGAGATGATCTCGGAAATGGTGGAAAATGACCTGAGTGCCGCACGCAGGAACCGCCTGCTGATCAAGAGCGGCTACGATGTGAACGAGCCAAACGAGTAACAACACCGTTTTCGAGCTCCACGAAAAACCAGCGACGTTGCTCGCCCCGGGTAAATCAGGGTCAATCCACGGGTTCAGTCCCTGCAGACACGGTGTTGTTAATTCTGGATTGGTTGCGTGCCGGGGAGTTTGAATATTCAAACTCCCCGGCACGACTATAGATCTGTGTTGTATGGTGTGCCCTGAGACCTGAGAGGGAAGTAATAATTTCAGGTCTTCAGTGGCTCACCAACGCAGTAATACTAAGTATTTACCCTTTCCAGGGGAACTGTCATTTGTACCAGTATTTTGGTTCTGAAACTGGCTTCCGACGCTAATCCCCGTTCAGATTGTGCCTGGACGGTTGGTTACTTTCTGACCGCCGGGTCACCTGCGGCACATGCCTCAACCGCCATCCGAACCTCGGCCAATCCCGCTTCCATCAGTTGCCCCATGAGATCTTCCAAATCGTGTTGCAGTTGGCCTTGTTCCACTTCGTATTCAGCCAGCATTTTCTGGAGCACTTCCCCAACGGTGTGGTTGGCCGTTATCAGCTGCCAGATTCGCGTCCCTACATCGTTCAGGCTGATATAACACTCGCCCTTCAGGTCAAGCAATACAGTTTCACCGCTGAATTCCTGTGAGAGTACCTGGTTGGAAATCCTGAATCGAATTGAAGGATGAAGGCTCATGGTGGGGAATTATAGCCCGAGGTGACCCTGCTGACCTGTTACCCGCAAATCCAGGGGAGACTCCGGCTCCTCTATTTCCGGTTCCTCTATCTATGATCCCGTGATGACGAATGGCCGTCAGTTCCGTAAAACGCGAATCCCGAATAAAAACAGACCACCCTAGCGGGACCCAATGCGCTCGAATATCCCAACCAGCAAGTACCGAAAATACAGTACCGGTACCCACCTGATCCCTTCCTTACCGTATCGGTTCAGCAGGTATCCGGCAGAAGGAAACAGGTATTCAAGGGACATTTCCAGTTTTCCCCGCAGACCGAACTGCCTGAAGTCATCGATGATCAACCCCAGGGCACTGCTGTGTAATGACCGGGTATTCGAACGACCCGGTTCTGGTTCTGACAACTCTCTGAGAATATTTTTCGGCACACGGGTCTCAAAACATACCCGGGTCTTTTCGATAATCTGTTTGCAACGCTGCTGAATTCCCCCTTCGGTGGCGCATTTGGAAAACTCAGCCAACTCCTCTTCCGTCAATGAAGACAGTAACAGGTGGATGTCGTACAGCCAAATCAGACGATTCGGATCATGGTCTGGATTCCCTGCCAGGTGCATGCAAGCCAGCAACAAAGCATGTACCGGACACAGGGTTTGAGTGGATGAAAAACCCGGCAGCGGAACGGCAAATACCCACAGATCCGAATCTTCAAGAACCCGCGCATATTCAGGGTGATTACTCAAACGCCAATGCACATCGAATTTCACGGCCCCGCCAAATACCGGTCTGTGGGTATTAAATTGCCTGGCTTTGTACGGCCTGCTGCTGATCGTGTACCCGTGTGCTCTCAACAACTTACGAACCTTACCCAGATCGCAGGGCCGGATATAGATATCTGTATCGGAGCGAGCCCGCAAGTGGGCTTGCGGATAGTGTGTGCAGGAAAGTGCCTCCCCTTTAATCACCAACATCGGGATGTGTTGATCGTTAAAGAAGGAAGAAAGATCTGACAATTCCTTTCCTCTCAACAATTCGAGTGCAATCGCTTTCCTGGTCTGGGCATGCCAATGTTTCCAAACCGGGGCGGGTAACTGGTTCTGCGTGTTCGCGAGGCATAACGAATGATAGACCAGTGTTTCTACACGATTTTCCGCGGCCTGTTTTTGCAGCGATTCAAAGATTCCCGGTGCATCATTGTGTGCCCAGGAAATTTTCTCATTGCGCAATATTGAGCACAGCAAGTCGCGGGCAACTTTGTCTATTGAAGAATTCGTTGTAGGCGTGTCAGCAGCGATTGCCTTCCTCCGGATTGAGTTGCAGTTGTAGCGTTGTGGGAATCTCCGTTTTCACGGGTTGATGTTGTTTCACCGGTTTAACCCGCTTGTGCTGTCACGGCGAAAGGCGAGCCAACCAATCGTGACAACCATCTCTATGTTAACGTCTTGTCACATCTTGCATAATAACTGGTCAAACCAACCACTCGCTTATTCAGCACCCAGTATACCTATCAGATTGGCTCAAATAACTGGATTTATACGAATTGGTTCGGTAAACGCAACTTCAATATCGGTATTTGTTCTTTAAAAAACTTCCGGTTTGGACACTCTTCTGGATGGTTTCTGAATAGCGAATATTCATTGGCCAGGATTGAAAATATCCAGCGCATTACAAATGCGAATTTATGTTCGATCGTATCCGGGATCTCGCCAACCCGGTTCTTCAACAACAGGGCGAAAGCGGAAGCTTCCTTACGCTACCGTACCCTGCACCGATGATGACTGACCGCTCTGCCAGTGTACGGAGGTCCCGGGTTCTGCTACTCGCGGCGCCGGGAAGACTGTAGGCTACTTTCCGACGGCCCGGCAACTTCTGCCACACACGCCTCGATCGCCACCCTGACCTCAGCCAGACGTCCATGGTCACGCTGGTATTGCAGACTATAAAGTTCCGGGCCTTTTGCCATCGCTTGACCAATATTTCTGAAATTTTTCGCAATGACCTGCTTATCGGCGGGATCCAGGCAGAATGCACATGAGATCATGGCCATCACGGCCTTGCTGCCGATGAGTGGCGTAATACTGACCGGACAACCCTGCCCCGCACTTTCCGGGTCTTCCAGGACAAACAGGGCATCCAGAAACTGCGGATCAGCCTGCTTACCCCCCACTTCGTTTTTAAGCAGCAGTTGCTGTTTGCTGGAATAGGGGCTGTAGGTTGAAAAGCCTTCGTTTTCGTCAAATACCGCATGCAGCGAATCGGGAAACAGACGTATACCAGGAAAACCACCCAGCGCGGTGACACCTTCTCCCCCTGGTTCGAGCAACAGGCAATCATCGTCGATCAGGACGGCTCCATGGCGGTGAAAGCTGGAAGCGAGCGTTGACTTGCCCCGACCCGAATTGCCCAAAAAAGCCACCGTGTGGCCGTTGACGAGGGTAACTGCGCTGGCATGTAACACCAGCCGCCCCTGACTGGCCAGGTAACGGGGTATCAGCTGGTTCAAGAGCAAATGGCGAATCATCTGACCATCACCATGTTCATGGGGCATACAGCTGATCATCCCTCCGGCAGAAATGAGGTAACTGGCAAATCCATCGAAAACATACAGGTACTCATTCCCCCGACGCATCACCCGGCAAATGACACTACCGCGTGGCTCCGTCCATTCAAATGTTTGCTCAAAGCTGCTTTCATCGATTGAACCCGGACTGGCTTTGCAGACCCTGACCGCTGCCACACCGGACCCGGCAAGGGGTAATTCCGGTAACCCGAAATCACTCTGCACCGTGATATCAAATATGCGATAGAACAGGCTCATGCATTACACCGGGGAAGAATCCTTTCAAGACGCCGTAGTGCGGACATCAATGTCCACCTTTTCCTGTCACGGGGCTTCCCGCAATGATTGTGTGGTAACCAGGCCCGCTTGCAGGAGTTCACCCAACAATTGCTGCAGGTCCTGTTCCAGGGCCCCTCGGTCCACATCATATTCACCCTCCAGGATTTCCAGCACCTCCCCAACTGCATAATTGTTCTGCAACAACTGCCAGATTCGCGTACCCACCTTGTTCAGGCTGAAATAAGAATCTCCCTGTAAATCCAACAGTACGGTTTCACCGTTGACCTCCTGGGAAAGGACCTCGTCAGAGATGTCGAAGCGCTCTGGAAACTGGAAGCTCATGGGACTGAATTATATCGCTGAACAATAGAGGATTGCCCTCAAAATATGTACCTCGCTCCTCCAATCCATTTTCCGCCATCTACGTGATGGCTCTTCAAAACAAGGGAGCGCTCTAAAGAAATTACCGGAATAGACTACCAGAGCAGGGTTTTATTCAGCCGCGCGCTCGGATACACCGGGTCTGGCACCGTGGTGGGGTGCACTTTTGCCAATCGCGCGGGAGGGTTGCTGCAGCAAAGGTGGAGTCGAAACCCATTGACCCAGTTTCAACAGTGGTTTGGCGGTCAGTGTCCAGGGCAACGGCTTGACTTGGTTCACCTTCCAGGCCTTGCGGTCCATGCGGTTTGCCGCAATCCGGTTTGCCATCGAGACATTGCTCGCACCCTCGGTCCGCATGTGCACCATGATCCTGGGCACGTAGACCGTGTTAATCCTGTTGATCAACAGGAACCGGAGCATCAGTTCATAGTCGGCTGCCGAGCCCATGTCCTGCCGGAACAAACCGTACTTCTCATACACCGAGCGGCGTACAAAAAATGTCGGGTGTGGTGGCATCCAGCCCTGGTAAAATTTATGCCGACTGTAGTTGCCGGATTTCCAGTAGCGGTTAATCTTTGAAATATTCTCTTTTTCCACATACAGGAGATCACCATAACAGGCATCAACTTCCGGATCTTCAAAAGCCCTGGAAACAGATTCCAGGATGTTGTTTTCAGGATAGAAATCATCGGCATTGAGGAAGCCAATTATTTCCCCCCTTGAAACCCGGATACCCTTGTTCATCGCCTCGTAGATACCGCTATCCGGTTCGGAGATGATGGTAGAAAACTTGTTGCGGTGACGTTCGATCACCTGGTAGGACTGGTCGGTAGATGAACCATCTATCAGCACGTGCTCCAGATCCACGTTCTGCCAGGAAACAGACCGGATACAGCTCTCCAGCGTGTACTGTGCATTATAAGATGCGGTGATGATACAGAGTTTCGGCCGTTTTCTGGGCATCAGCAGACTGATGTTTCCAGCACCGTTTCTGCGCTGCTTGCGTACCGGGGATTTTCGCATCACAGCCTTCCGGGACTCCCCGGAAGGACTGTTGGTAGGCGTTGTTCCGTTTCCCCAGCAACCTGATGGTGAGTTAATTTTTGCATCATTTCAATCGGTTGTTCACTCAATGAATAGTATTTAGCAGGTAGCAAGGGTGGGGATACTGTCAAAGCTAACAGGTATTGAGGTTGGAATTCCCAAAATAATTGGTTATTTATGGGCTTTTCCCCAATCCATATTAAAAAACAATGGACAAAAAAAAGACCAGATGTGGAAGCGTATGTCCTTGACTCAATTGTGTGGTTGAAACTCCCTGTTGCGTATCTACACCCGAATACCCAGTATATCCTTAATCGCCACCTTCACATCACAATCCTCAGAACGCTGGTAGCGCTTGACCTCGTCCACCTTGGCATCCACCAGGTAACGGTACCAGAAAGCCTGCAGGAAGTGAAACACCGTGCCCTGCCTGCCATCCAGAAAACCCAGTCGCAGGAAATAACGATAAACGAAATAAATAAAAGCGCGAAACCCCCGGGGCAGACGGGTATAGACATTTTCCTTGAGCCAGCGTTTTGCACTGCTGCCGGTGCCACCGCGCAGACGTGCCACGGAATCCTTCGGTATGAAACTATATTCCACGCTCAACAGGTCGACGGCTTCACGGCTGGCGTAGTGGTTGTGCTTTGCGGTCCAGTGGCTCAGGGTATTGAGATTGTCATCGATCAAATCACCCTGTAAGTCCGCCACAGCCCCTTCTACCATGGTGCGTTCGTTGATCCAGCGGTTTTCAATTTCACCGCGACCAAAGCGGAACAGCCTGATGGAACGTATTGGGTACACGCCCCCATAACGTATTCTGCGGCCCTGGAATACCAGGCAGCGGTTACAGTTAACACCATCGACATCTGTGGCCATGGCGGGCAACTGTTCGCGGATCTGTCCGGCCAGTTCCGGTGACAGATACTCATCCGCATCCATCCGCAGCACCCATTCGGTATCTTTATCAAGCTGGCCCAGCGCCCAGTTGAACTGACTGGCGTAATTGACCCAGGCTCTTTGTATCACACGTGCTCCCAGGTTTTTTGCCAGTTGAACGGTATCATCGGTCGAAAAACAATCCACTACCACGGCCTCGTCCACTACCCCCTCAAGACTCCCCAGGCAACGTGGAAGATGCCGGACTTCATTGCGGGTAAGAATAATGGCGACCAGTTTCAGGGTCTATAACCTCTTGACTACCCAGTGGCCCAATACCAGTAAATCCATATTGGTGCGCAGGAAACAAGCCATGGCCTCTTTGGGCGTACACACGATGGGTTCATTTTCGTTGAACGATGTATTCAACAGCATCGGTATGCCGGTACGTAGACGAAAGGTGTTGATCAGCTGCCAGTACAACGGGTTGGTCTCCTTGTGAATGGTCTGCAAACGCCCGGTGCCATCAACGTGACACACAGAGGGGATCTTTTCTCTTTGTTCTTTCCTGATAAAAAACACCTTCATCATGAAGGGTACATCGTCGTCCTCTTCAAACCATTCGCTCACGTACTCGCGCAATACGGAAGGTGCAAAGGGCCTGAAGGACTCGCGCCGCTTGATCTTGCTGTTGAGGATGTCCTTCATGTCGAGACGACCCGGATCGCAAAGTATGGAACGGTTACCCAGAGCCCTGGGACCCCATTCCATGCGTCCCTGGAACCAGCCAATGACCCCACCGGCGGTGATTGCACGGGTAACGACATCACACAGTTCTTCATCATTCTCGGCACGGGTCACCGAGAAACTCCCGGGGTCGAGTTGTTCGTCGTGTTCCTTTAACACTTCCTGGTGGTCATCATCCGAGTACTCGGGCCCGTGCAGGGCGTGGGTCATGGGTACACGGGTGGTATTGCCCAGCTCATGCCAGACAGAATATGCCGCACCCAGTGCACCACCGGCATCACCTGCGGCGGCCTGCACATAGGTCTTTTTGAAACGTGTAAAAGTCCTGATGCGGCCATTGGCCACCGAGTTCATGCCACAACCACCGGCAATGGCGACCGTATCGAGGTGATGTCGCTGGTAAAGGCTGTCGAGCAGATGGAAAAACGCTTCCTGGTACATGGCCTGAATGGAGTGGGCCATATCCATGTGTTTTTGCTCGATGGGCTCATCGGGTCTGCGTACCGTTCCGAGTAGCTCGCAAAGCTTGTCCGAGTACATGGTTCCCACACTGGGGTGCCCACCCTCCCAGGTGTAGTCAATCTTCTCCTTGTGGTGAATGAAGTAACCCAGATTGAGGGTGAAAGTGCCACCCATCTGTAATTGCACAATTTCGCGCATTTTCTCCAGGTACACGGGTTGACCATAGGAGGCCAGGCCCATGACTTTGTACTCGTCACCATAGTTGGGAAAACCCAGGAACTGGGTCAATGCCTGGTAAAACACACCGAGTGAATGCGGGAAATAGACACGCCCCTCGACTTCGATCTCGCTGCCCTGCCCCCTGCCCCAGGCCGCACTGGCGAAGTCTCCGAAACCGTCCACGGAAACGACGCTGGCCTTGTCAAAGGGCGAGCAATGGAAGGCGGACGAAAGATGCGCCACGTGGTGCTCCACGGAGTGCAGCTTTGCCTTGATGGTCTGACCGGGAAATTCGGCCTCGAGCAACTCCAGGGTACCGCGTCGTTTTCTCTTGTTCCTGATGCGGTCCATGACCAGACGAAAATCGGGTCGGTGTGCGAGGGTATAGGAAATTTTTTTGCTGAGGTTGGCGCCGGTGTCCTGGTTGATGGCGACGTGGTCTACATCTGCAATGGTGACACTCGCAGCCTGCAGGCAATAACGAATGGATTCCACCGGGAATCCCGCCCAGTGTTTTAGACGCCGGAAGCGTTCTTCTTCAACCGCAGCAATGAGTTGCCCATCCCGCAGGATGACGGCTGAAGAATCTCCGTGGAAGGCGTTGATACCGAGGATGATCATTGCTTATTTCTCTTTTTGTTTTTTTTGATGCTCTGCGTGCGTTGGGAGGTCCCGGGTTCTGCTACTCGCAGTCCCGGGATGACGGTGGTAAGAAAAACTTCGTGGCCGCGAAAGCCGGAATCTCCTGACGGTGGTAAAAAACCGTGGTTCCCGCGAAAACGGGAATCTCCTGACGCTGCCGTATCCTGAAACATTGCCACCACAAAAGTCCCCCTTAAATACAACTCGACTCAAGCATCGGGTAGTCATCCTGCAGCGGGCACAACAAATCCATCCGCCCCACGCTGCGCACCAATTCAAACACCTCTTTACCCTGTCGTTGCATGGCGCGACCAATGATCTGCTCCGCCCTTTGCCGCTCGTCACTCCCCAATTCCTGCCAATTCAGCAAGGCGCTGCGGATCAGAATCAACTGGACGGGCGGCTCCCACGGCCCCAGCGTGTCGCTGCGTTCAAATGCGTGCAGGTAATCATCATCTATCTCACCCAGCTTGTCCTTGACACTGACCAGGTTGGCCCAGCTATAGGGCCACAGGGGACGGTTGCGGATGGCTTTGCGATATTGCTCAGCGGCCCCGCTTAACAGGTCTCTTCTTTCCTGGCCTGCAACACCGGGGAGACCGGCCGAGTACTCCAGTAGCAGACCTTTTGTATCCAGAAAATCCGGGTGACCCGGATAGAATGTCAGGGAACGATTAATGGCGTGAATACCTGTCTGTAACTGATCAGCATCAACCCCACTGGTAGCAACTACATCACGAGTGACCTGTTGAGCGATTCGGTATTGCAGGAAGACCAGGGCGTTCACTGCGGCCCAGATCACAAAGACCGCTATAAGGGCCGTGAGTGACAGCAGCAGAGGCGGTCGCAGACGTGGATTGATGTTCACCAACGCGATGCAATCCGGTAGCCGCGGTGCCAGTCAGCGTAGAATTCGTAAACGTCGGTTGCGGGCTTGCAGACCCGCACTTTAACTTCCTGAACCACGCAATAATTTCATTTACAAATCCATGTGTACAGCTTCTACAACTTGTAAGGGGCCCGTTCCCTGTCCAGACCCTGGCTCGCCCGGATTACCCGTTCTCCGGCTACCCCAAGGCTAAAACTTTGTTCAGTTCAGCATCAAATCCAGCCGCGCCTGACCTGCGTTAACATCACGGGATTTCATGCAATAGAAGAATTATGTCCTGGCGTTTTCACCGTAGTAATCCGGCCCCTGGTCATAGTCGTACCCATAGCCGTAATACTTGGCATATTTGCCATAACCGTAACGATAACCCTGCGGGCTGATCTTGTTCAGTAATACCACTGGCAGAGGCGCGTTGGTACGACGCAGTCGCTTGATGCCCTGCTCGGCCGCCTGGTATGGCGTGGCCTCGGACTGCACCACGAACAACACCATGTCGGTCAACTGGGAAACCAGGATGCTGTCACTGACCGCCAGCACCGGTGCACTGTCGATGATGATGTATTCGTATTTCTGCTTCAGCTTGTTGAGCAATTGCTCAAGACGGGGGGATGCCAGTATATCCAGCGGGTTGGAAGGAATAACACCTGCAACCAGCACATCCAGGTTATCTGATGATGATTGCACAATATCTTCCAATTGGGCTTCGCCGGAAATCCAATTGGTGATACCGGGTTGTTCACGGTCGATCTGTTCAATTTTGCGTACCGAGGCGCGGCGCAAATCCAGGTCAATCAGCAGAGTTTTTTTCATTTTTGCGACCGAGTGCGCAAGATTCACAGCAATCGTGGTTTTTCCCTCTCCGGGCAGTGAGGATGTCACCAGGATACTGGTGTGTGATTGCTCCAGGCTGGAGATCATCACCCCGGTACGCACTGTCCTGATCGATTCTGTAAAGGCCGATTGTTCCTTGCTCTCAAAGTAGGTCCACGGTGTCCTGTCCTCGTGTTTGGGTATCTTGAGCCGGGGAATCAGTCCCATAACAGGCAATCCGAGGTGGCGTTCGACATCGGTGGAATTCTTCAGGGTGTTGTCCAGACGATTGAGCAGGAACGCGACACCCAGTCCCAGGGCCAATCCGATCAGGGCCCAGTTCAACACCATTTTTTTCTTGTTGGGGCGCACCGGGTACAGACCGGCGCGTGCATATTCTATGATAATGGCATTGATCTGCTGTATACCGCTGCCCAGCATGCCGGTGGACTTGATACCGGTTTGCAGTTGTTCGTACAGGTTCCTGCTGGAATTCACATCGTTTTCAAGTTTGCTGAGTTCTGCCTGGCGGCGACTGAGTTCGAGGATCTCCGCCTCGGCCTGGTTGAATTTATTGGTTTGGGTGGCCTCCTCACGCTGGATTTGTTGATACTCGGTGACCACGTTATCAGCAGCCCGTTCCAGCCCACCATGATAGGCCTCGCGACTTAATACCAGTTCCTCCCTTGCCTCGATCAAGCGCGGGTGTTTGGGACCGTAGTGACCTGCCAGTTCGGACTCGTTCCGCGTTGCCTGCTGGTAGGTTTGCAGTAGCGGGGCGACACCATCGCGTGTTTGCAACCCAAGCACCGTTTCAAGGGTAGCGCTGGTATCGTTGCGCACGGAATTGATCTGCCCGTAAATATCCTCAAGTCTCAATTTTTCACGCACTGCTTCGTCACGCCCCCTGATGGCAAGTTGCAGACGTTGTGACTGCGTGCTACCTAACCCGCCACTGGTCTCCAACATGGAATAGCGTTCGCGGAAAGCCTGCAGGGAATTCTCGGCCTCTTCCAGATCGTGACGCCCCTGTTCCAGACGCGAGGCATACCAGCTTTGGCTACCGGTGATGTCCTCGAGATACTTGGTCTTGAGGAACTCGATGTAGGACTCCGCCACGGTGTTGGCCTGGCGTGCTGCAAAAGCAGCATCCGCGCTTTCAAAACTGATGTTGACCAGTTCACTGTAAGGTACCGGTGAAACCCGGGTATTGTTTTGTATACCGGCGACGACAATTTCCCGGTGTTGCTCGGTGGTCAATACGGGCGGCTGGACATCAAAGAGCTCGGCAATAAACTGGCGTGGACTGAAGCCGTGGTTTCCAGCTGAAGGCCCGCTACTTTCCTGCCCGGGCTGATAGGCATCCAGCAAGCCCAACCGGGTAGCGGCCATCTCGGCAACACCCCAGGATTTGATCATTTCGTACTGGGTACTGTAGAACTGACTGCTGGAAATATTTTGCCCCAGTAGCTCGCCCAGAACCGTAGTGGTGGAGTTTCTTTCTATTTGCAGCTTGGCCGTGGAACGGTAGATGGGCTGGGCATTGAGTGCCACATACAGCCCGATCAGACCGCACAACAGGGTCAGGTTGATGATACCCCATTTAAATTTGCTCAGAACCCCGAGA
>JABAAB010000091.1 GCA_014238945.1 Lysobacterales bacterium
CCATGACATCGGTGCCCTGGGCTTGTCGCTGTCCACCCGACCCCGCAGCTGACGGGCAACGATGTGCGCCCGATGTTTAAAGTTGGGCGCAAATACACCGTGAAACCGGAGTGTCTGACCAGGAAGGTGGAAATACCGCGCAAACGGATGGAGATTGGGATGGCACTGTCCACAGCCAATTGGTGGAATCCGAACCGCCACGGCGTTTGTCATTTACCTGGAATGCGAACACCATCGGCGCCGATACGCTGGTCAGTATTGAACTGAAGGCCCATGGTGAAGGGACGATGTTACACCTGTTGCACACCAACTGGGAGCAGGCACACGGCGATCTGGAGACGCTTTGCGAAAGGCACTCACAAGGGTGGGACGACCATCTCTGGATATTGTGCAAGCAGGTCGAAGGCGCAAAGGAAGAACGCAAGGCGCTGCCGGTCGTCTGGACCAGCTTTCGCCTGTACGTTGCCATTGATGCGGAGCCTGATCGAATTTTCCAGTCATGGGCAACGTCTGCAGGCATGGAAGGCTTCTTTGTTGAAATGATGGCTATCCGGGATCAGGACGGGAAATTACTCAAGCCGGATGAAACGGCGGATGCCGGTTGTCAGTATGTATGGCGCTGGGATTCAGGTGCCCTGATAAAGGGCGAATTCCTCGACGTGGTACCCGGGCGCGAGATTGGTTTCACTTTTGGTGAGTACAAGGTCCGCATTCGCGTTTTTCCCGGAAAAACGGGCACCATACTGGAGCTATACCAGTATGACATGGAGGATACCGAACACAATCGGATGCACCTGCATACCAACTGCCGGGCTGCGTGGGTGTATTTTCTGACGGTGCTCAAAACCCTGTTGGAACACGGTGTCGATGGACGTGACCGGAGCCGGGCCAACGGGGCCTCTTTTTCAACCTATTTTGATCCTTCACAGCTCGGGATTGACATCAAATGACCCGTGCTTGCGGTTTTGGGATTGGAATCAATTTGTGTGGTTCGTGCAGTTACTCGAGACAGTGAGATTTTTTCTCTTCTAACCAGCCCTTGATCTTGTCATGATCCAGCTGTGCAATCACCGCCTCAATCGAGTTTTGACCGTTTCGTAGAGGCTGAATATTTGCCAGGAATGGTTGATAGTATTCCATCACGTTCAGACCGAACGGGTTGTATTCGTTAGTCATCCTGGATATGAAAATTTGCGATACAGCCTGTCTTTTAAGTTGGCAAAACTGCTCCTCCAACGAACTCATGGAAATCAGGTGAACGGCACTGCGATTGGAAACCATGGCGTAAAACGTAGGTTTTATGGTTGCAACTGTATTGCCTTCGGGCACACTTGATGCCGATTGTGCCATGGCCTGCAGGATATTCGCAGTCCCCCTGGCGAGGGGTAATCCCTTGAGCTTCAAGTTACTTTCAAGGGGCCCAGGGTCTCTCCCAAGATCGTTATACAGATCATACATGTGTGCGACCTGCGGCTCATTTGTATCGGCCCAGTCAAGGATTTTTTGTAACTCATATTGAATGATAAGCGAGTTAAAAGTGAGGCCTGCGAGTACCACGGCCATTACCACCCTGCCAGGCTTTGACAGATGTTTTTCCTTAATGAACAAAAGAGGTTGCAGCAAGATAAGGAACATGACGGGATGGAGGAATCGCGCATCAATATAATAGGGCCAAACCAGGAGTATCAGCAGGTAAAAAACAATATAGATCGAGTCCGGTTTTAACCGGGCAGCCCGATGCAGGAGCGTGTACACGCTCAACACCAGTAAAGTTAGTGAGAAAATGAAAAAGTACAGGTGGTCGTGGGTTAGGTTGAAATAATGATTCCAGGCCAACGGCAGACGTTTCAGATTCTCAAAGACAACCAGGAGTAAACCCGCAAGATTGCCGGAGGTCTCAGCTGCAGAATTACCCAGGAATCCCGCGAAGGCATCTGTGTAAGTTTTGATGCCTCTTTGCGGATCAATGAATTTCCAGCCAATGAACATGACGCCAGCAAGAATGACAACCCCTGTTAACTTCAGCCTTTTTGAGGTCTGCATGCCTCTTTCAAACAGGGCGACAAAGCCTATGGCAGCGAGTAAAGCAACACCAATTGTCCGGGTCATGATTGCCAGGCAGAGACTGATAAAAAGCAGCAAATATGGCATCCAGGAGGGTTGCGGTATTTTCCTGATGCGGGCAAAAACCACCAGGGTTACCAGCGACAAAAGCAGGTAAAGGTTCTCCGAGAGTATACCCATGCTTTGCAAAATGATGCCCGGTAGCAGGCAGAAATTTACGGTCAGAAAAATACCCGTGATTGGCCCCAGCTTTCGACAGCTGATCCAACTCATAAGCAGGATTGCAGCCAGCAAGCACAGCGACACCAACAGATGGGAAAGAAACAGGGATTCTGAAGCACCGCTCACGGCCAGCAACCACGGCAACCCGGGTGGATAAGCAACGACTGGCCAAGTGAGGATATCTGCTTGTTCGGGGGTGAAATAGGGAGACCATTTTCGGGCCAGTAATACATAACTGGCACTATCACTCGATAGTGTTGCAAAGCCGTTGAACAGGGTGAAACGGAACAGGTGCATCGAGTAGATTGCCACCAGCACCAGTGCTGTTAGTAGATACCAACGCTCTTTTAGCGTGACCTTGTCCATTGTTCCTTGAGCCATAATGCAAGGATCCATCCTGCCAGCGGGGAAATCCATAAACGCCTTTCCAGGTGGAGTATAAGGCTAAAAAAGGTTTTATTCCCAGTGAGACCGGTGATGCCAGTTGCCGAAGTTGCTAGAAAAACCTGGGTGAATATAATGACCGCGCAAAATCTGAAATACAGTCTCCTCGCATACCCGAACATATTGCTGGTATTACTCCTGGCTACAGTGTTCATGAATACAACGGTTATGGCAGGGTCCTCGAAAGCCGTTTTCATTATCGTTGATGGTATTCCGGCGGATGTGATTGAATCTGTTGATACACCCAAACTGGACTCCATCAGCGAGGCAGGCGGGTATACGCGGGCCTATACAGGCGGTGAAGCAGGCGGTGAAAGCAAAACCCCGACAGTCTCAGCTGTCGGCTACAACTCCCTTTTGACCGGTACCAGGGCCAATAAACACAATGTGTATGGCAATGATATCAAGGCACCCAGTGGATAGGAAATATAAACCACCTTATTTGCAATTCAGCAAA
The DNA here is from genome assembly GCA_014238945.1 of Lysobacterales bacterium. GTDB lineage: Bacteria > Pseudomonadota > Gammaproteobacteria > Xanthomonadales > SZUA-36 > SZUA-36. Next base: position 3,188 of record JABAAB010000091.1, read on the forward strand.
GTATCAGTGACCGTTGACCCCGTGCATATTTGACCTTTGCCGTCCCCGCGCCACCGGTGTACTGGTCATCGGTGCGCCTCAAACCGTCCCCTTTGGCCTCAAATGACTCCA
>JABAAB010000102.1 GCA_014238945.1 Lysobacterales bacterium
AATTCGGAAAGGCGACTGTTTACGAACAACCCATACACAAGTAAATGGGTCCCATTGCCCATTCGTTGGTGCCAGGCCACCAAGAGGTCCCCATCGGTAAGTATGACAGCGCCGATATGGCCGAGGGGTGATTGGTCATGCCTGAGTGGCTGGAATTATTACGCTCGTTGCTCTGACAGCAGGTTTAACCAGGGACCGCCTTCCTACCCAAAAACGGATAAAGGTGAAAGGTAGATATATCTCTAGGAAAGAACAGGTTACGGACAGTGTCACCCGTGAGCAGTTTCTCAAATTGTAAATATTAACTTAATCATGACATCGCTAGTCAGGGCGTGTAACATACTGGCGTATGTAGCTACCGCCTAGTAAACAAGCTTGGAAATAGCTCAGGTCATCTCTTGATTTAATCAACGGCAAATAAGCCATGGAGGCTCCTCGTATGTTCAATAAAATCGCGGCCATTTTCGTGCTTATGTTGTTGCCTTGGGCCAGTTTATCTGCGGACCTGGTTCTCAACATTAACTTAGCTACACAAGAGTTTGACTGGGAGAATGGAACCTCAATAAACCATCTCGTAGGTACAGGGGATGGTAATCGGTTCGGTAATCTCGTGGCATACGAAGCAACAATTACATCACCATTATCGGCCTATGTTGGGTCCGGTTCGCATGCAGTTGTTGGATTTGATTTTTCAGACAATGGGCTTGGGTTGGAAGGATTGGCGTTTAGCACCTCACATGCACCAGGTCATCCCGCCAGCTTCTCTGGCACAGCTGACTTACCATCAAGCGCAACTTTCTCGCTTGGGGACTTCTCGGACTTCGCTAATCTTGTACCTGGGTCATTTGACTTTGCGCCTACGGCACAAAACTGGGATGGAGTAGTAACTGTAAACGTTATAAGCGGTGACGTTAACACTGAAACTGCCGCTATTCCTTCGCTTTCTGTGTGGGGATTGCTCATCTTGTCAGGGCTGATGGTTCTAACCGCATTCACATTCCGCCATCGAAAGACAAATTAAAGCTCAGAAGCATCCATTTTCTATTGAAGGGCTCGGCAGTTGCCGAGCTTTTCTTTTGGCCCCATCATTTACGTTGGCCGGAAGCAGCCATACCCTGTTGAATGAGTTGGCAGTCCGCTAATGGCCGAGGCTGTGTGATAACTATTTGGCCTTCATTGAAATTGGGATAGTGCCCCATAAATTATCTAGCATACTGCCTGTTTGGATTCCGAAACCCCACATATCAGATCAAACACCCGGGAAACGGTTGGATTTTCCCACTTGGGTTTTCTAACTTTGGGTTTTCACACAGCCTCGGCCAACAGCGGCCCTTCACTTCAAGCTCCCAAGACTTGCTTATTGACAAATTTAAGCCGCAGTAAGCAAACCGACAATATAATTATTTTGCGTTACTGAACGCTGTCTGTTCGCCGGATTATTCATATAAGTTTGCAAATAAGAACTGCCCCTCCCTCATTGGCCCTTGAAGCTGAAAAGAAAAACCCGGCCCGAATGGGCGCGGGTTTAACTTTTGCCAGATTAAACGGGTCCGGTTAACCCTTGTCCTTACCCGATTTTGGAACATGCTTCATCGGATCATAGCCGCGCCGCACTGGTGGTTCTTTGGGGCTGGCTTTTACGGGCTTCGCCTTGGGCAATTTAACCTTTTTACCCTTCTTGGTTTTCTCGCCCGTGTAAACCCAGCGGAAAGTACGCACGGTCAGGTTTTCCATGTTGAACGAGTAGTGGTTGACCACGTCATCCTCCATGGCCTTGACCTGTATGCCGAGGTCTAGGTCCTCCAACACCATCTGGCCATACAGCTTGCCTGCATCCATCTGCTTGGACTGGCTCCATGTTTTCTGGCCATTATCCTGAGTCCAAATGCCCTCCAGCAGGTACACGCCATCCCAGTACAGGTCGATATCCCGGTAGGGATCGTCGGAGTGAATTTCGAAAGTCCACTGGTCCGCATCCCCGGTATTAACAGCATGATAATCACTGGTGTAGCTACCTGCTTTATCACCCCACTCGTAATGAGGGAAAGACAGGGACATGTAGGGTGCGTCAAAGGGCAGTAGTGCTGGCAGGTCGTGCCGGTCATAGCCGGCGATACTTTCCTGCAACTGTCCGAGCACATTGTTGCTGTCCTGCAGGTTCTCGTCCTCCGACACGGCAATCAGGCGGACGTACCATTCCTGGTCCCAGGTCGGTTTCTTGGCATGCGCATCGGGAACTAGGAAATCGACCAGCCTGGCCCACAACGGCTTGTTCGCATCCGTGGGCGGTTCCGCCAACTGGCTGTAACCACCACCCGGAGGACCCGGGGGTGAACCAACCGATCCACCGTAGGGGACCAGCATCTTGACGGTTTTACCAAACGCCCCACCCAATACCTTGACCCATATGCCATCGTAGGTTTCGAGATATCCCACCATGCCCGGTGTCGAGTCGTTATAGCTCTCGTAAGCATTGCCGTTGTATTTCCACAGGGTGTTAGTAACGTAATTATTGAACTCGGCATCGAATGGTGTGTACAGGATTCCGCCAACCAGGAAGCGCAGAGTATAGGCGGTTCAAACGCCATATTGCCAGAATTCTTCAGATATTGAACAGAGCGTTATGTCAGCATCTGAGTCAATTCACTTAAAAATGCACACCAGTTGAATGGTGAAGACTGGATTCTACTCGATTCACTCTCTATTTCACGCCAATTCCAAAGTCCAGACGAAAAAATGCCCAGCCGCTACCAAATTGGGAGTGGCAAGTCAGTGCTATGCTTGGGTCCATTCCTTCAGACAGATAAGCCCATTGGTGGGCTTGGCGGGGCTCGGCAATCCGGCAGCAGTCCAGTTGTTGCAGAAAATGCCTTGCCATCCAGGTGTGTGAGTATCTTTCTGATGACCATAGGGTCTTCGATGCTGGCAATGATCCTGACATCACCGCCGCATTCACTGCAGGTTTCAACATCAATATCGAAAACCCGCTTCAACCTCTGTGCCCAGGTCATGGATGCGCGGTGTTCTACTGGAGTTTGGTTCTGTCTGGTTTCTGCTGTTATCGCTTTCTTTCTTTTACCTCGTTTGGCTGGTGTTACCAATGCCCGGTACTTGCTATTGGGCGCAAATACACCGTGAAAACGGGTGAGGTTTACTCTGGGCCTGGGAACCAAAGCGACCAGTCTGGAGATAAAGTCCAGTGGCTCAAATATGACATGCGTGGTGCCGTTGTGCCAAGGTGTTTTTAACTCATAGCGGACCTGACCATTGCGGGTCAATGACAAACGTTTCGTAGACACCGCAGGTCTGGTGATATAACGGCACAAACGTTCTAATTTCGCTCGTTCATTGGCTTTGGTGGCAACCCCGGCATGCAGTGAAAAGCCGGCTGTCTTACCAACGGAGTTTGAGAACGGATTGTCTGATCCGACGTCGGGCAGGGTTTGCAATGTGAAGACTTTGCGACCTTGCTGTGGCCCAATGGCAATGCGGTAGGTAATAGAGTGACCAAGCAGGTGATGCGAAGGATCGTCATCAGGAGCATCTACAGCTTGTGCGGTGAGGTAACTGTCGCCGGTATCGCGCTCCAACAGTCCCTGGCGCTCAAGGTAGCGGCCAACGCGGTGGGCGATTGTATGCGTTAGTTTGGTGAGTTCTTCACAGGTAGAGGCTTTAACACGATGAAAGCGTGCATGGTTAGCGTGCCTGGGATCAATGTAGACACCATCCAGAAACAACATATGAAAGTGAATATTCAGATTCAAAGCACTGCCAAAACGCTGGATCAAGGTCACCGCGCCAGTCTGTACAAAGGGTTTTGCAAAGCCGGCTTTATGTGCCAGGTGCGTGGAGATGGCGCGGTAGACGATGCCCAGTACCCTGGTCATGACCTGGGGATTGCTGGCAAACAAAAACCGTAATGGAAACGGTGCGCTAAGTACCCATTGGCGCATGGGCTGATGAGGCAAGATTTCATCCACCAGCAGGGCAGCGCTGTCTGCCATGCGTCTTGCCCCACAACTGGGACAGAAACCACGACGTTTACAGCTAAAGGCGACCAATTTTTCATCGTGGCAGGACTCACACCGGATTCTGAGAAAGCCATATTCAAGCCTTCCGCACTTTAGATACTCGTCAAATTCTTTTGTGACATAGGCTGGCAAGTATTTGCCATGACTGGTCAGTTGAGCCTGAAACTCAGGCCAGTACTCCTGAACGATCTGGTAAAGTAAAGTCTTCTCGGGCCGGTGGCGTACATATGCTGCAGCTGAATTTGGCCGTTCCTGACGAAGTTGGTGTGAGGGCGATCCCATGGCTCAAACAAATACTGAAAGTATTCATTAGTGGTCTTGCGCAGCACAATGGACATATTCTCAAAGTGCTGTGGGTAAAGTGCATCAATCAATGTCAGGCTATTGCTCATATTCTCTTCAACATTTGAGATATCGTGGGTGGCGTTTTCACACACCCTCGGCCAGAAGCGGTAGCTTGAACAATCAATTGGGAGAGGGAAGCATGGCCTGTATGTGCTTTACTCTCTTCAAATTCACGGACCACCATTCCACTAGATCTTCAGCTGTTTCCCACTGAATTACGAGAACGTTTTCAAACTGCCTGGTCTTCATCGCCGTAAGTATGAGGTCAGGATCGATATACGGCCGCAACACTGCAGTATCCCGCCCCGCACGTATCTTTCTGTTACTTGCAGCATAGTCGAGGTTTTCCATTGCGTATGGTTGCCAAATGGTTACGTATTGTAGTTCCTGAGTATTTTGAATTAGTTTGGTTATTTCGTGAGCCGCATAAAATTCAGCCAACGCTTTCTTAAGGTCTGGATTCAGCAAATCTGCCAGCGTGTCGTCGCTAATAAGATTTATATATGCAAGGTCTACCGGGCCAAATGTAGGGAGTAAAGAGGTTTTCGAAACCAATAGGTTGAGTTCAGCGACGGACAGGTCGGGAGCATCCTTGCGTATCTCAGCGCGGAGAGTGATGGCCGCTTCCATCTCTTCCATGCCTTCGCTGATTGCATTAGTAAGATTTGTTTCATTTTCCGCGAAATTATCTGCCAATGAAACCAGGTGTGCTTGCAGACCAAATTTGCTCCGTTGTGACTCATACCAACGATCGAGCTGGAACGCGAGGAATAACCCAACCACTACGGCTTTTGTTGTGGGTATAGGATATGGACAGGGCAAAATTCCGCAGGTGGCTGGTTACACGGCGCAGATTCTGTTCCAGCTTTATCCTGGCCGTCATGCTGAATCCGTTCTCAGCATTGACGGGTCGTGTTACCAGGTAAGCGCTTTATCTCCTCGCTGGTCCGAAAATCTGCCTGCAGGTATCCCGCGTTGGATCGTCGCTTGATGTCATATATATTGAGCGGGCTTATCTTCCAGTCGACCTCGTTTCCCTGAACAAAATCATTGATTACGTCCAGGTCAGCGCCAGGCCATTCAATGCGATCCCATGGAGTCTGGTGGTTCCCAACGCTGTAGAAATCTACCAGGGTCAACCGGTCACCCATCATCACCCGCCCGTTGGAACTGCGTCGACAGCGGGTCACTTCCCGAAACTTGCCGCACATTTGAATGCGCCGGATGAAGCCGGTAGCCAACTGCCGGGTCAGGTCGACACCAACAAATTTATTTTCGTTTTCGGTGCTGCGGTCTGACAGGTTAAATCGACCGGCGGCAAAGTCCTGCTAGGTTGGTAACCCGTCAGGGTAAGACATGATCAGGCTGCCATTATTGTTGGCGTGGTAGCCAAAGGCACAGTTGATCTGATAAACCGCAGACCGGGAAGCTGGGTCATATTTGCTGTCGTCGGCATTGTGTCCGAGAGCACCCGCTACGCGCCATTTCGCATGGCGCCAATTGATACCCATTGCCAGTGCCAGGCTATCGGTTTGCTCCTCACGTGAGCCGTCGACGATACGCAGATTGTTGCGACTGGGGTCGCTTGATTCAAGTTCTGTGGCGATGCGTGAGTCGGATGTCAGTATGGAGATATTCCGCTGATTTTCGAGAAACCGTGGGCTTCGGTATTTTTTGCTTTTGCAAAGGTGTACTTATCCTCTTTTTGAATATCTTTGCTCACGTCAAAAAAATTCAGTATCCGCTTATAAGTATCCTGGTAAATCGTAATAAAGTGCCATAAACCTCCAAAAAAAGTCGCCCTCTTCGCGGGAAAGAAAATAGTTAAATAGATAAATCGTTAAAAAGCCCGAATCGCACGCACTCTGAATGTAGAGTTCTTATCGTAGAGCCACTGGTGATATAGAGGTGGTTCTTGGTGATTACGTGCGGCGCTGGGTGAGGTGGGCCATGAGCGGGTTAGGGATCGATAAGAAAAACCCCGCGAGTGCGGGGCGTTTCCTGATCGGGGTGGATCATATGCGACTGGACAAATTTATTTTTGATTATCAGCGATGCAAACTACAATTTACGACCCTATAATCCTAAATCAATCGAGTCTGACCCCATTGATCAAAAGAAAAACGCCCCGGATATAGAGGTGGTACCTGGTGATTACGTGCGGCGCTGGGTAAAGTGGGCAATGACCGGGTTAGGGTTCGATAAAAACACCCCGCGAGTGCGGGGCTTTTGCTGATGAAGGTGCATCACGTCCATCTGGGGAATTTTATTTTTGTGTATCAGCGATGCAAACTACAATTTACGACCCTATAATCCTAAAGCAATCGAGTCTAACCCCCTTGATCAACCTCCAAAAAAATCGCCCGCTTCGTGGGAAAGAAAATAGTTAAATAGATAAATGGCTAAAAAGCCCGAACCGCACGCACTCTGAGAGTGGGGTAGTTCTTACCGTTGAGGAACTGGGTGCCATTGACGAAGTACTGGCCCCACGCGCTGTCGCTATTGTACTCCGACGAACTCCAGTAGTAATCAGTAGCAAAACCACCCAGATTGCTGGGGTCAGATAGTCCAGTATTCACCCCATCGCCATCTGAATCCGCCAAGTTTTTCCACATCAGGTTCAACTCATCCTTTGATGGCAGAAACCCGTCTGCTTGACCGTTAGGCGAGTATAGGTAGCATTAAAGCTATATTGCCAGAAACCCGAATGTATTGATCCTCGCTTTACGATAATAAATTGCCAAGGTTTCAGTGAATTATCGCGCCAGTTACCCG
>JABAAB010000017.1 GCA_014238945.1 Lysobacterales bacterium
GAAACCGCATCATTTGTCCATTAGAACCGCTAAAGTAAACCCCATCCAGAAACAACATATGAAAATGGATATTCAAATTCAGTGCACCGCCGAAGCGCTGAACGAGTGTCACTGCGCCAGTTCGTGCGAGGGATTTTGCAAGGCCCACTGGCGGTTTTGTTCGACTAACTCCACCATGAAACTTACTTGCTGTCTCCGCTTTGGCAACGGTATGGTTGTTTTCGTCCCGGGCACAAGATTTGGCATGAGATACAGGTGCATCCGGGTAGCATTTGATCCTGAACGCTCAAATTTGTGCACATTCTGCAACGACGTGGCTGAAGACCTGATGTGAATAGCTGTTCAATACTTTGGTGATTCTGGCAATAATTGTGTTTAAACTACTTATACTTCAGAATGAATGTTCGCATTGATTGACAAGAGTTGGCTGTGCTAACCCCAAGAAGACCCGCTTGTGACTGAGAAAAAGAACGGTTTTCAACGCCTCTGGGCGAACCTGAAGGAACGCCATGTTACGCGCATTGCAATTGCCTACCTGGGCATTGGTTGGGGTGTGCTGGAGACCACGGAATTCGTCCTGGGCATTGTGCAGACGCCGGACTGGATTTTCCGCGCGGTGGTGGCGCTGGTGGCGCTGGGTTTTCCGGTGGCGCTGATCCTGAGCTGGGTGTTCGATATCCGTGGTGGGCAGGTGGTGCGAACCGATGGCAGGGCTTCGCGCTGGCCGAAGTGGGCCAAGGCGACGGTGTCGGTGCCGTTGTTGCTGCTGGTGGCGGCCTCGAGCTACTGGGTATGGACCGGTTACGTGGAGGAGAAGGAACGCAGCCTGCGCCCGACGGACCTGGGGGACGAGGTGCCGATCGTGGCGGTGCTGCCGATCCGTAACCTGACGGGTAACCCGGAGATGGACTGGTTTGGGGAGGGTATTGTCAACCTGGTGCGGGATAACCTGTCGCGTTCGCGTTTTCTTCGGATTGCTTCGCCGCAGAAGCTCAGGGCGATTGTCGGGGAGGCGACCGATGAACTGGAGATCGCGCAACTGGCGGCGGAGCAGGACATTGGTTTCATCATGACGGGTGAGATGCTGATGACGCCGCAGGGCATCTATGTCTCGAGCCGCCTGTCCGATACGGAGGGCGGGGTGGTGCTCTCGGCCAAGCAGGTGGAGAACCTGGAGCCGGCGACCATCCTGGAGGCGGCCGGTCCGATTGCGGTGCAGATCCGCAAGGGGCTCGGGGTGCCGCGCGAGGAGCAGGTGGATGTATTCGTGGCGGATTTCGCCATCGATAATCTCGAAGCCTATGAGCACTACGTTGTGGGGCTCAATCATCTGCTGTACTTCCGTTACCAGGAGGCCAAAGCCGAATTTGAATCCGCGCTCGATCTGGCACCGGATTTCGCCATTGCGCGCTACCGCCTCGCGTACATACAGGCGGCGGACAGCAAGGTTGATCTCGCTGTGACCAACATGGAATTGGCGCTGGAGGATCCGTTTCTCCTGGATCGCGAGCACCTGTACCTGCAGGCTTCCTTGAGTTTCTTCGATCAACGTTACGATGAGGCCATCCAGCGTTTCCAGGAATTGCTTGAACGTTACCCCTTCGAAATCGAGGCTCGCGAATACCTCGCCATGGCCTACTGGAGCAGCTACCAACCGGAGTCCGCGATCGCACTGCTACGCCAAGTGACGAATGAGGAGCCGCGAAACGCGGTCATTTGGGGGCGTCTCGGTTACTACCTTCTTGAATCAGGCGCGTTGGACGAGGCTCAGTCGGCGTTGGGTCACTTTGCTACGCTTACCCCGGAAAACCCCAACAGCCACACCTTGCTCGGCGATGCCCTGAGAATGCGCGGTGACTACGTGGGCGCTGCGGAGCGTTACGAGCGAGCGCTCGAATTGGCACCCCACATGCCCGATGTAAAGCACGGAATGGCGATACTTTTATGGCTGAAGGGAGATGCATTGGCCGCTTCGAACGCTTTTGAAGCCATCACGGTGGATCAAAGCCAGAGTCCCAATGAACAACTTGATGCCATGTTTTCTCTCATATCACTGCTCATCGCTCGGGGTGACTGCGAGGGCGCAATGGCTTGGATTGAGCGGTTCCAGCCTGAGCTTCAGGCAGAACGTATCCGTTGGTCGCTGGCCATGACGGCCAAGGCGCGCTGCCAGGAACAGATGGGCGATTTGAATGCCGCGATGGATACCCTGGCGACGGCGCTCGAAAACAGCCCGTCGGTGCCGACGCGTTACCTGTTTGCCCGCGGGCTGTTGGAAATACGCGTCGAAGAATTTGCTGCCGCGCAGTCCACTGCCAAGGAAATTCTCTCGTATGTCCTACCGCCGGAAAATCCGGATCGAACCGAGGAGCAGGCAGCAGCGTATATCAACAGCCTGGTGAGTTGGAGCCAGGGTGAGCCGGATCAAGCCGAAGCCCAACTCAGGAGTGCCCTTGGGCTCAAGGGCTATCGTTACGCAATCTACCCATTGGCACTGGCCGGGATGCTGGCGGAGCGCGGTCAGCATCAGGAGGCGATCGAACTCGCGAGCAAGCACCTGGCGCCCTCAGCTCAAGATCCGCGGATCGACCTTGAACCTGACCGGGTGCAGGGCCTGCTGTTGATGGCAGAAGCGCACCTGGCCGCCGGGCGTATCGGCTCGGCGCGCGACTATGCATCCCGGTATCTGGAGCGATTCGACCGCGCCCCGACCGGTGACAGGGGCGTGCTTCGAGCCCGTGAACTCATCAGTGACACTGGTGGACTTTCACCTGCCCACCAGCGACCGGTGCGATAGAACCTTCAACAGGTGGCCGCCGCCAGTGGGGTCGGCCAGCATCTGTCGGGATCAGCGCGGTGGTCGTTCAAATTTCCCCGGGCCGCTGGGGCACACATCGGTATATAGCGTGCTTAAGTTGTTATCCAAATCAAGGAAAAAAATGTTACTCCCGCCCCCGAAGCATTTCTTTAGATCATATTGCCGCACGGTGAAGGAGACCGGATTTGAAATGACCTGGAATCCGGCCAGCTTGGCATCTTCTTCATCCACCTGGCCATCTTCGTTTTCGTCCGCGAGGGTGTCCGGAGCCGCGCCGGAAACAACAAAGGCCCTGACGTCGAATTCGGAATCATTGAAATTATAAATTGAAATGTAGTTGGGGTTGGTTCCCCAGCCGGTAGCGGTCAATATTTCACCCCCGTCGCGCCGATAGAGCGCGTCCTCGGCCGTACACGACCCTGCTGGCATACCCTCAGCAGTGACGCAGGGGTCAACAGCGAGTATGTGTCGGATCCAGCGGCCGGGCACGTTAAAGCTGACCCATATTTTGCTGATGGGCATTTCAGTCCCGTTTTTCTTGCCCCTGCCTTTATTTTTGAATATTTTGACATCCTGCCATTCGAATGACACCTGGTTGTTCATGCCCGCAACATTACGCAAGGTCAGTGGGTCTACGCGATCGAAGCCGGGTTCCTGGTAAACGATGTTGGCACCTGTTTCGGACAACACCACAAGGCCGCTGATGTCATCATCAGCTGCCAGGCCAAAGCCATCTGAGGCAGCGGTATCTTGCTCGGTTATTGGCCCCGCTTTTACGCAGTCAGTGTCACCGGTCCCAGGCATACAATCGTTTAGCTGCTTGGTCGTTTCATTCCAATCAGAAAACTCCGGACCACCACCAAGCACAGAGTCGACCAGTTTTTCTCGCACTGACGGGTTGCCGGTTTGATCGGTCTGTCCGGGCATATCCACATCGCTGTAAACCTCGAGTGTGGATCCCGGCGGTGACTCAAACGTCAACGTGCGTTTTCCGTCCTCCATCAATTCGTCAGCCGCCAAGTGATCCCGCCTAATCGTCATCTCCAGGATAATGGGCCAACCGCTCTCACTTGTTAATGGCATGCCATCATCAGCATGAGGCGATTCGACAGACAGGCTAATCGGGGTCGAGGAGTCATCACTTAACGCGGGCTGAACAGGTGCCACCAGCAACAGGGCGGGCCAGAGGGCGATCATGATTAGAGTATTGATTTTCATTATGGGCACGCCTCCTCAGTCGTCATGCCATTGCCATCCAGATCGGCCAGAAAAAAATTATTGCCGTCGTCGCCGCACGCGAATGATTCAAACTGCGAAACGGTTATGCTGGCCTGGTCGGACAGGACCGTTATCTCCGGGTCAGCATGGGCATCGTCTATATTGACTTTGCCGTCATCGTTTAGATCTTCGAGCTGTGCTTTGGCGGTACCGGAGACCATGTATGCAATCAACTCCAGTTCGGTTTCCTCGAGTACGGCCGCCGCCAGTTGCCTGGCAGTTTGTCCGACCTCGCCCGATTCCTGTAAGTCGCTGCCGTCGCGGCGATACAGCGGCGCATCATTGCACGCCCAACTTTCGGGAGTTCCCCCCACACAATTATCAATAGCGAGGATATTGCGCACCAGATTGGCGGGCACATGCAGGCTGATCATGAATTTGCTGACCTCAATCGTCGTGCCGCTCTTCCTGCCGCGGCCGGGGAACGTTTTGTAATCAGAAAGCTCATAACTGACCGAGGTCACCAGGCCAGCCAGGTTGCGCAAAACAAGTGGCTCGGGCTGGGTGAAGCCCATCACCGCGGCCTCGACTATGGGGTAGGCGATGCCCGGGCCGGCGTTCAATAGCAGCACCAGCCCCGGTAGGTCGTCGTCGACGCCAAAGCCATAACCGTCATCCTTGTCAATGCCGGTATACGGCCCCACCGGGACGAGCACTGACGACCCCCCTATGTTGGCTGCAAAAAATGGCGAACCGGAGCCCTCGGAGTCCGTCAGGAGGTCGCGAAGATCCGGATTTCCCTGGAAGTCTGGCACACCCGGCTGATCGATGTCTGGATCGAATTCAATGTAGGTTTCGTCTCTGGGAGCCAGAGACGGATCTTCCCTAATGTCTGGACCGTATAGGTCAATACAAATGCTCGGCGCTGTCCTGTTAAACAAGGAGAAGCACCCATCGGGGTCGTCAAACACCAGGTAGCCCATATCGTTTGTCTGCTCTCGGTTGGCGAAATTCGGTTCGATCCAGAACCCGAGTACGTCCTCGTCCTTGACGGTTAACTCCAGCAGTAATTCCCAGCCCCGCTCATCCAGTAATGGTTGATCGTCATTGGCAAATGGTGCCTCAATCTCGATCGAAACGGGCGGACTGGCATGGGTTGCTATCGGGCCGGCAACCAATGCAATCGGCAAGACAAGTTGGATGAAAGCAGTCCGGGTGAACATTTTGAAAACCTCTACTGATTGTTCGTATTGAGGAAGAATAAACCCGCTTTTCTTGTAAATCAACGCTTACCTGTCAATCTAATCCATGAATAGCCACTCGATATGTTTCAGTATCTTGCAAATGTTGACATTTGCAACTGGGTTCAACCCTTAAATTCCGTTATTTCTCGATACGACAGGTTTTTGTCCAAACGAGATCCAAACGAGACCTCACCGCAGTATATGCGGTAACGAACCGGAAAAGTTCCTTTAA
>JABAAB010000056.1 GCA_014238945.1 Lysobacterales bacterium
ATGACCAGCGTGTGTGGAACCTTGAATTTGCGTTTAATCATCGGTTAATTCTTCTTCTGGTATTTAGAACACAGGGAGTATAAACAATCACAAGACTGGAAACACGAAGGTAATGAAAATCTTATCACAGTGGACTTTTTCTTCGCACGAACACCTGCACCAGGGTCTGCCACGAATTTTTCCGGACCGATTGGTGCGATTTGAAACACTCATAGTGAAACTCTTTTTCAGTTTAACAACCGCAGATGTGTCTGTTGGTGAACGGGACCGTGATAAACCTTTGTTCTACAAGCCCCATAAAAACGCTTGGTCTACTGACAGGTCCTAAACACCCCAGGCGATTCAAGATCATAAGATGCTGGGGAGTGCAACCTTTGTGCTCTGGCATGACTTTACTGTGATCTTCGATTCGTCTTCCTTTGAATATTCATCTACAGATTCGGTCATGAGTGCCCGAAGCGCAGAGACGCGGCGCAAGTTGGTCTATACTTTACTGCCTGCGTGACGTCAAAGGAAGGCTCTACTAATGAATAAATTTGCCCGCATTGCCGTACTGCTGCTCGCCGTCGTATTTGCAGGTTCTGGCAGCGGCAACGATGTTCAAACTGACGTTGCGAATACTGGGATTGGATTGTATCCCACGGTCAACGACGGATTTCTGTCCGCTGTTGAATGGCGTTTTGTGGGACCGTACCGCGGTGGTCGTGTCCTCGCGGTTGCGGGCGTTACCGACGATCCCCTTGTATATTACTTCGGGGCCGCTCACGGTGGAGTCTGGAAGTCCAACGATGCCGGCGTGAATTGGCGTAACGTGTCTGATGGATACTTCGAATTCCCCGCGGTTGGTGCACTTGACGTCGCGCCCTCGGATCCCGATGTGATTTACGCCGGAACCGGTGAAGGGGTCCAACGGCAATTCATCTCCCCCGGCAATGGGGTCTACAAGTCCACCGACGGCGGAGAAACCTGGGCCAACGCGGGGCTCAGGGAAACACGGCACATCGCCCGGCTGCGTATTCATCCGGGTAACCCCGATATCGTGTACGTGGCAGCAATGGGCGACATGTTCGGACCCAACCCGGAGCGAGGCATTTATCGAACCACCAACGGAGGTGAAACCTGGGAGCAGATCCTCTACAAGGGTGAAACAACTGGCGGAGTGGATCTGACCATTGATCCCGAAAATCCGAACGTGATCATGGCTTCGATGAACCACCATGTGACCTACCCATGGGATGAGGAGAGTGGTGGCCCGACTTCGGGACTTTTCAAAAGCACGGATGGTGGGGATAACTGGACCGACATCACCCGTAACCCCGGTATGCCCAGGGGCATGGTCGGAAAGATCTGCATCGCTATCTCACCGGCCGAATCCAGCCGTGTGTATGCGTTCATCGAGGCCGATGAAGGTGAAGGCGGAATTTACCGTTCCGATGACGGCGGCTCAAGTTGGCAAAGGACACATTATGACCCCGGCAAGATGGAGATTCCCAACTCCTACAACCACATCACCGCCGATCCACAGGATCCGGATATCGTCTATATCCAGCCCATTTCCGGGTTATTGAAGTCCACCGATGCCGGCCGGACCTTTGAACGGGTACAGCTGGCAAACTGGGACCCACATGCATTGTGGATCAATCCGAACGAGCCTCGACAAATGATCGAGGGGGGAGACGGTGGCGCATCGGTGACACTGAACGGGGGTGTGTCCTGGTCGAGCCTGCGTAACCAGCCCACTGCGGACCTGCTCAGCCTGGCGGTAGATGACCAGGAGCCCTACTGGCTTTACGCCGCTCAGAATGACAACAGCCACATCGCCATTCCAAGCCAGACCGACGACCGGTCAATCGGCTGGTCACACTACCGACCCCTGCCAGTCGGTGAAGGCGGTCAGACGGCGGTCAAGCCGGACGGCAGCGTAGTTTACGCAAATGACCGGTCACGCACGGTCCGTTTTGAGCGGGAATCCGGTCAGGCCCCGCAGATCAGTGTGTGGCCCGAGTGGGTGTTCGGTACGGCCATGAAAGACATCAGGTACCGTTTTTACTATTCGTTCCCGATACTCCTGTCTTCACACGACCCCGGCGCGCTCTACACCGCGGCACAGTATGTATTCCAATCCACTGACGAAGGCCAGACCTGGCAACAGATCAGCTCCGACCTGACAGGTAACCGCCGGGAGGTCATGGGCGAACTGTCCGGGGGGCCGATCAGTTCCAATGCATCCTCTCTATTTCACTCGAGTGTGATCCGGACCCTTGCCGAGTCCCCCATCAGCGCGGGCGAACTCTGGGTGGGTACCGATGACAGCACCGTACAGGTTTCCCGGGATGGCGGTGGCAGCTGGCTCAATGTCTCTCCACCGGAGTTACCTGAATGGACGACGATCACGGCCATCGATGTCTCTCATCACCACCAGGGAACAGTCTATGTCTCCGGTGAACGTCACAGGGTGAGTGACCGCACGCCGTATCTCTACAAGAGCAGCAACTACGGAGAATCCTGGCAGCGTATCACTGGTGGAATTCGGGAAAATGACTATACATGGGTCGTACGCGAAGACCCGGTGAGGCCGGGTCTGCTCTATGCCGGCACGGAAACCGGGGTGTACGTCTCCTTCAATGACGGTGCGGACTGGCAGTCACTGCAGGCCAACCTGCCACCGGTGCTGGTCATGCAAATGCTGGTCAAGGACGACGACCTGGTGGTGGCGACCCATGGACGGGGTCTGTGGATCATGGACAATATATCGTCCCTGCGAGCCATCACCCCGAAAGTCGTTGCCGCCCCGGTGCACTTGTTTGAAGTCGTCCCTACCATCCGCAATCTAAGGGGAGGACGTGGCTGGACGGGACTAAACCAGGGTGCGAAAAATCCGCCCAGGGGCGTAATGTTCGAGTACTACCTGGCCGGGACTGCCAGCAAATCGGTGTCAATAACTCTCTCCGATGCCAACGGCGAAATGATCAAGGAGTTCACCAGCGATTTGGAGAATGAATCCGGTCCGTCCACCGATGCAGGCATGAACCGCTACTTCTGGAACATGAAATTTCCGGGCACCGTCATGCCACCACCCAACGGGGCACTGGACGGCTTCATGAGTGTCGATTACTCACCACCGTCATCGCCCATTGCTCCGCCAGGACAATACCAGGTTCGACTCACCGTTGATGGCGAATCTCATGAACAGACTTTCGAAATCCGGAAGGATCCGAGAATCAGCGCCAGCGATGAGGATCTCAGGGCCCAGTTCGAGCTCATGGTTCAGATCCGGGACCGGTTCACAGAAGTGACCGAAACAGTGATGAAAATCAGGGAAGTCCGTGCCCGCGTAGAAGAAGACCTGGCCGATTTGTCCGGGGATACCAGGGCCGAGGCCGACAAGATACTGGTGGAGTTGCGGGAAATCGAAGGAATCCTGATGATCTGGATGGGCACCGATGCGCATCCCATGATGTGGAGCCCACCGGGGCTGACCGAGAAACTGAGTTCGCTCTCCGGTGCCGTCGCCAGCGGTGACATCAGACCCACGGAGTCGATGTACGCGGTATTCGCGGATCTGTCGAAGCGTTTCGAAGTCCAGCAACACCGACTGAGCCAAATTATTGACTGAACACAATTGTCTTCGCTGTCACGCGAACCAAAGAGGTAAACCCTGATGAAAAAACATTCATTCATAAAAACCATATTGCTCGCCGTGATACTGGCGGGCCTGGGTTCGGGTACCGCGGCGTCGGCACAGGATACCGACGCAAACCGGATGAAAGCCGAAACATTCAAGGGACTGGAACTGCGCAACATCGGGCCCGCGTTCAAATCGGGGCGAATCGCCGACCTGATCATTCATCCGGAAGACGAAAGCGTGTGGTACGTGGCTGTTGCCTCCGGGGGAATCTGGAAGACCGTAAACGCCGGTACCACCTGGACACCTGTATTCGATGACCAGACCAGCTACTCGATCGGTTGCCTGGCAGCGGATCCGGGCAACCCACACGTGATCTGGGCCGGGACGGGCGAAGACGGCGGAGGACGCCACCTTGCATTCGGTGACGGTGTCTACAAAACCGACGATGGCGGCAAGAACTGGAAGAACATGGGCCTGCGGGACTCCGAACACATCGCCCGCATCATTGTCAGTCCGGAAAATTCCAATATTGTCTACGTGGCCGCGCAGGGACCCCTGTGGCGCAAGGGTGGAGACCGGGGTTTCTACAAGTCGACTGACGGTGGTGAATCATGGAAGAAGACCCTGGGCGATGATGAGTGGACCGGTGTGACCGACATCGTGGTGGATCCCAGGAACCCCGAGCGGGTCTATGCCGCCACCTGGCAGCGTCATCGCACCGTGGCAGCCTACATGGGCGGTGGTCCTAAAAGCGCGATTTACCGAAGCGATGACGGCGGTGAAACCTGGAAGAAGTTGACCGAGGGATTACCCGAGGGGTCCAAAGGCAAGATCGGACTGGCCATATCATTTCAGCAACCCGATATCGTCTACGCGGCCATCGAACTGAACCGAAGGACCGGGGGCATATTTCGATCTACCGACCGGGGCAATTCGTGGAAAAAACGTTCCGACACCGTATCCGGTGGCACCGGACCGCATTATTACCAGGAACTTTACGCCTCACCGCATCAATTTGACCGGCTCTACCTGATGGATGCCTACATGCAGTTCTCGGTTGATGGCGGCACGACCTTCAAGCAGGTCAATATTGAATACCGCCATGGCGACAGCCATGCCCTGGCCTTCAAGAGCAGTGATCCTGATTACATCATGGTAGGTGACGATGGCGGGATATTCGAAAGCTTCGATCAGGCCAGTAACTGGCGGTTTATCGACAATCTTCCAGTGACCCAGTTTTACAAGCTCGCCGTCGATGACGCCGAGCCTTTTTACAACATCTACGGTGGCACCCAGGACAACGGTTCACAGGGTGGGCCCTCCAGGACCGACAACCTGCACGGCATCCAGAACTCGGATTGGCGCATGGTCCTGGACTGGGACGGCCATCAAACCGCCACCGAACCCGGCAACCCGGACATCATTTACGCCGAACGGCAGGAGGGTTACCTGACACGCATCGACATCTCCAATGGTGAAGTGATGTCCATCCAGCCCCAGCCGGGTGCCGATGAAGATTTTGAGCGGTTCAACTGGGATGCTCCGATCCTTGTCAGCCCACATGACCCCACCCGGCTTTACTTTGCTTCCCAGCGCCTGTGGCGCTCGGACAATCGTGGCGATGAGTGGACGGCGATTTCAGGTGACCTGACCCGCAACCAGGATCGCATGACCCTCCCCATCATGGGACGTCAGCAAAGCTGGGATTCCTCCTGGGATTTCGACGCCATGTCGAACTACAACACGATTACCTCGATATCGGAGTCGCCCCGGATTGAAGGACTTATTTACGTTGGCACCGACGATGGACTGTTGCAGATCACCGAGGACGGCGGAGCAAGCTGGCGGGCGGTGGAAGTCGGCAGCATCAAGGGCATACCCGACACGGCGTTTGTCAACGATCTCAAGGCTGACCTGCACGATGCCGATACGGTTTATGTTGTTCTGGACAACCACAAGTTCGGTGACTTTACACCCTACCTTCTCAAGAGCACCAACCGGGGTGCCAGCTGGAAGTCCATCCGGGGCGATCTGCCCGACAGGACGCTGGTGTGGCGTATCGTACAGGACCATGTAAAGCCTGGTCTGCTGTTCACCGGCACCGAGTCCGGCATCTACTTCAGTGTCAGTGGCGGTGACGCCTGGGTGAAGCTCACGGGTGGTGTTCCCACCATTTCATTTCGGGACCTGGCCATTCAAAAACGTGAAAATGACCTGGTCGGGGCCTCCTTCGGCAGAGGTTTTTTTGTGCTCGACGACTACTCGTCACTGAGGAATGTTTCCGAGCAACAACTCGGTGAGGAGGCGACCCTTTTTCCGACGCGAAGAGCCTGGTGGTACCATCCACGATTTGTCCTGGGTGAAGCCGAAAAGGGCTATATCGGCGCCAATCATTATGTTGCACCGAACCCGGATTTTGGCGCGGTGTTTACCTATCATTTGAGAGACGGACTGAAGTCAAAGGAGGAAATACGCCAGGCCAATGAGAAGGCAAAAACCGAAACCGGCGAGGATATTTCCTTTCCCGGTTGGGAAGCGGTTGGCGATGAAATGGCCGAGTCCAAGCCCCGAATCTGGATCATCGTCAGAGATGCCGAAGGCAACACGGTCAGACGGGTCGCCGGTCCCATCAAGCAGGGCATGAACCGGGTTGCCTGGAATCTGCGCCACCCGGCACCCACGGCAATGGGTCTCAAATCCAAACCTTCACCTTCAGACACCGAACCGTCCGGATTGCTGGCAGCACCTGGCAATTACACTGCCACCCTGGCCAGGGAAGTGGGTGGTGAGATCACGACACTGAGCGCGCCCATAGAGTTTGAAGTCGTACCATTGAAAGAAGGCGCATTGCAGGGAAGCACACCTGCCGAGGCCGCGGCATTCTGGCGTGCGTACGAGGACACCCTCAGGGCCGCGTCCGCTGTCGAGCACTCTCTGGGTATCCAATTGACGCGGGTTGAAGCCATGAAGAAGGCCCTATCGCGCGCCACGACCGAACCCGGTGAACTCGACGATCGTCTCAACCACCTGAGATCGGGATTGCTGCATCTGCAAGACCGGCTGCTGGGAAATCGTGCCAAACGCCAGGTGGGTGAGAAGAGGAGGCCCAATGTCGGGTCCCGGCTTTCAGCTGTCGAGTTGGGCCTGTACCAGTCAACCTATGGCCCCACGGCCACACACCGGCAGACACTGGATATCGCCAACGCCCAGCTTCAACAGATAAGGACCAATCTGGCAGAGGCGATTGATGAAACCATGTCACTGGGTGAGGACCTGGTTAAAGCAGGTGCTCCCTGGGTTGAAGGGAACCCTCTGCCGGAACTGGATACGGAATGAGAACAATCTCGCCATGAGCCCCGGCTAATTCAACCTTGGGCACACGTTGGTCATGGGGGTATGGAAGGTGTGCCCGCCTGGGACCGGCACCCGGTAGGGCCTGGCAACTTTCGGTTGCTGTTTTCAGAGACGTCAACAAAACCTGCCGGGCTGTTGCGATTCACAGATTTTTGGGCAGAAAGAGCTTTTATTCGACCCGTGTTGAAAGTTCCAATTCAGAACACTTCGACTTGCGTCACTTTTCGTGCTTCTCCCGCTTGTCCGCAGGCCACTCACCCAACTGGGCAGAAACATGTAAGTTGAGCGCCTCATCCAAACCAGGCGAATCGATATAGAGATCCAGTGTTCCCCAACTTTGCTTGTTCTTGTTGTAACAGAACCAGACATAGTCATTATCCTGGAAGGTGTACAGAATGATGCCGCTACCGATATCCGTTGTTTTTGCCTTCTCCAGAAACTGATATTCAATGCATTTACCATCCATCATCGGCGCTTTGATACCTTGTTCGTTGCTATCCGCAATTGCTGTGAGAGTCATCGCTCCGAGAATGATAGGCATGGTTAAATTGGTCTTGTTCATGTTGATTTTTCCTTGATTCTTGCCAATGGTTTCAATTCAATCTGAACTACAGCCATTCAATGTATCGGCTTTTCTATCTAGGCGATGATGTCCTTGAAAATCTCAGGGTCAATGTTTCTCCCGCAAATTACCGGAACCACTTTCTTGCCTTTGAACAGTGCCTTGTTCTTTAATAATGCGGCAACAGTCAGCGCACCCGAACCTTCAACAACCAGGCGATGTTGATAAAAAAGAGTTCGCATTGCAGCTGCGATTTCATCCTCGGAAATCAAAAGAAAATCATCCACATGACGCTTGCTCAGATCAAAGGTGATGCTGTCCAGATCAATGTTTCCTTCGCAGGTATCTGCAAGCGTGGGCAATATGTCCACCATGTGCATCCTGTCTGCCTTGATGCAGTGGTGCATCGCGGGGGAATTTTTCGCATTAACGCCAAAACATTCTACACCGGGGTCATGGTGTTTCAACCACCCTGCACCGCCGGTTAGAAACCCTCCGCCGCCACAGGCGAACAGGGCAGCATCCAGATCGGGGAGTTGCTGCGATATTTCATATCCGCAGGTGCCCTGGCCACCGATGACGATGGCGTCATTGTAGGGTGCGAGATGCACCTTACCCTCCTCTTTGGCTACCCGTCCGGCTTCCATCTCTGTGGCCCACGAATCGCCGTCGTGAATGACAAGTTTTACCCCGTTATCCCGCAACAGCTTGATCCGGGTAGGCTCCATTTCGCTCGAAACATAAATCGGCACACTGTGACCGCGCAGACGCATGGCAGCCGTGATTGCGAGAGCAAAATTTCCCGAGGAAACGGCAACCGTCCCCCTGCTCAACTCTTCATCGGTTAATGACATGACCTTGTTGACCGCACCGCGGTACTTGAAAGAGGAAGTGGGTTGCATCGAATCCAGTTTGAGCCAGACTTCGCCGTCAATCTGCTCACTCAAATAGCGGGAATATTCGAGTGGTGTTGGTGTCAGGTAATCGCGGGTGCGTTCAAGAGCGTCCAGCACCAATTGCGGAACATCGATCATCTGCGTGTTTCCACTGGCCATCAATTCATTTCCGAGTATAGGTAGGATTGATGCCTTATTGCCAGCAATCTTCCTACCCCTCAGTCCAGACCAGCCAGGGCTTCGAACCATAGCTGGTACAGCCTGGCTTTCTTCGCGGGTGGAAACGCCTTTGAAAACACACCCCGCGCAAATGTTCCGTTTGGGTCATCGATACCCGTTCCAATGACCTTGTCAGCTTCGATCAGAGTCACGGTGTTGGCGTTACCGTGCCCATACCCGTAATGGTCAAACAATGCCGAACCGCTTAGCGGGTCGAGCATGGCATTAATGTAGTCGTAAGCTTGTTCCTCCGAACCCATGCCGTTGGTGCTGAGGGAAAGCCCGCACATCCACGTCAGCAAAGGCTCGACCACCACGATGGGCAAGCCTTCCTTCGGCATCCTGCGCGAGGCACTGCCGTAGATGTAGGAGATACCAACATCGCCGTTAGCCCAGGCCTGCTCGAGCTGGGTGCTGTCCGACCAGATGAACCGTGCATTGCCGAGCATTTTTGTGAAAATTACAGGTGCCGCCTGCATTTCCGCGTCGGTTGGGTCCAGTGGATCCTCCCAGCCCCCTATGATTCCCGCAATCCAAATGTTTACCTCAATATCATCAGGAAGGGCAGTTTTACCCTTGAAGCGCGGATCGATGAAAATTTCGAATGTCGGGTTCTCAAGCTTGATGATCTCTGGATTGTAGCCAACCGTCGAATATCCCCACTCCCAGGGAACGAGCCAGTATTTGCCGTCTATCCGCACATCAGGCAAATCCAGTAATTCGGGTGTGATCTCGCCCCAGCGTGGTATTCGGTTTATGTCGATCGGTGCAATTAAGCCAGCAGCCCGCGCTTCCCGCATCTGGCCGGTACACAGATGCGCCAGATCAACCTGGAGTCCATTGCGCATCCTTTGCAGGGCTTCATTTGTATTGGAGAAGAACGTGAACACCGGTGGCCCACCGTACCTGGCGGTATACTCGGGATAGTATTTAGGCTTTTCGAATCCGTTCCATTCCAGTAGTGACAGCTTGACAGCTCCGGTTTCCGAGGTATCCGGCTGACATGACATTAGCAGACCGGCTACCACACCAACGCAGCCCAGGACCAATACCCTGACTATCCGGCACGTGAGCATTCCGCGATCCCCATCAACTGAAACTGCAATAGATATGGTTACTCAAACCCTATTACCTCCAATGCATCCGCAAATGGATCTTTAACGGATTCTGGTTCAATGGCCGCTGTCCCGGGAAAAGTAAACATCAACGACAGCACGAAGGTTCGCTTTGGGGCAACAGCAGCCTCTCAGCATTCTAACAGCCCAGGGGCTGGTTTCGGCTGCGGACTCAACCGGTCAATGCAACATCTAAACTCTAATTCCAGAGAAGGCGATATTGAAAATGAAGTATCGACCGAGAATCAATTACTCAAATGCACAGAAGGAATTGATGTGGGATCGGTGTCAGCGGAGCTGTTGTGTTGGTCTGGAGCCTCTAAAACCCGGTTCTTAAATCGTTTTGTCTCAGCCAAACAACTCACTGGCCCTATGCGGGTATATTGAGTTTTGTAAATCGCCTATAGTTCAGTCACAGCCTTGATACGAAATATGGTTGTAACGAAACCCCTAAAGCGTGCGTCTAAATAAGCACACAGAATACGGAATCAAGATAATGTTAGCTGGCTTTCTATCTGAAAAACTTCGAAAAACGATATTCGTACTTGGCATCATGATGATGACCCTCGCCGGAGCGACGGAACAAATGGATAGTGAGGTCCTGGTTGACCCTGTTCAATGCGCAACGAACCTTGAAAGTGAAATCGGTAATCACGGCTGACACTGCTGAAAAAAAGTTGCAGGCACTCCGGTTACGACCTTAAAACATACCAAAACATACGACTCCCATTGCGTTCTTCAGACCCCTACACCCTGTAGGCGACTGTGTCTGGGCTTTTTATCTACGGTCGTAATACTCACCCCAAGGCATTCTGGGCCTCACACTCTTTAAAGGTCATTCCCAAAAGTCATCCCGCTTGAGATCCTCCGTCTCAATCAAATTGCATAAGTGAGACGAAAGATTGGCTGACCGACCGCTAGTGGCCATTTTCTGCCATAAGAACCCGCATGAACTGAAATAGTTCAAATTTAATCTTGCACACAGTGTCTGATCAGGTCCGATTTATACGACTTCTTTTCACCACAAAGCTGCAATAGGATTCGTGCAAATTTCGATGCAGAGAATAGCTGGAAACGGCCAGACTCGGCGATCGCATGCTAAACTGCTGACCGGCCGCAAATGACCCAAGGCGGTTGTTACTTTGTCATCCGTTTATACCGGGTCAGCGGAGGATTAGACGCTTTCGTATTACTGGAGTGATGGTTGATTTATGAATTGGGAAGCAGCCGGTGCGATAGCGGAAATCCTGGGTGTTATAGCTGTGATCGGTTCGTTGATCTATGTCGGTCGCCAGATCAATCAAAACACTGATATTGCCCGCGCAAATATGGTTCACGAAACAGGTACCTTATCAACCCAGTTTTACCAGTTGATCGCCCAAGATTCTGAATTGGCCGACATATACGACCGCGGTATAACTGGAGTAAGTCTTAATCGCGTTGATCTGCGAAGATTTACCGCGCTTGTCACGATGTATATGACCTGGTTGGAAGACCTTGATAGCCAAGCTACAGCCGGCCTCTACCTTGACCCCCCCCCGGTGACGAAAGTACGATTGAGTATCTGTCGCAAGAATTTTCATGTTTGTTTTCAACGCCGGAAGTTCGTCACTGGTGGCACGACAGTGGCAAGGTCGGCTTCCACCCTGATTTCATAAGGAAAACCGATCGTCATATTGAATCGGCTTAGACAACCGGCGAATGGCTGCTTAGCGGTGAGTCGCAGAACATTATTGTCATCACTCCCCACTTTTAATCATGGGGACAAATGCGGCGTCCTATGTCGCCGATCTTTCTAATTTTTAATGCGGTAAGTAACACAAACTTCAACATCGGCGGTCGCACATAATGGTGGGCTCTTTTGACTGGTAAAGCGACCTAATTTTGTCGCGCCGCCTCGAGGTCAGGCATTGCCGCCCTTAGCGCTTCAATATGTTGTGTACCTATGCCACAGCACCCGCCAAGCAAACGTACGCCGGCGCCAACCCAGCCGAGTGCTTCGGTAACCAAATCAGCCGGCTGAATTATGTCCACAAACTTCCAATGGGGCTGGGTAAAGTATCCGGACTCCGGGTATACGCCGATGGGTCCCGACCATCGTTGCTGTACCATTTCAATGGCCTCGGGAATCGCGTCCATTTCACTGTGCATGATGTTGACCACGCTGGGCCCCATGGGAATGAGGGCGTCAAGGATTGCGCTAAACTCAATGTCCTGGTGGTCAAAGCTGACGATCCTGCCATCCTCTGACTTTCTGCAACTCACACCCAACCATACCGGGAGTTCAGTCTCCAGGGCCGCCTGCAATGCTCGAACTGAGTGTTCGGCATCAACCATCATCTCCAGCGCAATCAGATCAACGCCCGCATCTGCCAGCAGACCGGCTGCTTCCCGGTAGGCTGCTAATTCCTTGTCAGGCGACAAAAACCCATCCCGGTCAAAATTGTGTGGCTCGCTGGAGATAGAACCGGCCACGGCCACCGGGTTTTCAGCCACGTTATCGCGTGCCTGGCAAGCAAGCCTGACGGCATCCCTATGAACCACCTCGATCTTGTCACCATAACCGGCAGGCTCCAACATCTGCCGGGTTGAACCAAATGTGTTGGTAATGATGACGTTGGCCCCGGCTAGGATGAAGTCTTCGTGGGCCGCACGTACGATGTCCGGATCGGTCAGAACGGCAGCTCCGCTCCAAACCACTTCGTTCATGGGGACACCTCGTTTTTGTAATTCAGTGCCCATACCACCATCTATGAGCAATATGTCCCCACGATGGAGCGTATCCTGCCAGTCTTTTTGCATGCCTACTTCCCTCAGATTGTGACGGTGCGGCTCAGGGGTTTACCCGCCGCAGGGGTTTGCCAGGTCGATTGCCTGTGACCTCACCGTCCTCATACACCAATTGCCCATTAACCCAGACTTTCTCAATACCCGCGGCATTCACATGGGGGGCCTCAAAGGTCGCATTGTCTTTGATTGTGTTGGGATTGAACAACACCAGGTCCGCGTAGTGACCCACCGCTATTGAACCCCGTTTGCTAATGCCGACCTGCTCTGCGGGCAGAGCGGTAATTTTCCGAACACCTTGTTCCAGACTCACCACCTGACGATCGCGGACGTAGTGACCCAGAAAGCGGCTGAAGGTGTTATAGCCACGTGGATGAGCACCCGTGGAACCGCCGTCACTGGCGATGACCGTATGCGGCCAGGCCATGATGGACTCTATGTCGGGTTCGTCCATTGCAAAGGCCAGGGTTTCGGATCCGGACCCTTCACTATCCAATTCAGCATCTTCCTGCAGCAATGCCATGAGCGTTGTCTCAGGATCGTCTCCACGAAGGTCGGCAATCTCCGCGATGCTCAAATTGTTATAGGCAGGGTTCGGTTTGTACACAGGGATCACGATGCGATCCGGGGCCAGCATATCGTTGAGGATATACTCCGCACCCGCACGCTGAGTCAAATCACGGTCTGGAAACAAGGTTGCAAACCAGCCGAACCCGGCATACCAGGCCCGGTAGGGGTAAATGTCGGCGGTGATGTCAATGCCGGCTGCCCGTGCGTCATCCAATTTTCTTTTCAGTCGGTCAGCCTGTCCCCACCAACGTGATATGGCGAGTTTTATATGGGTCACACGAACCGGTATTTGAGCCTGCCGACCAATGTCGATGGTCTCATCGATCGCTGCCCAGATATATTGATCTTCGTTGCGAACATGGCTGGCATAGATTCCGCCGTGGGATGCTGCAGCCCTGGCAAGCTCCACCAACTCATCGGTCGAGGCAAAAGAACCGGGATCGTATTCCAGACCGGTTGAAAGCCCCAGGGCACCAGCCTCCATCTCGGCATGTAATAAAGTCAGCATCTCCGCCAACTCTTCCGGAGTTGCATATCGTTGATAGTCGTCTTGCATAACCTGGCCACGCAATGTCCCGTGACCGGCATAGGAGGCGACATTGATGGCCACGGGTGAGCTCTCAAGCCTGGAAAAGAACTCTGACAAAGGATAAGGCTGACCTCCATCCTGGCCGACCACAATGGTGGTAATGCCCTGATTTACCGCCGCAAGGGCGTCGGGCAGTTTGAACAATCCACCTTCATGGTGGCTGTGAGAGTCAATGAATCCAGGCGCCAACACCAGGCCAGTGGCATCGATAACACGGTCAACTGCCGATGGTTCAAAATCCCCAATGGCGGCAATTCGGTCTTCAATGACGCGTAGATTCACATGCCGGGACGGGCCACCACCGCCATCAATGATGCGTGCATTGACGATCACCCAGGCGGCAGGCTCTGACGCGTCAGCACTGCAGACGGCCAAGGCAAGCACAAAACCCGGCAACCTGGTCAGTATTGTCCTGATCATCGGCTCTTTCCTGAAAAGAGGGTCACTTGTTTCTCAAAAATGATGCCTCGTTCGGTCCCCGAACTCAGGCCAAAGCCAATGATGGCACCACTTGAATTTCGTGTAATTTCCAAACTTGCGGTCTGTTGCCCCGAATAAGCCTGCTGGTCGAAACTGATCTTGAACAGGTCATCAGCAACCGGTATGACTTTAAACGGCGGTTCCTGCTCGATACGAACGACGAGACCACCGTCATCCATGCTGAATCGGTAGATGGCATCGAGTTCAGGGGAGAAGAAGGAGCCGGTTAATTCTGCCAGTTGGCTGGATGTGAGAGAAGGCGCCTCGGTTGCTGTATCTGCCCTCTTCTGATCGCTGCCGGATTCTTCGTCACTGCTCTGAGGCGCGAGCAGATCTGCCAAATAATAATCGGCGACTTGCAAGGCCAGGGTATAAGGGCTGGAAAAGCCGTCATTGCAGGCAATGGCGATTGACAATCCGGGCTCCACGAAACGCATCAGAACCGAGTTTGATCCCCATGAGCCACCCGTGTGCCCCAGCGTGCGAAGACCCCGATACTCACTCAACCGAATACCCTGGGCATAACCCAGCGGTTCACCGTTATTGAGGTGGCCTTCGGTCAGCATCATTGAATGAATCGCCGGCTTCTCGATGCCGTGCAGGTAGTTATCCCAGCGCAGCAGATCCTCCACTGTCGCATACAATTGCCCATCCCCGGGAACGTCGAAATTATAATTGTGCACCATCCTGATCTCACCATCCTCGTGGCGGTCATACCCGGTAAAACGATGTGGAATAATCTCCTCATAATTGTCGTACATTAAACTGCCACTCATCCCCAGCGGTTCAAAGATACGCTGCTGGGTGAAGTCGCCCGTGGATTGACCACTGGCGCGTTCAAGAACCTGGGCCAGTAGCATGTAGGCGGTGTTGCTGTATTTGTATTGCTCGCCGGCCGGAAAGATCGGCGCCAGCTGTCGAGACATCATGTCGAGGATCTGGGCATGGGAGAGCGGGAAATAATGGCTGCGCCCAGCCAGCGGAAACAAACCCAGGTAATCACGCAAACCACTGGTGTGGTAAATCATGTGCCGCAGGGTAATCGGTCGCTCAAATTCGGGCAATTCCGGCAACCACTTGCGGACATTATCGTCGAATGACAATTTTCCTTCCAGGGCCAGCATGCTAAGACTGGCAGCCATGAATTGTTTATTGATTGAAGCAACGTCGAACACCGTTTGCGGTGTGACGGGTGTGTTGTGGTCGAGATTGGCGTAACCATAGCCGCGTGAATAGACCAGCTTCCCATGCTGTGCTACCGCCAGTGCACATCCCGGTGAGCCGGGCAAATCCCAGGCCGCGAAAACGGCATCGACCAGCGCATTGTCGTCACCCGTTTCCACACCGTTGTCTGGCTCTGGCTGCTTTGAGCAAGCAACTGCCAACATCAGGATGGTTAGCGCAACTGCTAAGCTACGCACAAGTCACCCGACCATTTTTGCAATTGTTCAACACTGGCGGCGACACCACCACAAATCACCACCATTACAGAGTTGAATTCTTCAAGTTCCGGTGCGCCGTCATATACAACTGCCAGTGCGGCGCCGCAGGCAGGCTCCACCACGGTCCGGTGATCCTGAAGGAAATTCTGGCATGCAGATACTGCAGCCTGATCCGAGACCACAACGCTGTGAACCCGATGTGTCTTTGAAACACTGAATGCCTGTTCGCAAATCTTCGAGGCACCCAGGCAGGTGGCAATACTGGTGACCGCCGTTTCGATACAAGATCCCGCCTCGATTGATTGTGCGTAGGCGTCAGCGCCAACGGTTTCGACAGCAATCACCGGAATATCGGACCAACCATTGCGGCTCAACCCCTCAACCACGCCACTGAGTAGCCCGCCACCGCCCACCGAAAGAACGATGGCATCGGGTCTCACATGCGAGGCGGCGACCTCGTCAATTATGCTGGCATGACCCTTCCAAATAAGTGGGTCATCGAACGGGTGTAAAAAGGCGTCCGTCTCTTCGACCATCGATAACGCCAGGGCGTTGGCGTCATGCCAGTTCGCGCCATGCACAATCACTTCGGCGCCTTCCTGTTTTATCAGCGCTTTGGCGTCCGCGGTGGTGGTCTCGGGAACCACGACAATCACAGGGATCGACAGATGGCGCCCGGCATAGGCCACGGCGATACCGGCATTACCGCCAGATGATGAAATGAATCGCCTGGCGCCACGGCGAGCGTATTGCTGGCAAGCCAGACCAATACCGCGAATCTTGAACGAGCCTGGTGGCTGCACAGTTTCGAGTTTTAACCAGATCGTGCGGCCCGCGCCAATGCTCAGCGCACGTGATTCAAACAGAGGCGTATCAATATGTAAAGGTCTCATGAGCGCCATCGCCTGCTGACAATTTCAGGCGCCCTGCGGGTCAATACTGAGCGCCCGACCAGCACGCCGGGTAGCTCTGCTTCTTCCAGCGTCAACTGCCGTGAACTCGTGTCGATGGCTCGAACCAATCCATTGCTCTGAGTGCCACTTGAATCGCTCATCAGGTTCCTCTTGCGATGAAATGCATGGAAGAGCGGCCTTGTAGTGCTGCGATGCCGCTTAAAGTTGTATTCAAACGTCATGGTCGAGACTACCCCAATGGCCGCCCACCCTTCAAGTTATTCGCCCGTGGCTGTTAAATTCGATGAAGTTCATCTTTGCAGTTGTTGCGACGCTCCGTCAGCTTGGTTTTCAGTACCTGCCCACATTGAAAATGATCAATCGATACCGTTGGATTCCCGGGATAAGACCGCTGGACAGCCAATTCACCAGTTTATCAAGCAGCATTTTAGCGACATACCCATAGAGAATATTGACAGTTTTTTTGGCTTCACAACATACACGCCCCTTTACGGTGGCCGAATATGGGATGACAAGTCACTGAACGGTGCCGAACTGAGCGCTTATGACATTCGCTCAATGTACAAAATGGGCATTAATCTGCGACTGCCGTTAACCAATCACCACGCCTCCCTGGAAGAATACAAAGAGAATATTCCATTCCTCGAGAAATATTACCTGCCAGGTAATGCGATTATCACCACCAACGATGATCTGGCCCGTTGGATCAGGGCGGATTTCCCTGATTATCACATTGAGGCCAGCGTAATCAAGAATATTAATAGCCTCAAAAAAATAGATAAAGCAGAAAAAACCTATGACACGGTGGTATTGCCGATGAGCTGTAATGAAGATGAACCCTTCCTTAAGTCCATTGAAGACAAGAGTATCATCCGGCTGTTCTCCAATGCTGGATGTGCGCTAACCTGCCCATCCAAGATGTGTTATCCAAGCGTGTCGCTGGCCAACAAGACCAGGGACCCCTCGCTTTTCAAATGCTCGCGAAGGCTGAAAGAACGTGAATTACTGGGGATGATAGATTTTGACCTTGATTATCTGCAATCTCTTGGGTTCCATCGCTTCAAAATGCTCAGATCACGTCCTGGTGGCAATACTGGTCATTAAGCTCACACCGCACAAAGGTGCCTAATTCAGCGTTGTGGTGAGATCCAGGATTATCGCTGGTATCAGCAAAACGTCATCGCAGTGTCCCGGGATATCAAGCGGTCGTACCCGGCCAAATCACCATTTTGCTGTGAGAACACCCGGAAGAAGTCAGATTGATACTGATCCGCGGTAAGACCATGTCCGCAATCTTTGATCCGCATGCCAACGAGCACATTCTCTGAAGTCGTTACCGGAGCGAAGTTATAGATAAAATATTGAAGATATTCCTCGTACCCTGAATATTCGAGATTGAGATGCTCAGCCCACCGCCCCAGGGTACTTGGATTTGAGGGGGTATTTTCGTTCCACGCAGAGTATGTAAGCCCATGGGCTGTGTCTCGTAGTCCGTCAACAATCGTTGGCGGGAAAGGAGTGGCAAATTCCAGGAAATTGATTCCGCTTTTTCCCGTTTCCTGGCCATTGAACCACAGCCCTTTATCCTGCTCGCCCTGAATGTGTAAAACAGATGGCAATGTATCCGGCGTATTTTTTTTGAAATCGACAATCTCTTTCCGTAACGTTGATCCTCCCGTTACGGAAATGGCTTTAAAGGAATAGGTGTCATTAATGCTGACATCAGTTAAATCGACCGGGCCACCGAGTACGTACGAAAGCAGGAAGATCGCCCCCGATGAATGACCGACGCCAAAAATGTTTTCCGGATCGATGGTAATGTCAGACGACGACAGTAACTCTGTTAGCAAGGAATCAACAAACAGGTAATCATCACGCTCTGACTCAAATCCTTCATGCCAAAACCACATACCGCGTGCTCCACCTTCGCTGACCTCTTGCGGGACGTCCGGTTTCTTCTCGGAGAATGCGGACATTTTGATGGTGATGAAATCGTTCTTGTAAGATTCCAGTCTTGGTCTCCAATCCAGGTAACGCTTTATGGCTTGTTCGGTGAAACTTGGACGACACATACAACCATGAAAAAACAGAACAACTGGATACGCTTTGTTCTTGTCATAGTCGGTGGGAAACGTAACGGAAAAATGTCGGTCGTAGCCATTGATATTGATGTTGCCACGATTCGTCTGATCGAACTCCAGGCTTGAAAATACCAGTTTGGTGTCGTCGACTTGTTTTGTTGGTTCAACAATCCCGTTGTGGTTTTTGTCGGAGGACTCCTGAGTACATGCCTGTGACAGCATTGTTATTCCTGACAGCAGAATAAGGGCGGGCATGATTTTCATATCGTTGCTTATTGCAGGCTCCAGAAATACATTGATGTGTATTTATGACATGATAATTAGCGCTGCATCCTCAGTGGCGTCATGCAGCACCCGGGAATTCGAACCGACGCTGACTCCAAAAAAGAAATACCCACCTGGTGGTGGGTTTTAAATTTGGCGGTGGGCGCAGTCTGCGGCGAACCCGTCTCTTACCCTGAGCACAATGCAGTCCGGAAGCCCGGAAGGGTTCTGTTCTTTATCAAATTATACTTCTGCTTGCGCCTTCCATTGTTGAATTTTTCGAATAATT
Organism: Lysobacterales bacterium; assembly: GCA_014238945.1. GTDB lineage: Bacteria > Pseudomonadota > Gammaproteobacteria > Xanthomonadales > SZUA-36 > SZUA-36. Next base: position 19,191 of record JABAAB010000056.1, read on the forward strand.
GGGTCTAGTTCTGCCTTTGCTTTATCTAAATCATAAGTCTTTTGCAGGTTCATCCAAAGTTCAGGACCCGTACCAAAAAACCGACCAAGCCGCAAGGCTGTATCGGCGGTTATATCACGCTTTTCGCGGACTATTTGAGAAATGCGATTTGGCGGCACATCAATCTGACGAGATAATTCCGTGGGGGTAATCCCGATTGCTTCAAGTTCATCAATCAGAAACTCACCTGGATGGATCGGCTCTCTAGTCATGACACTCACCATTACCTTTCAAACTCTCTAAACTCCGCTAGTGATAATCCACGATTTCCACTTCATGGGCACCTTCATTCCACGTAAAACAAACACGCCATTGCATGTTTACGCGGATGCTATAGCTTCCCGTCCTGTCTCCGGATAATGCCTCAAATCGATTACTCGGCAATGCTCTTAAGGCCACAAGAGTTTCAGATGCGTCCAGAATTCTGAGCCGCTTTTCAGCCTGCCTTCTAAAGCCAGAGAACGCGAGCACTCGAGCACCATTAAACAGTCGCTCCGTTTTCTTGCATTTGAAGCTTCTTATCATGCCTTATCTCGACATAAATTGACGAGTTACGTCAATCGTCAATATAGCACCGCGAACCCAAAGGGTCAAATGGGAAATGGAAATCAACATAGCCGCAGTATCTCTGACCAACAATTGCCTGTCTGTAGGCAAATTACTCTCATTTCTGTAGGGACTTTTACAATAAAAGGGGCGGGTTGAGCCGGCCCAAATCCGTTCGCACCGGACGAAGTGTTAAATATGTGTCCGAAATATGAAGTAAACCATGTAACCGGTATACAACTTTTCTTATGTCGCGAACAGAAGGATTGGTCAAAACCATCCTGGTTTTGACCCTTCTGGCGCTCCCGCTCGGCCAGCGAAAGTGCAAGTGGTGATCGCCGCCGTGTTGGCAGACGGATGCCACCAGTGCGGGCAAGGATTCCTCGTATGGAACCATGGTGACGGTCAAACAGCCTGGCGATCTGATTTAGAGATTCACCTTTCGCCCAACGATCCCACATCATCGCTTTATCCGTTTCGGTGTAGTAAATCCTCGATCGATATTTCTTCATCTGCAACATCCTCCTCTCCATGATTAGAGACTAGGTGTTGCATCGACCAGTTGAACCCACAGTCAAAAGCAGACATGAATAAAACGCGCGGTTCCCGACGAATTACTACGACACTTTACTCAGACACCAAAAGTTTACTGCTACCTGTCATTTTCAAGCCAGTCTTTCAGTTGCGACGGCGGCCGTCCACGGGCGTAATACATATAAACGGGTAACCCCAATGTGATAAGACCCAAACCCGCCAATGATCGCCCAGGGAGAGCCCACAATATATTGAGTGTTAGAAAAACAGCTACCAACAGATATAACACCGGCAGGAAAGGATAACCCCACACACGAAATGAACCCGGTTTGGCGGGTATCCGTTTGCGCAGCACGAAAATGGCCGAAATCGCCAGGATATCAAACAGCAAAAAGGAAAATACAACCATGTCGGTGAGAATATCGAAGGTCCCCGAGAGCGTAAATGCGATGGCCAATACACCCAGCAGAAGTACAGCGAACACAGGCGAGCGTGATTTTCGCGAGATCTTCGCAAATACGGATGGGAAAAATTTATCCCGGGCCATTGCATAAGCCACACGCGGACCGGCCAACATGGAACAGTGCAGCGAACCGAACGAGCACAGCATCAACCCGGCCGCCATCAGTGTCGTAGCACCTGCACCGATAACACGTGCAATTACTGCGCTTGCGACCGAGCCAGACTCAGGAATGCTTGCAATCGCTACTGGTGACAGTGCATAAAAATAGGCAGCATTAATGAGTACGTACAGTCCAATAAGAATCAGCACAGAGCAAGTCAGCGCTCTCGGTAGTGTTCGAGCAGGATTTCGCACCTCTCCCGCGAACATGATGACGCCGGCCGCACCGCTGTAACTCCAAAGCGCGGCAATCATAGCTGCTCCAAACCCGGTAACTCCCAAACGCGCACTTTCCGGCACACCCTCACAACTACCGCCAGCACTGCTTGATGCGTAATTCGCCCACGATCCGTCTCCCAAGAAAAATGCGCAAGCAGCAATGCCGATCAACAGCGCCACTTTGAGTCCGGCGAGCACAGTTGCAAGTGATCCATTAAATCGAACAGAAGCCAGGTTGAGGGCAGTAACTAACACCAGGGTTAGCACGGTTAGCAGGGTAGACTCCCCGGATGAAAGCGTGCCCCCAAGCAGATCGTTGAAAAAGATGACAAACACGATCGCCAACGCGGCTACACCAGCACCATAGTCGATAACTGTCTCCATCCAACCATAGAGAAACGCCCAGACTCGCCCGTATGCTGCCCCGATATAATTGTACGGCCCACCTGAATGCGGCATCATCGTGCTCAATTCCGCATAGATCAACGCGCCTATTAAGGTAAACAGACCGGCTACTACATACACCAACAGCACCATCTCCGGCGTACCAACATTGCAGATCATGACCCGTGCTTTAAGAAATACCCCTGTTCCGATTGCATTCGAAACCATAAATGCTACCGCTGCCACGAGGCCGATGCCCTTTACAAGACGGGGTGCAGAGGTCAAATTATCGGGCATGGCTACTTAGAATGAGTTTTTGATGAACAGACATGTGGATTGAGTATAAGTAGAACAACTATCAATTACCAAGCTCTTCGTTTTTAGACGGTTTCAGGCAAATTTTGACTTCCGCATTGGACCGATAGCTGACGTTTCAGAATGGTCGCTTTTCGACCAAAAATGAACTTAGTCAATTGTTATTTAGTCATTTTATTTTTGTAATAACTTCAATTTCAGAACTCTGACTATATTGGTCTCCATCAAAACAGTGACTAATCCACGGTCAATAATACCGGTGCTGATGGAGATTCAATTATTTGAAAATAGAACCTACAAAGCACGTGACCCCACACAGCAACTTGACTCTGACCCCAGCATTCTCTTAATGGATGCGGCAGTCAGTTTCAGGTCATCGGCTAGCACTACAAACACATTGGGACGACGTGGTGATTCACTGACTTTCTCTACTTCGGTTACCTTTTCGCCGCAAGCGGTCAGAAAAAACGTGAGACAAAATAGACAACCGCCAGAATGCTTCATTAAATTCAATTAGCACAACTCGATTTATGTTTTGATAATTGAAAAATATTCTCGACTTCCTGCCATTTGTTTTCCTCATTCTCACCAGAGAGCTGAAACTTCTCCATCAATCGCTCCCACTCCGTGACTTTTGGATTGAGACTGTCCTCAAACGCCTTGTCTTCAAAACTAAAGGCGTCCGATACTGTCATGACCATGATCAACTGAAACCCTGATCGATAAATCTGCATATCGAGAATGCCTGACGCCCGAATACTGTCGATCACTTCGGGCCAGACATTACCCGGACGGTGATACGTCTCGTACTCCCGGATCAGCGCATCGTCATCTCTGAGGTTCAGGGTCAGGCAGTATTGTCGTGGGGTGCTCATCGGTTCACCTCACAACTCATGACTGATGAACGCGATGTGCCCGCAAGCCAAAGATCGCGATGACAACAAAACACAGCAACGGCAACAGAAAAGACGTCTTCACTGACGGAATGTCACCAATGATTGAGCCTGCATCGATCATCGACGCTTGCAACGGTGGCATCAGCGCGCCGCCAACAATGGCCATGACCAGGCCAGCGGAGGCGAGACTGGCATCATCCCCCATACCCTTTAACGCAATTCCGTATATTGTCGGGAACATCAAGGACATACAAGCTGATATGCCAATGAGACAGTAAAACCCTGCGTAGCCGGGCAGGAAAATCGCCCCGAGCGTCAATGCAATGGCGCCGGTGGCCAACACCATGAGTAATTGTCCAGGGCGAATGAAACCGAGCAAAAAGGTGCAGATAAATCTGCTCGACAGGAATACCACCATCGCAACCATGTTGTAACCTTGCGCCTCGGCCGCAGTCAGGCCGATTGCCGTCATCCCGTAATGAATAACGAAGGTCCAGCACATAATTTGTGCGCCCACGTAAAACGCCTGCGCTACGACCCCTTCCACGTAGCGACTGTTCCGAATCAAGCGGCCGAAAGTGTCTTTCAGTTCGCGCATGGTCAATGGATGATCATGCGTCATCGTTTTCGGTAGCTTGCTGAATAAATACACAAAAAACAGAATCGTCACGATGATAGCAATGGCCACATAAGGGCCACGAACAGTCACCAGGTCGGCCGCTTGCATCGCCTGGTGTGCGACCGGTTCGTTGCTCGCGAAATCACTAAGCGCCCGGGTTAAATGCCCATCGACGACAGACGGCAGCATCTCGTTGTATTCAGGATGGGCCAGGCGTTCTTCATTTCTAAATGCTTCGACCTGCAGTTTATTCAGAATAAGGCTGGATGCGATAAACATTCCTGTCAGCGAACCGATTGGGTTAAAGGCCTGCGCCAGGTTCAGACGCCTCGTTGCAGTATCGGGATGCCCCATAGATAAAATGTAGGGATTGGCTGTAACTTCCAGCAACGCGAGTCCACAGGTGAGCACACACAGTGCGGCCAGGAAAAAGTAAAACTGCTGATAAATACTTGCAGGAATAAACAGG
>JABAAB010000016.1 GCA_014238945.1 Lysobacterales bacterium
ATATTGCCATTGACCCTCGCCGATGTTTGTCACGCTGGTTGACACCTGCACATATCCTTCACCACTGTCGACCCGGTCGGACACACTGGCCGCATCCGTGTCCTGGAGGGTGTGAAAATCATCAATGACGGGACCCTGCTGAAATGGGTTTGCTTCGGGAAATGTCCAAACGGAGGTAAAAGTGGGTGTAACCTCCTTGCGGCCAAACGAATTGAAGATATTGATATCGTCACGAACCAGGTACCAGGCTTCGATGAAATAACGGGCATCCGGGGTAGACAGTTCTGCTTCCGGTACACTCATTCGCCGGTCCATCAAGTCACTGACGGGGGCCTCGCAGGGTGTCTGTCCGTCAAAAAGCAAATTACCCGGCATATAGTCACAATTATCGTCCGGTACCCCCAAAGGTCCGGTCAGATCCCAGATGGAGCCTGCCCTGAGCCACTCGACGGTATGAGCAATTATTTCTTCCCTCGGACCCAGGAACCACTGGTTGGCATTGGTGCTGGCCTGGTACAGGTCCTCGCAACCCGATGGTACGACCCGCCCGCCCCGGTCACCCGCCCGGCAGGCCAGGCTGCCCTGTGCGGTATCCAGGTTGACCGAGTTGAAGGCGTGTTTGGCCTGGGACTGGCCCAGTTGTTCCAACCGGTTGTCTACAAAACGGTACAGCGCATAAACCAGGATTCCACCCTGGTCGTTGCCGTATGGGGCACACACACCATCACCCTGGTCAGCACAACAGGGATCCACATTCCGGGTGTCGGCAAACTGGGCAAACCAGGGCACGTCTGCACTGCCAATATTCTCAAAATAGGCCGATGGTGCAATGGCCACCTGCCCACCGGTGCGTGCGATCTGGCTGACAATTTGCAGTTTCAGCATCGCCATGTCGGCATCGAAGCCTTCCTGGGTGGGCCAATTGGGTTCGTCCACGGGACAAATGTTGCCAAAATTCAATGCAGCATCCAATGGACTCTCGATGTGGGTTTCAAGCATGGCATAACCGACGATGTGTCCCAACAGTGTGGGGTCGTCAAGTTGTTGGGCGAGGTCATGGCCAACACGCAGGTCCAGAAACCGGGCGTGCAGCGATTGACCTATGCGCTCGTAATGACCGTAATCCAGATGAAACCAATCCATGCCGTTTGTATCTGTCAGAAGCAGGGTATCCCGACTCAGATGCTCTGGCTGGATCCTTAACTGACTGCTTTTCAGTTGCAGGTCTTTTGCCTTGATGGTCAGACCGCTCGCCAGGGGTAACTGGCCACCTTCGAGACGGGTGAAATGACCGCTTTTGGCCCGAAACTGCAGACTTTCGTGACGCGGTAACTGCAGGGTAACCGTATCATGCTGAAAATCCAGCCGTTTCACCCCTTCAACCGAAAGACCGCTGTCGTTGAGATTGCCCCGGTAGAAGACCAGGGTCAGTTGTCCACCGCTGGCTGTTAACAGTTCAGATGCGGTCCCGTTGCCGGCGGTCAATGAGCAGGAAATCGTCAACAGGATCAGGACAAACAATGGTCTCAAGACAATTCCTCCCTGTTTTGCCGCGTTCAGCCATGTGCGTGGGTTGGTGAAGC
>JABAAB010000032.1 GCA_014238945.1 Lysobacterales bacterium
AGCATGTGCAGGTGCATATTCAGATTGAGGGCAGAGCCAAAACGCTGAATGAGTGTCACCGCTCCGGTGCGGGCACCGGAGGCTACCGTGAAACCGGAGTGTCTGACCAGGAAGGTGGAGATACCACGCTGGACTATTGCCAACACCTCGGTCAGAACTCCGGGCTGTGCAGCCAGTAAAAAGCGGTGTGGAAAGGGGAAGGTCAGCACCCATTGCCGCACCGGCGCTTCAGGAAATACATGATCGACCCGGTGTGCGACCGACTCCACCATGCGCCGTGCACCGCAACTGGGGCAAAATCCCCGACATTTACAACTGAACGCTACCAGGTGTTCATGCAGACAACCAGTACACTTCACACGAAGGAACCCGTGCTCCAGCAAGCCACACTTGAGGTAATCCTCGAACTCCTGGCGCACGAAACCGGGCAGGTCACCACCTGAACGTTCAATCGCTCTCAGAAACTGTGGGTACGTCTGCGAGACAATCGAGTACAGTGCGGTCTGTTCCGGGCAATGCCGGCGGTAGGCGGGAGCGAGACTGGGTAGCGTTGCCACCCAATGATGATTGGATCAGGATAAAAACGTGTCTATGGAGTATCACCCCGGGTTCGTGTGAGCGTAAGCCCCAGGGGCTACATATTCCTCCGGTACTCCCCACCACCCAGCCCCCGGTTCTGGATCACGGTAAACGCCAGCAGGGTGACAAATATGGTCGCAACTTCCAGCAATGGTTTTGCCGCCAACAGGCTGCCGAACGTGGCGACCAACACCATTGATGCCATCAAAACAACCCTATAATATTTGGGTTCGACCATTAACCGGGCAGTAAGATTGGAGAAAACAACAACAAAATATTTCCCATTGGATGAAAATTGAGATGTATTTTATCGTGATAGAAAAGGGGGCTAAAATAATGCAGTTTTCTTGACCGTTCATGATGGATCATGATATCTTGAGTTATGGACTAATGACGTATCTTTTTTGAAAGGATGCCTGGAATAGAAATGAAAAACGTAAAATTTGCAACAGTAGTAGATCCGGATCAGATCGCTACTGTTCGCGCAATCGCAAAAGATGAAGGACGTCAGCTTCGTGCGCTCGTTGATGAAGCTTTTACCGATCTGATCGAAAAGCGTAAACAGGCAAAACCAAGACCTCACGCCATGGCTGCTTACAAAGCCAGTGTCAAACAATTCGACCATCTATACAAGAAGCTGGCTGAATGACCGAGTATGTCACTCTCATAGAAGCGCTAACATTCCACGCAAATCAGATGCAACGTTATGGCGGTGACGAAGGCATTAGAGACCCAGGAGCGCTAGAATCAGCGCTTTTTCGTCCCCAAACCGGCTATTACGATGATCTGATCAGTGAAGCCGCCGCCCTGTGGGAAAGCATGGCCCAAAACCATCCGTTCATCGATGGAAATAAACGAACCGCTTTCGCTGTTACCGACGTTTTTTTAAAAATGAACGGTATCCTGATTACCGCTTCACCGGAAGATACCGTCAATTTTGTCTACTCGCTTTATGACGCTCAGACATTCAATTTTGAAGAGCTTGCTACCTGGTTGCGCGATAATACCGAATAGCTATTTGCGGAACAACTTTTGAGGCAACTGAATATGAAACTTCCATCCACACAGGATTATCCGCGCCAGATCGGTTTTGAGGTCAGAGTGAAGCAGACCTTGACCGGCTACTCTCTGTGAACGTTAAAGGTGTTTATAACCTGCTGGCGGCTGTTGTTCCCGCGATGAAGGAGCGGGGCAGTGGTGCGATTCTCAACATGGCATCTGTCGCATCGACGGTGGGTCTCGCCGACCGTTTCGCCTACTCGACCACCAAGGGCGCCGTGTTGAGCGCGGCACAATCTTTCCCCGATGCCTGAAGTTGGGTGCAAACACACCATGAAAACGGGTCAGGTTCAGTCGCGGTCTCGGCACCCGTGCCGCCAGGCGGGCCATGAAATCCAGCGGCTCCAGTACCACCTGCGTTGAACCATCCCGGAACGGCCGCTTGTAGCGCTATATCACCCTGCCCCGGTCATCGACCGACAGGCGCCTGGTGGCGATCGGCCCACGCGTGATGTAGCGACACAGGCGTTCCAGCTTGCTGCGTTGGTGCGCTTCGCACACCGTGGCCGCATGCAGGCTGAAGCCGTACCAGCGGGCCAGCATGGGAATATCCGCCACATCCGGTGGCAC
>JABAAB010000053.1 GCA_014238945.1 Lysobacterales bacterium
GCGGCACTTCGATATCTCCCATTTCGCCTTGAAGGCAACGGCATTGCGCCAAGCCAGGCGTAGCATTGACTGCACTGACAAAACCATTGAAACGATGTGACAAGATATAAACTTGTGGGGCATTTAAGCCTTCAATTTGAAAGCCCAGGGATTGGAAGGCAAGAACACGCTCCCCGGCCCCCCATGCTTTATCTTCCATGTTCAACCACAGGTCTCCTACGATACCTGATAATTCCAGGGTCCGGTCCAGGCCCGCTCAAGAGCCCAGTGTTGCGCAATTGCCCGGAAAAGATTTACCTGGTCCTGAGGGATTGTTTTCCGCGCATCCTGCAGCAAACGCTTCCAGCACCTCCACGCTCAATATTCGTGGTGGCGCATAAGGTTTCTTTGCAGATGCACCTTTGCCGGAGTTACTTTCCTTTTGTTCCTGGTCTTGTATGCCTGCTCGTTTTCTGCCCACATTGTTTCCCTATTCAAATAGCGACTTAACACTCTTCTTTCAACAATTTTCTACGGCACCTGCACCGCCGGTTCTCCGATCACATTGTAAACGCGCTCCATGAAGGGCACGATAAATCCTTTAACGGTATTCAGGCTGTTTACCATTGCAGCGCCAATCGAATCACCCTGCAGTAGCGCGTTGTAGATTTCACGGCTCAATATCTGCGCATCCACGTCCAGTGATTGGCCTGCTGGTGAAATCGCAGCGATGGCACCACCGTGGGGGTTACGCACCAGGGCACCCGTCAATGACGGGAAGGCCGGTGAACTGGTATCACCAGCAGAACAGGTAAATGCCAGGAATATCGGTTGCACCTCGTTGTCAAGGTCCGCAGCGACTGCCGTATTCATGAAATTCTCGGTGAAATCACCGATCTGGGAATGGGCACCATGACCATCATAGTTAAATAACGCCACCTCCCAGGTGGTCGATTTGGACAGGTCATCTGCAACATCGGAACAGGCCGCGTGTACATTGCCGTCGAGGCAATGATAGATCGGCTTGATGTCGAAACCAGCACCCTCCAAACCCAGGCTCAAGGCATCGGTGTTGAAGTGGAAATCACCGGCCTGATCGGGATTATCAGCTACCAGCACCGCAGTACTAGACCAGTCACCCAGTACCGCGTTCTCCCAGGTTTTCAGCTTGTCCACATAGGCGAGTCCCTGGGTATTGTCACTGACCGGAATTCGACCCAGAGCGTAAACCAGGGTGTCACCCAACGATGCGAAGCGATAGTCCGATGCCACCAAACCCCAGGGTGTGTGCTCCATCTGGACTGGAATCATTGAACCGGAAAAGCCCAGAATATCACGGTGGTCCAGCGTGCCTCGACCCATGAGTGTCACGTACTCCGGTGCGAGTTTCCACTCGCTGGCAGCGTAATCCAGAAATTCATCAATGGCTGCAGCATCGGCTCGGCCGTGACTGAACTCATCGTAAATATCATCCAGCCAGGCGATGCGTGCATGTTTGAACTGCTGCTTACGATATGTCCAAAGCGCCTCTGCACTCGCGGCCAACTGGCGAGGAGCAATAACCAGGTAGTCCACCTTGTTCATATCAAGAATGTCAGATGGATAATCCACAGCGGTTACCGGTATGGCGGCTGAACCCGCCTGGTAAAGCAGGTAATCGGCTTTCGTATCAGCCATGAAGCTCACCTGGTACCCATCTGCAGATGGCGTCACCGTTACATCCTCCCGTAACCTGGGCTGGTCATTGGCAAGCTCAATCACGATTATGTCGCTATTGGTAAAACCACCCGCAGTGTGCAGACCCACGCCAAGCTGCCTTGCCAGCAATCGGCCACTATCGGCCATCATGGAGCGGAAGTAAGAGACCTCGACGCGATCCAGCCATTGCACGGTATCGAGATTCGCGCTGCTCAAACGCAGCGGCTCACCAGCTTCCACCAGCGCAAGCTGGTTTGAATCCAGAGTGAACTCGATGCTGGCTGGGGCTGCCTTGTCCCAACTGGTCTGACCGACAATTTCCCCATCGAACCAGGCGCTGACCTGGTGATCATCCCCTTCCAGCACATCAGTCATGCCTTGCAGGTGCACCTCCAGGGTGGCACCACCGGCCGATGCCACCTGCCCGGGCAGGGAAAGTGGTAAATTTATAGATTGGTGACCGGAAAGATTGGGATACAGAAAATCCCAGAACCAGTAATCAGCCTGGGTGTCATGACGGATAATATCCGGTTTAGCGAAATTGTCCTGCTCTATTGTGACCTGGTCGGCAATAACTTCGTCGCTCACGCTGATTCCTGGCCCATTTCCTTCTACGCGCGACATGGTGATACCCGGGTCATTGTTTTGGCCATGGCTCTGGCCATTGCTTGGGCCATTGCTTTGGCGCAGCCGATAGGCGTTTTCATAGCTATACAAGGTTTCATGCCCGCTTGCCACAAAACTCAGTGCTTCGGTCACCTCATCATAGAACCAGGGAACGACTTCCGTCTCGTTCCTGACTTCGAGTTTCCTGCCCTGACTGAGCCATACGCGTAACTGGTTTGGGTTGAGAGAAAACATCTCGGCAAGCCGATCTACCGGTAATTGGTACAGTCCAAGCCCGTCGGCACGGGTGTACAGCCAATGCGCATTGGCTCTGCCACCAGCATTCGATTGATGTGTCCGCACCGGTGGAGAGGGCCTGGCAAATTCAGCATGCGTTGGCCGCCCTACAAATCCTCTGGATAGACCCTGGAGTCCGAATGACCCCTTCATCGGTAAAGCACCGTTGGAATCCTGAGCGGTTGTAGTCTGCTCGCCAAACACCTCGCTTACTGAGCGTATCTGCAGATTCATCGGCCATGGGCCGTATTGGTGTGATCTGCCATTGGTATCAATTTCCACGATACGATAATCCATTGCAGCAGTTACAAGGGTGTCGGACACCGGCAGAAAATATTCACCACCACGTGGTGATGCGACCATGCCGGGCAGTAGACTGGCATTTACCCTCTGCCAGCCTTTTTCAGGCATATTGCGCTCCACGTGGAATCCCAGGGTGCCACGCTCTTCCAGGGTTTCCCAATGGAACACAGCGGTAATGCCATCGCCATCAGGATCAAGAAGGTCACTGACAGCCTGGCGTAAATCGTTGATATTGGCATGGGCCATGGAATCAGCAAGATTCGAATCCCACTGGGCCAGCAACTGCAGAATTGTTGCTCGGTTTTTCAGCCCCTGCTTCCCTCCGGCCATGCGGGTCAGTAGCTCAGACGTACTGAAGACGTCGACACCGGCATCACCGATCACGGCACGGGTTGATGAAAGATCAATGGAAAACCCCAGGTCATCCACTTCGCCATCACTGGCACTGGTAGCACCCGTGGGACTGTTGCATTCAGCGGCAGTGGTACACACCCGCGCACGTACGTAGGTGTCGTAGGATTGGTCCGCCGGCAGGTTCTGCCATTCGAAACTTTCTGTGCCATCGCTGTTGCGTGTGTTGCACTGTTGCTCGGAGCCCATGTTGAAAACACCGTCTACACCCACACCTTCGGCGGGTATATCAAACCAGGCACAAACCGTAATCGTTCCGATCACACCACCGACAACAACATCTACAAAAGCATTGTGATTGCCATCGGACGTGGGTGTTCGAATTGTGATGCCATTGTCGGCAAGAACACCAACAATATCATCATCACCATCAGCACCGGTACCGGGTACACCATCATCTTCTACATCGGCCCTTCTTACGCCAATGAAAGGCCCACTGTTGATGGCCTTGTGACTTGGGCCGCCACTGGAATTGAGGGTGGAATAAGTATCCGGAGCATCACCGTAATCAAAACCACAGGTTGCGATAAAAGAGGATGATATTTCGAGGCTAACGCCGGTGTTCGCATTATTCGGGTCAATCGCCAGTCGAATTGCACCGATGTCTGTCATGTCCGCGCCGGAAAAACTGCTGAAAGCGAAACTGGGTTTCAAGGGAAGGCTATCTGTATTGAATGTTTTACTCTGGGTGTACTTGGTACCATCGGAATCTTCCCAGATATCCAGGTAGAGATCGAAATCCCGGTTCGAAGAGCTGGAATCAATGGTGAAAGAAAAAGCGCTGTTGGCCGTTGAACAACCGGCTACCGTAAGGTCAGCAGAGACAAGACCGTCGGTGTCAATATTGGTATCATCCCAGGATCCACTGACCGCACTGTCATTACCATCCCAGGAAATCCGGGAGCGCCCAGCTTGCGAAATCGCCTCGGTGTGCTGGAGCTTGCCGGAATCCACCGCCACTTCACTAATAACGGCAAAGGAATTAGCGCCGACCTCTCGATCGGTTTCAATATCACGCTCGGTTCCAATCATATCCACCGCAGCATCCTCATCTGCCGTTCCGGTGGGCAAAGCTATCGCTGCCTGGGCATGAGCGGTCGTCCAATCATCAATGGTCGTATCAGCACGTACCCCGGCACTAACCCATACCAGTAAGTATGATATAGCCAATAAACTAAGATTTCGTGGAGAGAGAAAGGACTTCAATCTCATAACAAATCCCCTTAATTTTGTGCTAATTTTTCAACTCTCGCCCGCGAGTTGAGTACGTAGGATTAACTCGTTAATAAACGGCCTTCCACAACAGTCCCAAAAAGAACAAACCTCCGTCTGTCAATAATTGCCCGCTTACATTTTAATGTAACAAAAACATCGCTATAAGTATACAAATCGTCGCTATAATCAAACACATTGCAGGTAATTCTTAACCCCTGTAACGGAAGTTTCCAGATTAGTGCGTATTTTCTCAGAACCCACTGACCCTGGCCCTGCAACCGACGGACTGGAATCCACTTAAAGAATAGGGCTTGGATGTCCAATCAAACGCAAGATATATCCAACTGCCTGGGAGATGTCGAATTTCGATGGAATCGATATCATCATGTGCATGTGATCTGCCATCAAATGTCCTTCTTCTATTAAACTCTCTATTTTTCTGGCCAACCGATGGAACGGTTCCCCGGGTTCCTTTATGATCTGCCCGAAGTTCATTTTCCTACCATATTTAGGTATAAACACAATGTGGTAATTACACTCCCACCGCGTGTGGCTTTAACTTTTCTCTGGTCTCGTGGTTACTTTCCGTAACCGCCATAACTCCCATACCCACCGTAATAGCTACGGTAACGTCCATAATGGTAGTAGTAACCAGAGTCACCATAACCCAACCGGCCATAGCGTTTCAGGTCTACCTGTTGCAGTACAACGCCAGCGATTTCGGCACGACCTTTCTTAAGTAATTCCAGTGCGGCCCTGGCCACTTTTCTTGGTGTTTTATCCCAACGAATGACAAACAACGTACGGTCAGACAGGTTACCGATAACACGGGCATCGGAGACCGCCATGACCGGCGGGGTGTCAAAGATGACATAATCGAATGTCTCTTTAAGTATATTCACGATCTTTTTCATGCGATTTGACGTAAAAATATCGGTAGCATTGGCATACTTGGCATCACCGGTGCGCATAAAATACAAACCGGAATCTTCATGATGTTTGACATAGTCATTGGGATTATCTTCGTCGGCCATCACGAAATCAGTTAATCCCAGCCCCTCTTCTTTGAAACCCAATGTTTTTTCGATGGTCGATCGGCGCAGATCAGCATCGATCACCAGGATTTTCTTGCCTTCCCGTGACATCACGGCTGCCAGCGCGAGCACCAGAGATGACTTACCTTCCTCAGGTACCGAAGAAGTCACTTGCAGGACGCCCACTTCCCCATCGGGGTCAGATAATTTCAAAGATATATTGAGAGAATTAATCGATTCAATGTAGCTTGAAGTGGGTTTATCCATCAGGAATCGAAAGGGTTCATTACGTGCCGGTAGTCTCTGCACCATACCAATGGTGTGAACACCCAGTTCCTGCTGGATCTGTTCGGGGCTGTGCAGACCGGGGTTCAAAAAGTACAGTGCGAACACCATGCCACATGCGGCCATGAAACCGAGGAAAATGATCATGATAAAGGTGCGTCTCTTATTGGGATAAGACGGGCTTGGTGGAACCTCTGCTGCCGATATCACACGCGCATCTGAAGTCTCAATACCCTGCGTGGATGAAGTCTCCTTGAATCGATTAAGAAAAGTTTCATAGAGCACTCGGTTGGCGGCAGCTTCACGTTCAAGCGCCCTGAGTTGCACCGCTTCTTTGCTGAGTGCGCCACTTTGTTGCTCGGCATCCTCAAGCCCGCTTTGCAGGGATTGTTCACGCGTACGGGCGAGTTCCAATTCGTTTTCCAGTGCCACTGAAATTTTGCTGATCTCAGCGGTAATACGTTGCCTGGTATCGCTGATCTCGGCAATCACCTGCAACATACGAGGGTGTTTGGGACCATATTCGACAGATAATTCCGATTGACGCCGAAGAGCAACCGCTTCCTGGTTACGCAATTGCTGAATTTGAGGGGATGAAAGCACGTCACCGGCCATCTCAATCCCCTCGTCGCCGGAACCGACCAGGCGATTGATTTGCGCCAGGCGCGCCTCTGCCTGTGCACGTTCGGCCCGTGCGACAATCAACTGACTGTTGAGCTCGGATAATTGCTCACCGACGATGTTGCCCGCAGCACCTTCTGAAAGACCGTGCTCATCACGATAAAACACCACGGCCCGTTCGGAATTCATAACCTGGGTTTCCAGGTCGGCCAATTGTTCAGTCAGCCAATTGGTGGCCTTTTCGGTGGCATCAAACTTGGCCTGTAACTGGTCCAGCATGTACGCTTCAGGCAGTTCATTGGCAATACGCGCTGCCAGCACTGGACTGTAGGATTGAAACTCGATGGTCAACACATTTGACCACTGGATGGAGCTCACCTCCAGCTTGCCCAGGAAGATGTTGGTGGCTTGCGCTATTTTTCGCTGACCCAGTTCATCTGCAGTCGGTGCAATACGCTGCACCTCGCCAATGACAGCGTCGCGGGCGGCCTTTTCCCAGCCACTGGGAATCCAGTTTCTGGGGTTCAGGTATTTCTTCAATAGCACCCAGAGGCCATCATCCACCACCCGTAAGGCGGGATTGAACTCTTCATAATTCAATAGATACAGTTTCTCAATAACATTGTTTGCCAGGCTGCGTGAGCGCAAGACTTCTACCTCGGCACCGGCCTCGTTGCCATAGAACTCCCGGCTCAGTACCTCTTCGATATCGACCACCTGTGTCTGTGTTGCACCGATCATCAACGTGGAGGTCGCGGTATAAACCGGTCTGAGTTGATGCACATAGACAAACGCGAACACTGCGACGAACAAGGTAACCGCTACAATCAGGTTGCGACGAAACCACAACAGTTGCAGGTAGTCAAACAGCGGAAACGGGTCTTCACCATCCTGCCCAGGGTAGCCGGCATATTCCTGCGGGTACTGGTGCACCTGTCGGAAATCCTGCTCGGGGTAGCCCGCTCTTCCCTGTCGGTTGTCCGGAGCCCTGTCCATGCTTAAAACATCCGCTCTGCAACCCGGATGATGTCACCCGGGCGGACTCGTTCGTTGATATCCAGTTTCAATTCATTGCGGTCGGGATCCCCGGCGCGCACCACCAGCACGTGATCCTTTTTCGCCCGGTAGCTGAAACCACCGGCAATCGCCACGGCTGTCAGGTAGGTCATGCCATCCACATATGCGAAGGTACCGGTCTGGAGCACCTCGCCGATAATGTAATACGGGCGGTAGTTTTGTACCTGCACTGAAATTCGCGGGTTGACCAGGTAATCCGGTTTCAGTTTGCTGATCAGAACGTCTGCCAGTTCCTGTGCGGTCAGGCCGGCAGCCCCTACCTCACCGATCAGGTGCATATTGAAATGACCGTTGCCGTCCAATGTGTACTCACCGGACAGGTCATCCTGGTTGAACACATCGATCTGCAGTTTATCGCCGGCACCCAGGCGGTAGGATGCACCGGCATTTTCTGTGGTGTAACTTTCACTGGGCTGGTTTTCCTGTGCGTTTCCGTTGGCTGAGGCGAAGACGCTGATAGAAATCAGCAACACCATGAGGAATACTGGGAGTGTACGCAGGAGAGATTCCCGCTTTCGCGTGAATGACGGTTGCGTTCGTAGGTATGACGGTTGCTTTTGCAGGAGTGACGGTTGCCCTGTGGCTTGCTTGTCCGTTGAAATGGTAGCGGATTCTGGCTTCATCGACGTTGTACGTGTCCTGCAATATTGCCGTAAGGTTGATTATAGTGTCACAAAAAAAGACGACCAACTACCCAGTCCGGTCATCTCCTCGGTATAAAGTTAATTGTTAGTGGTTTCGTTACAGTTCCAGGCTGAGCGTCAGAAACCAGGTATTGCGTTTGTATTCAAAAATGGAGGTATTCGCTGCCTGCTTCTCATAGGCATAACCACCACTGATATGAACGTGGCGGTTAACGAGATAACTCAATCCGATTTCTGCCCTTGAAACCTGGGTATCGTTCAGACTGTCCGTGTCAGTGCCATTGTACTCATACTGGTTGTCTGTATAGGACAATCGCGCGTTGGCCAGCAACTGACGTCGCAACTCGTGCTGAATGCGTACCGAATAAAGGGAACTGTAATAACCTGAGGTATTCGCCTGCGTGGTTTCTTGTGGCGCATTGGCAAAACGGAAATCAACGTGGGTTAATTGCGTAGGCGTCCACAACAGGCTGGCACCGATACCAAAGCCGTCGATATCACTGAAAGTTGGCTCATCATATTCCTGCTGCAGGTATTGCAGGTACAGATCACCGGTCAGTACCCCGGTCATCGCCCAGGAAATTCCGCCTCGAAGGTCATAACCTTCGGAGGATCGCTGGTAACCCTGGTTGTCTACCTTCTGGTCATAGTCGAGCTTGTTGGACTGGGCGCTGAAGAAAACCCCACTCTTTTCGGACCGTTCATATTCAAGCCTGAGACTAACGGCATCTCGAGAGCGGTCTCGGTCCTGGGTGTCCAGCACATTTCCAGTACCATCAATATTGTTGTCGTAATCGGTGTCGTCCTTGCGATAGCCCAGCGTGGCCGTCAGTCGATTAAACGTGTGTGTATACCCCACATCAAAACCGCTGAGACTGAATTCGGTAGGCCTGATGCCATCCACATCATCGGGTGAACTGCGGTCTTCGTGTAACTGCATCGAAGATACCGTGTAATTAAATGCGCTGCCCCGTTTGACATCTACACGGCCATTGAGGTTAAACACGATGTCCTCGTAATCCTCGCTGCCGTAGTCGTCGTAGCGGGCGATATCGGCAAACGCACTGACATTCAGCTCGTGGCGATTCCAGTTACTGTTCAGGTTTAACCAGGGCCGCACGTGGACAATGGAGTCGCTGACGGTGAGAGTTTCGAGTGCAAAAATATTGTCATTGTTTTCCAGCGCTAGCTCCGCACCGGTTTTGAGCATGAAACCGCCCATGCGGATACCGTTTGACTGGTAATCGGTGGGTGTTCTGTCCACGGTTTTCTGCAGCAGACCGGGGTCGTAATACTGTTGTGCCTTCACAGAGCCCGGCACCAGCAATAGGAACAGGCATAACGTCGGCACGGGGCCGAAACGGTTTTTGTACCTGTTCCTAAACAGACTCAACATTCACATTCCCACACTAGTTCCAAGTGATCCTTTCTCTACAACTTTGCCGGAAACATTGATCATCCCCCCCAGCAATGCTCAATTCATGTGCTAATTCTTGCTGGGTACCGCCTCGATCTCTGTTAACTCCAGACCCAGTGCGGAGCCCGCCCCGACGTGTTGTGGTCCATCCTGTTGTTCCCAGGAACCAAAGTATACTGCGGCCAGCACCGCATTGGTGTCAACACCCGACACCGCATTGATAGCCGCAACGATCGCATCTTCACCCCCCGGTGATAATGTAACCAGCACCAGTGCAACATCAGGAGCAAATAACGGTGCTGCTGTCGCCAGGGCCGCTGCCAACTCTGCCAGCGTTCCACATCCCGTGGCCGCATCATGGACAGTACCCACTCCGTTTTCCGCCATCAGGCTGGCAGCCAGTGCCAGGTCATCGGTGGATGAACTGCAATCTATAATCAGGGTTTGCGTCTGCGCGCTGGCGTCAACATAAGAGAGGGTGATTTGATCTGCGAGTACGGTTGCTGTGCTAAAAACCAGTGTCAGCAGTATTCCCAAGCCTATTAAAGCCCCGGAACCAAATCCTTTGATTCTTAAATCAGCAGTACTCATAGGTCAATCCCTTTCTGAATCAGAACATTGTACGTTATTTCATTGAAATGTCTATGTAACATTAGTCACAACCCTAACCGTACAATTATGCAAACCAAAGCGAACTAACCCCTATGTTCTCCGGCAATAAGCCAATTATATCCAAAGACCAGTCACAATTTTACTGATAAATCTTTCAGTATTAACATCTGTTCACATCCTGGATTTAATGTTGTGTCAACCAACTTCGCATATTGTGAACGCGTGGCTTTCAAACTTGTCGTCCCACCATATCGACATATTTGGTTGCCGCTTCCTGTCAATTGTGCCCATGCTACAATATATATGATCGCCAAAACAAGGGCTTAGCCTTTGTTGCAAACGAACTGTGAGGCATACAGACATGCGTAGGAGATCTGCTTGTAAAATTGAATTCCCACCCACATCAACTTTGGATGGGCCGGGACTCTTTTCTGCTTTTAATCTCCTGCTTATTCTGCTCACTACACTGGCTGGCACAGCCAACGCCCAATACCAATCGGGCCGGGCAGATGTGACCGGGGAGGCCAGCGTTGAAATCACCGACTATTTCGATGCAGGAACATACGAGATTCGTTACTTCATCATTGACCGCCAGTCACGCGCCCGTACTGAGGTGTTTTTTCCTGCACAGGCCAATCCAGGACCCAACCCACAGGGCAACGGGCCACCCAATGAGCATTTTCGCACCGGCAACATCATTCGCGTGCATGGATCCCACCGACCCAATGGTCGGGGTATTGATTTCGAAAGCATTGAATTGATTGAAGACAACCCGTACCGTGACCCGGTCAGAGATTCGACCGCTCCAACCGACGAGGCGCCGGTTGCTACGGCGGTGACGAAGAAGGTGCTGGTTTTGCTTGTCGATTTCCAGGATGCTTACGTGTACGACTTTGCGACCCCGTCGAACACACCCAACGGGGTGACCCTGCAGAATGCAAAAGACCGCATGTTCAACGAAACCAAGAACGTCGCGCACTTTTTCAGTACGGCCTCGCTGGGCACCTTGACCATCCCGAACGAAGCTCCGACCATACCGGGAGAAATCCCCGTTTATGGGCCGTACCAGATCAACCAGAATTATCTGCAAGGAAATGGCGGGACCTGTTCATCCTCATCCTATGTCAGCGATGCATTGGCATTGTGGGAAGCCGATACCGGTCAAAGCAGATCTGACTACACCAATCACTGGCTAATCCTGCCCAATTACTCCGACTACGACCCCGTTTGTCTCTTTGGCGGTCAGGCCCAACTGGGTTGTGGCAGCAACTGCTGGGCGGTCAATCTTGACCCGCTTTCCATTTTGCATGGTGTGATCATCCACGAGGGTGGCCACAACTTTGATATGAACCACGCGCGCACAGATCTCGATAACAACGGCAGCAGTGACTGCGAATACTGTGACAATTCAGACCTGATGGGCGGCAGCCGGAACTGGATGAAATTCAATCCTCCACATTTCGAGTTCAAGGGTTGGCACGATCCGGCCACCTATGAATTGCGGTCCATTACACCCACATCAACACTGACAACTTATGACTTGATCCCGGTGGACGAGGAAGATACCGGCTGGCCCGGATTGCGCGCCCTGAAAACCTCGCGTTCAGGTTCAACGAACTACTATTTTTCATACCGCCAGCAAACCGGTCACTACAACAATGTAACCTCAAGCTACACCACGGGTGCCAGCCTGCACTGGCGCAGTACCAGCAGCTATTCCTATTACATCAGGCAGATCAATGCGGGTGATATTTTCATCGATGCGGCGGCCGATTTGATGGTGCTCGGTATTGGTTCGATGACAATCGACAACATTCCCATGACCGACACCACCGAAGTGTTCACCCTGAAAGTTTGCAATATGACCTGTTCCACCCTGCTGGCACCGGTCAACCTGGCGGCCAGTCCCACCACACCGAACTCTATCAACCTGACCTGGGAAGACTACACCTACAACGAGGATGGCTTTACCATCGAATATTCACCGGATGGAACACCCGCGTCCTGGCTCCCATTGACAACGGTGGCAGCCAATGCCACCTCCTATCTTCACTTTGGACTCACTCCCGGTACCACCTGGTACTATCGTGTACAGGCATATCGTGCACCAAGTGAGACTTCCGACTGGTCCAATACCGACAGCGCCACCACACCGCCAATCTCAGGTCTCGTGGCATTTCCTATTGTCACAGCCAATGATGACACCGTTCAGTTCACCTCTGGTGGGTTAAACGGATATATGTGGCTGAATGCACCCTACACCTACCTCGGTTTCGACGTCTATAATAACGTGTCCAGTGATGAGGGCTTTCGCTTTCAGAACGTCACGGTTCCACAGGGCTCCACCATCAACGAAGCTTATATAAGATACCGTGCAAACGACAGCGGCAGTGGCAGTACCACGGTCACATTCCGCACCGAGGACATTGATGATGCTCCGGAATTCACCTCTGCTTCCAACAATTTGACATCACGATCTTTCAGCGGCGCCTCAGTTAACTGGACATTGAGTGATTGGACCAGTGGGAGTTATTACGACTCACAGGATCTGACCACGCTTGTACATCCCATGATTAATCGTGCAGGCTGGGTTGGCGGAAACAGTATGCTGTTTGTGACCCAGGGCACCCAGACCGGGTCACACCGTGCCTACTCGTACGGATTCGGTACCGGCCATCCGGTACTCTACATCGATTATACCTGGACCCCACCCGGGAACCAGGCACCGACCGCAGACTTTACCTTTGTAACCAACGACCTCACGGCCACGTTTACCGACACCTCCACCGACAGCGATGGTGTAGTCAGCCAGTGGTTGTGGAATTTTGGCGACGGTACGCCCACCTCTCCTTCACAAAATCCGATGCATACCTACGCCCTGGATGGCACCTATACGGTGACCCTGACGGTGACCGACAACGAGGGCGACGATGACAGCACCAACCAGGATGTTACTGTCGAGCAGGATGTTACGCCCCCGGTGATCACATTGTCAGGCACCACCCCGGTGACCGTCACGATTGATCACCCTTACGGCGTAGCCCAGGACGCAGGCGCCACCGCACTGGACGATCAGGATGGCGATATTACCGGTGACATCGTCACCAATCTGCCGCTGGATACCAGCACGCTGGGCAACAAGACGGTAACCTACGATGTCGACGATTCTTCGGGTAACAGCGCCACCCAGGTAACCCGCACGGTGACCGTCATCGCAAACCTGCCACCGACCGCCAACTTCACCCACTCGGTGACCGGTCTGACGGCGGACTTTACCGATACCTCCACGGATTCCGACGGGACCGTAACAAACTGGGCCTGGGATTTCGGGGAGCCAGCCAATCCACCCAATACCTCAGCAGCGCCAAACCCGAGTCATGTCTACGCGGACTACGGTACCTACAACGTCACGCTCACAGCCACCGATGATGATGGTGAC
>JABAAB010000015.1 GCA_014238945.1 Lysobacterales bacterium
CGATTCCGTCGTCGCACAGGCAGGGTTTCACATGGCAGACGTGGCCTGCCCGATGTCAGAAGAAAGCTGGGAAAGCATCTGCTGGAGTGCCTGGACTGCTATCCATGCAGCCGGGCTGGTGATCCGGGGTGATGATGTTGCCTACGCACTGTGCCGTCCGCCCGGTCATCACGCTTTTTCCGAAGTTGCCGGTGGTTTTTGTTTTCTAAACAATTCAGCGATTGGGGCCACGGTTCTACAGGAGAAATTCCCACGCATCGCCATACTGGATGTTGACCTGCACCATGGTAACGGTACCCAGGGTATATTCTATGAACGTGACGATGTCCTCACGGTTTCCATCCATGCCGATCCCCGGCGCTTTTACCCGTTTTTCTGGGGTGCTTCGAATGAAACGGGAAGCGGTCATGGGCAGGGATACAACCTGAATTTACCGCTACCCAGGGGATCAGGTGACGGGGTATTTATACAAGCCGTGACCACTGCCCTTGAGAAAGTCAGTTCGTACAAACCGGATGCGCTTGTCATTGCCCTTGGTCTGGATGCCTATGAAGGTGACCCATTTGCAGGTCTTGCAATCACAACCGGTGGATACTGCTGATGACCGCCTTCGCTATGACCTAGCGATTTTCTATGTTGATTGGAAAGATTTGCAGATTAGTGGTGCGTCACAAGACCCAACTTTCCAAAATGCCATTGTGACCAATGCTGGTGCTGCAACATCCAAGGGTATAGAGCTACAGCTGGATGGTATTGTTAATGACTGGCTCACAGTGGGCGGTGGTTATGCTTAAGCGGATCCAAAATTCTCCAGTGGTGTGATCGATCCCTCTATTGCAACAGCCTGCGGTGATGGCACTTTATGCTCAACCGATGTGGGTGGTCAGCAGGTCGGGCGTACAGTGAAGAATCAGCTCAACCTATATGCTGATTTCCACACGCAGTTATCGAAAGGCTGGGGTGGATATGCGCGTGCTGATTACATTTATCGTGACAAGCAGCCCACTTGTTCTGCCAATCTGCAGTTTATTGATGATTGGAGAATCGTTAATGCCCGTGTTGGTATTGCTAATGAGAACTGGGACATTGCGCTCTGGGCTAAGAACCTGACTGACGAGGGTAATGTAACAAGTCAAATTCGTCAGCCGCGGCTGAATGACTTCTAACTTCCTACTACGGTTATTGAAGCGAATCTGCGCCAAGTAGCAGTGACAGTTACTTATCGGCTTTAGATCTTGTATTGCTGGTTTTTCCAACAGCAAAAAAAACCCGCATAAAGCGGGTTTTTTTTGCTTAGAATTTGACGCTTATGACTCGTTGTAGAATGGGTCGGGTATTGATGGATCACGCAATTTAGCAGCAGCGCCAGCACCCGTTACGGGCAAGCCCTCTGGATCAATGAGGCCTATTTGCACTAACACGTTAGCTTGATCCCAATGAATATGCTCGTAGGAAACTTTGCCGTCTTCTATACCAACGATCACCACAAAGGCTGCCTCAACAAACTTCCCGGTAGGTTTAACTCCAGGAAGTATATGGTCCATCTCGATGGTATGCGTGAAAGAAATAATCAGTTCATCAATCAGTCTTTCGGGGCTATAAGTTCGGGATATCGTCTCGAATTGAACGTCGGGTGGAAAGAACTGACCAATCAGACGGTTCGCATAAAATGTCCGAACGCCTTCCTGACCCTGGCCACCTATCATTGTTGGGACGTTCACGAGGTGTGGGTTTGGAGACATTGTTGCAAGCGTTCTATCTAAGTCACCGTTTAATTCAGCTTCCATATGCTCACCAAAAATAGCATCTACTGAGTCAATTAATTCCTGCTTAGCCATAGCAGCTTGGCTTTCATCGATATCGTGACCTCCTGCGCTAGCCTCGAGGCTTACTCCAGTTGCACCGGCTACGGCCACTGCAACACTGTTCTTCATTAAATTTCTTCTTTTAATTGACGTCATAGCTTCGATTTCCTTCTTTAATAAATGGTATTAAATAGAATTAATTCAGTAGATACCCCAAGACTATGCTGCATGGCACTGTTTAGCAAACGCTCCTAGATTGTTGAGGTTTCTTATGAATGCAAAAAAAGATCTTTATCACGCTATTACTCGGGATTGTCCTTTTGTTTGCAGGCTGCACGCCAGAAACAAAGACTGAACCATTGCCATCCTGGCATGAAGGTGAAGCCAAACAGTCCATAATGGATTTTGTTGATCAAGTGACCAGAAGAAGTTCGCCTGATTTTGTGCCTGCTGCAGAGCGGGTTGCGGTCTTTGATAATGATGGAACCTTATGGTCCGAGCAACTGAGACGTGTCCCGATTGTGGAGGCACATTGCGGGTGATAGCCTGCATAGAGGATCCGCAACTGATCGCGAAGATCCTGGGTCATGTGCGACGACGTGATGAGGCGGTTGGTACTGATGCGCGGGCCCCACCGGCACACCGGGCAGGGGAATTGAGGCTGGTTTGATGTGACAGGGGAGGTCAGCCCGAGAATTTGTTCGGCTGCGATACGGCAATTGGGTCGTTTTCGGCC
>JABAAB010000013.1 GCA_014238945.1 Lysobacterales bacterium
AAATAAAACCAGCACCAGCAGATATCTGTGCACTATCGCACCTGTTGGTCTGGATCTAATAAGTTGACTTTGTGATAAGGAAAACAGACCTATCAATAATGGCGCGATCGCAAGGGACATATGCGCCATGTCTGCCCGGTCAAATGCATAGTGTATATAGGTAAAACCGACAAAGGTCGAGGCGATTAAAACATGCTCATGTTTCAATTTACTTGATCTCATGGACAGTAAAAAAACGGAAATGCCAAGATTAAATACCGGAAAAATCAAAAAATACAAACCCGTTGAAAATGGCCCCAGGTTGTAAATTATGCTTTTCTCGTCAAATAAAGAGATCCACGGCCATGGCACTGGCAGATGAAGGTTGGTGCCACCCTGGAACAACCCCATCACTAAATCCAGGTAAGCGCCAAAAAAACCAGCGTGGAACACAAACATCAAAAGCATGGGACTGTATCCAATAACGATGCCTGATCCCCAGGCCACGTATTTTCGTATTAGTAATTCCCGATCGAATTTGAACCAGATAAAGAGAATTAACAATGAAAAAGATACTGTGTTGTAAAGACCGTGATTAATTCCAATGAAGGCAGAGAAACCAACGAAAACTCCGGCACCAAAATGTCGGTACAAACCAGGCTTCTCAAGCAGTAAAAGGGCAATATAGATAGCCATAATGGCCACCGCTGTATCAAATATTTTGAAATGAACATACATCCAGGCATGGATGATTAACCCCCAGGTAATAAGCAACACCCAGGACTTTGTAAGTCTCCTCAATATCAGCAGCGATAATGTAACCGCCACCCATTCAACCAGCATAAAAGTGGTCCGGAGTGCGGTTGGTCCATCACTTGCCAATAACTTGAACCAAAGGACACCCCAATAATACCGCGCCGGGTCATAGGCCTGAAAATCCCTGATGGGCACTTCACCCAGCGAGGTACTCATCATGCCATACCAGAGAAATCCTTCATCGGACAAGAGGATGCCGAATTTGCTGTAGACCAGAAATGCTGAGAAGGTAATAGCGAATGCTATTGCCACAACTTTAATGGCATCCATACCCTGCATCGAAATGTGGATTTTCATATTATTTTGCATTATTGCATTGCTTTACGTTAACTGACCACCAACAAAGTTGAAATACTGGTCAGCAGTCGCTGATCAATAAACAGACATTAACGTCTCAAGACCCGGACTGGCGCCTTAGAGTAAACGTGATTATGATTGGTTTGCGCGAAACCGAATCGGGATCAGTTCGGACTGGCCAAATCCTCCAGCGCCACACCCCGCTTACCCTGCATACCCTGCACAATCAACGGAGAGGAAGGAAACTCACTAACAAACTGAAACGCCACCGCACTGCATGCGAGTACCGCGGCATCATCGGTATCCGCAGCGAACAAATGGGCCAACTCGGCGTAGACAGCTTCTTTCAGTTCGTCTCCCAATACCCCCTGCATGGCAGCGGCAATGTTGACGTCTACTGCATCACATTCCCAGCCGTTTTTGCTTTGCAGGGTGAAGGTTTCAAACAGGATGTCGTGTACCTGCTGGCTCATCTGGTTGATGATTTGCTGTTTCTGGGCTGCGGTGGTAGCCGTCTCAAAGGCCTCGTTTTGAGGTAAACCGGAAATACCGGCACGCACGGTCACCTGGCTACAGGAATAGGCAGTATCTACCCTGATGCTGGTGTAGCGGTCTTCGGAAGATAACCAGTCATTGAGTTCCTGCTCGGCCCACAGACCACCCCCGGTGCAATTACAGTCTCTTTTCAGGGACAGGCTCGAGATGATTGCCGGTGCCTGTTGTGGCTGTAGGGATACGGCCGTGCTGACGGCCTCGAAGGTGTCCTGGCACGATTGGGTGCTGTTGATTACGCCATCGGTGATGCTGATGAGGTCAAAGGTATAGGCGCTGGAACCGGTCTGGGCCTGGTCATAGCCGGCCTTTACCTGTTCGGCGGCTGTTTGTGCGAGGGCCGCGGTGCTTGCTGTTGCGCTGACCAACACACCGAGGGAAAAAATGAATATCCTGTACTTGCTCATGACAGCCTTCCTTAAGAAACGCCTACCTCCCCTGTTTCTTTGGTTAATATACGCTTGTTTTTGTGGTTTATCACGTGTTTGGGGGGTTACGGGTGTTCAATTTATCTAGTTGGTGTCGAAATTTAACGTCATCCCGGACTTGACAAGCGTCATCCCGAACTTGATCCAGGATCCTTTCTGAGTCATGAGTCTGGTTGCGTAGTAACGGCTCCAAACGAGTTCAATTTCTATCGATTTTAGCCCTTTCCCGTGTGCAAAATGGCAACAGGCACAAAACGACAAACCAGAAAGCATTGGCTGGTATTTGCAGGCTGAAGTCAACACTGGCGTGGATGGCCATTGCCACCAGGGCCATTAATGAGGCGAAGCTGATACCAAACCTGCCTGGCCTGGAACGGTCTTCGAGTCCTCTCGCGGCGCGTAGAATACAGCACAACACGAATCCGGCGAGAAAGAGCCCACCCACCAGGCCAAATTCAACCAGGAATTCAAGGTAATCATTGTGGGTGTGATCCATGTAGCCCTGGTCACCACCACGCCATGCCGGATAGATGGTGTAAAAACTACCACCGGGTGAACCTGATGTCACTCACAGGATCAATCACCGGAGGACTCAGGACAGGCCGGTTGCCGACCGCCAGTGCCCTGGTTTAATTCGGGCTGGCTGCATCGGCCACCCTGGGTGGCGTGCGTGGAAATGTGCCGGGCAGACGAATGATGGGAATGGCCGGGTAGTTCATCACGTAATGGTAGCTCTGGGCCCGGCAGCTCAAAGCCATTTCACCACCAAGCCGTCTGACCACCAGTGTTTCATTGGCCCTGAAATCCAATTGGCCGGTGACCAGGTGGGCGGCATCGGTCAGAACTTCATCCGATTGGTCAAACACGACCACGTGGGTCTCACCGGGCTCGATCGCACCATTCAGACCGATGACCTGGCGGGGGTTCATGTCACCCTTTTTGTATTCACCGGCAAGCATTGCACTGCTCAGAGGTTCATCTGCCACATCCCCGACAACCGTACCCGGTTGTGGCCGCAAAAACGTATAGGTATAACGCCCGGGGGAATCGCCATCAGCTTCACTAACGGTGCGTTCAATCTCTTCGCCCTCCCGGGTAACAAAGGTGATATCCACACGCCGGTTTTGACTGCGGTTGGCCTGGGAATCATTGGGCAACCTGGGAGTGGCTTCACCATGGCCTTGTATTCGGATTGCGGGAACCTCGAGACCTGCAGCCAGCAGCAAGTCCCGCACAGAAGCAGCACGGCGGGTTGAAAGCGCCAGGTTGTATTCATCTGGACCCAGGTCGCAGCTGTGGCCGGCAATGACAATTTCGCTGAACAGGTCAGCCTCATTCAATACCTGGACCACCTTGCGCAGATCGGCGTCTGCATCAACACGGATAGCAGACTTGTCGAAATCAAAGGTCACATCTGATTCCAGGGAAATGGTACGCCGAACCATGGGTGGCGGTGCGGCAACTCGTGTCGTCTCGTTGCCCGGACCGGCGTAGATTTCGAGGAAATATTGGTCATTGCCCAGATCAATGGTTTTATCGCTGCCGTTATACAGTTCAATGACCCGGTTGCGGTGTTGCCGATCCCGTTCATGGGGGGATTCCTTCAGCGCCTCCTCATTCCAGCCCTCTATATATTCAGAAATAACAATATCTGTAGGAACATTACCCAGTGACAGCCCATGTTTGCGTACATGATCAAACTGCCGGTCACCGTGGGCCATAAACTCCGTGGATGGATGGAAGGGATCGAGAATCAGCTTGACATCGGCACAACCACACTCCCAGTCGTTCTTGTTCTGCAGGGCCGCGGTACGTTCGGTGATGATGGTGACACGCTAGGTCATGCGTGCGATCAATTCCTGTTTTTGCTAATCGTCCGGTTCATCGTTGAATTCGCGGTTTTCGGGTAACCCGGAAATACCCCCGTACATGGCCACCTGCGAGCAGGAACACTGGGCAGGCACATCCAGCATGGCGTGACGCATCTCTACCCGAATACGATCGTGCAGTCGTTGATCGACCCAGATACCGCCATTGGAACAATTGCAATCACGTTTGACTGCCACCCGCGCGACGATCTCATCGGCCCTGCCAGGCACCCGTTTCACAGCAGAGCGAACGGCGTCAAACGTATCCTAACAATCCGGCCATGAATCGACTACCGCAGTGGTCACTTCAACAATGTCCAGAGCCAGTTGATCAACATTATCCCGGTTGGCGGTTGCGTGGTTATAAATTGCCATGACCGCTTCACCTGCAGATAATTCTTCATCAATGCCATCGTGGTCGTTGTAGTCGGGCTGACCTTCCTCATGCTCGGGATGGTCATGCTCGTCACGCTCGTGACCGTGTATGTACGCCCAGTATTCTTCCGCGTTGGCGTAGGCGCGGTCTGAAATCTCCTGCAGTTCCATGCGTTTATCCAGGTCTTCTTGCACATGAACATAATCATCATCGGCAATCAATGACCCGGATAAGACCAGGGCAAACAGGCCTCCAAGCAGAACACGCACTCTAAAACTCATGATGGCACTCAAAACACTTTCCTCTTTTGGGTGCAGTCATCAAAGCCACTCAGCGTCTTTTCCTGCCGAATCTGGTTGCCGGTTGCCGCACGCGGGACCATAGCACGCGGGACGCCAGTGCCATCAAATGCCACAGTGCGGTCAAACGATGTCTGAGCGGCACCCGCAAGGGCTCATGACCGACCTGTATCACCTTGCCGACAATATTACCGCGCGAAAGCAATCCATCCCGTTGAACCACGTTATCGGCCTGTGTAATGGCCTTCCAATGCCAGGCGTGAAACAAATAGCCCAACAAGCGATGACAAACCAATTGCTGCCGGGTGTTCCGGAACACCACGATATCACCTGGAAAATAAATGGACTTGCGTACTGCAATGACCTGTTCTCCATCGGAGATCACCGGCTCCATGCAATTGCCATTGATGAACAGGGTCAGTCTTGAAAATCCGGGCAGCAATCCGGAATTGTCACAGGTTCTCATGATGAACCGCAACCCTGGCAACTGGTGGCACAGCCTTTCAATTCGGGCCCGGGGCAAAACAATGGCGCACCCATGCTGCTCAATTTTCCTTCGAGCGCTATCCTGGTAGCGGTGTCCTGAGACAGGGTCCTGGCTTCCGGAAAGACTTTTGAGCGGGTCCAGATGGTCTCTATGCCCGTGTGCCGTATATTGCCTGCCGAACGTCTCAGTTGCAGACACGGAAACACGTTGCCAAACGGGTCAACCAGGAAGCCATCACTACCGACACCACAGTGCAAATCCGTTGTTGATTTTACAGCTGCAGATTCAGTGGGGGCGGTTGTACCGGCTGCCGACAACCGTTCCCGGTACTGCGGGGATTGCCGGAATGCCTGTTCAAATTGTATCCAACCCTTAGCCGAAGGCTGGATGGTTAAGGGTTCCTGATCACCATTGTCCTTCGGGGCTACCGGGCCCTGAAAGCGTAAATTCAGGCCAAGCTCCCCGGCCAGTAAAAACATGTCCTGCACCTGGTGCTCGTTCCACGAAGTCAGTGTGCTGACAAGAGACACACGAAGCCCGAGGGACTTCATTTCAGCAATATTCTTCATCAGGCGGTCAAAACTTCCGTCAACACGGGTCTGACGCTCGTGGGTAGCTGCGGTTGCACCGTGTAAGCTGACTTCCACCAGGTATGGATTGACCTCATCCTTTAATCGCTGGGCAATTTTTCCGGCAATGGCATGTCCGCCGGATTTCACATAGCGTTTATGGATCAACTGCTTCTGAAACAGACTCAGGCCATTGAACCTGAACCCCAACCCGGCGAACTCAAGACCCTGGGTTTCATTGCCCCAGCCAGATGCCGAAAAGTCGTTCAGGGATACCGCATCCATGGTGCTCACACCCGCTTGTAGTTGCGCTTTGATCACAAAATCAGGACCCCAACACCTGCGCGCCGCAACCATTGACCTCGGACTTGCCCGGTCCGCCAATTTCCACCGGAAACTCAGGGCATACCGCGGCAATGGCCTCCAGTGGTTCGACACTGAGAATCTGAGGCTTGACCCTGGGCTGCCTTGTGTCATCAGGTTTCAGTTTTCCACCCATGATTTCCTGGGGGGCCGCATTCACATCATCTGCTCTACTCATTCAGTTCATCCCTTTCGTCCCTGGCCAATGTCATTGGCATAGCTCTCAGCACATTAACCGGACTATTCCGGCAGCGCCACTGCAGGATCGCCAAGATTAAGGTATATATCCCGCATGAACTCTGGAATTGTAACCCCAAACAGCACAGGTTCGTGAGCTGCGGCTGCTGAACCTGAAAGATCTTCGCCTACACCCATCAAAGCTTCGACAAAGGCCCGGTTCATCTGGTGTGCATACACATCAAGTGAAAGACCGGTAGGTGCAAACGCCGCGATTGCCCCGACGCTACCACTGAGCACCAGTGCATCGGCCAGACCGAGTGTCCCCGGGAAGGTGCTGTTACCCACCGCGCAGGTCAGGGCAGCGAAGAACGGGGCGTAACTACCATTGGTCAATCCAGGTACATCCCGGGTCAGGTAAGACTCGCCGCCGAGCCCGGTTGATATACCATGACCGTCATAATTCACAAACACGAAATCACCATCAGCCCACCCTTCGAGCAGGCGGTTACGTACGGGATCAAGTGGATGGTAGAGTTGCTCAGGTACAAATCCATTGTAGGAATATAGGATCCTTTTGGACACTTCATGTATTTTTAATCACATGGAAGGTTCAGTAATGAAAGCAGAAGAGAGAGAAATAAGGCGTAAGCGACGAATCTTAGATCACGCAGTTAAATCAGGTAATATCGCCAGGACCTGCCGTTACTTCGGTGTGCCAAGATCGTTGTTTTATATTTGGCGTAACGCTTACCTACTGGACGGGTCAATCAGTCGATGTAAAACTGCCATACGTATTTTCCCTGATAATCTGCGATTATAGGGTACCCATCTCCGCCGACGGTTAACACTGTATATCGTTTACATTACAGTTGATTAATGCGCTTGAAGCCCGGGAATAACATTTGGTCAAAGAAACGTGATCCCACGAAGACTACCGTTACCCCTCGAATACCAACGTCATTCTCGCGAAAGCGGAAATCTCCCCAACCTATCAAATCACGGTATAGTGCACCCTGTTCACAAATGACCGTTACCTCGTGAAATTCACCCGCCTGCTGCAATACATCACCCCGCACCGTTCTACGCTGGTCTTGATTGTTGTGGTCTTGCTTATCGACAGCCTCGCGGCCCTGGCACAGCCCTGGATTGCGGGCCGTTTGACCACGGCCGTGCTGGAATTTGATAACAGTGATTTCAGCGCCATCCGCCTGATACTGCTGGGCTGGCTGGGCCTGATCCTGGTAAAAAATACACTGACCTTTCTGAGCAGGTACCTGATTGGTTCGACTGGCGTCGATATGAATGCGAGGCTGCGCCAGCGAATTTACGATCACATGCAGGTGATGCCACTGGGTTATTTCCATGAACGAAAAGCCGGTGAGACCTTGTCCTTATTGACAAGTGATGCCCAGGCGATCAGCAATTTTATCACCAGCACGCTGGTTTCGCTGTTGCCACTGGCGCTAACCTTTGTGGGTGCGTTTTATATCATGATCCGCATTGATACCCAGGTAGCCATGATCGCTGCCCTGTTGTTACCGGCCTATTTCATCGCCATGAAACTGATCGGGCGAAAGATCCGTCCCATAGCCCGTGACTGGATCGAATCCTGGTCTCAGCTGATTTCCTTTGTACAGGAAAACCTGGGCCTGGTACCCGTGATCAAGTCTTTCAGCCGTGAAAGACTGGAAGCACAACGTTTTGGACAGCGTAATACCACCCTGGCCACATTATCCAAACGCCAGATCCTGGCTCAGTCCGTGCTGACCCCCGCCATTGGCGTATTGGCCGGTGCCGGATTGCTGTTGCTGTTGTGGATCGGTATCAACCATATGGCGCAAGGCGAGATTACCGTTGCCGGACTGGTCAGCCTGCTGCTGTATGCCATGCTGATGACCCGGCCGGTCTCCGGCCTGGCCAATGTCTACGGCCAGATACAACGTGCACGTGGTGCTGCTGAGCGACTGCTGCGGTTTTTCAATGAGAAGGCCGAGCCACTGGAAACTACGATGCCGCCACTTACGGGTATCCCAGGCAGGATCCATTTTGAAGATGTCAGTTTCTCTTACCCCGGACGTGAGCCGACACTACAATATTTTGATCTACTCATTGAGCCGGGTGAAACCATTGCACTGACCGGTCAGAATGGCTCTGTAAAAACCACATTGATGCATCTTTTAATGCGCTTTGCAGACCCAACATCAGGGCGAATTTGCATTGATGAACAAGACATCAGCCAGCACAGCCTGGACAGCATTCGTGGCGCGATAGGCCTGGTGGCACAACACACACTACTGCTCAATGGCAGCGTAGCCGAAAATATCGCCTATGGTCAGAATGAAGCCAGCGAGGATCAAATCAGGCAGGCAGCAAAATCCGCCGGGGCACACACATTCATCACCGAACTACCCGAGGGTTACGACACATTAATCGGTGACCAGGGTGTTCGTTTGTCCGGTGGCCAGCGCCAGCGCATCTCACTGGCAAGAACACTTTTAAAAGACCCACCCATCCTGGTACTGGACGAGGCCACTGCCATGCTGGACCCTGAAGGGGAAGCCGACTTTATCGAGCATTGCCAGGAATTGCTGGCTGAAAGAACCGTGATCATTATTACCCACCGCCTGGCAGGATTGGCTTTGGCGGACCGGGTGATTGAAATGCGGCAGCCCAATAACGCTAGCTCGTTGTCCCAGGGCAGCGAATAGCAGGACCCGAGATCCCCGCTTTCTCGAGGATGACATTTGCTTTCGCGGGATGACATTTGCTTTCGCGGGGATGACAATACTTCGCGAGGATGACGCTGCTTTAAATTTTCACTGCGATAGCAGATCTTACTTACCCAATCCAACACCAACACACGCCTCAACCACCTCACGCACCTCAGCCAAGCGTGCATGATCCCTGGGGTAACGTAAGTTGTAAAGTCCGGGACCGCTGGTTATAGCCTGCCCAATATTCAGGATATTGCTTTTGGCCGATTGCTTATCAGACGGATCCAGGCTGAAAGCGCAGTTGATCATTTCCATCATGGCAGCCGTGCCAGTGATTGATGATATGGAAATGTCCTCGTCTGCAGCAATGTCAAACTTGGCTTCATTTGTAATATGAAATTGGGCCAGGCCGTCAAAGATGTAAAGGTATTCATCACCTAATCGTTTGACCCGGCACA
>JABAAB010000012.1 GCA_014238945.1 Lysobacterales bacterium
GAGTGACAAGGAGATAGAATACAGCCTTCACCGGGTAACTGGCGCGATAATTCACTGAAACCTTGGCAATTTATTATCGTAAAGCGAGGATCAATACATTCGGGTTTCTGGCAATATAGCTTTAATGCTACCTATACTCCGTCAGATTTCAATAAAACCATTGACCGTATTACTGTCATAAGCTGATGACTCCGCCCCTTTTTCGAGCAAAGTGCCAACTGCAACCATGGGCTGCAGTTGGCCAGAAGTCAGATCTTTGCGACATTGGCAGACACTTTGGTAGTGCTCAGAACACGACCGTAACCGTGTCAGAACAATTGCCGGTGCCCGCTTCGCAGACCTTGTAAACATAACTCCCGCCACCCTTGTTGCCGATGGCATCGGTATGAATGTCATCATTGGCCGTGGTAAGCAGCGGCACCACCATGTCATCACGGTAGATATCCACCTCGGCCACTGCGGTACCACTCCAGCCCAGGTCAACGTTTTGCTTGCCCTTTACCTTGTAGCCATTGGCTGTGAGCGAAATGCTTGAACCAACCAAGGTTGTACCCGAAGCCACGTTTGAGGGTGCGGAACTGCCTGATGCATTCGAGGCAAACACCCGGTACCAGTAAGTCGTGCTACCGCTCAGGCCAATATCGATAAAATTAGTGGTGTTCGCAGCCAGTGTCATCAGCATGCTGAACGTGCTGCCATCGGTCGAGCGCTCCACCGTGAAGCTGGTTTCATCCGCGGAGTTATCTGCCCAGTTGAGTGCCAGCGAGCTGCTTGTAGGCACTGATACCGCCAGGCTTGAAGGCGCCGAAGGCGGATCACCGGGCATAGTTATGGACTGGATGTACAATTGATCCACATACACGGTGTCCAGGGTCTTGTTCCCGGCGCTACGGTCGGTATCGCGAACACGGATATAGACGGTTCCACTGAGCAGCCCGGTGTCATCGATCAGTTGTAACTGGGTGCTGCCGGAACCAGAGCTGTTGTCTACGCTAAACAGGGTCTGGAAACCACTACTGCTGCTGGTGGACCACTCGAATAGGAAATTATCGCCATCGGTGGATCCACCGCTCCAGGTATTTGCATACACGTTGACGCTGGCGCCTGCAATGATGTTGAACTGCCAGGTGTGCTCAAGGTAGCTGTAACGACGGCTTTTCTTGCCGCCGCTCACCCTTTCGGTGATGGACTGGGTAACAGCATCATCGGCCCAGGTTGCGGTGTAGTTACCGCTTACCGCGCCTGCGCCGGCAATCTCACCAATGGCAACATGATCCGTTTCCGGCGGTGGCTCAGTTACGTTAATCAAAGCTGTATCTGATCCTGTGTCACCGTCGTCATCCGTCACCGTCAGGGTCACGGTGTAGGTGCCTGCCGATGCATAGGTGTGTGATGGATTCTGGCTGGTAGAGCCGGTGGTATCACCGAAGTCCCACAGCCTGGAGACAATGGTGCCATCGCTGTCAGAGGAATTGTCGGTAAAGCTGCAATCCAGATACGTGCAGACATAGGAAATCGAAGCTGTTGGCGGTGTATTGACACCTGGCACACTGATCGTGGCGGCAGCCGACCAGCCGGTCTCATTACCCAGGGCATCACGGGCCTTGACGCGGTAGTTATAGCTGTTGCCGGCGAGCAGATTCCAGTCACTAAAGGTGCTGCTGGTCTGCCATCCGCTATCATCGCAACCAGCAGCAGCCTCGACACAGCCAAAGTAATACTCGATACCACCACTTGGATCGGAGGCAGTGGTCGCCGTCATGGTCGCTACATTATCATCGGGCCAGGCCGGGTCGAGGTAAGGTGTCTGCACCCAGGTCATGGGATCAGGTGTCGGCGCCGTCGTGTCGGTACCACCGCCACCCGTTTTCAATCCTGCGATCTCACACCAGGTATCCGAACTTTGCCAGCTTGCACCACGCAACTGGAGGTCCCAGATTGCAATGCCGGACGGCCCATTGGGGAGGTCATAGCGCACCTCTTGCACATGGGCTAACGCATCGGTGCCACGACCGGATGATGTTCCCCATGTATCCAGCCAGTCAGGCATGCCCATCAATACGGTATTGACGGGATAACCGGCACTGGTCCCTGTATTTTGCTGATAGGAATATTTATGCCAATCGGTACCGCCTTCGTACAATTCTTCGTATCCCATGGAGTGGATATTGTCCACCTCACCAACCCAGTCTGAATACCAGTTGATATTCGGCGCATTCCAGATGTAAGGGAAACTATCGACAGTCAGCAATTTTCCACGGGACTTCAGTGCCACGGAAAGTTCGCTGATAAATTGGGAAAATGCCACCCTGTCGCTTTCAAAGTCGCCAATACCTTCAAAATCAAGGTCAACACCATCCAGGTTCAGGCGTTCCAGCTCGGCAACAAGGGAATTCACCAGGGTAGTCCGGTTGTCGGCAAAGGCCGAACGGGCAAGAGGCCAGTTCCAGCCACCATCGCTGTTATGAGTCGTTAATAATATTTTTATACCATTGGTTGCGCCCCAATTTGTCCACCAGGCCACATCCGCGTCTGTCACGCCAGGATCGTAACCGAGCGTTCCGTCCGAGTTTACCAGCCAGAATTGCAAGCCGATGCGGGTCAGCCCGTCCTTTGCGCTACAAGCGCCTAAATTGGTCTCTACTGCAGCCTTGCTGGCTTCAATCGCATAGGAGGCAACCCAGCTCATGATCGTCTGTGTCGGCGTGTAAGGTACGCCGTCACCCGGCAGGACAAAGGTCGATACTACCGACCGGTGATCTGACGGCCAGGGGCTGATGATATATTCAGCCTTCAGCGAATCTTCACCAACCACTTGTGAATCCGTTACAGTGACACCCGCCCCCATAAAGTGGATGAAGTCGATCCGGTCATGAATGATGTCGTATTCCGGCGTCCAGGTGTGCGCCTTGTCGTTCACTTCATCCGGTCGCATGGCGCGGAAGGAATCGGTGAAGCCCAGGTTCAACATTTCATTGGACAGGGGCGCGTTGACCTTCATAGGGACCACACCGGCATCCGCTGCCGCCTGTGTCCAATCCAGATGTGACGGCTCGTTGAAGTCGCCAACCAGAAATACGGGATCGCCACTTGCAAATGCCGGAGCCATATCATCCGTTATATGGGATAGGGTCAATGTCATGCCGGATCTTTCATCCCAGTTATGCCGTGCGCGATCAATCACTTCAGCCTCAGTGTAATTACCTGATAAGGCAGTATATGGCAGGTAGTACTCATCCCAGGGAGCAAACAAACCCCAGTGGGTATTGTAGACCCAGACATATTGACCGGGAAGAACCTCGATCCTGGCACCATAGCCTGGTGAGGTGTCCACGATGGGGTAGCGACTTGCGATCCTCGAGGAGTAATCGATGTAACCAAAGCCAACACCATCGGCTACATCCTGCAAATCAGCCGCACTCATCATCTCCTGGGTACCTACGATGTCTGCGCCGGCTTCCAGAATCGCGTTGACCGTTTCGGTCAGGCGCCATGTGTCCCATTCATACAGATCAGAGCGCTTCACATTAAAGCTCATCACCTTCAACTGGAAACCCTGGCTGACCTGGCTGCTTAAAGGACTGATGGCCAGTTCCGTACCATTGAGCGAAATCGATACGCTGTTGGTTCCGGTCAGGCCTGGGGTGTAAGTTGCCAGGTAGGTCCCGTCGTTGTTGTCGACAAAAGTCAGCGACGCACTGTTGGCTCCCGTGATATTTGCGGTAATTGTATCTCCGCCTACCGAGAGAGGTGTGCCATTGGCATCTGTTGCCTTGACCAATAGTCGAATCGGCTGGCCGACAACGCCGTTGGGGGCGTAGGCAACCGTGGTTGCCGGGTCAGCGTCGGTGCCGCCACCACCGCCGACAGTGATAGCTGCCTGTGCTGACCAACCAGTCTCATTGCCCAGAGCATCGCGGGCCTTGACGCGAAAGTGAAAAGTATTGCCTGTAATCAGGTACCAGTCACTAAAAGTGCTGCCGGTCTGCCATCCGCTGTCCTGGCAACCTTCCCAATAACCACCATCTGGTGCCTCGACACAGTCGAAATAGTACTGCACGCCGCCACTTGGATCAGAGGCTGTGGTCGCTGTCATGGTTGCTACATTATCACTGGGCCAGGCCGGATTCAGGTAAGGTGTCTGCGCCCAGGTCATGGGATTGGGGGCTGGCGCTGTGGTGTCACCACCACCGACAGTGATAGCTGCCTGTGCTGACCAACCAGTCTCATTGCCCAGAGCATCACGGGCCTTGACGCGGTAGTTAAAGGTATTACCTGAAATCAGATACCAGTCACTAAAGGTACTGCCGGTCTGCCATCCGCTGTCCTCGCAACCTAGAGCTGCCTCGATACACTCAAAGTAGTACTGGACACCACCACTTGGATCAGAGGCTGTGGTCGCAGTCATGGTTGCTACATTATCACTGGGCCAGGTCGGATTCAGGTAAGGTGTCTGCGCCCAGGTGATGGGATCGGGAGTTGGCGCTGTGGTGTCACCGCCAATATCAATCCACGAGAAGGCGTCTATATTGGCCTCATAACCACTGCTGCTGGAGTTCGATGAACCGCGCAGCTCCACGGTGAGGGTGTGTGAACCTGACGACAAGACGTCCGTCTCGAACAGCATGTGGTCGGCTAGGAAAGATGAAGAGTAGAGATCCAGCGTCTCGATAAAAGCGCCGTCAACGTAAATATTGACCTCGCCCAGGTCGTTGCGTTTGAAACCATAGTACCGGGCCTGCGTGCCATTGAAACTGAAGGTCGCAGTGGACCCGGTAGTCTCGCTCCAATGCTCGGTGTTCAGGTAACCGCCACTGCCCACATAGGTTCCCCAGCCGGCGGAGTAGGCAATGTTGGCATTGGTATCATCGACTTTTTGCCATCCATCCCCCGATGCCTCGTTACGGGTGATAACGATATTTCTCGCGTAGTAGTAAGTAGGGCCGGTCGGACCGGGCGAGCCGGATGAGCCTTCCATCTGCATATTGACGATTACATCGAACGGCTCTCCCACGAAGTTTGAGCCCGTATGCGTGGCCACCAAGTTTCCATCAAGGTAGAACTCGACCTTGACATCCGTAGCATTTATTTGAGTGAAGTGGCTTCGATATTCATGCCAGGCAGTCGCAGCATCTGAAACCCAGACTAGTTTCTCTTCCCAGCCACCATCATACGTATTGAACCAGTTGTAGTTATCGCCTTTGAACTCCAGGATATCGACTTCCGGCGGCCAGTTCCAAGCGCCTGTTGGCCAGAATGCCGGCCAGGAACCCCGCACAACGGGAGCCTTGAACTCCCCCTTGATATCCCACTCGGGGTTTTGGTCGTCAACGACGATCTGGGCTTTAGAGTGAAAGGCACCGGAGCGATATTTCCATCCGCTTTCCGGGTCCGGCGTCACTGCGACTATGGTAGCCATTCCACTGGCGTCGAGTGTGACTTGGTCGACGTACATTTTAGCGCTTCCATTGTGGGTGTCGCCCCATGGATAGAACCAGTTCCAGTGCGTATCGAAATTGTCGGGCGTGAGCGAGTCACTGGGTATGATTGTTTCCGCTGTTGCTGGAACGGCCAGTGTGAAGGCGGCAGCCACGCAAAGCAGCGCCAGGCCAAGGTTGCTGAATGTGGTACGTCGTGTTCGAGTGGTCATATATCCCTCATGATCAATGCTCAGTCAAGCCAATGACTGAGCTCTCAAATATTCACTATATGTAGAATTGTGGCAATATAGCTTTAATGCTACCTACACTCAAGATTCCGGTGACCAGCAAAGGTATTCCGCGATGACCAAGAAAACCCGCCGATTCAATGTCTTTGGTAAAAACATCCTTATTCCACTGCTGATATTGGCATGCAGTGGTGTGGGTTCTGCGGCAGAAGTGACCTTCAAGGGTCCCTACGACGACGAGACCGTGCAGCAACGTGATGCGCGTATGGCCTGGTGGCGTGAAGCCCGTTTCGGTTTGTTTATCCACTGGGGTGTCTACGCCGTGCCGGCGGGGACTCACAAGGGCGAGCAGATAGAGAATATCGGCGAATGGATCATGCACTATGGACAGATCCCGGTAGCGGAGTATCAGCAGTACGCAAAACAATTCAACCCGGTGAAGTACGACCCCGAAGCCTGGGTGCGCATGGCCAAGGACGCTGGCATGAAGTACATCGTCATCACGGCCAAGCACCATGACGGTTTTGCCCTGTTCGATACCGCGGCCAGTGACTGGAATATCGTGGAGGCGACGCCGTATGGCAAAGATGTTCTTAAACCCCTGGCCGAAGCCGCCCGGAAACACGGCATCAAGCTTGGGTTTTACTACTCCCAGGCCCAGGACTGGATCCATCCTGGGGGCGCATTCTGGGATGGGCATGGTTGGGACCCCGCCCAGGAAGGAAGCATGGACGACTATCTCAGGGATATCGCTGTACCCCAGGTCAGGGAACTGTTTACCAATTATGGCGAGGTATCGATTCTGTGGTGGGACACGCCGATTGATATGACGCCGGAGCGGGCCGCCATGTTTGACGGCCTGGTTGATCTCCAGCCCGGAATAATTGTCAACAACCGCTTGTTATATGGTGTGGACGGTGATCTGAGAACCCCGGAGCAGCATATTCCGGCGACCGGGCTGGATTATGACTGGGAAGCCTGCCAGACGATGAACACCACCTGGGGTTACAAGTCCTACGATGATGAATGGAAATCCAGCGAACAGCTGATCCGCAACCTGGTCGACAGC
This sequence comes from Lysobacterales bacterium, assembly GCA_014238945.1. Taxonomy (GTDB): domain Bacteria; phylum Pseudomonadota; class Gammaproteobacteria; order Xanthomonadales; family SZUA-36; genus SZUA-36. The sequence continues at coordinate 6,738 of JABAAB010000012.1, forward strand.
GCCAGCAAGGGCGGCAATTACCTGTTGAATGTCGGGCCGATGGCCAATGGCGAGATTCCACAGGCAAGTATCGAACGGCTGAAAGACGTCGGTGAATGGATGAGAGTGAATTCTTCATCGATCCATGGGACCACCGCCAGCCCTTTTGTGCGCCTGAAGTGGGGGCGGGCCACCAAGAAGGAATATCTAAATGCGACAGACCTGTTCTTGCACGTGTTTGACTGGCCCAAGGACGGCTTGCTCAGGGTGGATGGCCTGCACAGCGAGGTGAGCGGCGCCTACTTTATGGCGGACTTCCAGCAACAGATTCCAATCGACAAAACACCAGCAGGTGTCGTATTGCAGCTCCCGGACAAACCACTAGACGAGGTTGACACGGTCATCGTGCTGAAAATCACGGGCAAACTCGACGTGGAACGGATACTTCCGGGACAGGACGGGGATGGTGTCCTGGTGCTGGCAGTGAATGACGCCAATATCCATAACCCCGGGTATGGGGGTAAAGTGGAACTGAGGCAGGACGGCAATTCTGCTTCCTACCTGGACGGGTGGACGGATTTCCGCAGCCGCGTGGACTGGCTGGTAAGGATCGATAAGCCCGGTACGTTCGATGTTTACGCAGAGGTCGCCGCGGAGGAGCCTGCCGGCTTCCTGTTGATGGCGAACGACGGGCAAAAACCTCTCACCGTAGAATCCACCAGTGGCCTGCAGACTTTTCAAACCCAGCACATCGGCCAATTGACGTTACCCGAAGGGGAATCCGCGATCAGGATACATCCGCAAAAGTCACTCTGGAACCCGATCATGCTTCGCTCAGTGACCCTGAAACCGGTGGGGCAGAATCCTCTACGCCAGCTTCAAATAAAATGAAGATAATTCACCTAATCCTTATTATTGTTTTCCTTCCTGGTCCACTGTTTAGCCAAGAAGATCATCAGGTAAGAATTTACGAAGCTCGAGAGATTTTAACGTTAGATCAGGACTATCCTATGGCCACTGCGGTGGCTATAAAAAAGGATAGAATTATAGATGTGGGTGACGTCAAAGAATTAAGAAAAAAGTTTCCCAGGGCTCAACTAGATACAAGATTTTCTGAAGATGTTATGGTTCCCGGACTCATTGAGCATCATGTTCATCCCTTCCTTGCAGCCATCACCATGGAATCCAACGTTATAGCAATTGAAGACTGGGATTTACCAGGAAACCAAACTAAAGGGGTCAGAGATAGAGAGACATATCTTCAACGTTTAAAGGCCGAAGAACAGGCATTGTTAGAATCTGATAAACCCCTAGTTACTTGGGGTTTTCATCATTATTTTCATGGGGAGTTAAGCCGACAAGACTTAGACAAAATTTCAATGACTAGACCCATTTTAGTGATTCACCGCTCTTTCCATGAGTTCATTTTGAATTCGAGTGCCCTTGCTTTCTTTGGTATTACACAAGAGTTAGTGAATAATTTTGACGAGGAAGCAAAAGAGTATGCAAGTTTTGAGAAAGGTCATTTTTCTGAACAAGGCATGGTTTCAATTCTTCCGTATTTGATGAAATATCTAGCCGCACCCGATCGGCTGATTAAAGGTCTTCAAACGACTGAGAAATATTTACATAACAATGGGGTCACTCTAGTTGCCAACCCTGGTGCTTATTCCCTTAAACCAGTTCAAGACGCAAAGAATTTTGTTTTTGGTGATGAGGAAACACCATTTCGATCTTTCTACATACCCAGCGGCTTGCTGTTAGCTGAACAATATCCAGCCGAAGAGTTAGTTGAAAAATCCAAGGAATTTTTGTCTTGGGGTAAAGGCAAAGTGTAATATTTGCCATTACAGATAAAGTTATTTACTGACGGAGCCATGTACTCTCAAAACATGGTTATGAAAGATGGTTATCTCGATGGCCATCAGGGAGCGTGGTTAATGCAAGAAGAGATCTACCGTGAAGCCTTTCAAAGGTTTTGGGATGCAGGCTATCAGATTCATATTCATCAGAACGGTGATGCAGGTCTGGATCGTCTTTTGGATGTACTAGAAGACAATTTACAACGCAATCCTAGAGTTGATCATCGAACGGTCATAGTGCATTTTGGGTATTCTAATTTTGATCAAGTAGAGAGAATTAAACGACTAGGGGCTATTGTTAGTGCTAATCCATATTATGTTAACGCCTTATCTGATTTATATAGTCGCGTAGGTGTTGGGGCTACTCGTTCAAGAGATATGGTTAGATTAGGTGATGTTCATCGAGCAGGTATACCTATATCGC
>JABAAB010000081.1 GCA_014238945.1 Lysobacterales bacterium
AAGTGGGAAATCAACGCCGATCCACGGATGATCGGCTAAGTATGTGGAGTTTATGGGTCTAATTAAACGGTATGCCAAGTCAATTATTGGGTGCTATCCCAATATCAGTGAAGGCTAAATAGTTTTCACACACCCTCGGCCAAGAGCAGACGCCAGGCTGGATTCCCTGACAGGCTGCTAGTGACCCAATGCTTTCACTCTGAATTTCTGAGCTTATTAGAGAATCACACCTTCGTCTGGCATCACTTTGACCAAAGGCCATCAGGATCACCGGGGTAGGTTCCGAGAGACTGGCAATGGGTCTGATAACCCATTAGACGGCGTACATGTTCGGGAAAACTGTCGGCGACGTCACGAGGAATACTTAAATACTGATTATCCTCTTGTCTCAACCAGCCAAGACTATAGGTGCTGATCACACCACTACGCGGTAATGTACTTCTATTTGCACCACCACCGTGAATGGTTGAACCCATGTAGAAAAGCACTGATCCCTTTGGCATCGCGGCCTGGGTGATGTCATCTGCTGAAACACCATCAATACTGCGTAAATCATGGCTCCCTGGGACGACCCTTGTCGCTCCATTTTCCTCGGTAAAATCATCCAGCGCCCACATTGCGCTCACCTGAAATTCTACATCTGGAATTCTAATCGGATAAATAGCATCGTCACGGTGCAACTCCTGATCACTTTCACCAGGGTGAATTTCAATTGCTGTAGTGCTACCTAGCTGAAAATTATCGCAATGTGGATTCAAGATTCCGTCTGCAACCTCTAAACAACGCTGATGGGCGATCAAATCTAACGAAGCCCTTGATACTCCAGGTACCGCATAAATTCTGAGCGTCATATATCCGTTAAAATCGTCCTGATGTTTGGTCCCGTGTTCAACAAAATGCGGCCTTAGTTCTTTTGATACCTGATCCACAACTACATCACTGACCTGATTGGCAACAATAACCCCGCCATCGTCGTTTAGCGCATGCAAAATTTCATTGGTGGAAGAGTTCTTATCGAGTGTTTTTAACATTGACGGCCCTCTGAATATCTCCAGCGAGTATATAAAATCATTCGTAACAAGTCGCCTGCAACGAATGGCTGCTCGGCCGTTAGCAGTCATAGCCACATGCTAAGGTCGATGCTCCGCTAAGGGTTACAAGCGGTCATTCACTTTTGGGTGGTTGAGTGTTGCACCAGCTGTAATATACACGTCCTTCCGGGACACTCCATCCACGAATTATTGTAACCTTTCCCTAAGAATTTCATAGGGTGCCTGTCCATCAAAAGCACCATGTGGCCGAGAGAAATTGTAAAATTTTTCCCACATCTCCAGTTTTTTATTCAGATCCTGGTCGTCAACGTAATTTAGCAGTTGGTAGAACTCCTCTTGATCCGATCTGTGAGATCGTTCCACCTTGCCATTTAATTGAGGAGAGCGCGGCTTGATATAGACATGACGGATACCCTGATCTTCGACATGCCAGTGGAATTTGGCCTGGAACTCGTGTCCCCGGTCTGTACGTATTTCCCGGATTCGGAATGGAAACTTTTCGATCACGTAGTTGATAAAATCACAGGCATTCTTGTGGTTATGACGAGCATAGATTTTTAATGCTCTTACCCGGGTTGCATCGTCAATCGCCGTATATTGATAACGCGTCACAGTCTTCCTGCTTTTATCAATAAATTTCAGAAACTTAACATCTACCTGGATTTGATGCCCCGGGACCTGTTTTTGATATCGTTTGGTGTGGATCTTGCGCCGTCCCATATTGCGGGGAAGTCAATTAACACCGTGACGGCAGAGCGTGCGATAGACTGAGGCGTCACTGATGCTAATACCGTGATAGCGAGCCATATACCAGACAATCCGAATCGGTCCCAGATGATATTTCTTGCGTAGCAGGAGGACTCGATCCACTACTTCTTTAGAAAGTTGATTGGGATGGTTTCTTGCAACCCTGGGCTTGTTAGCCAGGCCAGATTTCCCCTCCCGCTCAAAGGCTCTTCTCCAACGGTAAAAACTAGACCGGCCTATGCCAAAATAACGGCAGGTTTTACGTACATTGCCTATTTTGTTTGCATGTTCCAACACGCGCATTCGTTTTTGCACCAGGCGTTGCTCTTCGTTCATTTTTACAGTCTTCTAAACAGATATCATTTAGCATAGACTGTCCCGTAAGGTCTGACATATCTACATGAACCAAATTAAACATTATAAAATCAATAGGTTGCTGTCAGTGGCACCCATGATGGACTGGACCGACAGGCATTGCCGTTATTTTCATCGTTTGCTGGCACCTTCGGCCATACTCTACACCGAGATGGTTACCACCGGCGCCATTATCCATGGCGAGACTGACCGCTTTCTTGAATACAATCCCGAAGAGCACCCGCTGGCTCTGCAACTCGGCGGTAGTGACCCGGGAGATCTTGCGCATTGTGCAAGGATTGCTGAGCAACGTGGCTTTGACGAAGTAAATCTGAACGTCGGCTGCCCGTCAGATCGTGTACAGAAGGGACGGTTTGGTGCCTGCCTGATGCTGGAACCCGAACTGGTAAAAGATTGTCTGTCGGCCATGCGCGAAGCGATTGATGTTCCGGTGACCATAAAGACCCGACTGGGTGTCGATGATCATTACAGTTATCAATACCTGCGTGACTTTGTAGGGCAAGTTGCGGAATCTGGTTGTTCGGTGTTTGTCATGCATGCGCGCAAGGCGGTGCTGGCGGGGCTCAGTCCGAAGCAAAACCGGGATATTCCTCCGTTGCACCACGATTGGGTCTACCGGCTGAGGAAGGAGATGCCCGAATTGACCGTGGTGATTAATGGTGGAATTGACAGCACAGAGACAGCGGCTGCCCATCTTGAGTACGTTGACGGGGTCATGCTGGGGCGATCCGCCTACCACACGCCGTGGGTACTGGCCGAATGCCAGCAGAGGTTTTTTGATCGGGGCGGTGTTGCGGATCGGGTATCTGTCATTGAATCAATGACCCGTTACCTGGAAAAACAGGTGAAAACGGGTACAGCGGTCAAACACATCAGCAGACATTTGCTGGGTCTGTTCCAGGGTATGCCGGGCGCAAAGGCCTGGCGTCGGTACCTGAGTGAGAACGCCTGGCGCGACGATGGAAATATTGAACTGCTGGTGCAGGGTCTGGCGTGTATGCGTGCGGTTGAAACCAGGCGGACTGATTCAGCGCGAATTGCATGAAACCTGCGAATGACTCATCTGAGGTATGAGCCGATGATTGTTACCCGTCCCAAAGCATTTTCACAGCAACTGGAACAGGGTGACTTCCCTCCCGAAGGGCCTGTTTGTGCCAGAGCTGCCATGCTGATCGAACCGGTTGATTTCAGCGTGTGTACAGAATCGGCCGTGGATAATCCATACATGATCCTGGATGGAACCACCGACCCCGATCGTGCATTGCGACAGTCACGGGGCCTGGCTGAATTAATTTCTGCCCGGGGTATAGAAGTTCGTTGTTTTCCAGGCGACCCGCAAACTCCGGATGCCGTGTTTCCCAACAATGTCTTCGCAACCACTCCGGAGCACTTTATCATCGGGCATATGCTGCATCCGGGTCGGCAAAAAGAAGCGGAACGAATGGATATTCGGAACCACTTCAGCTCTCAGGGTTACCGGATCATTGATCTGAGCCGAATGGACTGTATCGCCGAATTGACCGGGCCATTGATCATTGACCACGCACGCCGAATTGGATTTTGCGGTATGACCGGTCGGGTTGATGACACGGGTCTTCGGGCAATGCACGATGCATTTGGCCTCAGAATGATATTCAGTTTCGATCTGCAGGAGCATGAATATCACACCAATGTGGTGATGATGATTCTGGCCGGTCGCGCCTGTGTTATCTATCCGGGTGCCTTTATCGACGCTGCGGTTCCTGCAGCCATTTCAAATGCCTTTCCCGGACGAACACTGATACTGAGTAAGGAGGAAAAGAATGCCTTCGCTGGAAATTGTATAGCGTTGACCGAGACAGACCTGTTTATGAGTCGCACCGGGATCAACGCGTTGAGACCCTCAAGCATCGCAACCCTCGAGTCGTGGGGCTTTACCCTGCACAGCACCGAGTTGGATGAAATTGAGAAAGCGGGTGGCAGTTTGCGATGTATGGTTGCCGAGGTTTTCTGATTCAGGTGTAATTCACACTATTGCGTTAGAATGTTCGCATGGCACACAAAAATAAACTTATTTCCTGCATTTTGACTATGGGGTTACTGCTACCGGTGACCGCGTCCGCGATATCACTGGAAGAGGCAGCCAGGCAGGCATCACGCAATAACAACAACGCAAAAATACTTTCAGCAAAGACGGTTAAAAAAGGCTCCGGCAGCCAGCATGAGATCAAGCTGCTGACCAAGAAGGGTGTCGTCAAGACGGTGCGTGTCCCCAACAGCAGCAAGAAGAAACGCTGATGAGAATATTACTGGTTGAAGACGATGTCAGGCTGCAGGATTCACTGGCTGATTTGCTGCGTGGCGCAGGCTTTGCAGTAGATGTCAGTAGTGACGGCATAGAAGGGCTGTTTTTCGGTGAAGAATACCCCGTTGACCTGGCCATTATTGACCTCGGTCTGCCCGGTATGTCCGGTCTTGAACTGATTCGGAAGTTACGTAGTAGCGAACGACAGTTCCCGATCCTGATTCTGACCGCACGTGCTGATTGGCAGGACAAGGTAGAGGGTCTTGAATCCGGTGCCGATGACTACATGACAAAGCCATTTCACCCGGAGGAACTCAAGGCACGTATTGGCGCCTTACTGCGTCGTGCCGCAGGTCATGCCCAACCGGTCATCGAATTCGGACCACTCAAAATTGACCTTGCCAGCCAAAGGGTTCTCAACGGGGATCATGAAATCGAACTGACCACCTATGAGTACAAGGTGTTTGAATACATGTTGATGCATCCCGATGAGGTGGTCACAAAAACGGCATTATCCGAACATATTTACGAGGAAGACCTGGACCGTGACAGCAATGTGATCGAGGTGTTTGTTGGCCGTTTGCGCAGGAAAATCGACCCTCAGGGCAGCATGAATCCCATAGAGACGTTGCGAGGCAGGGGCTATCGCTTGAGTATGCAGTCAGCATCGGCCTGAAACCGGTAAAACGGTAACTTGAACTCCGGAACAGAAAACGACACACCGGTTTCCCTGCGCTCACGCCTGGTGGTGATCGCCGTGTTGGTCATGGCGGTATCCCTTGGGCTGGTTGGCGTGGCCCTGAATGCTGCATTTTACAAGAGCAGTGAGGCCGGTTTACAGACGCGAATGGAGTCACTGGTCTACCTGGTCCTGGCGGCCACGGAAGCCACCGATGAAGGTGCGTTAATCGTGGAAGACGATCCGGGTGATCCCCGTCTTGGCCAACCGGGCTCCGGTATCTATGCACATGTGCATGGTGAACTGGATGAATGGAGTTCACCCTCATCCCTGGGTATGGGTCTGCCCGAACTTCCCCCGTATCAGGCCGGCGAGAGCATTTTTTTGTTGCCCTCTGCCAGGATCAATTTTTACACCTTCAGGTATGGGGTCAGTTGGGAAATGCCCGACGGGCGAATGTTACCGATCACGGTGACCATACTCGTAGACCCCAATGAAATTCAGCAGGAAATAGCGGCTTTCCGCGCAGGTCTGTGGCGTTCACTCGGGGCGGCGGGTGTGATTCTGGTATTGGCACAACTGATCATGCTGACGCTGGGATTGAAGCCTTTGAGAAGGCTGACCGGCGATATCGCCGGAATAGAGTCGGGCAATCTTCATAGTCTTGAAGGTAACTATCCAAAGGAACTGGAAGGTCTAACACGTAATCTGAACCGCCTGCTGAATACCGAAAAAGCCAACCAGACCCGATACCAAAATGCACTGGACTCGTTGGCCCATAGTCTGAAAACACCATTGTCAGTCATCCGCTCCAGCCTGCCCGCGACCACGGAAGAAAAATCTGCCGTCGTAAATGATGCGGTGAATGAAATGCAACACCTGATTGCCACCCGCTTGCAACGAGCTGCGGCATCCACCAGGCGTTCCATTGCCAGTGCAGTGGAAGTGGGACCGCAGGTCGATCGACTGATCAAGTCACTGCAACGGGTTTATTCTCAGCATTTGATAAATATGCATGCCATCATTGATTCCGACGTGGCATTTTATGGCGAGCAGCGTGATTTGCTGGAGTTACTGGGAAATCTGCTCGACAATGCTTGCAAATACGGTGATGGACAAGTGCGTTTATCGGTTCAGGCAGTCGATGACACTGATCCCAGGGCAGGAATCAGCCTGCAGATAGAGGATAACGGCAAAGGTATTGCTTCCGGACAACGTGGGCAACTTTTGCAACGCGGTGTGCGTGGTGATGAAAGGGTAGATGGCCATGGTCTTGGATTGGCCATCGTGTTGGAAATCGTAAGTGCTTACAATGGGGAAATTACCATCGATGACAGCGAATTGGGTGGTGCCAGAATTCGAGTCACACTGAAGACCGATTAAGATTATCTGGAGCACAAGCAGGAGGGGTATAGTCGGTACCTGCGATCAGAATCACATCTTCAGCAAAGCACCAACAGGATGATTTATGCAACAACTACTTGACATCATGCAACGTCTGCGTGACCCGGAAAAGGGTTGTCCCTGGGATGTCCGGCAGGATTTTTCCTCCATCGCGCCCTATACCATCGAAGAGGCCTACGAGGTTGCAGATGCCATCGCCAGGGGCGATATGAGAGATTTGAAAGATGAACTGGGTGACCTGCTGTTCCAGGTCGCCTTTCATGCCCAGATGGCCATGGAGCAGGGCACTTTTGATTTTGATGACGTGCACCAGGCCGCTTGTGAAAAAATGGTGCGTCGTCACCCACATGTTTTTGATGACCTGGTCATCGAAGACGCCGAGCATCAGAAGCGGGTCTGGGAAGACTACAAGTCGCAGGAGCGCAAGGACAAAGGCGAACACAGCCTGATGGATGGGATACCTGCCGGTATGCCGGAATTGCGTCGGGCGGTCAAGTTGCAAAAGCGGGCAGCAAAAGTCGGCTTTGACTGGGCAGCACCAGGCCCGGTTCTGGACAAGTTTGAGGAAGAATTGGTCGAAGTTCGGGAAGCCATGGAAACAGGAGACCGGGATGCCATTGAAGATGAGCTGGGGGATTTAATGCAGGTGGCAACCAACCTGGCGCGGCAACTGAATATTGACCCCGGTTCGGCATTACGCAGGGCAAATGCCAAGTTCGAACGTCGTTTCAGGGCCATGGAAGAGGCGGCCGGAGGTCAGGATGCCCTGCAGGAACTGGAACTCGATGAGATGGAAGAACTTTGGCAACAAATCAAGCCACAAGCCGACGAGGTGTTGAAAAATGAATGAATGGCTGGGACAAATTGATACCAACAGCCTGCTGATTGGTCTGTTCATTGGTGTGATCTTCGCGGTGATCCTGGCCTGGATTGCCTCACGCAGGGCGGCAGCAGACCAGTTGCGAAAAGTTCGACCGGTCAACGAGGGCCTTGAGTCCCAACTCAGAGTCAGCGAAGAAGCACTGGCTGAGACACGGCGGGCTCTGGCTGTTTCAGAAACCAGACTCGAAGAGCAGAAACAGCACCACCAGACTGAGAAAGCATCTCTGGAGGAAGCAGAGAAACGCCTCACGGAATCCTTTGAACGCCTGGCCGGAAAAGTTTTTGATGATCGTTCCAAACGTTTTACTGAGCTGAGTGAACAACAATTGGGTGGACTGTTGAAACCCCTGACCAAGGACCTTGAATCCTTTCGTGAAACCGTTGACAAGAACAGCCGTGAGGACATCCGCCAGCACGCTGCATTGCAGGAAAAGCTCAGGCAGATGGAAGGCCTGAACCAACGTCTTCACAAGGAAGCACAAAACCTGACCAGAGCGTTGACACGTGACGTCAAAGCCCAGGGCAACTGGGGTGAGCAGCAATTGGAACGCCTGATGGAACTGGCTGGGCTTTCAAAGGGTGAGCACTATCACACGCAGTACTCCGCCACCGGAAAAAGTGGTGAACGTTTGCAACCGGATTTTGTTCTCAGTCTGCCGGAGAATCGCAGCATTGTACTGGATTCAAAGGTATCCCTGACCGCATGGACACGCTACCAGGCCGAAGAAGACGAAGGTCAACGTGAGGCATTTCTGGCCGAACACGTGGTTTCAATCAGAAACCATATCTCCGGTCTGGGCAAGAAAAATTACCCGGATGTGGAAGAACTCAATGCACTGGACTTTGTGTTGATGTTTGTACCCATTGAGTCCGCCCTGATTGCAGCGCTCCAAACTGATCCGAATCTGCCCGAGTACGCCCTCAGACACCGCGTTGCATTGCTCTCACCTGCCAATTTTCTTGCCACCGTACGCACCGTTGCCTCGGTTTGGCAGGTGCACAAGCAAAACACCAATGCCCGTGATATCGCTGATCGGGCCGGTCTGTTGTATGACAAATTTGTCGGTTTTACCGATAATTTACGCACGGTGGGTACACGCCTCGACCAGGCTCGAAAATCATATGATGACGCCTACTCACAGCTAACCACCGGTGCCGGCAACCTGGTTGGTCAGACAGAGAAACTGAGTAAATTGGGTGCCCGCCATGCCAAGCAACTGGATGCTGCACTGGTGGAAAAAGCGGCTGTTGGTGAAGATGCACACTTGCGTCTGGTTCAGGAGAAAGATGATCCTGAAAACGGGGGATAAGGTGCGGAGGACTAGCTTTTCTCTCCCAGAGTGACGCGTTCGTGTCCCAGCAAGTCCTTGCGGGAAACGACATCAGTAAATCCCCGGCTTTGCATCATCTTGCGAACAGCTGGTCCCTGGTCCCAGCCGTGTTCGATCATCAACCATCCACCCTCAACCAGTATGGGTTCGGATAATTCGCAGATTTTACGGATGGCGCGCAATCCATCCATACCCGGTGTTAGCGCTTTGCGTGGTTCGAAGCGGCAGTCGCCCTGGCTCAGGTGGGGATCATCTGCATCGACATAAGGCGGATTGCTGGCGATCAAATGGAATTGCCCCCTGAGGGGGCGGTTCCAGGATCCCTGGTGAAAATATACATTTCTGATGTTCAGATGGGCCGCATTTTCCTGTGCCACCAGCAGCGCTGCCGGGCTGATATCGGTGGCGTGGATTTCACATTTTTGGCGCTCCGTGGCCAGGGCCAGTGAAATGGCACCACTACCGGTGCCGAGGTCGGCGATACGCCAGTCTGCATGGCCGGGAATCTTATCCAGTGCAGTTTCTACCAGTAACTCTGTTTCCGGTCGGGGTATCAGTACAGCAGGACTGATCGAAAGTGGTAATGACCAGAATTCACTTTTTCCTGTCAGATAGGCGATGGGCTGGCCATGGGTGCGTTTGCGGACCAGTCTCTTGAATGCTTCAGATCGTTTATTGGGCAATTCCAGTTCAGGGTTGGCATACAGGAATGAACGGGTGGAGTCGAGAACGTGTGCCATGAGAATCTCCGCATCAAACTGCGCCGATGGGCTGTCGGAAAGCTTCACACGGGCGTTCGACAACAGGTTCTTGATACTTAGTGCCAGTTTCCTATCCTCAGATATGGTCAGTTCGATGTGTAACGGTGGTTTCCGCGGTCTCGGTCCGTTTTGAACGGCTTGGCATAATGTGCCACCACGCCTGCTTCCACCATTGCTTGAAATCATCAAGGATCAGGTACAGCGACGGGATCAGGAACAGGGTGATCACCGTTGCAAACAGGATGCCAAAAGCCAGTGAAGCCGCCATGGGTTTAACCAGTTGCGCTTGCAGACTGGATTCAAAAATGGCGATCGGGGCCAATCCCAGAAAGGTAGTCAGTGAAGTCAGCAAAATGGCACGAAAACGTGTTTTTGCAGCATTTTCCACCGCCCGGTCTATTGGAACTCCAGCATCGCGCTCGCGGTTGACAAAATCAACCAGGATAAGACTGTCGTTCACCACCACACCGGAGAGTGCAATGATGCCGAAATAACTGGTCATGCTGACTGGAATACCCAGGATGAGATGACCGATCAATGCACCGATCGCCCCAAAGGGGATAACCGACATGATGATCAATGGTTGTGAGTAAGATTTAAGCGGTATCGCCATCAATGCAAAGATAAGGAAAATGGCAAAAAGTCCGCCCTTGACCAGGTCGCGTTGAACTTCAACCGCCTGTTGGCTGGCGCCACTTAGCCTGGTCCGCACCCCGGGAAAACTGGCCAGAACCTGTGGTAATTCTTTTTGCATGATATCTGCCTGGATTTTCCCCGGCTCAAATCGTTCCTTGTCCACCTCCGCGGATACCCGCACAGCACGCTCCCGATCAAAGCGCTGGATCAAGGCGGGACTTTCCGTCATTTCTACTTCGGCTACTGCGTGGAAAGGAACCCGACCGCCATCGGCAGTGCGGATCTTCATATTATCAAGGTAGCCGATGGAGTCCCGTTCCTCTTTTGGAAACCGCACCATCACCTTGACTTCATCCTGGCCGCGTTGAATGCGCTGGACCTCGGCACCATAAAAGCCCGCGCGTACCTGGCTGGCGAGGTCCTGTAGCGTAATACCCAGTGCTTCAGCTTCAGGTTTGACATTCAATTTGATCTCGGACCGGCCCCGTTCATAGGTGTTGCGAATGTCGTAGAGACCCTCGTAGGTTTTCATTTTGCGGGTCAGTTCCAGTGATGCACGCCCGACCTGTTCGATACTGGCCCCGATCAACTGGATTGATATCGCAGCACCACCACCCGGTCCAATGGCGCCCGAGAAGCCAAGTTGTTTGACTCCCGGAATTTCACCGACTTTTTCACGCCACCGGCGTAATACTTCCGGTCCGGTAATGACCGCCTTGTCTTCCTTGACCAGTTCGGTAATCAATTGGCCACTGGTTTCTCCCCGTGCAAATGACAACATGTGAGAAACCACAGCACCCGACTCCATGCCGTGTTCTGCGCTGACTTCGGCATCCAGATCCTTTAAACCTTCCTGTAAACGTCGCAGGGCGTCATGGGTACGCGCTGCCGGGGTGCCCACGTTCATCTCCAGATCGACCTGCAAAAAATCAGCAGCAATATCAGGAAAAAACACCGAACGCAGTATACCGCCTGCCAACAATCCGATGGACAGGATTAACATGCAAATAAAAACAGACAGGGTCAGATATCTTCGTTTCAGGCACCTGGCTAGCAGTGGGGAATAAGTGTTATCGACAAAGGTATGCAGGCCTTCGCTGAAAAATCGCTGGAAACGAATCAGGGAATTGGATGTATCCTCACTATATTGCCTTACTTTCATATGTGCGAGGTGAGCGGGCAGAATCAACTTGGATTCAACGATGGAAAATACCAGGCACAGGGTCACCACCCATCCAATGGCGGAAAAAAACTGTCCCATGACACCGGTGATCATCAATACTGGCAGAAATGCTGCAATCGTGGTCAATACACCAAATGTTGCGGGCATGGCGACCTTGAGCACGCCTTCAATTACGTTGTCCACCGAGTGGCCCTTGGCACGCATATTGGTATAAGCGCTTTCACCGATAACTATGGCGTCATCCACAACGATTCCGAGCACCAGGATAAAGCCGAACAGACTGATCAGGTTTACGGTGACATCAAATGCAGGCATCAGGAAGAATGTACCCAGAAATGCCACCGGCAATCCGACCATTACCCAGAATGCCAGTTTCAGACGCAGGAACAGTGCCAACGAAAGGAACACCAAAACGGCGCCCATGATCAGGTTTTTGACCATCATGTCCAGACGGCCTTTGAGGTAGTAGGTGATGTCGGCCCAGGCGGCAACACCGACCCCGGATGGATTGGTGGCCTGTTTTTCTGCAACATAATCACGGACGGTTTGAGAGATATCCAGTTCATTCTGGGTTCCCACCGACAACACCTGGATGGTGATGGCCGGCTTGCCATCGAACTCAGAAAAACGTCCGGTTTCGGCAAAATCGTCCTTGATATTGGCAATGTCTTTTAACAGCAAACGGGATCCATCCGGATTGGTTCGGATCAGAATGTCTTCAAAATCAATTCCAGTATAGGCCTGGCCCTTGGTACGCAATTGAATATCACCAGAATCTGCCCGGATGGACCCGGCTGGCAGGTCCAATGAGCCACGCCGCAATGCGAGCGCCACTTCAGACAGTGTCATGCCGTACTGTTCCAGTGTGAATTCACTGATCTCTATACTGATTTCATAAGGTCGGGTGCCCAGAATTTCCGCACGTGTAATGCCTGGCAGAGTTACGATCTCGTTCCGGACTTGCTTGGTATACTCCTTCAGGGTTCTTTCGTTCACATCACCGAATACCGACACCATGGTGACCTGTTGCTGGAACCGGGTTCTCGAAATGATCGGCTTTTCGGTGTTGTCGGGAAATGTTGAAATCGCGTCAACACGGTTCTTTATTTCGTTCATCACCTCGGGAACGTCGTATCCGGCGCTGACCTCTATCTGGATTGATCCGCTGCCCCGACGGCCAGTGGAGACAATTTCATGTATGCCTTCTATATCCTGGATGGATTCTTCGATTTTTATCAGGATGCCTTCTTCAACATCTTCCGGACTGGAGCCGAGAAAAGGCATGGAGACATTGATATAGTTGGTCTCTATGGCGGGTTGGCCCTCTTTTTTGATGGTGAAGACCGAAAACAGACCACCAGCAAGCAGTATGATCATCAACAGGTTTGCCGCAACGGGATTCCTCGCAAACCAATTGATGATCGCGTAATAGGGGCCGTGATTACTGTTCACTGCTCAGAACCATTGGCAACCATGGAGTTGTCCGGAGCGTCCGTTGAACCGGCAGATGGGTCAATACCGCTGATCGTCAGCCGGGTACCCGGTATCGGCGCATCCAGCGTGGTTGTGATCACGTGGTCACCACCGGAAATTCCCGAACTTATGTATACTTTTATGGGCTCGGCACGTAGTACACTGACCGGCACAATTTCAAGTTCCCGCTTATCGTTTGCCACCAGGATGGTGTTGTCCGATTGCAAAACATGCCGGGGTAACACGACTACATTTTCTGCGGGTACGCCCCGGATTTCCGCGTTGACAAAAGTACCGATCTTCAATTCCTGTTGATGACTCTGGCCCAGTACACCGTAGGGGTCTATCACCTGTGCAACGGCGTAAATCACCCGGCTGACTTCATCGACCACGCCTTCAGTGCGGATAATACGTGCCTTCCAATTTACGGTTTTCCCCGATCTTTGTGAACTCAGGGTGACCGGGGGAAATGAGCTGCCTGTGTTTTGCACTTCAGTTTCTGAAGGCAAGTCCAGGTATTCCAGGTCACTGTGGGTTAATGGAAGGCGAACTTCGGCACTATCGATGGCGAAGGTAATACCCAGACGGGTGCCCGGTGTGATGTACTGACCGATGTCCACAGATTTTTGCCTGACCAATCCATCATAGGGAACGGTGATACGGGTTCGTTCCAGGTCCCGCCGGGCTTTTTGTACGTCCGCTTCCGCCGCGCTGACATTGGCTCTTGCGTCCGCCATTTGGGGTTTACGCAACACCAGGTCCGATGGTTGCCCGGTTCTGCCCAGGTTCTGCCAGTCTTTCAAAGACTGTTCAGAGCGGGCAGATTCATCGGCAAGCTTGGCAATTCTTGATGCCAGTCCTGCTTCCGCACGCTTTACGGCCGTTTGGTAGTCACTGGGATCAATCTGCAACAGCACATCACCCTGGCGGAAGAAGCCACCGGCGACAAAATCAGGCGAGACCACAACAATTTTTCCGGAAACTTCCGAGACCAGCGAGGTTTCGGTGCGTGGTTTGACGGTTCCCTGTGAGTTGACCGTAAAGTTCAGCGAAGTCACCTCTGCCCTGATCGTTTCAACCAGGACGGTCTTTTGACCTTCCGGTTTCCGTTCCGCCCGTTGAGAATTTGAATAGGCAACCATCCCGAAAACCATCAAGATAGAAACCATTATCAATACAAGAGGCAAGGTAAATTTCAAGAACTTTCCCATGCGGTAAAACTCCGGTTAACGCTAATATGAGGCAATCCAACGCACAATAGCCGCCAATTATCCTCTTTGACAGAGGATTAGTCATAGGGCATAAGTTGGTATTTTGCATTCAATATGAGAGCCAAACCGGCTGAGGGAAGGTACAATAAGTTCCGTTTATGCGATTTGCCTCTTCTGGGATGATCAGGACGACGGCTCAAAAAACAGATTCACGGACAAAAAAATGGGAATTGTGCTCAAGACACCAGAAGAAATTGAATCCATGCGCGTTGCAGGTCGACTCGCTGGTGAGGTTTTGAAGATGATCCGTGAACACGTAAAAATCGGGATGAGTACCGGTGAATTGGATGACATTTGCCACGATCACATTACCCGCGTTCAACAGGCCATACCCGCGCCCCTGAATTATCGCGGATTTCCAAAATCCATATGTACTTCACTCAACCACGTCGTCTGCCACGGCATACCCGGTGAAAAGCGACTCAAGAACGGCGATATCCTCAATATTGACATCACGGTAATCAAGGATGGCTGGCATGGTGACACGAGCAAGATGTTCCTGATCGGTGAGCCCACAGTGAGGGCCCGCAGGATTTGCCAGGTTGCGCACCAGGCCATGGTGACCGGGATAGAAATGGTCAGACCCGGGCTCAGGCTGGGTGATATCGGTTTTGCAATCCAACGTTACTCCGAAGCACAGGGTTGTTCCGTGGTACGGGAGTATTGCGGCCATGGTATTGGCAAGGTTTTTCATGAGGATCCCCAAGTGTTGCATTATGGCAGACCGGGCGTGGGGGAAGTTCTGGTCCCCGGCATGGTGTTTACCATCGAGCCAATGATCAATGTCGGCAGAAGAGGAACCCGTCTTCTCGGTGACGGCTGGACCGTAATCACAAAGGACCGTAGCCTGTCTGCACAGTGGGAACATACCTTGGCGGTCACCGATGACGGTTACGATGTACTGACGCAGTTGCCGGGTGATGAACTCTGAGTATGTGATCCTGCAAGAAGGGCAGTTATGAAAATAAGACTGCGTGGCCGCCTCTCCAAGACGGCTGCTGCCGAAGGGTGTCTGGATACACTCGAGCTCGCCGTGCGTTTGGGGGAGCAGAGTACCGACACACGAAATATCGCCCTGATCAAATCCCTCAAGAGTGCCCTGAACCAGGCTGATGATGCCCTGGCGGACAAATTCAGCGACAAGGTGGATGTCAATCTGCTGGTCAAGGCCCGCGCCTGGGCTGTAGAGCAACTCATTCTGACGGCCTGGGACCGCCTGGTTCCTGCCAGTAAAGACGTGGCTCTGGTGGCTGTTGGAGGATTTGGTCGGGGTGAGTTACACCCACACTCGGACGTGGATTTGCTCGTTCTTTTACGAAAATTTCCCCCGGGTGAGGAACTGCGCATCGCGATCGAAGATTTTGTCACGTTGTTGTGGGACGCTGGTTTTTACCTCGGTCACAGTGTGCGTACCGTAGAAACCTGTGTTGTTGAAGCCAGAAAAGACATTGCCACGGCCACCAGCTTGATGGAAAGCCGCTTGCTCAGTGGTCCAAAACCACTGTTTGCGCGGATGCTCGAAACCACTGCTACGGATCAGGTCTGGTCGGCAGGTGATTTTTTTGATGCCAAATTTGAAGAACAACAAAGTCGCCACCAGCAGTATCACGACACCGCCTATAATCTCGAGCCAAATATCAAGGAAGGACCCGGGGGTCTCAGAGACATCCAGATGATCGGCTGGGTAGCGAAAAGACACTTCAGCACCCAGTCCTTGCACAGCCTTGTTTCCCACGGGTTCCTGACAGAAACAGAATTACAGGACCTGAAGGATGGAAGGACCTTGCTCTGGGGCATTCGTTTTGCATTGCACCTGCTTGCCGGGCGTGGAGAGGATCGTCTGTTGTTCGAATTTCAGCACCAGATTGCTGGCTACTTTGTGGATCTTCATTCGAACGACAAAACCAATGTCGTGGTAGAGAAGTTCATGCAGCACTACTATCGCACCGTAATGCGGCTCGAACGACTCAATGAACGGTTATTGCAGTTGTTCCAGGAAGAGCAGTTGCGGAGCAAATCCATGGCTTCCATTGGGCTGGGAGATGATTTCCGGATTACTCATGGATTTCTGGAGGTTGCGGAAGAAGATCTGTTTGAACGACGTCCGGTGGCATTGCTTGAACTGTTTGTCCTGCTGGCAAGACATGAGCAGATTCTGGGTGTCCGGGCGTCCACCATTCGCCTGATTGGGGACAGCCTCCACCTGGTTGATGAAGACTTCCGTAATGATCCTCGCACCATGGCCAGTTTTTATGAGTTGTTGTGCCAACCCAGTGGGGTATATACACAATTGCAACGTATGAACCGCTATGGCCTGCTGGCGGTGTTTATTCCGGCATTTGGCAACATCGCCGGGCGTATGCAGTTTGATCTTTTCCATGTCTACACGGTGGACCAGCACATCCTGTTCGTGGTCAGAAATTTACGTCGTTTTGCCTACGGTAAGTACAACGAGGAGTTCCGGCATGCAGCTGACATCTTCAAACAGATAGATCATCCATATATCCTCTATCTGGCCGCATTATTTCATGACATTGCCAAGGGAAGGGACGGTGATCATTCCACCCTCGGTGCCAGTGATGCAATTGAGTTTTGCCTTCAGCTGCCAATGTCCGAGGAGCACAGCGAGCGGGTTGCCTGGCTGGTCGAGCAACACCTGTTGATGTCCCAGACTGCACAACGCAGGGATATCAGTGATCCCGAGACCATTCATACGTTTTGTGAAGTCGTTGGTAACCAGGCCCGGCTGGACTATCTGTATCTGGTCACCATCGCGGACATTGCTGCCACCAGCCCGAAATTGTGGAACAACTGGAAAGACCAGTTGTTGTGGGAACTGTACACCGTGGCATCTGCAGTGCTTGCCGAAGGAAGTGACAACGTAATGGACCGCGGTCGCAAAATCAGTGAATCCAGACAGGCAACTCGTGCCGAGTTGCTGCATATGGGTTTTCCAGTTGAAGCAGTTGATGCACTTTGGGACTCCCTGCCGAAAAACGTATTTCTGCGCTTTTCAGCAGGACAACTGGTATGGTCTGCATCGACCGTATTGAAAGTGCAGTCAGATTCAAAAGTAGTCGTGGCCATCCGTGAAGTGAAAGCCCGGGGAGTCAGTGAATTGCTGGTACACACACCCGATTATGATGGCTTGTTCGCGGCCGTGACCGCCGTCATCGACGAAATCGGATTAGATGTGTTGTCCGCACGGATTATGACCACCGCTTCCGGCCGGAGTTTTAACCTGTTCCAGTTGATGGACAGACACACACAGATGTTAAACAGGATAGACTGCAAACGGCTGCGCACACGTTTGCTTGAAGTGCTGGGTAATACCCTGGTACCTGAACCGGTAGTTCGAAAACTGCCACGGCGATTGAGACCATTCAAGAGTGTGGTCAAGATTCGCTTTTCAGCGGCGTTTGGCGGTGAAATGACCCTCATGGACTTGCAATGTGCTGACCGCCCGGGTCTGCTGTCACAGATTTCTTCTGCCATGGTGGCTTGCGGTATCCGTATTCATGACGCGAGAATTGCAACCATGGGTGATCGTGCGGAAGATGCATTTATCATCTCTGACCAGCACAACGCACCTTTGAGCCGTAGAATGCGCAGTGAGCTTTTGAACACACTCACAGAAACATTGGGCCACCGCAAAGCAGAGGACAAATGAGCCACCCAGACACGCCAAACAAAAATCGAGCGCTGATTGAAGCGGCATTTGCACAGCGACAAACCATAACACCCGAATCCGTCGGTGCGGATGTCATTGCGGCGGTCGAATCTACCATTGCCGGTTTGGAGCAAGGCAAATTACGAGTTGCCCAACCCTGCACCGATGGAAGACCGGGTAGCTGGCAGGTGAATGAGTGGCTCAAGATGGCGGTGCTGTTGTATTTCCGTATCCGTCACAACGAGGTCGTCGATGGTTCCGCCAGTTTTTATTATGACAAGGTTCCTCTGCGTTGGTCTGCAAACTCCGATGACGACATCAGCCGTTGCGGTGCGCGTATCGTGCCACCGGCAACCGTAAGACGCGGTGCTTTTATTGGAAATGATGCCGTGCTGATGCCCAGCTATGTCAATATCGGTGCGCACGTAGGCGCCGGCAGTATGGTGGACACCTGGGCCACCGTGGGCTCCTGTGCGCAAATCGGCAGCGGTGTACATTTGTCCGGTGGTGTCGGTATCGGGGGCGTACTGGAGCCGTTGCAGGCAACTCCGACCATTATTGAGGACGATTGTTTTATTGGCGCCCGTTCCGAAGTGGTTGAAGGGGTCATAGTCGAAACAGGCAGCGTATTGTCCATGGGTGTTTTTATTGGCAGGAGTACCCGCATTTATGATCGTGAATCGGGCAAAGTGATATACGGACGTGTTCCGGCCGGATCCGTAGTGGTGCCCGGAAGCCTGCCTTCCAAAGACGGCAGCCATTCCCTCTATGCCGCAGTGATCGTCAAGCGTGTTGACAGCCAGACGCGAGCCCGGACCAGTGTGAATGAACTGCTCAGAAGCTGTGTTGATTCCTGAGATGAAGAAACGATCATGCTAACAGTTTATGGAATCAGGCAATGCGATACCTGCCGCAAGGCACTCAGGTGGTTGTCGGCTCGAGGCACGGAATGTCAGTTTCATGATCTGCGTCGAGACGGACTGGACAAGACCCTGCTGGAAGACTGGCTTGATTCCCCGTTTGCCAGCCAATTGGTCAATCGGCGCTCTACCACCTGGAGGCAATTGAGCGATGTACAGCGACAGCACGATGGTAAAGACCTGGTGAAATTAATACTGGAGTATCCCACGCTGATAAAACGCCCGGTATTCGTCGACGATCAGGTCCTGGCTGTCGGATTCAAACCATCGGAGCTTGAAGGACTGTAAATCATGGGGGCAACACTAGAATTAACCCGGGCCCTGATTGAACTGCCTTCGGTGACCCCCGACGACGCAGGTTGCCAGCAATTACTCGCTGACAGGTTGAAATCACTGGGATTTGATGTCGAATGGTTTCTATGTGGTGACGTCAGCAACGTGCTTATTACCCATGGACATGCCGATGGGACGGGTGGTGTTTCTCTCTGGTTTCTGGGCCACACAGATGTGGTTCCGCCCGGTCCGATGGAAGACTGGACTTCACCACCATTCAGTGCTGAGACCAGGGAGGGTGTCCTGTACGGACGCGGAGCGGTTGACATGAAAGGCGCGGTAGCGGCCATGGTGACAGCAGCCGAGTCGTTTGTCGCAGAACAGCCCGGTCACCAGGGCCAAATTGGCATACTGCTGACCAGTGATGAAGAAGGCGTCGCAGTGGACGGGATACGACATGTTGCGGGAATCCTGGAACAGCGTAAATTGGTTCCTACCTATTGTCTCGTCGGTGAGCCCAGCAGCGATGTGAAATTGGGTGATACGGTACGGGTTGGCCGGCGCGGATCCATCCACGCGCGGTTGCAGGTAGATGGGATCCAGGGTCACAGTGCATTTCCTGAGTTACTGGACAACCCGATCCATCGCATTGCAGGGTTTCTCGAAACACTGGTTAATGAGACCTGGGATGATGGAGATGAGAATTTTCCGCCGACACACTGCCAGGTCACCAATATCCAAGCCGGTACCGGCGCCAGGAACGTGACACCGGGTCACGCTGAGGCATGGTTCAATTTTCGCAATGCACCCACATCACCTGCATCGAAACTGCGTCTTGGGGTGGAAGGTTTACTGGTCAATCACGGAATTCACAACTATCAGCTGGACTGGCGTGTCTCAGGGCGCCCATTCCGCTCCACGGCAGGCAGATTGCGGAATTCGGTTATCCACGCGATCGGCCGGGAGCTTGATGTTCAGCCGGAATTAAACACCGGTGGTGGAACATCAGACGGCCGGTTTATGGCGCCTTTGGGCACCGAAGTAGTCGAATTTGGTTTGCGCAATGAAAGCATCCACCAGGTGAATGAACATGTCAATGAAGACGAGCTCGCAGCGCTCGCCCGGGTCTATAAACGCATTATGACGGATCTTTTAACAATCTGAATATAAAAGGGAAAGATCCCATATTGGGGCGATCGCACCCGATTCCAACACCTTGATTTTCAAGCCCGCTGTCCTCAGATATTTATCAGACCAGCCCGCGTTGCCGTGGCTGGATTTGTACCGAGGACTTTAATAATGCGAATGGATAAATTAACCAGCAAATTCCAGCTGGCGCTGGCCGATGCGCAGAGCCTGGCCGTGGGTCAGGATCATCAGTTGATTGAACCGGGTCATGTCATGGTTGCACTTCTGGACCAGCAGGGCGGGTCCATTCGTCATCTGCTGACACGCGCCGGTGTCAAGGTCAATGCGTTGCGATCACGTCTGGGTGAGCGTCTCGACAATCTGCCCAGGGTCTCCGGTGCTCCCGGTGAGATAAACCTGTCCAATGAAACCATCAAGATACTGACAGTGACCGACAAGCTGGCACAAAAACGTGACGACCAGTACATAGCCAGCGAGCTGTTTGTTCTGGCTGCGCTGGACGTGAAAGGTCCTCTGGCCGATATGCTCAAACAGGCCGGTGCCAATCGTGAGGCGATTGAGAAGGCGGTAGATGAAATCCGTGGTGGCGAACAGGTCAACGACCCCAACGCCGAGGAATCCCGGCAGGCACTTGAAAAATACACCATTGATCTTACCGAACGGGCAGAGCAATCCAAGCTGGATCCGGTGATTGGCCGCGATGAGGAAATTCGTCGATGCATTCAGGTATTACAACGCCGTACCAAGAACAACCCGGTATTGATCGGTGAACCCGGTGTGGGTAAAACCGCCATTGTGGAAGGAATGGCACAAAGAATCATCAACAGCGAAGTGCCAGAAGGTCTGAAAAACAAGCGGGTCCTTTCCCTGGATATGGGTGCCCTGATCGCCGGGGCAAAATTCAGAGGTGAATTTGAGGAACGTCTGAAGGCGCTGTTAAATGACCTGAGCAAGCAGGAGGGCAATGTCATCCTGTTCATAGATGAGATCCATACCATGGTCGGTGCGGGCAAGGCCGAAGGTTCCATGGATGCCGGAAACATGCTCAAACCCGCATTGGCTCGTGGTGAATTGCATTGTATCGGTGCCACGACGCTGGATGAATACCGGCAATACATGGAAAAAGACGCAGCACTTGAGCGCCGATTCCAGAAGGTATTCGTAGGTGAGCCCAACGTGGAAGATACCATCGCGATTTTGCGTGGTTTACAGGAGCGTTACGAGGTACACCACGGTGTAGACATTACCGATCCCGCACTGGTAGCTGCTGCGACACTGTCGCACCGCTATATTTCCGACCGGCAGTTACCAGACAAGGCCATTGACCTGATGGATGAGGCCGCTTCGCGTATCCGCATGGAAATCGATTCCAAGCCAGAGAAGCTCGACCGCCTCGAACGCCGTCTGATCCAGCAGAAAATTCAACGCGAGGCCTTAAAGAAGGAAAAAGACAAGGCGTCAAAACAGCGTCTGGCCGAACTCGAAGAGAAAATTGAAGGGCTGGAACGCGAGTTTTCAGACCTGGATGAAATCTGGAAGTCGGAAAAGGCGGCTGTCCAGGGTACGACCCACATCAAGGAGGAACTGGAACGCACTCGCGCCGAGCTTGAAACCGCACGGCGTGCCGGTGATCTTGCTCGCATGTCCGAATTGCAATACGGAAGAATACCAGAGCTTGAAAAAGCCCTGAAACAGGCCGAGCAGGGTGAGCAGGCCGATTTTCAGTTGCTGCGCAACAACGTCACAGAGGATGAAATTGCCGAGATCGTTTCGCGCTGGACCGGTATCCCGGTCTCACGCATGCTTGAGGGTGAGCGCGACAAGCTGCTGCGTATGGAATCTGCCCTGCACCAACGAGTGATTGGCCAGGACGAGGCCGTACGCGCCGTTTCTGATGCCATACGCCGTTCACGGGCAGGGCTGTCAGACCCCAACCGGCCGATCGGTTCGTTTCTGTTTCTGGGCCCCACGGGTGTGGGTAAAACGGAGCTGTGCAAAGCGCTGGCAGAGTTCATGTTTGATACCGAAGAGGCCATGGTCCGTATCGATATGTCGGAATTCATGGAGAAACACTCGGTGGCGCGGCTCATCGGCGCGCCACCAGGATATGTGGGATACGAGCAAGGTGGTTACCTGACCGAGGCGGTCCGTCGCCGACCTTATTCGGTGATTCTGCTGGACGAGGTGGAGAAGGCCCATCACGATGTCTTTAATATCCTATTACAAGTGCTGGACGATGGTCGTCTGACCGATGGTCACGGCCGTACAGTGGATTTTCGCAATTGCGTAATCGTGATGACCTCAAACCTTGGCTCCGGACGTATCCAGGAACTGGGTGATGAAAGTTACGAGGCGATGAAATCAGCGGTAATGGAAGTGGTCGGACAGCATTTCAGACCGGAGTTTATCAACCGGGTAGATGACCTGGTGGTCTTTCACCCACTGGATCGTGAACAGATTCGTCTGATTGCTGGCATCCAGTTACGCTTGTTAATGAAACGGCTGGAAAATACCGGACTCGGCCTGGAGATTACGGACAACGCACTGGATTTGCTGGCCGAAGCGGGCTTTGACCCGGTCTATGGGGCCCGACCCCTGAAGCGTGCAATACAGCAGCAGATCGAAAATCCACTGGCGCAGCGAATTCTGGCCGGGGACTTTTCATCCGGGGAAACCATCAGCATTGATGTCGGGGAAGGCGCCTTCATCTTCAGTCACTGATTTCGGGATATGGCATCCCGGGTATTGCCCCGGGTAGTTCAGTACGGAGAACAGCAATATTGAACCCCGGTTAGAGACCGGGGTGAGGGACCGCGGTGGACTGTGCGTCAAACGGGTTATGTTCTTATTTGACCGGATCCGTGGATGACCCATTTATAGCTGGTCAGTTCCGGCAAGGCCATCGGCCCGCGGGCATGCAGCTTCTGGGTGCTGATACCAATTTCTGCACCCATGCCAAACTGGCCGCCATCCGTGAATGCGGTTGATGTATTGGCATAAACTGCTGCCGCATCAACACCGTTGAGAAAGTGCTCAATGGTTTCCGGATTTTCGGCAATAATGGCCTCTGAATGTTTCGAACTGTACCGGTGTATGTGCTCCAGAGCCTCCTCGAGACCGGATACGGTTTTCACTGACATTTTCATTGACAGGAACTCCGTGCCGAAATGCTCTTCGGATGCATGTTGCAGGCTGGCTGGGTAGTTACCGTCCAACGCGTCCCAGGATTCCTCGTCTGCAAATACTTCCACTGCGAAATCTTCACCAATGGCTTTCATCAATGCCGGCAAATCTGTCAGCAGTTCGCGGTGTAACAACAGCGTGTCCAGCGCGTTGCAAACGCTGACACGACGGGTCTTGGCGTTGGTGATAATTGAACTGGCCTTTTCCAGGTCCGCGCTGGCGTCAACGTAGGTATGCACAATTCCTGCACCGGTCTCGATCACCGGTATCCTTGCATTGTCACGCACAAAATCAATCAATCCTTTAGAGCCCCGTGGGATGGCCAGGTCAATGCTGTCGGTTGCCTGCAATATGTGTGGTAACCATTCCCGTTCCGGTGGTGCCAGGAACACGGCACCACGGTCCAGTCCATGTTCAGCCAATACCTCGTGCATGATCTTCACCACGACCCGGTTGGTATCGTGCGCATCGCTACTGCCCTTGAGCACACAGGCATTGAGTGTTTTCAAACACAGGGCGAAGACGTCAAAGGTGACATTGGGCCGTGATTCAAAGATAACCGCGATCACCCCCATGGGTACGCGAATCTTGCTCAGTTCCAGGTCGTTTTCAAGTCGTCTTTGTTCCAACACTTCACCAACGGGTGATGCAATCGCAGCCACATGACGCAAATCATCGGCAATCGCGGCAAGACGCCCGGGATTCAGCAACAGCCGATCGTACTTCGGATCGGACACCGGCATCCGGGAGAGGTCACGCAGATTGGCTTGTAGAATTTCTGCTTCAGCACCGATGGTGCGATCCGCCAGGGTTTCGAGTACCGCCCGTATTCTGGCATCATCACAGCGGGCCAATGCACGTGATGCTTGCCGGGCAGCAGCCAATCCCTGTTGCAGATAATGTAACTGTTCAGCCATTTTTTGTTTCCTGTCATCAAGTTCGATGAAGATTCGTCACCCCGGACCTGATCCGGTATCTGATTTTGGACCTGGACCTGGACCTCGAATCGAGCTACAGGGATGGCCAATCGGCAATCGTTACATCGAACCCGGTTAGTCCACCAGGTAAAGGTAATCGTAATGGATCAGCGGCTTGTGTCCACGTTGGCCCATCACTCGTTCAGTCTCCCGGTGATCATACCCCGCGCGACCACAGCCGAGTACCCTGCCGGAAGACCCAAGCACCTGTATGACATCACCCTGTTTGAAATTGCCTTCCACAGACTCGATCCCGACTGGCAGCAGGCTGGCCAGTCGGTTGGCATCCAGCAGTGCGGTTTCCGCACCGGTGTTCACGGTCACCGACCCGGTGGCATGGTCGTCGGCGCTGGCCAGCCAGCGTTTTGCCGGTGAGACCTCCCCCAGTACCGGGAAACGCGTGCCTTCGCTGCCATCCAGTATACGGCTCACGATGTCGGGTTTGGAGCCGTCTGCGATCACCACTTCGGTGCCGAGTTTTGCAGTTTTTCGGGCAACATCCAGCTTGCTGTGCATGCCACCGCGCCCCAGTGCTGAAGCTCCACGTGCAACGATGTCTTCAGCCTGGTGTTGTTGCTCATCCCATCGGCCAATAACTTTTGTAGCTGGATTTGCGGGATCACCGTCATATACCCCCGGTACGGTGCTCAACAGACACAACAGGTCCGCGTTGACCATCCCGGCCAGCAGTCCGGCGAGTTCATCGTTATCAGTGAACATCAATTCGGTGGTCGCAACGACGTCGTTTTCATTCACCACCGGGATGATGCCCGCACCCAGCAGAGCTTCAATACAGGCACGCATGTTCAGGTAATGACGGCGCGTCTGGAAGTTACTCTTGGTGGCCAGGACCTGGGCTACCTGCAGTCTCTTTTGTGTGAAAAATTCACGGTAACACTCCATCAGTCTCACTTGACCGGTAGCAGCCATGACTTGTTTTCTGACCACCGGGTCAGAAATCTGATGGACATTCCCGTCTGCCAGACCCATGCCGGCAGCAACGGCTCCGGACGACACCACCAGTACCTCCCAGTCACCCACAGCCAGCACAGCAAGCTGTCCGACCAGGTTTGAAAGGATCTCCTGATTCAGGGCACCGGCCTGGTCACACAGAACCTGGCTGCCAATTTTGACAATGATTCTTCGGCTCATGGTTTTCAGTGTCCGGCTCATTGCAGACCGAGTACTTCCTTGCCTTGCTGGTAAACAATATCCACCGGGATACTGATGGCGTCAAGACGGTTCAGGTCGGATTGAAGTTGAGCCCCGACATTGCCTTTCTCCGCCACAAACGCGGCGACCCGGTCGTAATCGCCGTCACCCTGCAGTACCAGCAAATCATTGCTCAGACCTTTGACGGCCTGTTCAAACTCGGCCACATTGACACGGTAGGTACCGGCATCAGGGTCACGCGAAAACGCACCTGCGTCACTGAAATAATTGAAGCGGATCATGTTGGCACGACCGTGTGCGCTACTGGCCCCAAACCGCACAGAACGGAAGATACCTGCCAGGAAGGTGACATAGTTGTCCATCAATTCACCCTCGGTAATTTCACCCATTTCACGCAGACGTTGGACCATATACAGACCGAGGATATCGGCCTTGCCCTCTTCCAGGGCAGAGGCATGTTCCTTCAGAGCGCCACGTACGGTGCCGGAACCATCCAGTGTGTTCTTGATGCCAAGACCGTGGGCCACCTCGTGGAACATCGTGTTGCTGAAAAACGCGTCGAAGGTGATGTATTGACGTTGGTCTCCGGCGATCAGCAGGTTTGATATCGGCATCAGGATCTGGTTGAACTTGGCCAGCATGGAATTCTTGAGTTGCAAGCGCCGGGTCCCTTTTGCAAGTTGAACTTCCTCATCATTGGGCAGGTTGATGGCAATGGTCTTGGCACCGGAGTTGCAGTCACCTGCACAGTACACGAGGTCATAAGCATTGAGATCAGCATCTGATCCCGGCATCTCAGCTTTGTAGGCATCTTCAACTGGTAACCCGCGTTGCAGTTCTGGCATGTACTGGGTGAAGCGTGCCAGTCGTTCACTCCACTCCAGATCTTTGAGCAGGACAAAAGTCTCGAACGCCGCACGGTATCCGTAAAGTGCATCCTGGTAAGTTTCAATAGGGCCGATAACCACCTCAATGGGATTATTTTTCATCGACATCCAGGCCATGTCCGATGGCTGGTAGATACCTGTTTTCAGTGCTTCGGCACGCATCTTGAGGTAGGCTGCGAACTCAGGGTCTTCGGCCAGTTCAGATGCCTTGATCAACAGGGCTGACAATTCAGTAATCCGGGATTCAAAGGCCTCGTGGTAGGGCACCAGTTGCAGCGCGCCATCGGTATCCCGTGTCACCAGGGAGTAAAGTCCATCTTTACCATCCTGTTGCCAGGCTTCGAATTCATCTTTGCTCATATCCTCGGGATAAAATCGGGCACCCGGCGGACGTGGCCCATAGCTTTCCAAAAATGACTGGTCTGCTGCGAGTCGGTCCCAGGGGCCATAATTGTAGAACGCAAAACGACGTGCTTTCGGGTCATCTATGCCCTCTAACAGGTCTTTTTTGTCACCCCAGACCTGCTGCCAGAATATCTCATTGGTAATCTGGCCGGCATCAATCAGTATGCCGATCATCTGTCGTTGGTTGTCACTGAGGTGGCTCAAGTCAGGGGCGAGACGAACCTCGGCATAGATATCAAATCTTGAAGGTTGTGCCGTCTCGGTCGCGGACTCTGCAACTGCATCATCTGGTTGCTCACCCGAGGCCATCAGGTCCATCGTTTTTTCGGTTTTTTCGCAAGCTGCAAGCGAGTACGCGAGCAACAGCGCGGTAAAAAGTAACTTTGTGTTCATAGGGAATTTTCTGTATTGAAATTTGGAGGAACACTATAGCAAACAGTGGAAAACATGAAACGTCATTTCCGCGAACGCGGGCGTCTGGTATAGCTGTCGCCATAGCCTTCTGCCCAGTTTTGGAAACTGTATTCTTGCGACACTTGAGACGATTATGGTCTTTTGATCAACTGCAGACCTTTGCCGGGCCATTGACCTTCCTTCCAATAGTCCCAACTTAATACTTGGCTGGTAATAGATGGTCGCCTGTTGAGCGTTTATAATGCCCGCCCCCGTGTTGAAGACGGGATTGCACGACGACCTGTGCAACGATGGGAGAATTTGAGTGCCAATTTACGAATACCGTTGCCAGTCATGCGAGCATGAACTGGAAAAACTGCAGCGCATGAGCGATGACCAACTGGTTGATTGTCCTCATTGTGGTCAACCGGCATTAAAACGTTTGATATCAGCAGTCGCGTTTCGTTTGAAAGGCAGCGGCTGGTATGAGACAGATTTCAAGCAGGGTCAGAAACGTAACCTGGCAGATTCCGGGAATGACACTGACAGCAAGGAAGCCTTGGACAAAAAGTCTTCCAGTGACAAAAACGGGTCAAAGGAAAAGTCAACTGTGAGCGGCGATACCAAAAAACCGGCTACAAAAAAAGACACCAATACTGCAGCAGGGTCCGGGACGGCTTAACAAAAGGATGATTTGAACCTGAAACACTACAACAGCACCTTGCATGGTCATGGTGCAGCCAGGAATAAGAAGCATGCGTAGCCATTTATGCGGAGAGGTCAATGAGGCTCTGGATGGACAGTCAGTCAGCTTATGTGGCTGGGTCGATCGCAGACGTGACCTGGGTGGTCTGATTTTCATTGGACTCCGGGATCACGCTGGTATCTTGCAGGTCGTGGTTGAGCCTGACAGCGAGGCTTTCGCCGGGGCCGAAGCCCTGCGAAATGAATATTGCGTCCGTATCCGTGGGACGGTGCGATTGCGCCCCGAGAGCCAGTGGAATGAAGCCATGGCCACCGGCAAAATTGAACTGGTGGCAAGTGAAGTGGAACTGCTCAATGCCTCGGCACCGATTCCGCTGCTGATGACGGACGAGGACGGTGAAGAAGTCCGCCTGCGTTACCGTTACCTGGATCTGCGCAGACCGCGGATGCAGCGAAACATGCGTATCCGCTCCCAACTGAACCAGTCCATACACCGGCATTTGGATGGGCAGGGCTTTTCAGAGTTTGAGACACCCATACTGACCAAGGCGACACCGGAAGGTGCACGAGATTACCTGGTGCCCAGCCGTATCCACGCCGGGCAGTTTTTTGCTTTGCCGCAGTCACCCCAGTTGTTCAAGCAGTTATTGATGATGGCCGGCATGGATCGTTATTACCAAATAGCACGTTGTTTTCGGGATGAGGACCTGCGCGCAGACCGCCAGCCTGAATTTACCCAGTTGGATATGGAAATGTCCTTTGTAGATGAGGCCGGTGTACAGGACGCTGCCGAAGACCTGGTTCGCACTGTATTCAGGGATGTGCTCGGAGTCGAGCTGGCTTCGCCCATTCCACGAATCAGTTGGCACAGGGCAATGGAAGAGTTTGGATCGGACAAACCGGACCTGCGTTACCCGATGCGCCTGCACAGTGTGGATGAACACCTTGGCCATGTTGATTTTCGGGTGTTTTCCGGACCGGCCAATGATGACGGGCAACGGGTTGCAGCATTGAGAGTTCCCGGTGGTGCGGTTTTTTCACGCAAGCAGATTGATGAGTACACCAAATTCGTGGGCCGTTACGGTGCCCGGGGTCTGGCGTGGATCAAGGTTAATGATGCCGGCGCTGGTCTCGAGGGTCTACAGTCACCGATTGCAAAATTTCTTGATGAGAAGGCCTGGGATGGTATAGCTGAGCTGACCCGTGTACAAACGGGAGACCTGTTGTTTTTCGGGGCTGGTGACTGGTTACTAACCAGCACGTTCATGGGACACTTGTTGGTTCGAACCGGTGCTGACCTGGGTCTGGCCGATGATGACTGGGCACTGCTATGGGTTACCGATTTCCCAATGTTCGAGTGGGATGAGGAAAACGGTCGCTATATCGCCATGCACCATCCCTTTACCGCGCCACAGGCAGATACGCTTGAAGAACTGCGGGCCAACCCTGCGGCAGCAGTGTCACGTGGCTATGACATGGTCCTCAATGGTGCGGAGATTGGTGGTGGCTCCATTCGTATTCACAAACCTGAAATGCAGCAGACGGTGTTCGAACTGCTGGGGATCGGCGAGGATGACGCCCAGGCCAAGTTTGGCTTTCTGCTTGAAGCACTGAAATATGGGTGTCCACCCCATGGTGGTATTGCTTTCGGTCTGGATCGGATCGCTGCGCTAATGGCTGGTGAAGCATCAATTCGTGATGTGATCGCCTTTCCGAAAACAACCACCGCCCAGTGCCCTTTGACCAGCGCGCCTTCGGTAATTGATGAACCTCAACTGGAAGAACTGCACATCAGTGTAAGGAACGGGGAGGAATAATGGGTGACAAGCTTGAAAGTACAGCGATATTTTATGCAAACAGGACTTTCGGCACTCAACTTTTTTAACCGGCTTGGTAAGATAGACGCCGAATTTTTGTACCATGATCTAATATAATACAATTTCTCCCAAATACATTTCGGACAATCACGTTTCATTGGTGGCCGCCGGCTAGTAAATACACCAAAGGGTCAACGGCAACCAGGCTAGAAGTAATTTCAAAGAGGACAAGATATGAAATTCAAACCAACTGTAGTAATCGTAATGTTATTGAGCCTGCTGCTCGCGCAAAACGCGCTGGCCAACCCGGGTCTCGACCACTATTTCAAGAAACCTGACTTCTCCCAGTTTCAACTTTCCCCGAACGGAAAGTTCATCGCCGGTCTGGCACCGGTTGGTGACCGTCAGAATATTATCGTCATCGACCTCGAAACCAAAAAGAGCCAGGCTGTCACCGCGGTATCCGAGCAGGATGTCAGGGGGTTCCAATGGGCCACCAATAATCGCCTGCTGTTTTTCATGGATGACGACGGCAACGAGTCGTTCGGTATCTGGGCCGTCAACAAGGACGGCAGCCAGCCACGCACCCTGGTGCAGGCCGCAACCACCCGTCCTGGTCGTATCCAGTCAACCAACGTTCTGGACCTCCTTGAGGATGAGCCGGATTGGGTGCTGGTCAGCAGCAACGATCGTCGTGCGGCCTATCCCGATGTTTACCGGTTGAACATCATCAGCGCACGCAAGACCGTTTTGCACAGGAACCCTGGCAAGATCACCGGTTGGTTCACCGGTTGGGACGGTAAAGTCCTGGGTGGTGCGTTTACGGATAAGCTTGAGCAAGGTTTCGTTATGCTCGACGAGGAGTCCGGTGAATGGGAAGAAATTGTTCGTACCCGGTATGATGCCCCATCGTGGACCCCCGCGTTGCTCAGTGGTGATGGCGTAAATGGTTACATCAACTCCAACCTGACACCGGAAGGTGAGGTTCGAGACAAAGCTGCGCTGTACCGGTATAACTTTGAAACACGTGAAATGGGCGAAATGATCGCTGAGCACGCCGTAGTCGATTGCTGTGCAGTTGGCACCACCCGGGCTACCAAAGACATGATCAGCTATTCCTACAATGTAGGCAAGCCCACCACCGTGTATACCGATCCAAAATGGAAATCCATCATGGACGGTATTAATGCTGCTCTTCCCGATACCCAGAATTTCATCAGCAGCATGGACAACGATGAGACCATTGGTGTGGTTGTTTCCACATCATCGACCCAGCCTGCCACCTACTATCTTTATGATTTTGAAGAACGCAAGCTGAGTTACCTGGCTGATTCAAGGCCGTGGATCAAAGCAGATGAAATGGCAGAGATGGTTCCCTATGAAATCACTGCACGTGATGGCATGCAGTTGCACGGATATCTGACCCTGCCGGCCAACGGCACAGATAAAAACGTACCTGTTGTAGTTAATCCACATGGTGGTCCATGGGCCCGGGACAATTGGGGCTATAACCCTGAGATCCAGTTCCTGGCCAATCGTGGCTATGCGGTGCTACAGGTCAACTTCCGTGGTTCAACCGGTTTCGGTATGAATCATCTTCTCTCAAGTAATCGTCAATGGGGGCAGGCCATGCAAAATGACATCACTGATGCCGTTCAATGGTTGGTCGACGAAGGCATTGGTGACAAAAATCGTATCTGCATCTATGGCGGAAGTTATGGTGGTTACGCAACGATGGCGGGGTTGACCTATACACCGGACCTGTACCAGTGTGGTATTAACTATGTAGGTGTTACTGACCTGAACCTGTTGTTCAAGTCTTTACCTGATGCCTGGGGCGCTGCTGCTGTTCAATTCCAGGACCGGGTGGGAGATCCCAAGACGGAAAAGGAATTTCTTGAAGAGTGGTCGCCATCCAATCATGCCGACAAGATCAAGGTACCCGTGTTCATGGCCTATGGTCGTCGGGATCCTCGCGTGGTAATCGACCACGCCAACGTGATGGAAAAAGCCTTGAAGAAAAATGGTGTCAAGTATGAACTGATGGTCAAAGGCGATGAAGGTCACGGTTTCCGGAAACAGGAAAATGTCTATGATTTTTACGGCAAGATGGAGTCATTCCTTGCTGAAAACCTGAATCCGTGATGACCTGAACATCACAGCAGTTTGATCCAAACTGCGTTATAGTCCTTTATCCGGGGCCGGCAATCGCCGGCCCCTTGTTTTTGTGAGGCAGTAACAGGCATGACAGAGCACAAGCTGGACAGGGGTGGTGCTGCCGCTGCGGTGTCCGCGTTTACCTTTTGGGGGCTGGTACCTGTCTATTACAAGGGATTGCAGACCGTGGGTGCCTGGGAGGTTCTGGCGCATCGTATCATCTGGGCCGTCCCCACACTGCTGTTTTTCCTGGCGATCCGTGAACGCAAGAATATCCTGCAAAAGTTGCGTATGGCCAAATCAGATATTGCCTGGCTGACCCTGACCGGTGTTACCGTGGCGGCCAATTGGCTGATCTTTGTCTGGGCCGTTGCCCACGATCATGTACTGGATACCAGCCTTGGCTATTTTGCCACGCCGATAGTCAACGTCGTGCTGGGCTGTGTGTTTTTGAAAGAGCGATTACCGGTGCTGCAAACGGTGGGTGTGATGATCGCGGCCGTTGGCACCTTGTACCTGGCCTGGTTCCTGGGCAGACCACCCTGGATTTCCATTTCGCTGGCCCTCACGTTCGGCTTCTACGGTCTGATGCGCAAACGCCTGACGGTACAGCCCATGCCGGGTCTGCTGTGGGAATCGTCACTGATGTTCCTTCCTGCACTGGTCTACCTGTTGTGGTTGTCCACACAGACCAGCCAGGCGTTTTTACATTCGGGTGCAGGTGTTGACCTGCTGCTGATTTTTTCCGGTCTGACCACCGTACTGCCGTTGATATGGTTCAATATGGCAGCACAAAAGCTGCCACTGAGCATACTGGGGTTTTTCCAGTACCTGGCCCCGTGCATCAGTTTTCTGTTGGCCGTGTTCCTGTATAACGAAGAATTCACCTATGGTCATGCAGTAGCATTTGCCTGTATCTGGTTTGCGCTGGCTCTGGTTTCAATCGAGCCGTTTCGCCGGGCAAGGAGGCGTCTGCGTGTCTGAAATTATCCTCGTACATGGACTGTGGATTCGCGCATGGTCGATGTCCGCGATTGCCAAACGTCTGCGTGACAAGGGTCATGTTGTTCGGTCCTTCAGCTACCCGACACGCAACAATACGCTTGAGGGTCATGCCGATGAATTGCGTGTGTTTATTGGTCAACCGGATGTTGCCAGGCTGCACCTGGTGGGTCACAGCATGGGTGGATTGGTAATTCTGAAGATGCTCAGTCGATACGACGACCTTCCCCCCGGGCGTATTGTCCTGATGGGAACGCCGGTGAAAGGCAGCCAGGTGGTCAAGAGAATGGAGATTCTGCCGGGCCACAAGGTCATGTTTGGCAAGGCCAGGGAGGACCTGCTCAAGGGGTTCGCGCAGGCCCCGCGAGAACATCAGACCGGTATGATCAGCGGTACCAGGCCGGTCGGACTCGGACGTATCGTCGGTTCGCCTGATGAGCCCAGTGACGGCACCGTAGCGGTCAGTGAGACAAATCTTGAAGGTCTGAAGGACCGTATCAAAATGCCGGTTGGGCATTCCGGTTTATTGCTATCCGCCGATGTAGTGGAGCAGCTCGAACAGTTTCTGATCCATGGCAGTTTCAATCACGGGTAGCCGACAAAAATTAAAACCAAATTGCCCGCACATTGGCCCTGTAATTGCCATCGGAGTGACAGGGTTTCATGATAAAATCATCGTTTTCCCCGGTCTTGTTTCAAAGGTATTGTTTATATGGCAGGTCATTCCAAGTGGGCGAATATCCAGCACCGCAAGAAAGCGGTTGACGCAAAGCGCGGCAAGATATTCACCCGTATCAACAGGGAACTCAGCGTGGCCGCCCGTCAGGGTGGGGGCGACCCCGACTCCAACCCGGCTTTGAGGCTGGCAATTGAAAAAGCCAATGCGGCCAATATGCCCAAGGACAACATTGAGAGGGCTGTTAAGAAGGCCACGGGTGATCTGGAAGGGGTCAGTTATGAAGAACTCAAATACGAAGGATATGCACCCGGTGGTGTGGCGGTGATGGTCGAGTGCCTGACGGATAACCGCAACCGGACCGTGGCCGAAGTGCGACATGCGTTCACAAAATATGGTGGCAACCTGGGAACGGACGGGTCGGTGGCCTATCTGTTTTCGAAAATCGGTGTATTGAACTTTGCGCCCGGGACCTCCGAAGATGAGATCATGGAAGTCGCCCTGGATGCGGGTGCGGATGACATCGTGACGGAATCCGATGGCTCGATTGAGGTGGTTACCACGCCCGAGGCCTATGCAGAGGTAACCGAAGCCATGAAGACTGCTGGTCTGACACCCGAGAATTCTGAGGTTACCATGCGCGCCAGTGTAGAAGTGGCGCTGGATGTAGAAACCGGTGAGAAAGTACTGCGTTTCCTGGATGTACTTGAAGATCTCGATGACACTCAGAATGTCTATTCCAATGCGGATATTCCAGAACAGGCTTACGGCTGAAAAGTATGCGTATACTTGGTGTTGATCCCGGCTCCCGCATGACCGGTGTAGGAATCATCGAAGTAAACGGTGACCGGGTCCGCCCGGTGTATTTTGGTGCCATCAAGGCCGGTGACGGTGAATTTACCGAACGTCTGGGTATTATCTTTTCAGGGTTGCAGCAATTGATAAATGAACATCACCCGGACCAGGCCGCGATCGAAACCGTATTTGTCGCGCACAACGCATCTTCTGCCATCAAGCTGGGTCAGGCACGTGGCGCCGCAGTGTGCGCGGCCATCTCCTGTGAAGTTCCGGTTGCGGAATACAGTCCGCGTTCGGTCAAGCAGGCCATCGTGGGAAGAGGTGGAGCAGACAAACAACAGGTACAACACATGGTCGGTATATTGCTGGGTATCACAGGTCCGATCCAAAACGATGCGGCCGATGCACTGGCGGTGGCCCTGTGCCACCAGCACACACAACATACGCTGTCCCGAATGGCGATGATGCAGAAGTAGAGAAAAATGCCGGAAATGAAAAAAATCATCAGGGTTCGTCATGGTGTCGGTTCGTGATTGCACGCTTGTCAGGTACCCTGCTGGACAAGGCCCCGCCTCACCTGGTGATCGATGTAAGCGGTGTTGGATATGAAGTTGAAGTACCTACCGGTGTCTTCAACGACCTGCCGGAAAACGGCAAGCAAGTGGCGATACTTATTCATCATCACTTTTCACAGGACAGCCAGACGCTATACGGGTTTGCATCGACAGGTGAGCGTGAATTATTCCGCAAACTGCTCAAGATCAGTGGTATTGGCGCAAAGTTGGCCCTGACCATACTCTCGGGCGCCAGTGGAGAGGAATTGACCCGCTTTGTGACCACGGGTGATGTGGCTTCGCTGACCCGTATGCCGGGTATCGGCAAGAAGACAGCAGAACGCATCATCATGGAATTGCGTGACAAACTTGAGGGTGTGGTGATTGGGCCCGGGGTGTCAGCTTCGGGAACGGGCAGGATTGCTGCCACCGATCCGGCAACAGAAGCCAGCCATGCCCTGGCGGCGCTGGGCTACAAACCTGCGGAAGTCAGCCGAATGATCCACTCGGTAGCCGAAGCAGGCATGCAGGCCGAAGAAATTATCAGGAAAGCATTACAAACCCGGGTAAGACCAAATGAGTGAAATGGATGACCGTGTTGTAACACCCATGGACATGCCTACGGACAAGGCCATGGAGGTTAGCCTGCGGCCAAAGACACTGGATGAGTACATCGGCCAGCAGGCCATGCGTGAAAAACTTGAAATTTTTCTCGAAGCGGCACGGCGTCGTCAGGAAGCCCTGGACCACGTTCTGATATTTGGACCACCCGGTCTGGGAAAAACCACACTGGCCCACGTAATTGCCAACGAAATGGGTGTAAATCTGCGTCAGACTTCGGGTCCGGTACTGGAACGTGCCGGTGACCTTGCAGCACTGCTGACCAACCTGCAGTCGGGTGACGTGCTGTTTGTCGATGAAATTCATCGCCTTTCGCCCGTGGTCGAAGAGGTACTGTACCCGGCGCTGGAAGATTTCCAGATTGATATCATGATCGGTGAAGGACCGGCGGCACGTTCCATCAAATTGGATCTGCCCCGTTTCACACTGGTGGGTGCGACCACCCGCGCTGGACTGTTGACATCACCACTTCGCGACCGTTTTGGTATCGTCGAGCGTCTTGAGTTTTATAGCCCCGGAGAATTACAGCAGATCGTGACACGTTCCGCCGGAATTCTGGACATAAGCTGTGACAGTGAAGGGTCCATGGGTATTGCGAGCCGGTCACGTGGCACCCCGAGGATTGCAAACCGCCTGTTGCGGCGGGTGCGTGATTTTGCCGAGGTTCGTGGCGACGGTATTATCAATGCCGCCATTGCGCTGGGGGCAATGGATATCCTGAAGGTCGATGCCTGTGGGTTTGATACCATGGACCGCCGTCTGCTGAAACTGATTATCGATAATTTTGAAGGCGGGCCCGTTGGTGTGGAAAGCATTGCTGCTGCGCTGTCGGAAGAACGCGGAACTGTTGAGGATGTTCTGGAGCCTTTCCTGATCCAGCAGGGTTACATAACCCGTACCGCCAGGGGGCGCAAAGTGACGGCCAAGGCCTACCATCATTTCGGGCTTGAACGGCCGGGTGAGACCGATGGTGATTTGTTTACAAATAATTGACCCCTTTTCAACTATTGAGCGGTTAATAGAACCAAATGGGTAATCAGTTTGTCAGGGATATATGCCAACAATAACAATTTCTTTAACCAGACCCTGGGTATCTCACGGAATGAGACGGGCCAGGAGAACACGAAATACAGGGGCGGAGAAAAATAATGCAGAGTGACCTTCAAATCTGGCAGTTGATGCTGGACGCCAGTTGGGTTGTGAAAATGGTGATGATTACACTACTGATCGCATCCATTTGGTCCTGGATGATCATATTCCGAAAACGCCAGATGCTGAGTTTTGCAGAAAAGGGCGCGGTTGCTTTTGAAGAACAGTTCTGGTCAGGCACGGACCTGAGCCGTCTGTACAAGGAGTCCATCGAAAATGATACCGGTGAGGGACTGGAGCAGATTTTCGAGGCTGGTTTCAAGGAATTTGCACGTATGCGCAAGCAATCGGGAATGTCACCAACAGTACTTGTTGAGGCAGCCCAACGCGCCATGCGTATTGCTCTGGTGCGTGAGACCGACCGCCTGGAACATCACCTGAATTTCCTGGCGACCGTGGGATCAACCAGCCCTTATATCGGTCTGTTCGGAACCGTGTGGGGCATCATGACCTCCTTCCAGCAACTGGCCAATGTGAACCAGGCCACCATTGCCATGGTGGCCCCGGGGATTTCCGAGGCACTGGTAGCAACCGCCATGGGGTTGTTTGCCGCCATTCCTGCAGTGATTGCCTACAACCGTTATTCAAACCAGGTGGATCGGCTGGAAACACGCTATGACAACTTCAAGGAGGAGTTCTCCAGCATTTTGCAGCGCCAGGCCCACATTTTACTGGAAGGCTGAGGTATTTAAGGGTGAACACGCAACGCAAGAAACGTCGGCCAATGGCCGATATAAACGTGGTTCCGTATATCGATGTCATGTTGGTGTTGCTGGTGATATTCATGATTACCGCACCTTTGCTGAACCTGGGGGTCGAGGTCGACCTGCCCAAGGCCAATGCTGAACCACTGGATAGCCAGCAAGGTGATGAGCCTATGGTGGTCACGGTACTGAAAAACGGTGATCTTTATCTGAACGCCGGTGGTGACCTGGATGGCACCAGCAGCGGACTGATTGATCCCCAAACCCTGGTTGCCACGGTTTCGGCTATCGTCAGGCGTAACCCGGAGATTCAGGTGTTGGTGGGTGGTGACGAGTCGGTGGGTTATGGTCACGTTTACGGCGCCATGGTTTTGCTGCAGCAAGCGGGTGTGACCAAGGTAGGCTTGATGAGCGACCCGTTGGACGCTGTCGAGGGTCAGGACGGAGGCTGATTACAGCATGCATGATTTCTGGGCACGTACCCGGGCCTTCGGCCTGGCCATTGGAGTTCATGTAGTGGTGGCCGGTGTTATTGTGTTCAGTTCGATGAGTTGGGAACCGTTCCGTCCACCTGATCTGACCGGTTTGACCATTGAAGCCGTCATGGTTGATACCGGTGCGATCAAGCAGCGGCGTGAAGAGGCCAGGAAAGAAGCAGAAAGACTGGCAGCGCGTCAAACTGAGGAAGAGCGCAGGGCAAAAGACCTTGAAGCCCGCAGGGAGAGAGAGGCGGAGGCCGAACGTCAACGTCAGAAGGACCTCGCGGTAGAAAAGAGACAGGAAGACTTAAGATTACAGCGTTTAAGGGCCAAGCAGGAACAGGATCGAAAGGACCGGATTAAAAAGCAGCAAGATGAACTGGAGAATGTACGCAGGCAACGTGAAGAGGCAGCACGGCAGAGAAGAATTGAAGAGGAACGTCTGAAACAACTCGAGACACGCCGCCAGGCTGAGGCAGATGCACAGCGCCAAGCCATTGCCGAGGAAGACATGCAAAGACAGTTGGCGGCAGAGCAGGCTGAATTCAAGGCCGGTCGATTGGCCACGCTGGGTGAACAGTATTACCTTGCGATCCAGAGCCAGGTTACAAACAAATGGTTTCGTCCGCCCACGGCTCGTCCCGGTTTGCGTTGCAGACTAAAAATCGTGCAGATACCCGGCGGTGAAGTGATATCGGCTAATATTGCAGGGTCCTGTAATGGTGATGAGGCAACACGCAGATCACTGGTCGCTGCAGTGGAGCGGGCAGGGTCCTTGCCATATCGCGGATTTGAGGATGTGTTCGAACGCGAAATTGATTTTATATTCAGATATGACGGTGATTAAAAATATGCAAAAAATAATTTGTGCACTGATGATGTTTTTGGTTTCGCAACTGGCCCAGGCCAAGCTCGAAATTGAAATTGTCCAGGGCAATGCCCAGGCCGTGCCCATTGCTGTGATCCCGATGCAATGGCGTGCGGCAGGTCCCCTCCCGTTGACCGGTGTCGCCGATGTGATCTCATCGGATTTGTACCGTTCCGGTCTGTTTGCACCAATGGATGAGGTCGATATGGTAGACCGGCCGGTCGATGCCGAGTCGATACGCTTTGGTACCTGGCGTCTGCTCAAGGTGGATTACGTGGTGATCGGTTGGGTCAACGATGCACCGGGCGGTAGGGGGTATGACATCGTATACCAGTTATTTGATGTGCATACCCAGGAAAGACTTTTGTCCCAGATCACCACCGTGGGTTTTGGTGACCTGCGTTTTGGCGCCCACCGTGTATCTGATGCGATCTATGAGAAACTCACCGGTGTACCCGGAGCATTTTCTACCCGCATCGCCTATGTTTCCGCCACCGGTGAAGGAAGCACTCTCAATTACCAGCTTTTTGTAGCCGATGCAGATGGGTTCAACCCGCAGGCCATTGTTGGTTCACCCGAGCCTCTGTTGTCACCCAACTGGTCGCACGACGGAACAAAACTTGCCTACGTATCATTCGAGAAAGGAAATTCTGAAATCTATGTACAAAACGTGTCCACCGGGCAGAGAGACCTGGTGTCATCGACCAAGGGGATCAATGGTGCGCCGGCTTTCTCACCCGATGGCCGCTTTCTTGCCATGACACTGTCGTATAGCGGTAACCCCGAAATTTACGTCCGGAACCTGGCTACCGGCCAAAAAAACCAATTGACACAACACTGGGCCATTGACACCGAGCCGGCCTGGTCACCTGACAGCAAGTGGATTTATTTCACTTCTGACCGGGGTGGAAAACCGCAGATTTATCGAGTTGAAAGCACCGGTGGAACACCCACCCGTGTCACCAGGGAAGGTGATTACAACGCCCGCGCGACTATTTCTCCCGATGGAAGCCGAATTGCTGTAGCGCATGGGCGTGGAAACGAGTATCGTATAGCTGTTTTGGACAATAAAACCGGCCGCATGCGCATCCTCACTCCCGGAGTGCTGGATGAGTCACCCAGCTTTGCACCCAATGGCAGCATGGTACTGTATGCAACCCGCGAAGGAGTCCGCGGGGTTTTGGCTGCGGTTTCAACAGATGGAAACGTTCGACAACGATTGATCTTGACAGAAGGTGACGTCAGAGAACCCGCGTGGTCTCCCGTTATCAGGTAAACTTGGGCACAGAAACCGCATCGCGGTTTTTTTGAAAAACTTTGGAGATAAAAATGAATACAACGTGGCGCTTTTTACTTGCTTTCGCCATCGCTGGCGCGATTTCGGCCTGTAAAACAAC
This sequence comes from Lysobacterales bacterium, assembly GCA_014238945.1. GTDB lineage: Bacteria > Pseudomonadota > Gammaproteobacteria > Xanthomonadales > SZUA-36 > SZUA-36. The sequence continues at coordinate 40,036 of JABAAB010000081.1, forward strand.
CGAACCAGAACCTGAACCTGTTGCCGAGCCAGAACCTGCGCCGGTGGTAGAAAGAGAGGTTACGACGGTTGCTGCTCCGGATCCGCGTGACTATACCGATGCCAGGAACTTTGAGAACAGCTCAAGCCTGTTGTCCAAGCGTGTAATTTACTTTGATTTCGACAAGTCTGAGGTCAAGGCAGAATACCGTGCCATCGTTGCAGCCCATGCTCAGTATGCGGCCTCACATGGCAGTGCCCGCGTGACACTCGAAGGTCATGCTGATGAACGCGGCACCCGCGAGTACAACCTGGGTCTGGGTGAGCGTCGCAGCAATGCCATTTCCGGTCTGCTTTCCGCCGCAGGTACCCGTGGCAGCCAGCTTGATGGTGTGAGCTATGGCGAAGAACGTCCCGTTTGCCGGGTCAGCGATGAAGACTGTTGGTGGCAGAACCGTCGCGTGGAGATCGTTTACACCGCGAGATAATGCCAACAGATGAAGATATCAGCCAGTCACTCTAAAACGAGTTTGATGGCCAGCCTTTTGCTGGCCATCTTACTTTCAGCACCCGCCTTCGCCCAGCAAAACAGCCAGGTCATGGTGGATCTGGTCGTGCAGATACAGCAGCTACAGGATGAAGTTCGTATGTTGCGCGGCATGCTGGAAGACCAGTCAGCCGATCTGGAAAACCTGAGAGACCGGCAAAGAGATCAGTATCTGGATCTGGATGCACGTATCAACGAATTGCGTAGCGGCGGCCCCAGCCTGGCACTTACTCCCGAAATGGGGGGAGATCCGGGTGGTGATGCCATGCCGGGAGGTGATGTTATCCAGGTTGAACCGGCTTTACAGCTTGGTGGCTCAGTGACTTCTCCTGCACAGGCAGCGCCACGCGAAGAAGCACCCTATGTAAGACCGGCAATAACCACAAGTTCGTCTGTCACCGCAATTGGTGTACCCCAGACCAGTGCCAGGAATGCAGCCGTATCCCCGGAAGTAGAAAAAGCGGCTTATGACAATGCGTTCCTGTCACTCAAGGAATTGCGCTATGCGGACGCAGCAGATCAATTCAAGTCATTCCTGGAACGTTACCCCAATAGTGAGTATGCGGATAACGCCCAATACTGGCTTGGTGAGTCGTACTACGTGACACGCAATTACGATATCGCGCTGGAAGCTTTCGAGGGTCTGCTGGCCAACTATCCGAACAGTCCGAAGATTGCGGACGGATTATTGAAAACAGGGTACACCCATTACGAGCTGAAACAATGGGACCGGGCACGCGCAGCCCTGACCCAGGTACAGGAACAATACCCCGACACCACGCTGGCCAGGCTGGCGGGCAGTCGTTTGCGCAGCATGAAGCTGGAGGGTCATTTTTGACCCTTAGCTAAACTTTGTAACATTTCCCCTTTCGCGGGAATGAAGTTTGGTTCTGACACCGTCATCCCG
>JABAAB010000011.1 GCA_014238945.1 Lysobacterales bacterium
GGCTACATATTCCTTCGGTACTCCCCACCCACATCAATATGCTTCGATTGCTTCCTCATAACGGGCCAACCGATTGAGAAAGATTCCATAGAGCCAATGGGCCGGTTGTCCCAAAGAGCGAAGCCGACGAAACTCTCTGGCCGCAGCCTCGTAGTCACCCTCTACCGTGTGAATAAAAGCTAATGATCCGTATGCCCGCACGTTCTGGTCGTCCCAACGAATCGCCCCCATGACATGTTTTTTTGACAGCTGCAGTTTGCGATCCTTGTCGCCTTCATCGATCCAGCCAATTTCGCCCCAGCCGAAATTGTCCATCAGTACCAGTACGATATTTGGCTTTTCGGGGCCACCCTCGGCCGCGCCTGCCAATGGAAGCGACAGCAATGCGAGCACGGCCAGCAGTGCGATGAGCGGACAACGGGCTGAGCAGGGATAGGACATCTTGAACCCGGGTAAAGGGATGACCGCCCTATCCTACCGTAATTCCGTTTTACTGGCCGATGGTTTCCCTGCGTTCGCCGGGTCGCCTGCTCTTGTGACTAAGTGCAGCCATAGAGGTCAAACAGGCCCTCGATCACAGTGGCCAGCGCTGGCGCATTAGTGCCTGCTGCGATGTCGGGTGGCAAGGGGTTGCCGTCGACACGGCTGAGCGTCCGCGCAAGCCGTTTGCAATCCATGTTATCCAACGCAGATTGGAGCCGCTTGCGCAAGTTCTTCAGGCCGTTCGGAGTGACGCCTTCGAGCAAACCTTCGTTCACCCAATTGTCATAGTCATTCAGGATGTCGCCGGGGTCGGAGAGATCAGTCACGCTGAGGGATGCGATCGTCGCTTTGACGTTCGGCGAAGAAACGCCCTGCTTGTAAAAAATGATGGATGCCCAGGCTTGGTTGAAGGCCGCGAGGTCGAGATCCACCGGAAGGGTGGTGTCGTCGAAGACCATGTTGGAGTTGTCAATAAGCACGAATATCAGGTTGGTGGGCACGTAGTCATTCACCTGCGAGCCGGCAACCTGCACTGAGTTCATGCGGTAGTCGTCGGGGATATTGTTCCGCACTGAAACGGAGTCCCCCTGCCCGCCTCCTTCCGAACTCGCCACGTAGGAACCAAACTGGAAGGAAGGGCCGATGGGCGCGTAGACGTATTCAGCTCGGTTAGGGTCGCTGTCATTATCGTATGTGGCCAAGTTGACCGTAAAGACACCGGAGGCCGGGTCGCCAAGCGTGAAAGCGGAGCCAACTTCGATCGGAACGTCACTCACGGTTCCCGCAAATGCCACGACGACCGGATCCGGCTCTGGCTGTACGGCAAGTGTCAGTTCGGTTGGTGCCATTAATGCGATGACAACCACTGTCATCAGTAATTTTTCAGGTCCCTTTGCAGCTGTTTTAGTTTGAAAAGTATTCATTGTTTCCCCGAACTAATTGGTAGCGATTCAGCTAACTCTTACCACACAAAACCATTTACTGCAAATATTGGCGCGTTTCAGGGATGGTATAAAACAAAGACATGGAAGGAGCGAAAAACTGACCAGGGAATCCATGAATACCGGCCTGGACAATTGTAGCGATACCTCGCCACCGGAATGCAGTTCCAGTCGAAACAGCAGCAACATCACGAAGCCAACGGTAGAATAGGGTTGCTACGCAGCCATCTCGAAGCAGGTGCACGAAGCGGGCTTGCGGAAACAGTTCGGCCAGCAGCGGCAGCTTCCGGATATAATTACCGGTGGTCTTGTCGCCCACAAGACGCTTACCTTCGCGCGCGCCGTACAGCTCAAACAGCCGTTTGATAAACGATGCATAGGGCAGTGCCTCGTCCCGACCAAGCAGGCCTGTCACGTCCGACCGGGACATGTGCAGGTTTCTGAAGCGGTGGTGCCCGCACACACGCGCGATGAGTTTCCGCCGCACCAGAGCGTCCTTGGTCAAGCCCTTCGGCTTCTCGTAAAAACGCGTGATCCAATGGGTTTCGTGGATGATTGCCAGCTCGGGATGCGCGTTCAGCATGCGCTCGAGCAAGGTCGTCCCCGAACGCGCGCATCCGACAATAAAGACATAGGGGTTTGACGCAGGTTCGGCGCCCATGAGCTAATGCGCCTACCTGCAATTCAAGCGGGTGGCCGCTTCGGCAGCCAATGTCGGTGTCGATGATAGGAGCTGACAACGCTGCATTCTTCAAGCCCTGTGGCCGGCGCGGGTGGTCCGGCTGTCCCGGACTTTACGAGTGCTGCGGCGGTACAGGCAGAAACCGTGGTCACTCAGTCGCTTGCGCAGCTCATATCCTGCCCGCAACACATGGGTGACTTGATCTTGCCGTGACCGTTTGGACATTTGGAAATCTGTACTTCGCTGCCGTTGTCCAGCGTCAGGCTGTCGTTCTCTAGGGCCGCGTCGCAATGACCGCAGCTGGCGTTGACACTCATACCACAGGTCTTACATTCGTAGGTTGCCATAACAGGGGCTCCTTTGGGGGGTGGGGAACGTTTTACTTGCATACATACTACAACATGGCCTCCCGCTTATGGACCCGGGCGCGTCTCGTGGGGTCAGCCTTGCGGTGGGCCGGAGTGTTGTGCACGGCCAGGCTGCAGTTCATGCCGGGACCCGCTTTTCGGGCCACCAGGGTTTGCCTGGCAAGCGTCAGCTTGCCCTTACTGCTCCTTGGCTGAATTCCAAATACACGGATTGGCGGCCGAAAAAATGACCCGCCTGCGCCGGCTGCAGCCCGTGCAATGCAGCGAACCCGGATTCTCCAGGCGGTCCCAGTTCATGGGACGCTTTAATCACGGCCTTAACTTTATTTTTCGAAACCATCCTTGAAGATCAGGTCCGCCAACAGGTCGGTTACGTCGATGACAACACTCTCTTCGGCACTGACATTGTCCCCGTCACTAACGGTCAGGAGGAGCGTATAGGACGGGGGAGAATCAGGAATCCCGACCACGTTGACAGTGATTATTCCCGTCGCTGCGCCGATGGCGAAGGCATTGCCGGTGTTGCCGCCGGTGATGGTCCAGTCCTGGAACTCCGGCGCAATATCCGGATCGGTGGCCACCACCGTCATCACCTCGGTGCCAATCGAGGCTCCCGCAGCCACCGAATCACCCTGCCTCGGGGTGATCACCGGCGCATTGTCGTTGACGTCCGTCACCACGATCGCAACGCTCTCCTCGATGCTGACATACACGCCGTCGCTGACCGTAACCTGCAGGTCGTAGCTGTCCGTGGTTTCGCGGTCCAGCCCGGCCGCCACCGTGATCGTACCGGTCGTGGGATCGATGGCGAACGCGGCGCCGGTGTTGCCGCCGGTAATGGTCCAGTCCTGGAACTCCGGCGCAATATCCGGATCGGTGGCCACTACCGTCATCACCGCGGTGGCAATCGCGGTGTCCTCGGCCACCGAATCGCCCTGGCCCGGGGTGATCACCGGCGGACTGAGATTGGGTATTGGCAGCTCGACAGATTCATCAGCACCCATATACGGGACCGCGCCGCGCGTCTCAGCATCAATGTCGTCAATTACATCAGCCAGGGCCGTGCCGGATAAGAAGGTGTCACCCACTGAGCCACCCGCAAGATGCAGGTCGCCCGCGACAGCATCGACGAAGGTCACGGTGGTCTCAGTCGAGTTTGTTGCCAGGCCCGTGGCGACGATGAAAGAACTCAGATTGGCATAGTCGACGCCGCCCCAGTGAATGAGGTTACCACTGAATTTGTGCAGGCGATTGTAGTCAAAGATCTCGATATCCGAGGCCTCGGGCACACTCAGGACGGGGCCGCTGACCGTATTGATCAGGATGTTGTTGATGATTTCAATAGAAGTACCACTGGCGCTAAAGTTCATCGCCAGGTCGGCGCCCCGAATGGTGTTGTGGTAGATGTGCCAGGCACCAGAGTCGCCCAGGAAATCGATGCCGGTGCCGGCGCTGATAAAATTGTTGGCAATGATGCTTTTGGGGATAAAAGTGCCATCGTAATTGTCGAACTGAATGCCGATACTGCCGCTGCCAGTCAGGTGTATGTGGTTCCGAAGGAACACCGCTTTGTCCTCATTACGCAGGTACAGGCCAAGGAAGGAAGGCCGGGTGTTACTCACCGTGTTGGCTTCGAAGGTTATGTCGCCATGGTCACTGAAAAATGCCGTCGTCTCCTGGTTATCGAAGGTGTTTTCAAGCACCATCGTGTCGTCGTTGGTCGTATCCCCGTACAGTTCCGGCGGCGCCAGGTACAGCCCGTATGAGCCATTGGTGAACACATTGTTGGCAAAGGTCATTCGTTCCTGCCCTGGCGAATCGCCGTGAACCAGCGCGGCGGAAAGATCGCCGTGACCGGTGACCCCGATAAATTCACAGCTATCGAGCGTGAAGTCACTGGTATCACCGGCCAGGTGCAACAATCTGCCCAAGTTTCCTGTGCTGGTTGACTCAAACACGATATCGCGGATCTTTACGTGGTCGGTGCCGTCGACCTTAATCACCCAGTTTTCATCCGGATCAGTGGTGTTTCGTTGAAACACCGGCTTGTTGGCGACGTTTGCCGGACGGAGCAAAATCAGGTCCTCAGGCGCACCGGAGCGGATGATGCTGTCTATACTGCGCTGAAACACATAGGTTCCGGCGCGCACTCTAAAGCTCACCGGGCCTTTCATACCGCGCTGCTGCAGGTCATCCAGCGCGCTACCCGGGTCGGGATAATCCGGGCTGGCCCCACCCACGGTATAAAAGCCGCTGGCCGTGTCGGCGTTGTCGAGCGGCGCGATGGGCATGCCCTCGTCGGCGCCTTTGTAGGTGGTCAACAGTCCGCGCAGGTCGCCGTCCGCGTCTTGGGGTACTTCAGCCAGCGCCGGCGCCAACAGACCGATGTCGCTGTCTGAGGGTGAAGCCAGGTGCAGGTCGCGCGGGCGGCTAACGTCGTCCACGAAGTTCACCGCCAGTCTGGTTGAATGCCTGTCCACCCCGCTGTCGTAATAGAAATCCGAGAGACTGTGGTAGGTAACACCGTCCCACTCGAGGGTGACGAAACCAGAGGTCGAATAGTAGTTGTTGTAATCCGCCACGCCAATGGCGTCCAACGGGTCAGTTCCAATCTGATCATTATTGACCCACATCGCCAAACCGTTACCAGCATGGTAGAAGTTGTTGTTCAAAAGGGTGGTGTCGGTGACATCCGCAGCGATCTTCAAGGCCGGCGCCACCTCGCGTTCCATCCAAACGGTGTTGTGCAGCAGTGAAGCGCCGCTCAGGGAAACACTGATACCGGAATTGGCATTGGTTACCGAGCCGACGGCCACCCGGTTGTTGATGATTGCAACATTCGACGCCGCGGCAGGCGTACTGCCATAGGAATTAATTCCAATGTAACCCTTGTCCATGTCGATGCTGTTGTTCCTGATCGTGGCGTTAAGGTCCTGCACCGACAGGGCGTAATAGAATGCATCCGTAAAGGTGGCATCCGCGAAGGTGTTGCCATCGATCAGCGCGAAACCTGAAACCAGGCTGATACCGGTTGAAATCTGCGCATTAAAACTGTTACCGATGATTACCGGATACCCGGCGGTGGCCCGGTTTAGCGTGATGGCCGATTTGCCATTTGAAAATATGCTGCCGGTCACCGACAGGTTCTCCACATCGCTGGCAAAATCCTGAAAGACGAGGATGGCGTCGTCGTCGGAACTTATGAAACCGGACAATTCGCAGTTCTGAATCGAGGTGAAATCCACGTTGCCCTGAAAAAACAGAATGCGCCCCCAGGGTGCGGTACCCGTGGCCTCAAACTCGATGTTACGGAAACTGACATAATCTGCGCCGACAAGCCGGACCACCCAGTTATTACCGTCGCTGTTCGCACCCGAGTATCGCCACACGGGCTTGTCCGACAGCGGCCCGTTGCGACTGAATATCACCGTATCTGTCGCGTTGCCGGTGCGAGCGAAATCGGTGATCGTGACCCGCTCATCATAGGTGCCTTCTCGGATGAAAAAGGTCACCGGAGCTGAGATGCCGTCGGCGTTGAGATCGGCAACCGCGGCCGTAATCGTCGCATAGTCAGGGGAGCTGCCACCAACAGTGTAACTCCCTGACAGCTGGGCCATGGCTGTCAGCGGGAGGACCAACAGGCAACCAGCAAGTAGTTTCCTCACTGGCTTTTCACTTCATCTGTTGACCAGAAAACGTGCCTCATAAACGTCTGACGTCCTTCTCCCCGGTTCGCCCACAAATGATATCGTAGCTGCGTCGCTGAATCGATACCTGAAAGAGACTCGAAAGTTCACCGAAATTTAGCTGAAAAAGATGAAATTGGCCCGTGGATAGGAAGTATAAACCACCTTATCTGCAATTCAGCAAAGTATCAGTGACCGTTGACCCCGTGCATATTTGACCTTTGCCGTCCCCGGGCCACCGGTGTACTGGGCTTGTCGCTGTCCACCCGACCCCGCAGCTGACGGGCAAC